>NZ_CP143258.1:2270000-2916423 GCF_036320655.1 Porphyromonas pogonae
CTTTTCGCAGCTTATCACGTCCTTCGTCGCCTCCGAGAGCCTAGGCATCCACCGTCTGCCCTTAACTAATTTTGCGCCGTCCGTATAATCTCTTACGAAATTAAACGGATTTAGTATACTTTAGCTTTTTTATTTGCTCTATGTTTTGTTGTTTTTTTAATGTCTTCTTTTTAACTATGTCAATGATCGCTTTTATCTTAATTTCCCCCTTATCTCAGTGAGAACATCAGATAACATACGTGGAGAATATCGGATTCGAACCGATGACCCCCTGCGTGCAAGGCAGGTGCTCTAGCCAGCTGAGCTAATCCCCCGTATATATGCTTTATTCCTATAAAGCTCCCTAAGGTGTAGTCCCAGGCAGAGTTGAACTGCCGACCTCTACATTATCAGTGTAGCGCTCTAACCAACTGAGCTATAGGACTGCGTTATGCTGTTCAATCTCTTTGCTGGGGCGTGTATCCTTAAATATATACGGAATGCTTGGATTAATTAGAAAACACTGCTTATTTGTCACTTAAAAGCAATGATCCTTTTCTCTCTTTCTGCTCGGCTTCCTTATTATTTATTATCCCCGGTTTCTCATTCGAGATGGTTTCTCGCATGATATCATATCGTCCCGAAAAATGTAGACCGTAAATCAGTTACATCCGGCCTATCCCCTTTTAGTTGTAATACCCAACACTTGTCTCTCTTTTGCAATACCTTTATAGCTTACCAGCATACAATCTATTTTAGCTTATCAAGCACTTTACTACTTTAATATTATTCAAAGCAGCGTGACCTTAAGCATTATTTTCTTTAAGAGTCTCCAGAAAGGAGGTGTTCCAGCCGCACCTTCCGGTACGGCTACCTTGTTACGACTTAGCCCCAGTCACCTGTATTACCCTAGGCCGACCCTTGCGGTTACGGACTTTAGGTACTCCAGACTCCCATGGCTTGACGGGCGGTGTGTACAAGGCCCGGGAACGTATTCACCGCGCCATGGCTGATGCGCGATTACTAGCGAATCCAGCTTCACGGAGTCGAGTTGCAGACTCCGATCCGAACTGGGATGGGGTTTGGAGATTCGCATCCTGTCGCCAGGTAGCTGCCCTTTGTCCCCACCATTGTAACACGTGTGTCGCCCCGGATGTAAGGGCCGTGCTGATTTGACGTCATCCACACCTTCCTCACGGCTTACGCCGGCAGTCTCGGTAGAGTCCTCAGCTTTACCTGTTAGTAACTACCAATGTGGGTTGCGCTCGTTATGGCACTTAAGCCGACACCTCACGGCACGAGCTGACGACAACCATGCAGCACCTACATAGACGCCCCGAAGGGAAAAGGACTTTCATCCCCTATCGTCTACATTTCAATCCCGGGTAAGGTTCCTCGCGTATCATCGAATTAAACCACATGTTCCTCCGCTTGTGCGGGCCCCCGTCAATTCCTTTGAGTTTCACCGTTGCCGGCGTACTCCCCAGGTGGATTACTTAACGCTTTCGCTCAGGAGCATACATTGTATCGCATACGCCCAGTAATCATCGTTTACTGCGTGGACTACCAGGGTATCTAATCCTGTTTGATACCCACGCTTTCGTGCTTCAGCGTCAGTAATGCCTTAGTAAGCTGCCTTCGCAATCGGAGTTCTGCGTGATATCTATGCATTTCACCGCTACACCACGCATTCCGCCTACCTCATCCATACTCAAGCTCCCCAGTTTCAACGGCAATGTCCGGGTTGAGCCCGAACCTTTCACCGCTGACTTAAAAAGCCGCCTACGCACCCTTTAAACCCAATAAATCCGGATAACGCTCGCATCCTCCGTATTACCGCGGCTGCTGGCACGGAGTTAGCCGATGCTTATTCGCTGGGATACATTCATAACACTACTCGTAGCGCCCGTTATTCTCCCGCAAAAGAAGTTTACAATCCATAAGACCTTCATCCTTCACGCGACTTGGCTGGTTCAGGCTCTCGCCCATTGACCAATATTCCTCACTGCTGCCTCCCGTAGGAGTCTGGTCCGTGTCTCAGTACCAGTGTGGGGGATAAACCTCTCAGTTCCCCTACCCATCGTTGCCTTGGTGAGCCGTTACCCCTACCAACTAGCTAATGGGACGCATGCCTATCTTACAGCTATAAATATTTCCTTACTCTATCATGCGATAATATAAGAATATGCGGTGTTAGTCCGTCTTTCAACGGGTTATCCCCCTCTGTAAGGTAAGTTGCATACGCGTTACGCACCCGTGCGCCGGTCGCCGGCAGAGTATTGCTACTCCCCGATGCCCCTCGACTTGCATGTGTTAAGCCTGTCGCTAGCGTTCATCCTGAGCCAGGATCAAACTCTTCAATGTTATATTTGTTTTTGTTTGTTTCTGTTTTTCGCTCTAAAGAATCTTGCTTTATCAGTTCTCGATTTATTAAGTTGTAGCCTGTATAAAGTTATTGTTTTTGACGGTTGGATATTTTGTTGATAAACCAACGTTTCTTTTTTACTTGTACTACACTTTTCGTTTCAATATGAAATATCTCAAAGATCGCTCTTTTTTCTCTTTTTATTCAAAACAAACTTCTCTTTCTTTCCCGCGGTGTCTCTTGGCGAAAACCGCTTCCGTTTGTTTGCGGATGCAAAGGTAAAGAAAATGTTTTATTACTTCCAAATTTTTTCGAAAGTTTTTTTTGATGCGGTGTAGAGCAGTCTAAAACAACCACCCTTACGGAATCAAAATCATCTTCATCCCTTTTCTTAATTGTACTCATGAAACGCCTCTCTCTTCTTTCCCCTTTTCCTCAGGATCGCCTCATACATATATAAGAGCAACCCTAACCTCCCGCACGAAATCCCGTACAGCCAAGGACAAAAAAACAGGTCCTTAAAAACCTGCCTACTTCAGTGACACCCCCCTCTCTATCCGATAGTGCTCAAAGCCCTAAAGAATTATTCGGAAGCATACATCCATCAGAAGTCGATTCATACAATCCCGCTCGAATTGTGAGTGCAAATGTAGACCCTTTTTTATTACAATCCAAACTTTCTTGAGTGTTTATTCTGTTAAAATATGTCAAACCACTACTCCACAGACTTATGGAGAAACAGTGAAATATCCAAAAACAACGAAGTCAACGGGAATAGGTGGCCACAATCCCCGGCAAGTGGCGTGACAATGGGGCGAAGCGACGGGGAGTGAGGGTGAATTGGCGAGGAGTGGAGAGTCCAGTTGAGCTCGTTCAGCTGTTTTTGTAGGAGATTGGGACAGCACAAATAGGCATAGCTCACCAATCGGCTAAAAGGGATTAGCTGTTTTTATAGGAGTTTACTAGGGTGGAAGGATTCGTATTTCCCTATGTCGACACGGGCTAAGGAGGGAAATCAATCAATACATATATATAGATGGCGGGTATATATGGTGTATGATGAATGTGCATGTGAGCTCCATTTTGACAGAATGACAGAATTGGGGCAGTGCGGCACAGACTACCGTCAGAGAGTAAAATGCCGGAATTCCCATAACTAAAGTTTTTGCGTTGGCTATAGGATTCCCTCAAATCGCAGTGTTTTTAGTTAAAAAACTAAGCTTATTTATACAAAGTCTAAATAAGAATCATCTTTCCAACGCCTTTTTTCGGGGTGAAGAAAGACCTTAATAAATCAAGAAGCGGTAAAATGTGCATTTATTGCACAATCATAAAATACCCTACCTCTATCGTCAATTTATTTAACCGGGTGCAAAAACAAAACAAAAGAATGCAGATAGATCAAATTCGATGAGGAGAGGTCTGCCATCCGTATAGGATAAGTCCGCCGTCCGTGTACATAAGTCTGCCGTCCGTGTACGATAAGTCAATTGTCCGTATAGCATAGGTCGGCTATCCGTATACGATGAATTTTGAAGGCTAAAAGACAGGAAAGAAAAAAGTGAAATGTGAAATGCGGAAGTTGGAGGATAAGTGAAATAAGCCTTTTGAAAGGGATAATGGAGAAGGGATATGGGATGAAACCGAATTCAACTACAGTATAATATAATGTATAATAGATACTATCGGAGCCTACTCCAATGAGCGATGGAATTCCAACTACAGTATAATATAACGGCTCAGTCTGATAATCATGCATGGCTCACGCAATGTACTTAAGGCACTTACATCAGAATATCTGAAGGGGATAAATGCTGAACTATCAGAGAGAGAGAGAGAGAGAGAGAGGATACACCCACGAAATTCATGAGTATATAGACTTATAGGTCTGAATTTATCCGATTTCTCTGCAATATATTACCCAATCATACGCCATATATTCCCATGCTTATATAAAAATCAGTCGTAATTTGCTTGTAAACATAATCGGTTCATTGTTCATCATTAGCCCATTTGTAATTCGCATCCCCTTCCCATAAAGCAATTCGCAAAAAAAACAGCCCCCACACAACAACAAAGATACAACACAAAACGACCCTTTGTCAAGACCCACTAATCCCTCACAAACCATCACAAAACCAACAATCACAATCCCCCCCCCTTAAACTGACAAAATGATAGAGAATCTACATTTTGATGCAATATCACAATATGGAGCAAGAATACATAATTTGAGACTGTTGCAAAAGTCAACAGTTTTGTGGATTTTGGAGGCAAAGCCGACAAAAAACACTTTGACCGGGCAGAGAGGGTAAAGTGCAAGGCGCTAAGAGTGAGTGCACAGGGAGTTTACTTCAGGTAAATGACCAAGCGCGAATCTCGCAAGTAACGAAGCAATTGGCCTGCTATGCAACGGTCTCAATTTATTATGATAAAAAGAAAAATCAGTCACCTACCATTACTTGCAATGGTTGAGTGACTGACTTTAATATTGAATTGAATCTATGATTATAGAAAGTCTATTTCATTAAAGAAATAGGAGAGATAAGGACGGTGAAACTATAGTTCTTGTAATGAAGGATAAATTCGTCACGAGGCCATGCACCCCAACTATCATAACAACCTAAGCCCATCTGAGCAAAATCGACCATAACATCAGTAAACGGAGCCTTGTCTACAAGCTCACTGTGCTTTTGAGTCTTTTGCGGATAGCCGTCAAGCGACTCCATACTCCTATTGAGGGAGGAAGCAGAGAATGGGAATCCAGATCTAAACTCAAGGCCTTTGCCTCCTCTATTGACCACGCGCCAATATCTCAAATCAGACTTTGTACCTGTTTCTTGTGGGCGGATGTAGGAGTAAAACTGCTCCTCTACGGTTTGGGTATAATGACCTAACATCTGAGACATCTTACGATCGACATAATTTTCCACAGGACCTCTACCATAATAATCGACATAATCAAAGCTTTGAGGCATTTGAATTCTAAGACCAAAACGGAACATTGGTGAGACATCTTTAGTAGAAAGAGGTTTCATCGTTTGGGTGTAAAGGATTTTACCTTCATTATTTATCAAATAATCAATGGAGAATTGAGCATTCATTGGAAGTAAGTCGTATGCCACATTGATCTCCAACACCCCATCCTTACGCATATTGTATTTGATATTTTTGAGCTTAAATTCAGGAGTTCTCCATGCTTCAAACTTTTTCTGTAAACCTGCACCTGCATCATTATCAGTCATAGCTCGCCAGAAGTTGGGTTTCATCATACTATCATCATAGAGCATAGAAGCCCCACCAACATCATAGCGGGATATAAATCCATTATGGCGATCAATATCAATTCTGAAATTATCACCATTAATTATAATATAGTTCCTATCATTATCGGTCAACTGAATAGCTCCCAATGTTTTGTTGTCCGAAACAACCATTTTATTTGCCTCGGCTTTGGAAAGGACAAACTGCTCATGAGCAACTTGTGTACCGGCTGGCAATATGCCGTCGGTATTCTTCAAAAAGAAATACGTCTGTAAAGTCACTTCACGACCAGCATCCTTGGGAAGATCATAAGGCAATACAATGCTTTGGGCTGTTTGTGGCTGTATCGCAGGAAGATCCATATCCCCTGACTGAGAAACATCGCCATCAATAGAAATCTCCCATTTCATTTGATAACGAGATAGATCGATAAAAAAGTTCTCATTGTAAATCTCAACGGTCTTTTTATCGGCATCAAGCATGCGTGGTCTTATACTTTGCTGCAAATAGGACACCTCATAAGCATGCGGATTGGGAACTCTATCCGGATTGATGAGCCCATTGTTAAGGAAATTATTGTCCGAATAATCATACTTATTAAAATCACCGCCATAAGCATAGAACTCTTTCCCTTCCACGGTATGCCAACGAACACTTTGATCTACAAAATCCCAAATAAAACCGCCTTGGAAAGCAGGATACTTGCGTATTAGATCCCAATACTCATCAAAACCACCTTCAGAATTTCCCATAGCATGGGCATACTCACAAAGGATAAGAGGCTTGGTAGGATTGGCCTTGAGATACTCTTCGGCTTTGTTGGGGCGCATGTACATGGGGCAATATATATCGCTTTTCTTCAGACGTGCCATCTCATACTGCACCGGACGGGATGCATCGAGCTTTTTGCACATTTCATACGCTTTCTCAAAATTGGATCCGTAGCCTGATTCATTACCAAGAGACCAGAAAATAATAGAAGGATGATTATAATTGGCTTGAATATTGCGTTGATTTCTTTCCAAATGTGCTTTGAGAAAATCAGCTCTAGAAGCCAAAGAGGTCTTCTCATAGCCCATACCATGAGTCTCTAAATTAGCTTCTGCCACAACATAAATCCCGTATTGATCACAAAGCTCATACCAATATGGATCATTAGGATAGTGACAGGTACGCACAGCATTAATATTAAGCTGCTTCATACGCAAAACGTCCTGTTTCATACGCTCACGACTTACAAGATATCCTCCGTCAGGATCTATTTCATGTCTATTGGCACCTTTGAAAAGGACAGGTTTGCCATTGACTAAGACTTGTGCCCCTTTCAAATCAATATTCCTGAAGCCCACCTTTAGTGGCACCATTTCTTTCCCTGATGATAAAGTTAGCTGATACAGATATGGAGATTCCGCAGACCATGCGTGCGCTCCGGAGATATTTAATACAGCTTCATTGTCTGTAGAAGACATTTGTTTTTCAGAAACGACATTGCCATCACGATCTTTGAGTTTGAGGGTAATGGGGAAAGCTTGAGTTCTCTCTATCTTAACCTTGAGCTCACCATCCTTGTAGTCATTTTTCAAAGAAGCAAGGACTTGTACATTCTTGAATGACTTCTTGTTCCGGGCAAAGAGATATGACTCTCTCGCAATACCGCTCAGACGCCAGAAGTCCTGACACTCCAAATAAGTACCATCGCACCACCTGAAGATCTGGAAAGCTATGAGATTTTTCTTACCGGGGTGTAAATATTTAGAAACATTAAACTCTGTAGCGAGTTTACTATCCTCACTATATCCCACAAATGAGCCATTGATCCATAAATAAATATTAGAAGTAACAGATCCAAAATGTATACGGATATCCTTGCCGGACCACTCAGCCGGCACATCGATCCACTTACGATAAGAGCCCACATGATTATTCTGCAAGGGGACAAGAGGAGGATTGTCTTTGAACTGATTGTGCCATGGATATATAGCATTGGAATATAGAGGAACACCAAAACCATTCATCTCCCAAATACCGGGAACGGGCATCTTACCCCAGCTCTTATCATCATAATCCTTTTCATAAAAATTCAGCGGACGGCTATCAGCATTCTTTACGCCTAAAAACGTCCACTGGCCATGCAATGAAAGGAAGTTGGCAGACATAGACTTGTCCTGAGCGTTCTCATTCTCACCGAAAACAAAAAAAGAGGACGACATGGGCTCTCGGTTTACTTGATTGACCTCAGGGTTCAACCAATAATCCTTTTTAGTTTGCCCCTGGGCTTGATGCGACTGACCTAAGAAAATCTGCGCTCCCAACATAAGAGAAAAAGCAATTGAGTATTTCATTTAGTATTAATAATATTATAAATAATTTCAGAAAAGGCTAGTTTAATGTATTTCACAGATGAAAATTGAGTAAGAAACAGTGCCTATTTTACAATTTATTCTAACATAAACAAAAATACTTATTATGCTTCAAATAAAAAAGCGTTTGAAGTGCGATAGATAACGCCACTTCAAACGACAATTATTTTTTGAGGATAAGTAATATGATCACCAATAACGATAGGAAAAACACATTACGAGCTGTATGTCCGAGAGTTTTATTGAGCATCTTTCCCTCAAACGCATTGAGCTCACGATAAGTATGCAAGAATAACAGAAGGTAAAATATCACAAAAATAAATCCCCAGGATGAGAATATAGGATAAAGAAGCATGATGGATAGTAAACCACATGTCATATAAAAGCGAGGAGCAAAGTCGATACCAAATCGTACAATAGATGTCTTCTTGCCAGACTTCAAATCCTCATGATAATCCCTATAATTGTTTACAATAAGAATGTTGGTACTACTAAACCCTACAGCAAAAGCCAGATGCCATATAGTTGTATCCGGAGTAATACCTGTGATGACGTAAAAACTAAATATAGTGGGCACAAGTCCGAAGAATACTAATACAGCAAGATCCCCCAAGCCATGATATGACAATGGATAAGGGCCTCCCGAGTAAGCGAAAATACCTAGCCCTACAGCTAAACCGACGAACAGAAGTAGCCATGTAGTATTGATTACAAGCCAAATACCTGCCACAGCCATGATGAGGAGCGAAACAACTAAAGCTAGTACAACTTCCTTCTCCGTAAGCCACCCCAAAGAGATGGGGCGATCAGGGCCTAAGCGCTCAGGAGTATCACTACCCTTTTTAAAATCCAGCCAATCATTTGCTATATTGCTCGATATCTGAGCAGTAATAGCAATGATGATACACAGAATAGCATTGATCCAATTGAAAGAACCGCAATAAGCAGCATAGCTTAAGGCGATAATTACAGAACTCAGCGATGAAAATAACGTGCGGGGGCGTGTTAGTCCCAACCATAGTTTGCGTTTTGAAGGGATGGAGACTATTGGCTCCTTAGAACACTCTTCCATAAACTAACAATATTCTAATGTTCTTCATCACTTAATTTCATATCCGAGTAAAATACCCGAGGCTTTGTATGACCATTATATTCGCTTGACATAACCTCTCCATAAGCTCCTGCGGAGAGAATGGCCACAAGATCGTTTCTTCTCATCGGTGGGAGAGGTAGATTTTTGGCAAAAGTATCGCTAGACTCACATATAGGACCAACGACATCATATAGCTCCGAATTATCCGAGATGCTCGCAGATTCAAATACGGGTCTATTATTCTCTCCCATCCGTTTTATTTTACGGACAGCATGCTTTGCTCCGTAAAGGGCAGGTCTGATAAGCTCCGTCATACCCGCATCCAAGATGACAAACTTCTTTTCTTCGCCTTGCTTGACATAGAGAACTTTGGATATAAGCATACCACATTGACCGACAATTGAACGGCCAGGCTCTAAATGCACCTCCTCACCACTCTCTAATCTCAATGTATCGTATATAGCCTGACACCAATTGACAAAATCAGGGATAGGCTGCCCCTCCGGATAATCGTAATCAATACCAAGTCCTCCTCCAAGATCTATTATCCGGGGATAAAAACCTTCCGAAACAATAGCATCACGAATGGCATTCACTTTGATACATAATTCACGAACGGGATCAAAATCCATCATCTGTGATCCAATGTGGAAATGGATGCCTCGAAACAATAATCTCTCGGAACTTTGTCGCATAATGGATAAAGCATCGAAAATACGAGACTCTGATATTCCGAACTTATTCTCCTTCAATCCTGTAGTAATATTGCCATGGGTATGTGCATCAACTTCAGGATTGATCCTTAGGATAATATTGGCTTGGCGTTGTAATTGCTGTGTCAACTCCGAAATGACCTCAAGCTCTTCTATAGACTCTACGACCAAAGCTCCTATGCCGTGCTGTAGAGCTGTGATTATTTCATCATCAGTTTTACCGACACCGGCAAAGAATATCTTTGAAGCATGGAATCCGCACTTCATCGCCAGAAGTACTTCATTGCCACTCACACAGTCGGCTCCATAACCCTCATGGGCTATGCGCCTTAATATCCTCTCATTATTATTAGCCTTGACAGCATAATGTATTTTATAACCGTATGACTCAGCTGTTTTACTCAAAACATTTAATGTTTTGTCCAGTAAAGTCAAGTCATACCAATAGTAAGGTGTTTGGAAATTCATTTAAAAAAGATTTTTGCTCAGCGAAATTAATGCTCGTTTTTTATCAGTCTCTTTAACCAAAAAAGAAATATTATATTCGCTTCCGCCGTAAGAAATCATGCGCACAGGAATATCTTCAAATGCTTTTACGATTTTGCTTTCGTAACCGACATTTTCTGGTTCCATATCCCCTACCACGCATATAATAGTCATGTTGGGCTCTATAACAACTTCACCCAGTTTTTCCAACTCTTTTTTGATGTTATTGAGCTGGCTGTTATTGTCGACGGTCAGTGATACGGCTACCTCCGAAGTAGTAACCATATCAACCGGTACCTGATAATGCTCGAAAACGTGGAAAATACGTCGCATAAAGTTCCAAGACATCAACATATGACTGCTCTTAATCTTTATCATCGTAATTCCATCTTTAGCGGCAACCGCTTTGATCTCATCCTTGTTTGTCTCAAGAGAAATCAATGTGCCGGGAGCATCGGGCTCCAATGTATTGAGGAGACGTACCGGGATATTCTTGTCTTTAGCCGGCTGTATACAAGTTGGGTGCAATATCTTAGCCCCGAAATAAGCAAGCTCAGCTGCTTCTTCAAAATGAAGCTTCCTCACAGGAGAAGTAGCGTCTACTACTCTGGGGTCATTGTTGTGCATACCATCGATATCTGTCCAAATTTGTATTTCATGCACATTGAGGGCAGCACCGACTAAGGACGCAGTATAGTCGCTACCTCCGCGCTGCAGATTATCTACATCGCCAAAAGCATTGCGACAGATATATCCTTCGGTGATATAAAGTAATGTATCATCGGGTTGCTTATCTATGAGAGTTGTAAGATGCTCTTTAATATGAGCTTTATCAGGCTCTGCGTTTTTATCGGTACGCATATAGTCTAATGCCGGTATTATCACCGCTTTCTTCCCCATATCTTCGAGATGCAGCAACATCATGGCTGTACTCATAAGCTCACCTTGAGCCAATATCTTTTTTTCGTCGAAAAGAGTAAAGTTCTCCAGATAGCACAATTGCTCAAGCAACCAAAAAGTACGGTTGATCATAGTCCATGCCCTATCATAACTTGTAGGATTCTGAAACAGCAACTTAGTCTCTCGTTCGTACTTCTTTTTCAGTTTGTCCAAAAGCACTATACCCTCATAGCGATGTCTTTTGACAAGCTGATCTGATATTGCCACCAATTGGTTAGTTGTACCTGCCATAGCAGAGAGTACTACTACTTTCTTTTCCTCCGTAGCTGTAATAAGTCTGGCTACGTGTCTGATGTGATCTGCAGAGGCAACGGATGTACCTCCAAATTTCATTACTTTCAATTTAACGACGAAATGTTTTTGGAAAGATTATTTCAAAAAAAATTAAAACTTTAGAGGATATTTTCACCTGAGTCGTTGATGTGAAGCTCGGTAGCCGGAAGCTCACGCAAGATTCTTTCATTATGTGTAGCCATCAACACTGCAGTACCGTCTTTGGCTGCGATATCCTGCAATATGCGTGTGATAGCCAAACCCGTCTGAGCATCAAGATTACCGGTAGGCTCATCAGCCAATATAAGCTTGGGTCTTCCCAATAAAGCGCGGGCTATAGCTACTCGTTGCTGCTCACCACCAGACAACTCATGTGGATACTTATAGCCTTTGAGATCCATCCCTACAGCTTTGAGAACTTCTTGAATGCGCTCATTACGTGCATTCTTATTTTTGAGTCCCATAGCTCTCAACACAAAATCCAAGTTTTCTATTGCAGTTTTGTTATGCAAAAGTTGGAAGTCCTGAAATACTATACCCATTTGACGTCTCAAGTAAGGCAATTTCCTTTTTCTTAGCTTTCGCATATCATAGCCCAATACATAGGCTTCCCCTTGCTCAATATGAGTTTCGGCATATAACACTTTCATCAACGAACTTTTGCCGGCACCTACAGGTCCTACCAAATATATGAAATCACCTTCTTTTACTTCAAGATTGAAATCCTGAAAGATAATATTTTCCGCTCGAGAGATGTTTACGTTTTTCAGACTTATTACAACGTTGTCTTCGTTCATAATGAATGGAATTTGCTTTGACTGAGTCTGCATACCGCATAAGTGATAGTCAGACTACAGATCGAATTTTATTATTAGGATTCCCTTTGTGTATACAGAGCCTCAATAAAGACTATATACCGGGAGGTGATACTTTGTATTACAACGATAAAAAGCTCTATACAAGTAAGACTTAAACATCACCTCGATCTTTAATACTCACTATACAAAATTAGTAAAATTCGATCTATTTAAATGTAGAATACAGATCCTATAATTTGCAATATAGTGAAATATTTTAGTTTTTTACAGTCTTTCGGTCATAAAACAGCGCTCATCTTTAAAAAAGGTTAACTATAGTGGATATTCTTTGCTAATTTTCTACATTTGTTCTGTCAAACATTATTGCGGTAGTAGCTCAGTTGGTAGAGCATCAGCTTCCCAAGCTGAGGGTCACGAGTTCGAACCTCGCCTACCGCTCTTGTTTATGTCTCAAATAAACATTTGTTACCTTATGGAATTTTGGAATAATATTTTGCATGAACTGTCTTTATTTGATTTCCGCGAAATCTTAGGATCATTTATGATCTTATTTGTAGCAGTGGATATCATCGGAGCTATACCCATTATCCTATCACTCAAAGATAAGGGGCAAAATTACAATTCCTTTCAAGTCTCATTCTACTCTTGCATCATGCTTCTGGCATTTCTATTTATAGGAGAGCCTATGTTGGGTTTTTTCGGAGTAGATATTTCTTCTTTCGCAGTGGCCGGTGGTATCGTACTATTTGTATTGGCCGTAGAAATGATATTCGGCATTCAAGTATTCAAAGATGATGGGCCTAGTGCCAGTGCCACTTTTGTACCTCTTGTATTTCCACTCTTTGCAGGTGCCGCGTCCTTTACAACACTACTAACTTTACGCGCAGACGGCTATGCGATGATCAATCTGGTTCTTTGCGTTATTTTCAACATGTCTGTAGTGTTCCTTGTCCTCAAATTTGTAAACCCGGTAGAACGCTTCTTCGGCAAAGGGGGGATTTATGTATTGCGCAAGTTCTTTGGAGTTATCCTACTTGCTATCTCTGTAAAGTTTATAACGGGTAATATCCTTAGAGTTATAGATATCATGCATGCTGCCAATCAATAAAGACAGGCAGCAACATACATTATTATCCTCATATTTCTGGGCTGACTAGTCTTCTTCTATCGCATTTTCAGACATGCTGATCATATCCAAGTACTCATCCCACTCATGATCTTCTTCACATTGTATTTCCAATGGCAATAGATCATAGGGCATCAGGGCTGAATTAAGTCTTTCTCCGAACACATTGAGGTTACGAGCGTAAAATATCCAAAACTTAGCACCTCCACCGGTATAGTTTCCTGTAAGTATCGCCAACTTGTCTTTTTCCATCATCTTGCGCAATACCATCTCCACCTCATTGATAAGTTCAGCATCATTCTCAGTAGGCATACCCTCCTTATCGCTTTCATAAAGCCATTTAATTTCTATTTTAAAAGGTAGCTTCCCGGATTTACGAAACTCATCAAGATCCTTTCGACCAGTCACAAAGACCAGCTGTTGCCCATCGTCTGTTTGACTTATGGCGGTAAACCAATTATCGCTTAACTTCATAGGGATTGTATTATCATAATTTATTATTTTTCTTTTCAAATTGATAGATCTGGTATGAATTAAATAAGTTTTGCCAGATCACATAGCTAGCAGGAGCGATGGAACACAGCGGATTCAAATAGCTCAATGCCATCCATATTGCCAAAGACGTATTTTTCTGTCCAAAACTCTGCCGAGTTGTTACAGTATCCTTATTTACTCTGAAGGTTCCTATCTTGTTTCCCAAATAGAACTGTATCACAGCTGACACAAGCCCTACAATGCACAAGAGTATAAGTAAAGCAACATCTTTATCCGGCTGATTGGCAATATACTTTACTGTTTTTGCCAATATCAGAGATAATGATGTAATCCAAAACCAATAGGGAAGCTTACTATTTGCAAACAATCTATTACTGATCTTAGGCATTACTCCTTTTATTATCCAAGCTAAAAGAAGCGGGACTATAATAAGGGGGATTATACCTGAGAAAATATGATAAACCGATTGCCAAAAAGGCAAATTCACATAATCAATATAGGAGAAAATAACCGGTCCTATAAAAGCAATGAGGATGTGCGACAGCAAAACGTAAGCAGTACCATAACCTATATCTCCATTGAGAATCCCTATCACCACCGAAGAGGCAGTGGCCGCCGGAGCTAAAAAGCAAATCAGAAAGCCCTGCGCCAAAATAGCATTTAAGGGATTAAAAATAATGTAAAACAGAATTGCAAGTATTACCTGCAACACCATAATAAGCATATGCGTGGGTGCAAGTCTGATAGAAGCCGGGGATATCTTTACAAAAGTAAAGAATAACATCCCAAAGATCATAAAAGGAATAAGAAAAGAGAGATACGATAACGGCTGCCACAAGAAAATACCCGCCAGCATAGCTATGACCAAACTATACTTTTTCAGCCCTCGTACAAGATTCATAGAACAACTCATTTGTTATACATTACATTATAGCGCAAAGCTACTACTTTATATTCTCTTTTCCTTGTGAGCAGAAGATACCCATAAAATATTCTTCTCTCAACACGATGAAACCACAAGAGACAAAAATTTGCCGATTAGAGTAAATGGAGTGACTCCACTTGCTCTGATCGGCATATAAATAAGTCTAAATCAGGAACGATTTTCTCAATAAACCGCGGTATAAGACCGCACAGAGAGCTCACTTCCTATGAATAAGTTGCAAGAATTCTTCCCTTGTCTTTGCCTCTTTGAATGCTCCTGTAAAGTCACTGGTAGTAGTCGTAGAGTTTTGTTTTTCCACACCACGCATCTGCATACACATATGCTGAGCTTCTATCACTACAATAACGCCCAGAGGGTTCAATGTCTGTTGTATACACTCTTTGATCTGAGTGGTAAGTCTTTCCTGCACTTGCAATCGACGAGCAAATACATCTACTACCCGAGGTAGTTTACTCAGTCCCGTTATATAGCCATTAGGAATATATCCAATGTGCGCTTTACCGAAGAATGGCAACATATGATGCTCACACATGGAGAAGAAATCAATATCCTTTACAATTACCATCTGTTTATAGTCCTCTTTGAACATCGCAGAGGTAAGTATTTGCCTAGGATCCTGCTTATAGCCTTGGGTAAGGAATTTCAAGGCTTTAGCTACACGATGAGGTGTTTTTACAAGTCCTTCTCGTTCCGGATCTTCTCCTATAAGGGGTAGCACCTGTGCATACAGGTCTTCCAATTGCAGGATAGCCTGATTGTCTTCGTTAGATTTAAAGCTGTTCATTGATATCTGAATAATTCTTGATATTGACACGATCTTTTACAATATACACTTCCTTGGATACATGAGGTAGAGCAGTCTTGAGTCTGCTACTCACTTCCACTGCTTCCTGACTTGTGAGGAAGTCACCTACAAGTAATCTCCAAAAGGGAGCTTTGTATTGTATATAACAGTTGTACTCCGGCAATATCTGGCGTATTTTATTCATACGCGCATATACCTCTTCCTTAGAATTCCTCATATTACCATTGTATGCCTGTATCCTGAAACCCGATACAATAGTCACATTACCATCCTGACCCAATACAGCATTTCCTCTCAAAGACACTTTTCCCACACGGGATCTGATACTTTCAGATTGTTCTATGGTCACAACACCCTCTCGGGGGTTAGAAGCAGACAATGCGTCGAATATGTTACCTGCGGAATTATGATTGGTCCCTGTCAGGGGCTGCTGAGCCGACATTGCAGAAGTAAAAATAAACATAAGACTGCAACAAAGCAATAAGCTATTTAATAATCGTCTCATAATGGATCATGGTTTAATGTATATCATTTTTGTTATCGAGGGGCAAAGTTAAAGAATTTATCTGATCCGATAGTCCTAGCCCTTTCCCCCTCGTATAATAAACTTAGAATGCTTCGATAATAGGCATGAATTTATCTACTGCAAGAGAAGCTCCACCGATCAGACCACCATCGACATTCGGACGGCTGAAAAGGTCCTTAGCATTACCGGCATTACAGCTTCCTCCGTAAAGGATAGTACAATTTTCGGCTATTTCCTCACCATATTTACCTGCTATAAAACCACGTATGTGAGCATGAATCTCTTCTGCCTGATCCGAGGTTGCAGTAAGCCCTGTACCAATAGCCCAAACAGGCTCATAAGCCAATACCAATTTAGCAAAGTCTTCTGACGAAAGGCCGAACAAAGCACTCTTGATTTGCTCCTCTACAACTTCAAAATGCTTACCGGCTTCACGCTCTTCCTTTACCTCTCCTATACAAAAAATAGGAGTAAGTCCGTTTTCAAGAGCCAAATTTACTTTGTCTGTAAGAATCTCCGAAGTCTCACCGTAATATGCACGACGCTCAGAGTGACCCAATATCACATACTTAGCACCGGTAGATGCAACCATCTTGGCAGATACTTCACCTGTATACGCTCCTTCGGCCTTGTCTGCACAGTTTTCTGCGGCTACACCGATCTTGTCGGTATCGATGGCTTGTGCCACGCTTGCAAGATGAATAAACGGAGTTCCGATAACCACGTCGCAATTAACGCTTTTACCTTTCAGGGCATCATTCAGTTCCTGTGCCAATGCAAGACCTTCCTGAAGAGTCTTGTTCATTTTCCAGTTCCCGGCTACAATGTTTTTTCTCATTTCTGTTTCTACTTTACCAAATTAAAAAAGTCATTTATTTTTTTTGAAAGCTATTCTATTTTCTCGGATTATTCTTCTTATCAATCCTATCAATACCAGTCCACTCCATATGTATAACAATATTGCAGAGCTTTTGTGGCGATCATGGGGATTCATCTCCTCAAATTCCTGTTTGAAAAATGTGGGCACGTCATTTACAGCGGGAAAATCATAGAAGTTGATTTTGTCTATAATCTTGCCGTCTTTGAGCAATACCAAACCAGGATTGCCACGCACCACCGTTTTCACTGTGGTAGCATCCATAAAGAGCATCGGGTAGTCAGCCCCTGTCTGATATTTCCATTGGCTCATATCTCTATCCGAAGATCCCGATACACCATAAAACCTATACCCGTGAGCCTCTGCATAGTTATATACTTCTGATATCTGAGCTATTTTTGACTGATCAGCCCCCGACCAGTGGGGAGCCATGAGCATAATCACTCCCTTACTATCTGCCAGTATAGTATCTGCAATGTTTTCTCCCTCATCATCAAAAAGAGCAAAGTCATTGATAGGCGGTGTATAGCCCTTTTTAATCAGCTTGTCGCGACGTTCCACAAAACTCCAGCTACTATCAGGCAGATCATTCATATCAAACTCCTTTTGCTCTCCCTCCTTTTTGTAGACAAAGGTATGCTCATATTCGTCTGTAGGAGCACCGGGAGGGATATGTGTAAGAGCTCTGAGATCGGCTCCTACTTTGTAAGGTCTGAAATCTTTGATAGGAAGGTGCATATAATTGCCTACCATGAAATAGACAATACCACATACCGCTATGATCCCGGGCAACCATCTGCCGCGAGACGAAAAAAGATGTGCACATAGCCTCGGATATTTCATATAATAATAGGAGGCGGGCAGCAGAATAAGATTTTTAGCAAATGTCTCCCAATTGGTGAGCTTCACGGCATCTCCGAAACATCCGCAGTCTGATACCGGATTGAAAAGAGCCAAATATAGCGTCAGCAATGTCATAAAACACATAACGGCGAATATAAGCTTAGAACTTATTCGCCGGTAAATGCCCATCAGAATAAATGCCCCGAGTATAAACTCAAAGCCACTCAATCCCATGGATAAATATAAATCAGTAGTAGCCGTATGGGGGAGATGGAAGGAATCCAGATACTCCCCTATTTTTATGGCACCGCCTACAGGGTCAATAGATTTGACTAAGCCTGAAAAGATGAATACTACACCAAGTAATACACGGCATACCTCTACCAAAACCTTTCTCAACATTCGCCCAATTGAATTAGTGCGAATATGGCATAATTGATCATGTCCATATAATTCGCATCGATTCCTTCACTCACCAGTGTTTTACCATTGAGATCCTCAATCTGTTTGGTACGGTATATCTTTGACAAGATAAGATCTACATAGGACGAAACACGCATTTGACGCCATGCCTCACCATAGTCATGATTTTTCTTATCCAAGAGATCAGTAGTCATAGCTGCATACACATCGTAGAGCTTGAGAGCTTCCTCCTCATTGATGTCCGGCTCGTCTACCAGAGGGCGATTAAGCTGTATCAGGGCTATTATGCCATAGTTGACTATGCCTATAAATTCGGGGATTATACCTTCGCCTACCAGCGACTCACCCTTGAGCTGAATGCTCCGGATACGGTTGGTTTTGATATAAAGTTGGTCAGTCAATGACTGCGGACGCATAATACGCCACGCAGCACCATAATCATGAAGCTTCTTCTCAAAGAGACTCCTACATCTGGCTATTACCTGTGCCACCTGCTGTTTCGTATCCGGCTGATTCATGTATTATTCTTTTTATTCTGCTGTTTCATCAAGCAAAGCCTCTTTGAGCACTTCATTGATATCTTGGACATAATGAAACACAAGACCTTTGAGGTACATATCATTGATTTCGTCAATATCCTTCTTGTTTTCTGAGCACAGGATTATCTCCGTAATCCCTGAGCGTTTGGCCGCAAGTATCTTTTCTTTGATGCCTCCTACCGGCAGGACTTTTCCTCTCAGCGTAATTTCACCGGTCATAGCCAAATTGGACTTCACCTTACGCTTCGTAATGGCTGATACCAGTGATGTCACCATAGTGATACCGGCACTGGGACCATCCTTAGGTATAGCACCTTCAGGGACGTGTATGTGTACTTCCTTGTCTTTGAACATATCCGGTGTAATACCCAGTTCCGAGGCATGAGCCCTCACATAGTCCAGCGCCAAAATGGCTGATTCTTTCATCACATCCCCCAAATTTCCCGTAAGAGTGAGTTTGGACTGCTGTCCCGTATGCAAGCTACTTTCAACATAGAGTATTTCACCTCCTACACTGGTCCATGCAAGCCCGGTAACTACACCGGCATACCCGTTGCCCTGATATTTATCACGCATAAATCGGGGTGCACCCAGCAATTCTTTCAAATCCTTGGGCTCCACCTTATACAATACATCTCCTCCGGAAGCTTTGACACGAGCTATCTTTCTCGCCACCTTGGCAAGCTGTTTCTCCAGCCCTCTCACACCGCTTTCACGAGTATAGTCCTCGATGATAGACTCAAGAGCTTTCTTGGAAAACTTGATCTCACCCTTCTTGAAGCCATGCTCGGCAAGCACCTTAGGCACCAAGTGTTTGGAAGCGATCTGTACTTTTTCTTCAGCAATATATCCTGTTACCTCTATAAGTTCCATACGATCTCTTAGCGGCTGGGATATTGTAGAGAGGTTATTGGCTGTAGCAATAAAAAGCACGTTGCTCAGGTCATAATCGATATCCAGATAGTTGTCATGAAAAGCTTTATTTTGCTCCGGATCCAACACTTCCAACAAAGCAGATGCGGGATCACCTTTGAAGTCGTTGTCGATCTTATCTATCTCATCCAATACAAATACAGGGTTGGATGTTCCGGCCTTTTGCAAGCTCTGGATGATACGCCCGCTCATAGCTCCGATATAGGTGCGACGATGGCCTCTGATCTCAGCCTCGTCATGCACACCACCCAAAGAGATACGTACATACTTACGTCCAAGACTTTCTGCTATGCTGCGTCCCAGTGAAGTCTTTCCTACTCCGGGAGGGCCATACAGACAGATAATAGGCGATTTCATATCGCCTTTGAGTTTGAGCACGGCGAGATGTTCTATGATACGCTCCTTCACCTTTTCCAGACCGAAATGCTCACGATCCAGGATCTGTTGTGCCCTGTCAAGATTGAAATTGTCCTTGCTGAACTGATTCCAAGGCAGATCCACTATCGTCTGTAAGTATTGCAGTTGGATAGAGTAGTCGGGGCTTTGCTGATGCAAACGCTCCAGCTTCTTCACCTCACGCTCGAAGATCTCTCCCACCTCATCGCTCCACTTCTTACTACGTGCTTTTTTGCGTAGCTCGGCGGCCTCTATATCATTCATATTGCCACCAAGTTCTTCTTGGATAGCCTTGATCTGTTGTTGCAGGTAATACTCCTTCTGCTGCTTGTCCATCTCCTCACGGGTACGATTCTGGATGCTTGCTTTGAGTTCAAGCAACTGCAACTCCTGATGTTGCAGATAAAGCAACCTGAAACCGCGTTCCTTCAAGTCGTTCATCTCCAGCAAATGTTGCTTCTCTTCTATTGAGTTTGTGACATTGGCAGAAGCAAAATTGATTTGGTACAGAGGGTTTTTATTATTGCGCAGTGCTACGATCACCTCACGAGGTATTTGTTCGTTCATGGTGCTCATCATCTTGAGACTGAGCTCCTGAATGGTCGACACAAGCACATCGAACTCTTTGTCCTTGTTCTTGGGCATGAGGTCGGGTAGTAAAGTCACACGTCCCTTGAGGTAAGGCTCTGTAGCTGTGATCTCATTGAGTCTGAAACGCTGCCGTCCCTGAATGATAGCCGTGGTAGATCCATCCGGCATCTCTATTACACGTAGCACCTCAGCGATAACACCTACATTGTACAGATCATCTTTTGCAGGATCCTCTACATTAATGTCTTTTTGGGATATTGCTCCGAAATATAGGCTTTTCTTCTCCGCCATCTTGATGAGCTTGAGCGATTTTTCCCGTCCCACCAGTATGGGCATAGCCACACCAGGGAATAAAATCATATTCCTCAACGCCAAGATGGGTAATTCCTCCGGCAAGTCTGCCATGTCTATTTTAAAGTCCTCATCTTCTTCGCACATCGAAAGGATAGGAAAGACGGTGGGACAAGTATCATCGTCTACTTCGTCAAAAAAACGTATCTGTTTATTTTTATTAATCATCAATTTTATCTCCTCGTACTCTTGCGCCCTCATTGCAACGGCGCTAATTGTTTACAAAAATACAATAAATCCTTCACTTAACCTTTGAGAGCCGGCATAGCCCGGAAAATGTTTGCTAAAACCGTCAAGAATCGTGCAAAACAAAGCTTACAACCTTAAATATCCAGCATTGAAGGGATGCACGTTCCCACCTCGCACACATCTACACAGCAAATATTATGCCACTATCAATCCAATAAGATGTTTATTTATGATATCAACTCAAATACAATCATTAATTACTATAAATTTATCTTTGAAGTCATGGAACTGCCCCCTTACCAATCCTTATAATAAGACTACAAGATGAAAAAGAAAATAATCGTAAAGTATCGTAATAGATAAAAAACTTACATTTTGTCAGAGAAACTGGCTGTGTTGCACATTTTACCCTTCCCACACATTACTCTCGAATTTCGAGGTCTTGACAAAGGGAGGTACGATGTTGTATCTTTGTTAAACGTAATTTATACTATTTATACTCTTATTTATTTCGTCTTATATGACTCTCTATACTAAGAATAGCAATACAAATAAAGTATACAGCACTCTACGGGGTCAGTACACCATAACCGACATGTATGGCGCTCAGTCTTCATCAAGTAAGGCATGGCAATTTTATGCTATCGTTCAGAATAAAAGACTACTGCTGCATTCATGTATAATCCTTGCATATTCCCTTGTTTTCCCTCATAATCGTGAGATCACTCCAGCTGTACCTCTCCTTATCCAGCGAATATAGAGAGTGAGCGGGCTTTACTCATTGGTCTAAATTAATCACATCCAAAAACACACTTTAAATCTTACCCTCCACTTTTCCGGGAGTGAATTACATGCTTTCATCCGGATCAAAGGCACAGAGACATTCCTGTTGAAATGCAATCCGCTCAGCTACGGTGGTAAAATTTATCTTTTCACTTCTGACAATTTACCATACCATCCGTTTAAATTCATCGTACACGAAGCACTGAGACATCGTATAAGGTCAATCGTCTTTGTATATAAGGATAATCGTCCGTGTATACACGGACGATGGTCCTATGTATACGGACAACAGACTTATCATAATGAAATCTGGCTGCATTACACAAAACTTCTTATTTGCAAAGTATTACAAAATAAAAATTATAATGGGGAAAGGATTATTTCAGATCTTTATTTTATGGGCGAAATAGCAAGTTTTGTTTATTTAGCCTCCACTCTTACTTCATTCGAGGATAACAAAAGCGTATTCTTATTTGAATTTTGTCTAAATAAGACCTGTTTTTTTCATAAGATACAACTACAACTAATTATTATCCGCATATTTTACTCTTATTTAGTTACGGAACTCCCAGAGACTTACAAAAGGACCTATACCTTAATCCGGGAGATGTATTTTTGACATTTTGTCAAAATAAGCCTGGAGCGCCTGAAAAATGCTAATCCACAACCTAAATAGATACGACCAAAACAAGGATGCCCCGACATCCCATGATGAAAACTTGAAGAGTGTGACTAATGATAATACCAATCTCAATAAAACCATGATACTTTAGGTTAGATAATAAAGCAGATATATAGTGGAAATAAAATATTTTATATGATCCGAAATCCGAAAAAAAAATCTAAATTTGAGATCGTTGCGGCTCGGATCAAAACATGTACCCATGAAGCTAAATAAAGATGAAATTCACTCGACTTCTCTATACACTCATTCTTCTCTCCCATGTCATCACTGCTTATAGCCAAAGTAGCATCAGCGGCATGTATACGACGGAGACGGCAAGCCGTTAGGCAACATATCGCTGAAACTTATTTTGGATAAAGACAATTCGCCAATAGCAACCTCAATAAGTAAAAAAGACGGCAGCTATGTCTTTGCAACTTTGAAACCTAATACTTATTTCATCGAAGCCACAGCAGTAGGACTTCAACCTCTCAAAAAAAGGCTTATGCTCTTCAATAATACCGAGATGAAAGTTGATTTGACAATGAATGAGAAGATCATTGAGCTTCATGAGGTTACTGTAAAGTCTAGCGGGATCAAGAAACAGGGGGATACTACCACTTATTTTACCAATTATTACAAAACAGGGCAAGAAAAGAACGTTCGCGATATTCTTGAAAAATTGCCGGGCATAAACATAGACCGCAACACAAATGCAATCACTGCCAACGGAAAGTCTGTAAGTAAAATATTGGTAGAGAAGCAAGATCTGTTTCAAGGCAATACTTCCACTCCAATGGAGAACCTGGGAGCAGAGGGCATAAACAGCGTCAATGTTATAGACAATTACTCAGAATACAACATCTTAGATGGGTTCAAGACCTCGAACCAAACAGTTATCAACCTGAATGTAAACGGCAAAATGAAAGGACGGTTGAGTGGGCAAGGCGATATTCAAGGAGGTGTAAAAAGTAAATATTTCATAAAAAACTCTTCGCTACTCATAGGTAAGCATGCGATGATCTCAGGTATAGCGTCGGCCAATAACTCAGGAGAAAGTGTTTTAAGATCAAAAGATATTATCGGAATGAGTGGTGGTTACAGCGAGTTACTCTCCAATGAAGATCCGCAAGCTGCCATGATAAAAACACTATCCACCTATTCTTCTTTTATTGACAATAGAAAGAATGTCTATAAAAGGGACAACGGTATTGTTTCGCTCAATACGGTAATCATGCCGTCAGAGAAAATAAAAGTGCTGTGGAATGGTATGATAGGTTTCGATCGTTATCACTTGAGGAGTAATGACCACTATGAATACACCGGTAACCATATTAGTTATGACAACATGACCCATGAATTGCAGAAAAAGACCCACCTCCTGACCAATATGAAGTTATCTTTTATGCCATCACGGTCATTCAATGTTTTCTATACCGGGAAGTTATTTACGAATTACTTGAATCAGGATATTGACAATAAAATATTCAACAACAACTTATTGGGTATCAACAAAAACAGCCTGATTACGACAGAAAACAATATTTTAGCCATTAAAAAAATAGGTAAGAATTCTATAAACCTTTCCCTTGACCTGAACTTAACCGATCAGGATGTCAAGTATTATTTTACTTCGGACAGTATATTTTATAATAAATTCTTAGGCTTGGATGACCGGTACAAATATAAAAGTAAACATCAGGATCAAAAGTTATCCGCACAGCTTTTTTATCTGTTGCGATTGAGCGATCAATATTATCTCAGGATAGGAGCACAAAGTTTGTATGAGAAAGACAATCTGATCACCAATCTCACCCCCAATAGCCATGTGGCAGATTTCGACAACGACAATTATGTAAAATGCCTAGACAATAACATTAGCCTGAAATTGAGTAAAGACATCGGCAAACTAACATTTACGACGGGTGCAGCTTTAAAAGCAGTAAAACTTGAGAATAACATCAACCGGGATTTCAAGAATACTCCTAAAATACTATTAACACCCATGCTCCGTATGACATATAAGTTTTCGAATACCAATTTTATAAACCTCAACTATAATGAAGCCTTTGTGACTCATAGTATCAAGGACATGATAGATGGTTATTACATAGACTCCTATAACAGGATTACTAACAGCGATGTAAATAAACTTTATGGATATGTGCATAAAGCCGAACTATCTCACATATTTATGGATCTATTGAACGGATTCACACTAATAAACATGGCGAACTTCGAATACAAGAAAAACAACATCACCAATGACTATGCCATGAACTTCATAATAAATCAAACTACCCAAAGAGTTGTATCCGGAGAAAAAGCGTTTACCTGGATGACGTCTGCTGATCAGAAATTCATGGTTATGCCTTTGGACATCAAAATAAACCTGATGTATACTCATATCTATACTCCATTTTACAACAAAGAAGAGTTGCTCAAAGCTAAAAACAATGTATTGAATACACAAAGCCTCATCACTACGCACTACAAAAAAGGACTAAACGGTAAGCTCGTGATAGATTACATGATGAGCAGTTACAATAGCTCTTTGGGCAAAAATACGCTTCATAGTACGGATTGGCTGGCAGAATTGTCATTTACAGCAAAGAAGTTATATGCTGCCATGGATATGAGATATAGGACTTATCGGTTTAACGGAAATACGACCCACAATACCTACTATGACATTACATGCAGATACAAGATTACAGAGAAAATGACGCTACAAATAGTAGGGAACGATGTACTACATCTATCAAGTAGGACACAGACCGAGGCTGTGCTAAACAGCTATTTTACCAATTACCGAACAATCGACTACATGCCCGGAAGCATAAGAGCCGGTTTTGTGATAAAATACTAATTCAACCTAATCAAAAACGAATCAACATGATGAAACAATGTAAATTTTCGACATGGCTCATCTTGGCTCTGATAACCGTCACTGGACTCAAAGCACAAGAACTTACTGTAACGTATTCAGCAAAGCTCAACACCAATTCACCCGATCTTTTTAAAGAGGCGGGATTGCCCGACCAGATGCGACAGTCACTGGTCAATGCCTACAGTAATGTAGAATTGACTTACAACATGTGCTATAGTAACGGTGAAAGTGAATTTAGACAACTACCCTCGGATAAGAAGCAGGAGATCAATTTCATGGGGCAGAAAATTGATCTTAATACCATGATGGCGGAACAACTAAAAAACGTCACGTATAAGAATTATAAAACAAATACTCTTCTCAATAAGACGGTCTTCTTTGGCAAAACCTTTCTCATCAAAGATACCATACAGATAGAATCCATGGAAGTAGTCAAAGGAGAAAAGAAAGAAATACTGGGATATGAATGCCAAAAAGCGGTATCAAAAGACGGAGCTAATACGATATGGTTTACCGAATATATACCTATAAAGGCAGGCCCCATTGATGCTAATGTAAAGGGATTGATTCTGGAAGCAACGATGAAGGAATATATCTACCTCGCTACCAAGGTAAGTGATGGAGTAGATCACAAGATCTTACCTCCCTCTGATGGCAAAGTAATGACCAAGAAAGAGTTTGAGGAGATGGTAAAGAAAAGAACAGACATGTTGAAGATGGGTAATAATGACCCCTTCTGAATTTTTTTCTTAAAATTGTATGATATTTCCTTCATCGAGTAATCATTGAGATATTTCGATGAAGGGAATTGATATGTAGAATAAGTATTTAGCCTTATGAAATATTTTCATTTAAAAGATATAGCATAATATTGTTGTCCTTCTTATTCTTATCGGGATGCCAAAGATGGAGGCCTGAAGGAGAAGCTATCATAAATAAGTTTGACCTCCACTATTTAAACAAACGTGAGTTCGGTCTAAGCGTGGTGTACTAAGAGGGTTGATGGATTGTGTATGATTTCTAGGTTTAATTCCGGCTTTTTGGGTAGCAGATTGTAGGCAATTATGCCGGCAATCAAATTAATGGCGAAATTATTGACGCTTCTATGTCGTGTATGCTCTATTTGACAAACGTTTTTGAGTAGGTCATTAACGGTTTCCACAAGGGCTCTTTTTCTGAGTAATATCCTATCATACAGGCTCATCAGTGTGTTTTTCATGTTTTTCTTTATCTTCGTAATCATGTGTATGTCGTCAATGAAGAGCTTATCGAAAAGACTTTGTGAGATGTATCCTCTGTCGCCAACAAGTTTGCCGAATAGTTTCTTCGTGAAGGTTCCGCCTTTAAGTGGAGCACGGTCATCCGTATTCCCCGGTGTGATTTGATATTGAATGATTTCACCCCGGTCGTTAATCACAATATGCAGTTTGAAACCATAGAACCATCCCATACTGCATTTGCCCTTTTGGGCCCATCCTTTCATGGTCTTATGCCCGTGTGCCCGCTTGATATGGCAGGTGCGTAAAGGTGTGGAATCAATGAATGAGATACCGGTGCATTCGCCCAAACAACACATATTGAGAAATGAAATTAGTTTGAATGCCACCTTGCTTTGTAATTCCACAAAACGATTGTAAGAGACCAACGAAGGAAAATCCGAATGACATTGTTGCGTAATATATTGAAGATAAAAGGACTTAAAATCGCGATACCTCGAATGATGGAAAAGAATCAGAATAGTCATGATTTCAGCATCGGACATCCTAAACTTGCGATTTCTTCGCTTTTTGTTTCCTTCGCAAAGGGTTCTTTGCTGAATCAAGGTATCGAAAAGTTTGGAAAAATCATCGGTAAGACAGAAAATTTCAACTATATTTGTTTTCATAAAGTGGTGTTTTGTTTGTTTATATCTTATTGATTATCAACTACTAAGATACAAATAATTCACCACTTTTGCAATGAAATACATAAGAAATTACACTGATTTACAACACTTTCTAAACTCTATTATTCCTATTATCCCTTATATCGAACTCACGTTAAACAAAATAAGTGCATAGACAAGAAATATCATTGTCTCCTATGCATTATAAAAGCAATGATATTAACCTGTAATATTTCGGGTTATAAATATTTTACGTATCTTTGCAGGCGATAAATTTTTTACAAAATTATAACTCACAGAGTATGAACAATTACGAAACCGTTTTCATTTTAACACCCGTTTTGTCTGAAGCTCAGATGAAGGAAGCGGTAGAAAAATTCACGAATCTTCTGCGCGAGCAAGGTGCTGAGATCGTAAACGAAGAGAATTGGGGCCTGAAGAAACTGGCTTACCCAATCCAGAAGAAATCTACCGGATTTTATCAGTTTGTTGAATTCAACGCAAACCCTGAAACTATCGCTCTATTGGAAACAAACTTCCGTCGCGATGAGCGTGTGATCCGTTTCTTGACTTTCCGTCAAGACAAATTTGCTGCCGAATATGCAGCTAAGAGAAGAAGCTTGAAATCATCTACTAACAAACAGGAGAACTAATCATGGCATCCAACAACTCAGAAATCCGCTACCTGACTCCGCTGTCAGTAGACACCAAAAAGAAAAAATATTGCCGTTTCAAGAAAAGCGGTATCAAGTATATCGACTACAAAGACCCTGAGTTCTTGAAAAAGTTCCTCAACGAACAAGGAAAAATACTTCCTCGTCGTATCACAGGTACTTCGCTCAAGTTTCAGCGTCGTATAGCTAAGGCAGTAAAGCGTGCTCGTCACTTGGCTTTGCTTCCTTACGTAACAGACATGATGAAATAATAATAAAACCAGAGGAGACAGAATACAATGGAAGTTATTTTGAAAGAAGACGTAATCAATCTTGGTTACAAAGATGATGTGGTAACTGTAAAAGACGGTTACGGAAGAAACTTTCTAATCCCCCAAGGTAAAGCAATTCTGGCCACAGAATCTGCTAAGAAAGTATTGGCTGAAAATCTGAAACAACGTGCTCATAAGATCGCTGAGATCAAAAAGCAAGCTGAAGAAAAAGCAGCCAAACTGGAAGGAACAAACCTTGTTATCACAGCTAAAACCAGCTCTACAGGTACTATCTTCGGATCTGTTACTAACATTCAGGTTGCAGAGGAACTTGCTAAGAAAGGTTTTGATATCGATCGCAAGACTATCTTCATCAAAGGCTCAGTGAAAGAAATCGGTTACTACAACGCTCAAGTACGTCTTCATAAAGAAGTATCGGTAGATATTCCTTTTGAAGTGAAATCAGAAAACGAAAGCGTAAACGTCGCAAAAGAAACTGAAAACAAAGAAGAAGCTCCTGCTGCTCCTGTACAAGAAGAAGAATCAGCAGAATAATCTTTATCATAGTCTTAGACTTGAAGATTATTGTAATGAACATGTAATAGCTTAGGCTATTTGCATTATACAAACCGAAAGGGATTGTTACTCACAAAAGTAACAATCCCTTTTTTATGTTCATTACCCCAGAAACACACCTTAAATCACAATTTCGAAAGACTAAACCGAACAAGAAGCAAGGGTTATGATTGGTTAAACAGACTCAATGTTAAATAAGCATAAAACAATAAACAATTGAACAACATCAGAAATATTATGAACAAAAACCACAATAATACAACAGATAAGTTTTGTTTTTTATTTATTTTTGTTGCTCTTTAAACCCAAAATACTATAATTATTTTATCTACTTACAAGTGAAAATAAAAAAACTAATCTTGCCATTATCTCTTCTGTGTGCTTTATACTCCTCCGTGCAGGCACAAGAAACCTCTCAAAAGAAAAATGTTGATACACTGAAAGTACAACAACTGGGAGAAGTAGTAGTAACATCAACGCGCCAATCAGAAAAATTATCCAGGATTCCGGCTTCTATCACTGTAGTTTCACCGGTACAGTTACGCAGTTTCGCTCTAAATACGAGCAATATCAGCCAGATACTTGAATATACTGTTCCTGGCATATCACCTTCAACCGGAACCTATTCCAACTACGGACAAACTCTTCGCGGTCGAAATATGCTCATCATGATCGATGGAGTGCCTCAATCAACACCTTTGCGAGACGGAGGTTTGGATATGAAAACAATCAACCCTAACGATCTAAAAGCTGTAGAAGTAATCAAAGGGGCAACTTCGATATACGGTGTAGGCGGCAGTGGTGGTTTTGTGAATTATATCACACGGTCGGCATACAAAGACAAACCTATCGGAGGAACAACACAAATATGGGGAACAAGTAACCTGACAAAATTAAAGAATAGCTTAGGCCCGGGTATATATCAATCTCTATATGGAGGTATAGGTAAATGGAGCTATTATTTGAGTGGTAGTTATGAGCATACAGGCAATATCTACGATGCAAAAGCCACTCCCCTGTTTCCAACATATAGTCTTGCCAATACCAAAACAATAAGTAGTATGGGCAAACTTGTCTATGACATTAACAATCAGCAATCACTGAATCTGCGTATGTCTTATTATAAATCCAGACAACATAGTAAGTTTGCTCCGGTAGACAGAATCTTCAAAGTCTTTAACAAAGAAGGTGATTACGAACTTATACCTGGATACGGTGTCCCCGGCACTATACCCGGAACAGATCCCGGTAGTGAATCATTTAATACTCAGTTGACTTATAAGCTAGACAAGATATTCAACAATACAACCCAGCTTATTACCGATTTTTATTATCAAGATGTAAAAAATACATTCTTCTATGCACTTACCTTTGAGGGTGGCGGACAATCACAAATCAATTCGCAGAAAGCGGGAATAAGACCTAACTTCAACACACGACTGGATATCAATGGAAACGAATTATCATTGACATATGGTGTGGACTTGCTAAAAGATAAAACGTCTCAACCGTTGACTGACGGAAGAATCTGGATGCCTGCACTCACCCTAAAGAATATGGCTCCATATTTCCAATCAAGCTACAAATACAAGGAAGAGTGGGTCGTAAAGGCGGGTATTAGATATGATGTAATGTCCTTGAGTGTAAGAGACTATAACACACTCCCCTACTCAGTAAAATCTGATGGTATATTTAGTAAGCCGATAGCAGTAAAAGGGGGATCGATCAAATTCAACAATGCTTCATTTAATGTAGGTATTCGCTACATCAAGCATCCCGAATTTATTCCTTATTTGAGCTATTCACAAGGATTCTCACTGCCTGACGTAGGGGTGACTCTGCGTAATGCTAAAGTGAATGACCTAAAAGACATTAATATAAAACCTATTGTGACAAACAACTATGAGTTTGGTTTCATTTCTAATTTCCCCCATGTAAGGTTCGAAGCAGTGGCATATTATAGCACATCAAAATTGGGTACAGAGGTCGTTTTTGAGAAATCCACCAATAGATTCGTAGAGTCACGCTCTCCTCAATTTATTTATGGAGTAGATGCCTCTGTTGATTTTAATTTCTTTGATAGCAAACTTTGCTTCGGTGCTACATATTCATATGTTGAGGGATTGACACATGCGGTAGATGATCCGCACACACTCACATATATCGGAAGCAATTCCATCATGTCTCCCAAAGCTACAGGTTATGTACGTTATCAGATAACCCCCAAATGGTCCGCAGATCTCAATATTTTACACGTTGGAAATAGAAAAAGGTTTGCCCCTATATTTGATGAGCAGAAGCAAGAATGGTATTATAAACATCAACAAATACCTCTCAAAGGCTATACAACGGTGAAACTACAAAGTAGTTACGACATTACTAATAGTCTCACGGTGTCTCTAGCTGTCAATAACCTCTTTAATAAATACTATTTGCCACTCAAATCGCAGTGGATGGCTTTCATCAAGAATCATACGGCTGCGGGCGAAGGAGCCAATGCCAGGATGACTGTTACATACAAGTTTTAGAGAATAATATTTCAACTATAACATAGCCTCCCTTTACCTTTCAATACAGCAATTGAAGTAAATAGGGGCTATTTAATTTATAAGAGTTGCATCAAAACAAATTCATGTAAATATTTGCATGAAAAAACATTATTAATATTGGCATCCTATTCCCATATTTCATGTAAATTAAATGAATCCTCAACAAAATCACAGATAAGCATTCGCTTACACATTTTTTGGGATACTAGCACAAAGCAGATCCCTTCATTCTAAATGATCAAGGGGAATAAGTACAGAACATGTATTTCTAAAACTATAGCTCAAACATAGACAGGAAATAAACCCTGCTATATTTGAGCTATACTTATAAGTCAAATAAATCAAGCTCCCAAGGAAGCTTTACTACAATGACTATCCTTTTTGATTAAGGAAGGGGATGGTACTGTACAAAAGCCTCGATAGCCTCATATGAAGCCAACCCAAGATCGCTGTACAACTTAGCTGTCTCTCTGTTACGATCTTCAGCCCTTTGCCAAAACAAACGCTCGTCGTCACCCAAGAAAGGCGCAGACTCCATCTGAGACTGATGTTTCAGGATGCTGTTTCTCTTGAAACGAAGTTCCTCGGGACTCATAGGTACAGCCATCTCAATGTGTTCTATCTCCCACTCTGCCCATGCGCCTCTATACATCCAGATTCTACAGTTGTTTTTGAACCATTGGTCGTCCTTGAAAATATCCACAGCGGCTAAGATAGCATCCAGGCATACCTTGTGTGTGCCATGAGGATCAGCCAAATCGCCTGCTACAAAAATTTGGTCAGGTTGAATGGTTTCAATAAAATCTTTGACGATCATAACATCCTCTTCTCCTAGATCATTCTTCTTTACAGTACCTGTTTCATAGAAAGGCAAGTCCAAGAAGTGTACATGATCCTCTTTTACTCCTACATATCTACAAGCAGTACGTGCTTCTTCACGGCGAATAGTACCTTTCATAAAGCGTACATCAGGACGCTCAGGTTCCCCTTCTACTTTGTCATGAAGGAGAAACTCCCTGATCTCTTCTGCTCTTTTCAGAATAGGACTATCGTCGTTACCATAATGATGGCACACATTTCTCAGATAAGAGACATAGCGTACAACTTCCTCATCACCTACAGCAATATTACCCGAAGTCTGATAAGCGACATGCACATCATGACCTTGCTGAACTAGCTTATGAAAAGTACCACCCATAGAAATTACATCGTCATCGGGGTGCGGGCTAAAAATAATCACTTTCTTGGGGAAAGGAGTAGCTCTTTCCGGGCGGTTGCTGTCGTCGGCATTAGGTTTACCTCCCGGCCAACCAGTGATGGTGTGCTGAATATCATTGAAGATCTTAATGTTTACATTGTAAGCAGATCCGTAAGTAGCCAGAAGTTCACCCAATCCGTTATCAGCGTAGTCCTTATTGGTAAGTTTGAGAATAGGCTTACCTGTGATTTCACAAAGCCATACAATAGCACGGCGGATAAGCTTATTATTCCATTCGCAATTGGTTACAAGCCAAGGCTGGTTTATCCTTGTAAGCAGAGATGCTGCCCCTAAATCCAAATAAACCTTAGCATTACTATGCTGCTGCAAGATGGAAGCGGGTACAGCGTCAGTGATTTTACCCTCTACTGCTTTGGCTATCTGACGAGCCTTATTATCTCCCCATGCCACCAAAGATATCTCTTTGGACTTCACAATAGAGGCTATCCCCAAGCTGATAGCACACGCAGGTACAGCTTCAATAGAAGAAAACATAGAAGTAGCTTCTTTCTTCGATGTCTGATCAAGGAGTACTAGCCTTGTATATGTATTGGGATGCGTACCGGGAGCATTGAATCCGATATTGGTAGAAGCTCCGATACCTAAAATAAGATGATCTATACCTCCAAGAGAATCTATGTGAGATTCAAAATCGTCACAAACCTCGCTCAACATATCTTTCTCACATGAGGAGTTGGGGCAGTATATATTCTCAGGCTTGATATCCACTTTGTCCAATAACTCTTCTTTGATTTTGGCATAGCAGCCTACAGGAGAATTTTCGGGCAAAGGATAGTATTCATAACAAATCACAGCAATCACATTGGCAAAACTAAGACTTTCGACCTCATGTAACCGAACGAGTTGCCTATATACAATAACAGGAGATAATCCGCCTGATAAGCCTAATACATATGGCTTATTGCTTTTTTGAGCCTCTTGTATTTCTTTACCGATATGTCTTGCCAGTGTAGCTGCGGCTTCGATGTCGGTATGATAAATATCTGTTGGGATATTTTCATAGCGACATAGCACTGTCTGCTCAAAAGCATTTTTGGGTCTATAGTATTGTTCGGGAATATCAGTGAGAGAAATCAATGAGCTAAGATTAGTTCTCATATCTAAAAATATTTATGGTTTATTTTTTCTCTTACAAATTTACTTTATTATTATACAATAATCAAGTAAATAATTAATTATAAATTAACCCAAACTTAAGGAAATTTGTTCCCATTTGGTCAAAAGTAAATTTTGTTCCTTTTTCAAAGCGTCATATTGTTTATACATTACCCCATCAGTAAGGTTTTTGGGATCTTGTAATTTCAATTCAATATCCTTTATCGCATCATCCAATCGCTCGATATCACTTTCGATCTGCTTGAGCTCTTTTTCCAAACTCTTTTTGGCTCTTGCTTCCTCTTTTTGTTTGCGATAATCGATCTGAGAACAACTCATATCAGAGCTCTGTGTTACATTTTTAGAAGAAGTTTGACCACTATCAGCTTCTAAAGCAGCCTTACTATTAATCCAATCATATATACCTCCCAAATGTTCTATGACTGTGTGACAAGCAAATTCATATACTCTTGAGACCAAGCCATCAAGGAATTCACGGTCGTGTGAAACGACAATCACTGTTCCATCAAAATTAGAAATGGCTTCCTTGAGCACATCTTTTGAGCGCATGTCCAAGTGATTGGTAGGTTCGTCCAATATAAGGAGATTGGCAGGTTTGAGCAAAAGTTTGATAATAGAGAGTCTTCCACGCTCTCCTCCACTCAGCACTTTCACCTTTTTTTCCGCTGTTTCACCACCAAACATAAAGGCTCCGAGAAGATCGTTAATACGTAAACGGATATCGCCTACAGCTTCACGGTCGATAGTCTCATAGATGCTCAGATTATTGTCAAGCTCAGCATTTTGAGTTTGGGAGAAGTATCCGATCTCTACATTATGGCCTATTTTTAATTCTCCTTGATAATCATGGATAAGTCCCATGATACATTTAACCATAGTGGACTTGCCCGATCCGTTTTTGCCCACAAAAGCGACTTTATCGCCACGTTTGATAGTAATATTAGCATGCTCAAAAACAATCTTATCGTCGTAAGACTTTCTGAGATCTTCACAAATAACCGGGTAACTTCCAGAACGTACTGCAGGAATAAATTTGAAATGCATAGCCTGCCGATCAATCTCATCCAACTCTATACGCTCTATTTTTTCCAATTGCTTGATACGGCTTTGCACTTGTACCGATTTTGTAGCCTTGTATCTGAAACGTTCAATAAAGTCTTCCGTATCCTGGATAACCTTTTGCTGGTTCTCATAAGCACGCCTTTGTTGCTCAAGACGTTCTTCACGAAGCTTTACATAGTGGCTGTAATTGGTTTTGTAGTCATATATCCGCCCCATTTCTATCTCGATAGTCCTGTTAGTAGTAGCATCAATAAAAGCTCTGTCATGCGAGATAAGCAACAAAGCTGATGAACTACCTGCAATAAACTTTTCCAACCATTGGATGGATTCTATATCCAAGTGATTGGTAGGTTCGTCGAGCAATAGCACATCCGGTTTTTGTAGTAATATCTTGGCTAATTCAATACGCATACGCCACCCGCCACTAAATTCTGAGGTAGGTCTATGAAAATCGGTCCTATCAAAACCCAATCCCATCAAAGTTTTTTCTATTAGGGCATGGTAATTACCGGTTTGGAATATAGATAGCTTATCCGTAACGTTAGAGAAATGTTGTATAAGATCTTGATAAGACTCAGACTCATAGTCTGTGCGAGAAGACATCTCTTCAGTAAGAGAGTCGACTTCGTCCTCGAGCTGTTTAATGTGCCCAAAAGCCGTCTCGCACTCCTCATATACGGTATTGTTCTCTCTGAAAGTCATCACCTGTGGCAGATAGCCCAAAGTTATTCCTTTGACACAAGCTATATTGCCGGAGGTGGGTTCATTGATCCCCATGATAAGTTTGAGCAAAGTAGATTTGCCTGCACCGTTCTTACCTACCAAGGCAATGCGATCTTTGGGAGAGATTACAAAACTTACATCATCAAATAATACTTTCGAACCAAAATCAACTGTTACGTTATTGATGGAAATCATTTGCTATTCATCCTTTTAATAATATTGTACGACTCATACACACCGTATTCGCCTGCCGTACTCAAGTCTTTTTTACCTTTTGTAGCCTCTCCTTTTGAGAGATATAGCAATCCACGATTGAAATATGCCTCTCCAAATTTAGGGTTGAGGCTAATAGCTTTGGTGTAATCTGCAATAGCATGCTCCACGTCTTTGTTTTGAGCAAAGATGTAAGCCCTATTGTAATAAGCGTATGCAAAGTCAGGGGCCAGCCTGATTACTTCGTCAATATCTTTCATTGGGTTATACAATACCAGCGACAACTGGCTGTCAAATTTCTTGGCATCTTGTGGCAAAGTTACCCCCATGCTATTCTTATTAGTAACTACAAACTTCTCTTTTACAGCGTTCTCTTCTATATTGATACGGCTGTGCTCCGCCTCTTGCTTTTTCACTGTAGCTACGGCACGCTCAAATAAAGCAACCACATTGGACGGATTGATTTTGAGAGCATTGCTCAAATCTTCTATGGCCTGATCATGATTTTGCATCAACAAGTAATCAATACCTCTGCGAATCAATAATATCTCATTATTCTCGACTTTGTCTGATATTTGCTGAATGTCTTGCTGGTGGAAAGCCATCTGCTCGCCCGTAAGTGAGGCCTCCTTATTGGACAAGATCAATCGCTTCGGCAATATGTTCTTCTTGTTGATATCGTCCAATTCTTTGGCATAATAACTTACAGGAGTAAGATCCGTTTCCGACTTATCGTAATAAGTAAGAGCAAACATTCCTCGGGACTGTATCATCACATCCCGATCCTGAATACGCCCACGCAACTGATTTTTATAAGTTACCTTGGGAGTAGCAGAAGGTTCTGATACAACCAAAAGATTAAACTTGTCTATCGTATTATCATCTTCTGTACGGGTTTCTTTCTCTTTCTTACCCGCAGCTTCCAATGCATTTTCTTTTTGTCTCTGCGGTGACTTTTTCTTCAAATCAGCTTGCATGTCGTAAGCATGCCAATAGTCTCTATCTGCACCCGCAAGGTCTTTAATCATTCGTTTCGACTGAGACCGTGCAATAAACCCTTGATAAAAATGGGGATACTTCCCTATCACGGTGTTAAAGTCTGCAATGGCTTTTTTATGACTTCCTATTTGTGCGAGCAGTAACCCTCTGTTATATATAGCAATGTAATTGTCAGGGGTCAGTTTAATGAGATTATCAAGATCTTCAACAGCCCCATTGAGTTCACCCACATAAGCCCTCAAAAGAGCTCTGTTGAACAAAGCTATTTTATCCACAGGATTTTTGGACAAAACATAAGAGTACTCAGTCATAGAGCCTTTGAGGTCATTCAATTGATAGAGCATAATACCTTTATTGGTATGGTAAGAAAGCTCATCACCATTGAGTTCGATGGCCTTATCGATATCCTTAAGAGCCTCTTTGTATTTGTTTTTGGTATAATTGATCTGGGACCTCATAGCATACGGAGCATCATCAAAAGCATCCTGTGAGATCAAAGTGTCCAATAACTTTTTAGAATTGGTCGTATCTTTTTCTTCTAAATACAATTGAGATTTCAAGAGTAGGACTTGCGTATTCTTTTTGGAGAACCTACGCAGTTCATCTATCTGCTTATGGGCTTCTTTATATTTTTTCAACGCCATGTACACTACAGCCAAGTTATAATTCATGCCCAAGTTATCAGGCGTAAGCGAAAGGCCCTTGATATAATCAGCTTTTGCCTCTTCATACCGTTTTTGGTTCTGCCGGGCTATTCCCCTTACGAGATAAGATTTCGAAATAAAAGCATTGCGCTCAATAGCTTGTGAAGCATCTTGGTCAGCCCCACTGAAATCATCCAAGCTAATCTTTGCCACAGAGCGATAAAAATACGGCTCTGCCATCCATGGACGAGTAGCAATAACTTGATTGAAATACCCTATTGAGACTACGTAATCTTCAAAATACAAAGCATTGCGTCCTATAGACATTACTCTGTTTACGTCGATCTGAGCCGATAATGAAAAAGATCCATACAAAACGGCACTTAACATCATTAAAAAATTACGCAGTCTTCTCATAAACTATTTCTTTTTATTTTGAGGAGCCGATACTACTCTATAACCAGGATTCACTTTACCCTTCATGATATTTAAAACTTTTGCCTTGATGAGTTGCTTTCTGATAGGTGATATATGATCTATAAAAATCTTACCCTCTATGTGGTCATACTCATGTTGCACTACGCGAGCCGCAAATCCGCTAAGCTCTTCACGGTGATGCACAAAGTTTTCATCATCATATTCCAAAGTTATACCGTCAGGACGAGATACCTTTTCATGTATCCCCGGAACACTCAAACATCCTTCATACTCCACCACATCATTATCGGAATAATCAGTGATTTTGGCATTGATCAGTACTCTTTTGAAATCTTTACATTCAGGAAAATCCTCAGCCATAGGCGAAGCATCTATAACTATAAGGCGGATATCCCGTCCAATCTGAGGTGCAGCCAGACCAATTCCATCAGAGTGATACATCGTTTCTTTCATGTTCTTGATAAGCTCCTCAAGTTCAGGATAGTCTTTATCAATATCTTCAGATACTTCCCTGAGTACGGGGTGTCCGTATAAATATATAGGTAGATTCATTTTAATTTATAGTGTAATTTATCATTTGAGAAACCCGGTGGATTCCATATAGCTCTGCAAAAGTATCACAGCACTTACTTCATCCACCAAGCCTTTGTCTTTTTGTCTTCTCTCTTTCTTGATACCCGCATCGATAATAGCTCGTTGTGCTATTTTCGATGTAAAACGCTCGTCAAGCATGATGATGGGTATTGTGGGGAATGTCTTCTCAAACCAGTTTACAAAAGGCTTTATGTACTTCATCGATTCAGAATCTTCAAAATTCATTTGTTTAGGATGTCCCAGCACTACTTTATCAACGGGCTCTTTGGCAAAATATTCTCTTAGAAAATCCGGCAGGGTATGGGTACTTACCGTAGCCAATCCGCCGGGTACTATCTGTAACACATCGGTCACAGCAATACCACATCTCTTTCTGCCATAATCAATCGAAAGTATTCTTCCCATAGTATTGCAAAGGTAACCATAATTTAGAAGAAAATTATGTAGCACCATAAGGTAATCAACTATATACTCATTGAAAAACTCTATACCCCGAGCCTGCAATACCTCACTTACCAATACAGTCCAAAACATCCGCATGCTTTGGAGAATGTTCGCTTCCGGGCTATGTAGCCTACTTGCCTCGCGATCATAAAAAGAGACCGTTGCATAGCAGGCAAATTGATTCGTTGCTTGCGAGATTCGCGCTTGGTCATTTACCTGAAGTAAACTCCCTGTGCACTCACTCTTAGCGCCTTGCACTTTACCCTCTCTGCCCGGTCAAAGTGTTTTTTGTCGGCTTTGCCTCCAAAATCCACAAGACTGTTGACTTTTGCAACAGTCTCAAAAAAGTCTTTCGGCAAGGATATCTTACACTCCGATGCGCCCAATAATACCACGTGAGTTCGGTCTAAGCGTGGTGTACTAAGAGGGTTGATGGATTGTGTATGATTTCTAGGTTTAATTCCGGCTTTTTGGGTAGCAGATTGTAGGCAATTATGCCGGCAATCAAATTAATGGCGAAATTATTGACGCTTCTATGTCGTGTATGCTCTATTTGACAAACGTTTTTGAGTAGGTCATTAACGGTTTCCACAAGTGCTCTTTTTCTGAGTAATATCCTATCATACAGGCTCATCAGAGTGTTTTTCATGTTTTTCTTTATCTTCGTAATCATGTGTATGTCGTCAATGAAGAGCTTATCGAAAAGACTTTGTGAGATGTATCCTCTGTCGGCAACAAGTTTGCCGAATAGTTTCTTCGTGAAGGTTCCGCCTTTAAGTGGAGCACGGTCATCCGTATTCCCCGGTGTGATTTGATATTGAATGATTTCACCCCGGTCGTTAATCACAATATGTAGTTTGAAACCATAGAACCATCCCATACTGCATTTGCCCTTTTGGGCCCATCCTTTCATGGTCTTATGCCCGTGTGCCCGCTTGATATGGCAGGTGCGTAAAGGTGTGGAATCAATGAATGAGATACCGGTGCATTCGCCCAGACAACACATATTGAGAAATGAAATTAGTTTGAATGCCACCTTGCTTTGTAATTCCACAAAACGATTGTAAGAGACCAACGAAGGAAAATCCGAATGACATTGTTGCGTAATATATTGAAGATAAAAGGACTTAAAATCGCGATACCTCGAATGATGGAAAAGAATCAGAATAGTCATGATTTCAGCATCGGACATCCTAAACTTGCGATTTCTTCGCTTTTTGTTTCCTTCGCAAAGGGTTCTTTGCTGAATCAAGGTATCGAAAAGTTTGGAAAAATCATCGGTAAGACAGAAAATTTCAACTATATTTGTTTTCATAAAGTGGTGTTTTGTTTGTTTATATCTTATTGATTATCAACTACTAAGATACAAATAATTCACCACTTTTGCAATGAAATACATAAGAAATTACACTGATTTACAACACTTTCTAAACTCTATTATTCCTATTATCCCTTATATCGAACTCACGTTAATACCAAACAACAAGAGCAGCCTTTGCAAGCTGCTCTTATTTTCAAAAAATGTAACAAACAATAAGTTATCGCATTTTGTGCGGGAAAGTATTGTGATGTATTATTTCACTGATAGTCGGGTGAGGGAATACGATGCGACTAAATGTTTCGGCATCCATCTTTTGCTCTATGGCTATAGTGATATTAGTGAGGATCTCTGAAGTGGTATTACCTAGAAGATGACCACCAATAATAATTTCATTCTCGTCAAGAATTAATTTGCAAATACCTTGCACCATCTCATTTTCGATAACGAATCTTCCCGAGTAAGTCATCGGGATTTTGCGTACTTCGTATTTTATGCCGGCTTCTTTGAGCTCCCGCTCTGTTTTACCCACACTGGAGACTTCCGGATCAGTATATACCACAGCTGGTATAGCATCATAATGCATATGATCCTTTCTTCCCAAAAGATGATTTACAGCCACTTGCCCCTCACGACTTGCAGTGTGCGCCAGCAAAGAGAAACCCGTAATATCACCGCATGCATAAACATTGGGATCCGATGTCTGCATATGTTCATTGACTTTGACTCCTCCTTTTATGACTTCCAAGCCCAAATTTTCGAGTCCGAATCCTGCGAGTATAGGTCTACGTCCCACACTCACCATTATTCTTTCCGATTCTATCTCCAACTTACCTTCTTCATTTTCAGCAAAGACCTTACCGGCTTCTACTGCTGTGACTTTGGTGTTGAGGTAAAACTTCACTCCTTTCTTGGCAAATGTAGACTGTAACTCCTCTGAGAGTTCTTCGTCCATCGGCCCTAATATCTTAGGCAACATCTCCACTACAGTGACCTTAGTACCCAAGGTAGAAAAGAAAGAGACAAATTCCATACCTATAACTCCCCCACCTATAACGGTGAGTGATGCCGGGACTTCTTTGTTTTCGAGAGCTTCTTTCGAAGTCCAATAGTCTATGCCGTCAAGGCCTTTGATGGGTGGAATAAAAGTTTCACTACCGGTAGCAATAATAAGTTTCGAAGATTTATAAACCTCTCCATCCAACTCCACCTCATAGTGTCCATCACTGTCTTTGCCCTTGATGTAAGCGCTACCTTCTACCAACTTCACACCTTTTTCCACAAATCCTTGTTTGATGCCCGCTCCGAATTTTTTTAGTATCTTATTCTTTCGAGCCATCAGCTTGGGCAGATCCAAGGCAGGGTCAGTAGCAGATATAGCGTATTTGCGACCATCAAGCATCTTGGAATAAATATGTGCCGAATGAAGAAGTGTTTTTGTGGGTACACAACCTTCATTAAGGCATACTCCGCCCACAGCTTTTTTTTCAAAAATCACAACCGATAGTCCATTGAGACTTGCATATTCCGCGGCATTAGAGCCCCCGGGACCGGCTCCTATAATTGCTAAATCGTAAATCATGGGATATGTATTAGTGTTATATTAACAAATTCTATTTCCCTTTTGGGCATACCTACCCAAAAGCCATGCTAATATAACGCATATTTTATCATCAGCAATATTTTTTACAGGAATATCGGCTTATATAACCACCCAACATCAACAAATAAGGTCATCCGAAAAGAATATTCATAAAAAAACATATGATGCCAATTTATTAAAGAATAATAATTAGTTTTGTAACCAGCGCATTATTAAAACTTATAATAAAAACAAACAGGTATGAATAGAAAGCTCGGTGTTTTGTTAGCATCAATACTTTTGACCATTTCACCCTTATTTTCTCAAGTGCAGAAAAAGCACACTTTCGAAATCAAAAACGGAAATTTTCTGTACGACGGTAAACCTACACAAATCCATTCAGGAGAAATGCACTATGCTCGTATCCCTCATCAGTACTGGAGACACAGAATGCAAATGATCAAAGGATTGGGATTAAATGCAGTAGCGACTTACGTTTTTTGGAACAATCATGAGATAGCACCTGATCAATGGGACTTCAAAGGTGACAGGGATTTGGCACAATTTATCAAAACAGCGGGAGAAGAAGGCCTCATGGTAATACTTCGTCCCGGGCCTTACACCTGTGCCGAATGGGAGTTCGGAGGCTACCCTTGGTGGCTTCAGAATATCAAAGGACTCGAAATCAGACGAGACAACCCCGAGTTTCTCAAACGTACTCAAAAATACATAAACAGACTGGCTCAAGAGACTAAAAATCTACAAATTACTCATGGAGGACCTATCGTGATGGTACAAGTAGAAAACGAATTCGGATCCTACGTAGCACAACGTCCCGACATTCCTCTCGAAGAGCACCGCGCATATAATGCAGCTATCAAAAAGCAACTTATCGAAGCAGGATTCGATGTCCCAACATTTACATCAGACGGTAGCTGGCTCTTCAAGGGTGGAGCTACACCTGGAGCTCTACCTACAGCAAACGGTGAGAGTAATATCGAAAATCTCAAAAAGGTTGTCAATGAATATCATGATGGAAAAGGGCCCTATATGGTTGCTGAGTTTTATCCCGGTTGGTTGAGCCACTGGGCAGAGCCTTTCCCCGAAGTAAGTGCGTCAGAAATTGCCAAACAAACTGAAAAATACTTGAAAAACAATATATCTTTCAATTTTTATATGGTGCATGGAGGTACTAACTTTGGATTCACTTCAGGCGCTAACTACGATAAAAAGCATGATCTCCAGCCTGATCTAACAAGTTATGACTACGATGCACCCATCTCTGAAGCAGGCTGGGTAACTCCCAAATATGACTCTATACGTAATGTGATCAAGAAACATGTTTCGTACAAAGTTCCAGAAGCACCCAAGCCCATCCCTGTTATAGAAATCCCTGAAATCAGACTTCAGAAAGCATATAATGTGCTGGACATGGCAGCAACACTCCAACCAGTAAGCAATGACAAGCCCATGAGCTTCGAAGAGCTCAATCAGGGCTATGGCTATGTGCTTTATACACGTAAATTTAACCAGCCTATAAGCGGTAAATTGGAAATCAAAGGTCTCAGAGACTATGCTGTGGTTTATGTAAACGGAGAAAAAGTAGGAGAACTCAACAGGGTTTTCAATAATTACAGTATGGATATAGAAATTCCTTTCAACTCCACACTGCAAATTTTGGTGGAAAACTTCGGTCGCATCAATTATGGTCCTGAGATTATCCATAATAATAAGGGTATCATCTCCCCCGTAAAAATCAATGCTATGGAAATATCCGGCGATTGGAAGATGTACCGCTTACCTATGGAAGAGGCTCCTTATGCATCACTGTATAAATCAGTAAAACCCGACAACGTCAAAAACGCTACCAAACTAAAAGATATGCCCACTGTGTACGAAGGAACTTTCAATCTGAAAGAAACCGGTGATACATTCGTCGATATGAAAAACTGGGGCAAAGGTATCATATTTGTCAATGGAAAGAACCTTGGCCGTTACTGGAAAGTAGGTCCTCAACAGACCTTATACCTTCCGGGTGTATGGCTCAAGAAAGGAGAAAACAAGATTGTTATCTTCGAGCAACTCAATGAAAAAGTACATACAAATCTCCATACGGTAAAAACACCCATATTAAAAGATTTGTCGCTCTAAAACAATCTTTTGCACTGAACAACACTTTACTTGAGGGCTGACAACTATTGTCAGCCCTCCTTTATTATAGCCTTAAGAAATACAAAAAAACTAAATTTGAGTTTACAAAAAAAACAAAATACAATCTGTCAAAAAGAGATAAAAATAGAATTAAGCTAAGCAGAAATTACAAAAAAACAGAAGATATACTACCCTTTTGATACAGCTAATTTGCATAATACAGCCCCTCGTAGTATACATAGACTGTAGATTTCTCTTTTAGTTATGTCATGATATTTTCTTAGTTACCATTCAATATTTTCTTAACTAAGCAATATCATTTTCTTAGTTAGAAAAATACCGCAATCCAGTTAGAAATTTAGAGGAACGTAGTTAAGAAAAAATAGAGATTAATAACTTGAAAAAAAAAATCCGTAAATGGATCTACGGATTCCATTCACGGATATATTATCAATATTTTGAGGTATTTCTTACATTCTGACAATTTGATATCTCAACTTGATATTGTAGTTTTGACAAAATGATAGTTACTACTTATTCTATAATACGAAGTATACATCATAAACCTACACCTCTGTGAAGAAAAATTCCAAAGAGTTGCATTGTTAAATGTAGTAAAATATAGTATCTGCTTGTATATTGATCTCATATTCTATAAACGAAGTATAAATAATAAGTATAAACAGTTCATGACAAAGATACAACATCGCACCCCCCTTTGTCAAGAGGGAAGCCTTATTTTTAATATTTTTTACTCCCTGTAGATTCATCATTTCGTGACGACTCAGTAGATAAATTTTTTACTACCATTATTGAGCCTGTTGCAAAAGTCAACAGTCTTGTGGATTTTGGAGGCAAAGCCGACAAAAGACACTTTGACCGGGCTGAGAGGGTAAAGTGCAAGGCGCTAAGAGTGAGTGCACAGGGAGTTTACTTCAGGTAAATGACCTAGCGCGAATCTCGCAAGCAACGAAGCAATTGGCCTGCTATGCAACGGTCTCTTGTTGTGATTTATTGAGCTAAAGTTTACGATGAAGAGAGGTTGATGAGATTTTCGTATTAAATAAGAGTTGCCTGTCCCATCCCAATACCCTTTGGCTATAGACTCCTATTCACAAGACCGCCCTTTGTAAAACAAAAGACAAAACACAGGCTAATTTTTATTACCACACACCACATAAGCCACATCCAGAAGCCTCCATTTTGTTATTAAAGAAAAAAATCAAAAATATTTTATAAAAAGGCATTCAATATCAGTTATAAAATATACCTTTGTCAAAGCATAGAAGGCATAAACACAAGCATAGAAAAAAGAGTAGGATCTAACCAATTTGACAATACTTATGAATGGGAAAACTGTGGTTACCGGCGTCATAGGTGCGGATGCACACGCTGTTGGTAACAAGATAATTGCATTTGCTCTTGAGCAAGTAGGATTTAAGGTCGTTAACCTTGGAGTAATGGTTTCGCAAGAAGAATACATAGAAGCAGCCATAGAAACCAATGCAGACGCCATCTTAGTTTCATCACTTTACGGACATGGAGAGATTGACTGCAACGGACTTAGAGAAAAGTGCGATGAAGCCGGCCTTAATAATATCCCCATATTGGCAGGGGGTAATCTCGTTGTGGGCAAACAAAACTTTGAAGAAGTAGAAAAAAGATTTCTTGCCATGGGATTTAATCAGGTATATCCACCGGGCACTCCTATAGAGACCACAATAGAAGACCTCAAAAAAATACTTAAGATTGCATAGATTATGAGGTATTTGACTGTTGATTTCGGCAGTACCTATACCAAGTTGACGGCAATTGACGGAGATAAAAGAGAAGTTGTAGGTACTGCGTCGGCTTTTACAACCATTGATACGGATGTAATGGATGGTTTCAATTGTGCCCAAAAGAAGTTGGAAGATCAGATCGGGATATTCCGATATGACCAATTGCTATGTTGCAGCAGTGCGGCAGGGGGACTCAAGATGGTAGCTTTGGGGCTTGTACCGGACCTTACAGCAAAAGCAGCCAAGACTGCTGCTGCCAGTGCCGGAGCCAAGGTGATGAAGACTTACTCCTTCGAAATAAGTAAAGCTGAGCAACAGGAGATTTACGAGATCAATCCCGACCTTGTTTTGCTCTGCGGAGGAACTGACGGAGGCAACAAACAGGTAATCATAACCAATGCCCGTAAACTCTGTGAGATAAAAAGGCCATTCTCAACCATTATAGCAGGGAATAAAAGTGCGATGGATGAGATAGAAGAGATATTTGCAGCGTCGGGAAAAGATTATGTTATCACAGATAATGTGATGCCTGAGTTCAATAAACTCTGCATCGATCCCGCAAAAGAATGTATCAAAAACCTGTTTATCACCAAAATCATTGATGCCAAAGGCTTGAGCAGAGTACAGGAAATGACATCCTACAAAATAATACCCACTCCTTTGGCTGTAATGAATGGCTGTGAACTATACAGCAAAGGCACAAAAACCCAAACGGGGCATGGGGATGTAATGGCTATAGATATAGGAGGAGCTACCACAGATGTATATTCTATGTCATGGGGTAATCCTACCATAGAAGGTACTATGATCAAGGGAATACCCGAGCCTTACAGCAAACGCACAGTTGAGGGTGACCTGGGTATGCGTTACAGTCTCAAACATGTATTGGATGCCGTAGACACATCCGGAATAGCTTTAGATCTGGGAGTAAGTGAAGATGATATAAGTACCAGAGTAAACATCTGCACTGCACAACCTGAGCTTTTAGCCGAAAGGGGAAGTATAGAAGAGAAAATAGAGGAAAGGCTGGCGCGCGAGGCTGTATCGATAGCGACACAAAGGCACTGTGGGACGCTGATAAGTGTGTACACTCCCATGGGGCAGATATATACCCTTACAGGCAAAGACCTGATGGAAATCCCCGGGGTAATAGGCATAGGAGGTGTCCTGATCAATAGCCCCAACCCGGCAGAGATATTGCAAGGAGCTACCTACAACCTACAAACACCGGAATGTGCCAAACCGAGAAAACCGAGATTCTTCTTGGACAAAAGGTACATCTTTGCATCCATGGGGCTACTTTGTAAAGTGGATCCTGACCTGGCATTACACATATTGAACACAGAGATTACAGCAATAGAATAGAAAGCATAAAAAAAACAAATCTAAACACGAGACTAATTCATGGAGGTAAAAAACACAAAAATTACCGAAGCAGACTTCTTTGCCCAACGCAAAGAGGTGCTGGAGCAATGGCCTACGGGAAAAGGTGTGGATTTTGAAGAAGCAGTAGCATATCAAAAATCAATCCATCCGGACAGACGATTCGGTGCAAAACTTGAAAAGGCGGCACAAGAAGGAGTAACCCTCATTCAACCTCGAGCAGGAGTAGCACTTTATACGGAACATATCAAATTACTTCAATATCTTGAAACGGAAGGAGAGGCAGATCTTTTACCCTCGACTGTAGATAGCTATACCCGACTCAATAGATACAACGAAGCAGAAACCGGTATCGAAAAAAGCAAGGAAACCGGACGTTCCATGCTCAATGGCTTTCCGATTGTCAACTATGGGGTGGATATCTGTAGAACAGTAACCTCTGCTTTGTCAAGTCCTGTACAGGTAAGGCATGGTACTCCCGATGCCCGCTTACTTACGGAGATTTCTATAGCCGGAGGTTTTACTTCTTATGAAGGTGGAGGTATTTCTTACAATATTCCTTATTCCAAAAATCACTCCTTAGAGAAAACCATTGCCCACTGGCAGTATGCTGATAGATTGGTAGGGCTGTATGAGGAGGCAGGAGTATCCATCAATCGTGAGCCCTTCGGGCCTCTCACCGGCACCCTAATACCCCCTTGCATATCCAATGCTGTAGCTATCATAGAATCTTTATTAGCAGCGACCCAAGGAGTCAAAGATATTACGGTAGGCTATGGACAATGTGGTAACCTTATTCAGGATATTGCTGCAGTAAGATCGCTCAAGCTTCTTACAGAAAGCTACCTTTCCAAATACGGATTCAAGGATGTAAGGATTACAACCGTATTCCATCAATGGATGGGTGGTTTCCCGCAAGACGAATCCAAGGCCTTCGGGGTAATATCTTGGGGAGCTGCCGCCGCCGCATTGGCAAAGGCTACTAAAGTAATTGTAAAGACTCCGCATGAAGCTATGGGTGTTCCCACCAAAGAAGCCAACGCTTCAGGACTGAGAGCCACAAAACAAGTTATATCAATGCTCAGGGATCAGGACTTGAGAGAGATACCCGAAGTAATCAAAGAAAGCAAGATTATCGAAGAGGAAGTCAAGTGTATCCTGGACAAAGTGGAAGAGCTGGGCAAAGGAGACTTTGCCTTGGGAACCATAGCAGCATTTGAGGCGGGGGTATTGGATATACCTTTTGCTCCAAGCCGATTCAACGCCGGTAAAGTGATGCCGGCAAGGGATAATTCCGGAGCAATAAGGATTTTGGAAATGGGTAATCTGCCGCTTTCAAAATCACTCAAAGATTTTCACAGAATGAAACTGGAGCAAAGGGCTGCACAGGAAAAGAGAGAAGTGAGTTTCCAGATGGTCATCGATGATGTCTATGCTATAGGCAAAGGTTTTCTTGTAGGTCGTCCCAATAGCTGATAAAAGCATACCTGTTAATTTCTATATTAAGTGTTGTCCGCCGAGGAGCTTTGTCCTTTTCGATGAAATCTTGAGAAAAGCGGAGCTCCGAAAGCGGATATCCCCGAAGCATAATAAAAACAATAAGACATCTCTATAGGTAAGAGAGTCAAACAAAACAACATATATCATGAAGATTAAAAAAGTAATTTGTTCACCGGGAAAAACCGGATTCTTTTTTGACGATCAAAAATCTATCAAAGCAGGCGCAAAAAACGATGGGAACTTCTACAGAGGAGAGGTAATGACACCGGGATTTAGCGCTGTGCGACAAATGGGAGAATCAATCTCCGTTATGTTTATTCTTGAAAACGGGTCTATTGCTTTCGGCGACTGTGCAGCAGTACAATACTCGGGAGCAGGTGGGCGTGATCCGCTGTTCCTTGCAGAAAACTTTATTCCTATCATAGAAAAAGAAATAGCTCCTATATATGAAGGTAAAGAGATCACTACTTTCCGAGAAATGGCTGATATCGTAGATAAGATGAAAAGCCCTTCCACCGGTAAAATATACCATACGGCTATCAGATATGGTATTACGCAGGCTTGCCTTGATGCTGTAGCAAAAAGCAAAAACAAACTCATGGCACAAGTGGTAGCTGAGGAATACGGCACAGAGGTTTCCGAGGTGATGATCCCCATCTTTACGCAGTCCGGTGACGATCGTTATCTCAACGCAGATAAAATGATCATGAAAGGAGCAGCAGTATTACCTCATGCCCTGTTCAATCACGTGGAAGATAAAGTAGGATGGAAAGGCGAAAAAATCAGGGACTACATAGAGTGGCTGAGAAACAGAATACTAAGCCTGAAACCTTATGAAGACTATAATCCCACACTACATATAGATGTATATGGTACACTGGGGATTGTTTTCGATAATGATTTCAAAAAAATAGCGGATTATATCTGCGAACTTGCAGAGGTGGCTTGTCCCTTCAAATTGCGTGTGGAGGGGCCGGTAGATATGGGCGAGAAACAAAAACAAATCGAAGCCTTAGCTGAAATACGCAGGCTTATGGATGCTCAGGGTACTGATGCACAAATTGTAGCCGACGAATGGTGCAATACACTGGAAGATATCCAAGATTTCACTACTGCCAAGGCAGGACATATGGCACAAATCAAAACTCCTGATTTGGGTGGTATCAACAACTCGATCGAAGCCGTGATCTATTGTAAACAAAACGATATGGGGGCTTATCTCGGAGGAACCTGTAATGAAACGAATAGGTCTGCAGAGGTATGCGCGCACATAGCTATGGCTACCTCTCCAATTCAATATCTTGCCAAGCCCGGTATGGGAGTGGATGAAGGATACATGATTGTATTCAATGAAATGAGCAGAATACTTGCTCTCAAGGATCAACTATAAATCAAATAAAAGTACTATGATGGATGAAATAAGAGTATTGTCACCTACCGCCATTTTGGGGTATGGGTTCCCTGAAGAGTCTTTTAGAGAGGGAATGAAGCGTAATCCGCATGTGATAGCAGTAGACGCAGGATCTACAGATCCCGGGCCTTATTACCTGGGTGCGGGTATATCTTTTACGGATCGCAATGCTGTGAAGAGAGACTTGTCTATTATGATACCGGCAGCATTGGAAGCCAAAATACCTGTAATCATAGGTACGGCGGGCGGATGCGGAGGTCACCCTCATGTAGCGATCACAGTGGATATAATCAAGGAGATAGCAGCCGAGAAGAATATCAAATTCAAAATGGCTGTGTTAGAGTCTGAATTTGACAAGGAGTATATCAAAGAAAAATTGAGAAAAGGGGATATCACCCCACTCCATCCGGCAAAAGAAATAGACGAAACAGATGTAGAGCAGGCTGTAAGAATAGTGGCTCAAATGGGTGACGAGCCTTATATAAATGCTCTGAATGAGGGTGCTCAGGTTATTTTGGCAGGTAGGTCTTATGACCCGTCGGTATTCTCGGCGTTGGCTATTAGAGAGGGATTTGACAAGGGGCTTGCTATACACATGGGTAAGATACTGGAATGCGCTGCCATTACTTGTATGCCGGGAAGCGGCAGTGACTGTATGTTTGGATATCTGCGCAAAGACAGTTTTGTACTCGAGCCTCTATCGACCTTGCGTAAGTGTACAACATTGTCTGTAGCAGCACATACTTTGTATGAAAAAACAAATCCGTACTTATTGCCCGGCCCCGGGGGAGCCATTGACTTACACAACTCCACTTTTACCCAAATCACGGATAACATGGTAGAAGTAAAAGGAAGTAAATTCGTGCCTACAGAAGATTACTATGTAAAACTCGAAGGCGTACGCAAAGTAGGTTACAGAACAATATCACCCGCCGCTGCTAAGGATCCTGTGATGATCGCCAATATCGATACAATAGTAGAGAAGGTAAAAGAAAGAGTTGTCAATAATTTTGAGAATTTCGGTCTCATAGACTTCTTCCTCGACTTTAAGATCTACGGTAAGAAAGGAGTTATGCACATGTTTCCCAATACACCTGAGTCGCATAGTGATGAACTTATGATTATCATAGAGGCGGTAGCTCCCACTCAAGAACAAGCCAATACAATCTGTAGCTTCGCACGTAGCACTATGCTCCACTACGGATATGAAGGACGCATATCCACTGCAGGAAATCTGGCATTCCCATTCTCTCCGTCAGATTGCAAAGTGGGAGAAGTATATGAATTCAACATCTATCATCTCATGAAAGTGGATGACCCCGTATCACTATTCCCTGTGACTTATATGGATATTTAACAATGAAAGTTATGGAACACAAGCTTATTGATATAGCTTCTGTCATCAGAAGTAAAAACTCAGGGCCTTATGAATTGACATTTGATGTTATATTCAAAGACTTTGACACGTACAATGAAGTGAAATCGGCAAAAGCCATCAACGAACAAAACTTTTGCGCCCTCTACGGCATACCCGAAACAGATATAATAAACCTGATCTATTTCGACCCGGCCAAAGCTGTAAAAATAACCATAGTAAGGCCTATACCTTCCGGGGCGTTGGGCGAAACAGACGTTTACGGAGCTCAACAACATGCTCCCCTTATGGGTATGACGGTGGAATATTAGAATAGAATAACTATAAATACAATAAAAGATGACTACTATGAGGTGTCATAATATGCAAAATCTACTGCAAGAGTATTCGGTATCGGCTCAGTACTTTGCTCCAAGGGGTAAAGATAGATTGATATTCTTGGGCGAGCAGATCGCACAGAAGCACTTGATGTATTCTGATAGACTCATAGGTATCGTAGGAGATGCCGGATCCGGGAAATCATCACTTATCAAAGGGATGTTTCCCGGTCTGGAACTATCGAATGACGATGATGTAATCAATCCTCGCAAAATAATGCAGGCAAGAGACTTCATCACCGATGGTATAGGCGATGCATATACCTATCACCTGGATATCAGATTTCAGATGGCTTTTACCCAAATGTCAGAAATCGTTGACTATGTAAGGGAAATACTCAATCAAGGAAGAAGGGCTGTCATTGAGCATTTCAACTTGATATATCCCTACCTGGGTGAAAACGCTGATATTATTATAGGGATAGGAGAGGAAATCATTGTCACGCGTCCCAGCGTTTTCGGGCCTTCGCCTTCGTGCATTTATGATATTGTACATACGTCATTGAAATATAGAAAAATGTCACATACTGCCGAAGAACTTACAGCTTTGGCTCTGATCAGCGAATGTGGGATAACATTGAACCAGTTCTACAGCTCCGACATTCGCTATGGTTTTGTATTGCGATTCTATGAAAACGTTGATATTGATTTTGAAAAAGTATCCAATAAGGTCAAAGAATTGATCAAGGCTGATCTGGATGTTTCTTATGTAGATGAAAAACATATCAGAATAGGTGATATTACAGTAAAATGTACAGGTCCCCGCTTACATATGACCTCAACGGGGCAAATCGAGGATTTCGAACTCATAAACAGATTAGTACCTGATCCCAAAAGTAATAGCTACTGCCTGGTAGGCCTTATAGGGAATAACAATACAGACATCGAAAACAGAAATACCACCTACTTCCTTAAAAGAGATTGAAAAAAGCAATGAGAGAAATAAAAGCTCAGGATATCACAACCTTGGTAAGGGATCTCTGTATCCGTGCCAATACAATACTCACACCTGATATTAAAGAAAGTTTTGAAAGATGCTCGCGATGTGAAGCATCTGAATTGGGCAAGAATATCCTGCATACCCTTTTGGAAAACGCAGAAATTGCCAAAACCGAATCAAGTCCTATCTGTCAAGATACAGGTATGACAGTAGTATTTGTTCACCTGGGACAAGATGTACATATCACCAACGGCTATCTCTATGATGCTATTAATGAAGGTGTACGCAGAGGTTATCAAGAGGGTTACTTGAGAAAGTCTGTAGTAAAAGATCCCTTCGAGAGAATAAATACCGGAGACAATACTCCCGCTGTGATTCATTCCGAAATTATACCTGGAGATAGGTTCCATATCACTGTTGCTCCTAAAGGGTTTGGCAGTGAGAATATGAGCCGCCTTGTGATGCTCAAGCCCAGTCAGGGAATTGAAGGAGTAAAGGATTTTGTAATAGAAACGGTATCCAAAGCAGGAGCAAATCCTTGTCCTCCCATTATCGTAGGTGTAGGTATAGGTGGGACTATGGAAAGATGTGCTTTTCTTAGTAAAAAAGCGCTACTCCGCCCTGTAGGCATGGAAAACGATAATCCTCAATTAGCAGAAATCGAAGAGGAACTCCTGCAAAAGATCAACAAACTCGGTATCGGTCCGGCAGGGTTTGGTGGTAGTACTACGGCATTGAGTGTAAATATACTTACAGAAGCTACACATATTGCAGGACTCCCCGTATCCGTAAACATAGGATGTCATGCCACGCGTCATGCCGAAGGCGAGCTCTAACACTAATATTATATCTAAGATGGAACAAAGGATAGAACTGATTACTCCGCTCAGTGACGATGCATTGTCAAAACTTCACGCCGGAGACATGGTATATATTTCAGGAACTATTTATACAGCCCGAGATGCTGCGCATAAAAAAATGTGCGAAATGTTGGAAAAAGGTGAACCTATGCCTTTCGACTTTGACGGAGCTACCGTTTACTATGCCGGTCCATGCCCTGCAAAACCGGGCAAACCTATAGGCTCCGTAGGCCCAACCACAAGTTATCGGATGGATCTTTACTCTCCAAAGCTTATGGAAAAAGGACTCAAAATAATGATAGGCAAAGGGCTCAGAAGCAAAGAGGTTGTCAATGCCATGATCAAGCATGGCGGTGTTTACTTTGCGGCTATCGGCGGTGCTGCCGCACTCATGGCTAAGTGTGTAGAGACTGCTGAAGTGATTGCCTTCGACGAATTGGGGACCGAGGCCGTGCGCAAACTCAAAGTAAACAAACTGCCCGTGATCGTAGCAATAGATAGTATGGGCAACAATATGTATGAAGAGGGACGAAAAAAGTATGAAACCCTATAAAACGGATATTACCCACTCCCTTTGGTCCTGAGGACTACCAACCTTTCGTACTTATATTTCTAAGAGGGGGCGATAATAGACATCCTTTTAGATAATATCTTATTGTATGAGAGTATAACAGTAATTCCGGAATGTGACGATATGAAGTTTTATATACCCCCAAAATAAGAAATATAAAAAGATTATCCTACTATGCCTTGAGTATGAAACAGAGAGTAGCAAGTCACAAATTGAGGAGAATAAAAATAGAGATAAAGCAATAAAGGATACTCATAAGAGTATCCTTTATTATTGTTGTCTCACAAGGATTCGAACCTTGACAAACAGAACCAAAATCTGTTGTGCTACCATTACACCATGAGACAATCCTTAGCATCCGGGAAACCATCTTTCCTGATTGCGATGCAAAGGTAGGTATGTTATTTGAATTATGCAATACTTGAAGACAAAAATATTGAATAAATGCTGTATATATCGGGGATATGTATGGTTGTAATACAAGCAATAGAAAAGCAATCTAAAGCTGATAAAAAACTATTACCTTATAAACTAATGAATTAAAGTTATCCGTAAATAGATTATATTTTCATATAAAGAAAGCTCTAAAATGCATATCCAAAACTAAAGAATAATCTACTTTTGGTAAAGAGGTTATTTTTATTGAAAGATAGTTTTATGGGTCCGAGTAATGACATATAATCTATATCAAGCCCGTAGCCGTAAATAAAATCAGATTTAGCGGTAAACGGATTGAAACTGCCCAGCTCACTACCCAGACTTATTGAGGGGGTTACATAGAGACGTCCTAGCGGGTTATATTGAGCCCCCAGATAAAGGGAAGCAATATTATTGACGGGGTATTCATTGGAACGAAGTCCGGTAAAAATCTGATGATTATCCGGGTTAAAATTGGCATAACCTCCCATATAGAACTTTTGGTTCAAGTAAACATAGCTATCAAAATGGAAATTATCCTTGAAGCTTTTTTTCAAATCGATGTTAATGCCGTAAAAAGCTCTGGCATGCAAAGAAAACTTTTTGGAAAAAGAGCGCACATAATGGTCGTACAATGACAAATGCAATACCTTACCCTTGATTGGATAAAGAGTACTATCAGGAGATAACCATTGGTAAATTGCTTTCTGCACCGGTCCCCATGATGAAACAGCAGATGGCATATGAAAGTGACTGTATAAATAAAGCTTGCTACTGAAAACAAAATTATTACCCTTTGTGGCATAATATTTTTTGTCCAGCGTATTTTGGTCATATATCAAATTTGCTGCAATATGATTCTGTCTATAAATAGACTTTACAAATGGATCTTCTACAATAAGTTTACTTGAAAAGGAGCTTCCCGGTTGCCACAATTTATTGGAAGTGAAGTCAATTCCCAGTCGTAGTTCATTGTTATGATTGATGCTTACACCCGTAAATATCGATGCATTGAAATTACTATTACGAAAACTGATCTCAGCATTGTTATAATATTGTGTAATAAACTTCAGGAAAAGGTCATTACTTTTCTGTACGCTATACCCGACCTGCCCTTTTATCCAAAATTTACCTCCCGGCCCCAAAAGTTTGTAATAATTCAAACGGGCTTTTATTCGTTCTGCCACGTTGAGTTTTGCAGAAAGTCTGGATTGACTCAAAAGAAGATCTCTATATGTGTAATTGAGAATAACTCCAGCCGACTCTTGATTGTCATAGTGAAAAGCGGCATGAAATGTCCCTTGAGGTTTCTTTTTGAGTACAATATTGAGGATGTTGCGTTGCGATATGGAATCTTGGGTATAAGTATAAAAAACTTTGTCACAGCTGTTGTATCCGATGATCTTTTCGGTTATCCGTTGTAGTGCTTCCGAATTATCTATGTCTTTTAAATCTTTGCCTATTATCTTCTGGATAAATCGGGTATCTTGTGTACACAATGGCTCATTCATCTCATCTACAACATTTATGCTATCAATAGTCAAAGATATTTTTTCTATCTTTTTATGCTCATATTTAATACCTTGAGCATTTTGCATAGCTTTTATTTTGAGAAGATTGGGCAATAGTTTACGAGCTTCGCGCTCTCCAATAGCTACAATCTGAGCATGCTTATCAAAGTCAGCACTGGTATACTCCTTGAGACTATCAGAAAAATCGAGCATTAAATTTACATGCCCTTTCTGTTTCTCCACATCTTTTCTGGCACTTAGGGCATAAGCTTGGTTGAGCAGACTTATGGGATTCTTTATTTCATCAGCTGTCCTGAGTCGTGAACCTGTATAACTCCCAATAATATATTGTGCTCCCATATGCATAGCATCTTCCACGGGGAAGTTCCGATCTAGCCCCCCATCAACGAGCGTCTTGCCATCTATTATTGTAGGCGAAAAAGCTCCGGGGATGGATAGGCTGGCTCTTATAGCCAAGGGCAAGTATCCATGATCGAGCACCACAGCCCCACCATTGACAATATCGGAAGCAACCAATGCTAAAGGTATAGGTAGCTTGTTGAAATCGTGGACGCATCTTGAAGAAAAAGTATAGTTCTGAAGTGTTTCCATCAAAAACTGACCTTCGATCAATGAATTTGGCAAAGTGGGCAAACCTCTCTTGATGGGAAACTCAAAAGCATAAGCTTCATAGTCGTCTCTCTCAATCATATGAATGAGATTGTACGGGTGGGTGTTGCTTATAATACGAGACCAATCTACAGTATTTACAATAGCCTTAATACTATCCCCTGAATATCCAATTGAGTATAATCCCCCCATTACAGCCCCCATGGAAGTGCCTGTGATATAGTCTACATGAATCTGTAATGAATCAATCATGCGCAAGAGCCCAATATGGGCCAAACCACGTGCTCCCCCCCCGCTCAGGACTAATCCGTATTTAACAGGAACTGAATCGTGCTGCTTCTGGCCTTCCAGATTGAACGAGAATGCCATGTATATGAGTAAAATTACAGTAAAGATTTTTTTCATACTCTATATGAATCTTATTTTAGAAACTGTTTTGGGTTTTAGGAATGATGCATTTGTTTACATCTTTTATGCTGTTTATTCACCTTTCTCCCGTCTATGAAAGTTCATTTCTCCCGTATAGCCCGCTAACACGGTGCAGAAGAAGTTCCAAAGCCATCAAAAAAGGCTAAAAATTTGCATAAAATGGGGCAAAACAGGTTCTTATATTTTACTGCAAATATAACTATATTTTGGTCCCCCTATGTCTCCTGAAGTATAGGACTCATAACAATAGAGAAAATACAGCAACTAATAAAGAATTGGTAGTCGGAGAGAAGAAAGAAAAGAAGAATAAATGTTAATAAAACAATTCATAACAGCACCTCAGCAAGTACTAACCTTTCCCCACACATCTGATCATGTTGGGATATTAAAACTATCATAGACGGTCCATAATTTTATCATAATAAGTCAATAGACTTATCATAGACGGTCAGGAGACTTATCATAGACGGTCAGGAGACTTATCATAGACGGTCAACAGTTTTATCATAATAAGTCAGGAGACCTATCATAATAGGTCAACAGACTTATCATAATAGGATTTTTACAATTGGAGAATACCCTAAATATAAGCACAGTAAAGCAAAATCTCTGTATATGCCCGAGGGGCACCCGGCTCTGAAATTCCAAAAGTACATAAACAACCATAGAAAAAGGGCTCCTGAAGGAATCATTGCCTTACAGAAAGCCCTTGATATAATGAAAGGAAACAGCTCAGTATCAGAGTTGCTTTACAATCTCTTGTCCTCTTACAATAGCATCAATATTCATAGGGATCAATTTATGATGACGCTCGGGTAGTGATTTTTTTAGACCTTTTTCCACACTCTCCATAGTCACTATAGGAGCTTCTTTGAGTAGGGCACCCAATACAAGCATATTAAATACTTTTTGGTTCCCCATATTATTGGCCTCATCCGTAGCATCGATCTGATAAACTTTGATATCCTGACGTTCCGGCTTGCGATGAATGCCATTGGAATCGAATAGCAAAATACCACCTTTTTTCACCTTAGGTTCAAACTTGTCAAGCGAAGGCTGATTTAGCACAATAACTACGTCGTACTCATTTACTACAGGTGAGCTCACGGGTTCGTCACTCACTATCACGGTAACATTGGAGGTACCACCTCTCTGCTCAGGTCCGTATGAAGGCATCCAGCTAACTTCCTTACCTTCCATAAGACCGGAATATGCCAATATCTTACCCATAGAAAGGACACCCTGTCCTCCGAATCCTGCAATTACTATCTCGTAAGTCATGTCTATTAAGTATGTATAAGGTTAGTCTATCTTTTTCAAATCACCTATCGGATATTTCGCAAACATATGTTCGATCATCCATTCATTAGCTTTCTCAGGCGATTGTTTCCAGCCGGAATTGCAGGTAGAAACGATTTCGATCACCGATGTACCTTTACGAGCCATAGAGTTTTCAAAACCTTTGCGTAGAGCCTGTTTGGCCTTTCTCACACTTGCAGGGTTGTGCACACTTTGGCGTGTTACATAGCAAGTTCCGTCGAGCAGAGCCAAAAGATCCGAAATCTTGAGGGGATAACCATTGAGCTCTACACTACGTCCCTGAGGACATGTAGCTGTTACCATACCTTCGAGGGTAGTAGGAGCCATCTGACCACCGGTCATACCATAGATACCATTATTGACAAAAACAATAACGATGTTTTCGCCACGGTTACAAGCATGAATAGTTTCGGCCGTGCCTATAGCAGCAAGGTCACCATCACCCTGATAAGTGAAAACCATTTTTGAAGGATTCAAGCGCTTTACGGCAGAAGCCAATGCGGGTGCTCTACCGTGAGCAGCTTCTTGCCAGTCGATATCTATGTATTTATATGCAAATACGGCGCACCCTACCGGTGCTATACCGATAGTTTCCTCTTCCATGCCCATCTCACCAACGACCTCGGCAATAAGCTTGTGTATTACTCCATGACTACATCCGGGGCAATAATGCATATTTACATCATTCATGAGTTCCGGTTTCTTGTAAACCAGATTTTCGGGCTTTATAATATCTGAAATATTCATTTTGTGTCTTGTTCTTTTATCGTTTTAGAAATCTTAAAATATAGGTAATAACGCGGAGCACTATGGCTACAATACCTACAGTAATGAATACAGCAGGATATGTTTTGTGCCATATGAAATAGCTGATAAAGGTGATCAATACCAAAAGATAAAAAATGAGAGTCAAAAGACCATCTCTTTCTTTATAATCCATATTCTGTTATTTCTGTGATTATCGTTAGTACCGATGGATAAAATTCTCAAACTTTGCATCCATTAGCAATGAAGCAATTTCTTCAAGTTTTTCAATACTTCATCCGGAGAGAACAACATACCGCCCATACGTCCGTAATGCTCTACAGGGACTTTGCCGTTGACAGCCAAACGAACGTCTTCGACCATCTGGCCCGCATTAAGCTCTACAGTGAGGAATCCCTTGACTCTCTGAGCCAGCTCAGCAATAGGCTTTGTAGGGAAAGGCCACAAGGTAATAGGACGCAACAAACCGACTTTGAGTCCGTTCTCACGTGCGAGCTGTACCGTCTTTTGGCAGATACGAGCCGACGAACCGAATGCCACTAAGATATAGTCGGCATCATCGGTCATATATGTTTCATATCTGACTTCGTTCTCTTCTATTTTTTTATATTTCTCCTGGAAGCGGTGGTTGTTTTCTTCCATAATAGAAGATTCCAATTCCAGTGAAGTAATAATATTGGGTTTGTGTCCTTTCTTACAGCCCTGAGTGGCCCATGGACATTCCTGACGAATTTCTTCCTCGGTACGACGCTCCTGATAAGGAGGCAATACTACTTTTTCCATCATCTGACCGATAATACCATCGGAGAGGATGATAGAAGGATTGCGATATTTGAAAGCCAGTTCTATTCCCAGCGGTACAAAGTCCACCATCTCCTGCACCGAATACGGGGCAAGTGTTATAAGACGATAGTCGCCATGACCACCACCTTTGACTGTTTGGAAATAGTCGGCCTGACTTGGTTGTATAGTGCCCAAACCGGGACCTCCACGCATAACATTGAGTAACAAGCAAGGCAATTCTGCTCCGGCACAATAGCTTATACCTTCTTGCTTGAGACTCATACCCGGGCTGGAAGATGATGTCATCACCTTCTTTCCCGATGCTGCGCCTCCGTATACCATATTTATAGCGGCTACTTCACTCTCCGCTTGTAGTACAACCATCCCTGTAGTGTCCCAAGGATGCTCGTCCATTAAAGTTTCCATTACTTCAGACTGCGGGGTAATTGGGTAACCGAAATAACCGTCCATACCGCATCTTATTGCTGAATGAGCAATAGCTTCATTGCCCTTCATTAATCTGATTTCCTCTGACATATCTCTTCTTTGGATTTTAGATTTTACAATTTTACTTTATACACATCGATGCATGCATCCGGACATACTAATGCACAACTTGCGCATCCGATACAAGCCTCTTCATTCTTCATATAAGAATAATGATATCCTTTGTCGTTGACTTCCTCCGGATGCAGTTCTAATACTTTGGTGGGACATGCGACAACGCATAGGTTGCAACCTTTACATCGCTGCGTGTTGACAACTACTGCCCCTCTAATTTTTGCCATAACTGTCTACTGTTTAAGGTTAAATGATATTTATCTCTTGTGCGATTTTTTCTCATCTAATAAACCCAAAGATATTTATATTTTTTCGATAAATACTGTATTCGATGTATTAATTTGAGTTAAGAGTAAATTGACCATGATTTCGGGTTGAATTATTGAAAATATCACGAACGAATATTTTATTAATACATCTTTATATATACTTCTTAATAAAAAGCAACACTGCAGACCAGATAGAATATTAAATATTTATCTTAAATACTTTTTTCATATTCATATCATACGGTGATATTATAAAAAAGAAATGTGTAGTATATTTGCACATACATTTGGGATAAATAGTCAATCTTGCTATGCGGGCAAGTATGCTCCCCGGTGTTATAAATATCATTATTTGTAATCATTCAAACCCGGAATTATGTCTTTACTTCGCTTTAACGCAGTGGAAGAGGCTGCCAAGAGGAAGCCTGTTACAGCCCACAAAGAGAATCGGTCGGTAGGTGACTACTTTGCCGAAGCCGTTTTTGACAGGAAAACGATGCAGAAATATTTGAGTAACGAAGTATATAAAAAATTATCCCAGCATATTGATAATGGTCAACCTATCGACCGTGATATAGCAGACTCAGTAGCAGCCGGCATGAGAATGTGGGCTTCAAACCAAGGTGTCACTCATTATACACACTGGTTCCAACCACTGACTGACGGTACTGCAGAGAAACATGATGCTTTTGCAACACCGGATGGAAATGGAGGCATGATAGAAGAGTTGAGCGGCAAACTGCTCACCCAACAAGAACCTGACGCAAGTAGCTTCCCCAATGGAGGGCTTAGAAATACTTTCGAAGCTCGCGGATATTCGGCTTGGGATCCGTCTTCTCCCGCTTTTATTGTCGATGACACCCTCTGCATCCCTACTGTATTTATCGCATATACGGGGGAAGCTCTCGACTACAAGACTCCCCTATTACGCTCGTTGGAAGCTTTAGAAAAAGCATCTACACGTGTAGCCCGTTTCTTTTATCCGGAAGTAAATCGCTGTACCACCTTTCTTGGTTGGGAGCAAGAGTATTTTCTCGTGGACGAAGCTCTTTTTGTGGCTCGTCCCGATCTTAGACTTACCGGAAGGACGCTTATGGGGCATGAAAGTGCTAAAAACCAACAGCTCGATGATCACTACTTCGGCTCCATTCCCGAACGTGTACAAGAGTTTATGAAAGATCTTGAGATAGAATGTTACCGCCTGGGTATTCCGCTCAAAACACGACACAATGAAGTTGCTCCGAATCAGTTTGAGCTTGCTCCAATATATGAAGAGTGCAACCTTGCCAATGACCACAATGTACTCCTTATGAGTACAATGAAAAGAGTGGCAAGCCATCACCATTTCAGGATATTGCTGCATGAGAAGCCTTTTGACGGTGTCAATGGATCCGGCAAGCACTGTAACTGGTCTATAGGCACAGATACGGGAGTAAACCTTTTCTCTCCCGGCAAAAACTCGACCGACAATTTGCGTTTCATTTGTTTCATGGCTGTGACCCTCATGGCTGTATACAAAAATGATGCTTTGCTCAAAGCCAGTATTGCCTCTGCCACCAACGCTCATCGATTGGGAGGACATGAAGCTCCGCCTTCCATTATATCCACATTCTTGGGTACGGAAGTATCAGCAATACTCAATAAGTTCATGAATAGTAAACCCAAAGATGCAATCCAATTCGATGCAAAGAAAGGCATTCATCTGGGTGTAGGTCAAATACCCGAATTATTATTGGACAATACGGACAGAAACCGTACCTCTCCATTTGCATTCACAGGGAATAGATTTGAATTCCGTGCTGTAGGCTCGTCAGCCAACTGTGCCAGTGCTATGCTTGCACTATGTACGGCTTTGGCTTACCAAATGAATGACTTTGCAGATCATATCGACGGCCGTGTAAAAAAAGGAGAAAGTGATGAGGAAGCTCTCTATCATGTGATAAGAGAGTATTTGCAAGACTCTGAACCTATCCATTTCGATGGTAATGGGTATAGTGATGAATGGAGAATAGAGGCGGAGCGCCGTGGCCTAAATATAGACACCAACGTACCTTTGTTATATGACTCTTACACAACAGAGCAGTCCATCAAAATCTTCGAAGCTACGGGAGTACTCACCCAAGCAGAACTTGAGGCTCGCAATGAAGTGAAATGGGAGATATATACCAAGAAAGTGCAGATAGAAAGTCGCGTATTAGGAGACTTGTCACTCAATCATATTGTACCGGTAGCCACAAAATATCAGACTATGCTGCTCGACAATGTGGCAAAACTCAAAGACGTATTCCCCGAAGATGAATATGAAAAACTATCCGAAGGGCCAAAAAACTTGATTTCTAAGATGAGTTATCATCTTTCGAATGTACATCGTATGGTTTATGAAATGACGGAAGCCAGAAAAATAGCTAACCAGATTGAAGATCTACGAGGCAGAGCTTTGGCTTATCAGGAGACAGTGTCACCTTACTTGGATCAGATTAGATATCACATCGATCACCTGGAACTTATTGTAGATGACAACATGTGGCCTTTGCCCAAGTATAGGGAACTACTATTTGTACAATAAATAATAACTGAAAAACACTTATAGTGAGAAAACCCAAAGACCTCACCCATGGTAATATCAGAGGGCTTCTTATGAAGCTCTCTTTGCCTATTATGGGAACCTCTTTTATACAAATGGCTTATAGCTTCACCGACATGGCTTGGCTGGGACGTATAGGTTCTAAGTCTGTAGCAGCCGTGGGGGTGGTATCGGTACTGGTATGGCTTGCAAATTCTATATCTTCGATCAATAAGACGGGCAGCGAGGTTACTGTGGGGCATGCTCTCGGACGAGATGATATATCAGAAGCATCGCAGTATGCTTCACATAACATCACCATGTCGCTCATCATATCCCTGTTATTGGCTGCGATATATTATTTTTTCGGGAGAAATATCCTTCAGATTTATGAGCTTGCTCTGGATGTAGAAAGCGTAGCTATAAATTACTTACGCATTATCATCTTTGGCTTGCCCTTCGTATTTATGTCCAATACTTTCTCAGGGATATATAATGCTTCAGGGATCAGTTCTGTACCTTTCAAAATTATGAGTACGGGGCTTGTCATGAATATCATATTGGATCCTTTGCTAATTTTCGGATTCAAGATGGGTGCAGTAGGGGCTGCCTGGGCTACTCTGATCTGTCAATTGGTCGTTTTCTTCTATTTCCTATTTCACTACAAACGAAAAGATAGATTATATGCAGGGCTAAAGCTATTTGTTCCGCTACAAAAAAGTTTTTCTGAAAAGATTTTGAAGATTGGACTTCCCGTGGCAATACTCAATTCTCTTTTTGTATTTGTAAATATGTATATGGGGCGATTGGTCTCTAAAATCGGGGGCCACGTAGGGGTAGCCACACTTACTACCGGGGGGCAGTTGGAAGCTATTACATGGAATACCTCTCAAGGTGTCACTACGGCGCTAGGGGCTATAGTAGCACAAAACTACACCGCAAAGAAAGCTCATAGAATTTTCAAGGCCTATAAAGAGGCTCTTAATTTTACTTTTATATTCGGTATTATCGGCACAATACTATTTGTTTTTTTCGGGCAAGAAGTATTCAGCATAATAGTTCCTGACCCTGAAACTTACCGTGTAGGTGGGGAATATCTGAAAATAGATGGTTATTCACAGCTCCTGATGATGCTAGAAATCACAACACAAGGAGTTCTTTACGGTACAGGACGAACCATGCCTCCTGCTATCATCAGTGTTGTGGGAAATTATCTGCGTATTCCTTTGGCATGGTTATTACTTTCATGGGGCTGGGGGTTACCTTCTATTTGGTGGGCTATTTCCATAACATCTATGCTCAAAGGCATTGTAGCATACGTATACTATCGCTCAGTGAAGCGGAAGATAGCTGCCCGTTGCGCATAGTTGGGCTCAAAAAACGGACTTTCTGTCCAAAATAGCTTTGCAATAAACAGCAAAAGAGCCCAACCAATGATCGCCACCATAATTGGATCGAAATATCATACTCATCCCATGTTGGTACATTTCGTTTGCCTTAGAAAGAAACAAAGATTGCAACCTATGCTTCGCCGGCAGATGGTGGGCAATGGTGGCCATACACCAGGAACGGGAAAAACAAAGCCCTACAAGATGGACTATTTGGTAATCATTCAAATCACTGACAATAGGAGCTTCACAAATACGCTTAATGCCTGCTGGAGTGTAATAACGACTGATCCATAACGCATATGCTTTCGGTGTAAGCACTCTGGTCATCAGATCTGCAGTCATCAGTGAGGGGGAAAAGAAGTCCGAGGCATCAGGTTCCCATTGGGCAGGGATGTTACGATCTGATAGATACAGCTCCTGTGCCTTAGCTATCAAGGCATTCTCAAATTCTTTGTCATGAGTAGCCTGTGCATAATCAATTGCAAATGCCAAGCCAAAAGCAGAATTACCATGCGTACCTATGCGTATAGGATAGGTCTGTTTAGGCAGATAAGCTTTCCATTGGTCGACTATTTTCTGAGCAAGAATACGAACATTTTGCTCCCATATACAAGCTTTCTGTTTTATCTCGACATCATGGCTTTTCTCACTCAAATCCTTGAGTTCCTGAGTGAGTTTGAGTAGCCATGCCCATCCATAGGTCCGCTCGAAAAGTGAAGCCATAGGACGATTGAAATAATCAGCTTCAGCTTGCATATTACTTTGCGTGAAGCTGATGTCAAATGTGCGAATTATACTATCACGAAGTGATATTTGGGGATGATCCCTCAAAATACGTGCTAACATCCAATGACCATGTACACAGCTATGCCAATCGAAACTTCCATAGAAAGCAGGATGGAGTTCACGAGGAGTAAGGCGTGCGTCTTTTTCCGCAGCTATGGTATGCCCTGTTTTATTAGGATATTCGATAAAAATATTGGCGAGGGGCATTCTTGCCAACTTCACAACCGTAGTATCTGTCTGGGCATTGGCTATGTACATACCTGATATAATAAGCCAACAGGATATAAAAAGATGCTTCAACATTGTTTTAGAATTATTTTGTCCTTGATGTACCCACCACTTTATCTTAGGCGTACTCCACAATCTTTACCAAAGTTAAGAATTTATATTCTTTGGTCAGCTCATCAATATCTTTATACATAAGCCTGCTCCTGTTTACAGCATAAGTAAGATATAATAAAGATTGGGAAGAGATATTCCAACGTATTTCAAATCTAATATATGCATCTCATAGATCTAAAGGGGAACACCCCATAGAGTTTCCATGGAACTCTACGAGGTGCTGCATATATAGAATTAAAAGGATTGTAAGTAATCAGAATCGATAATCAATGCCGATACCGAATACTTTGCTGGTACGGCTAAATACTTCTTTGCCGGGAATAGAAGCAAATGCCGCGAGATTTTGAGGTAAACCTAACCCCTCAAGACGAGTGGGTAGATTGTTATATATTTCAGATTCTTTTGTGAATTTTTTGTATTTGGATACAAAGTAAGCCACGTTGATGGTCATCTTATCAGTAAGATTGAATCCCGCACCAAATCCCACAGAATTGGAGTTGAGATTAAAACTCATATCTTCCATAAAACGATCTGTTGCTCCATTACGAGTCAACTGAAGACCTGCGCTAAGATCGAGCCACCTATTGACACTCCATTCTACACCCGCCAAATACTCGGCTGTTCCATGCTTCAGAAATTTCTGTTTGTCGCCTTGCATCTTTGTTTGCTTCTCGAAGAAATAGTTATAACCCAAAGATGCCGTCACCGAAGGTAGGATATGGTAAGAAGCGCCTAATGCAAGCATAGCGGGGATATCATGCGGAGTATCTATACCGTTTTTGAACTTCTCATCACCGGTAGTATTTTCTTTAGTTTTATTTTCGACGTTGAGGTGAGTATTAAACTCATATTTAAGTCCAAAATTGAATTTTTCATAATTAAAGTTCAGACCAATAATAGGAGTTATCCCCCATCCGCGTTGGCTCACTTCCAATTTTTTGTCTCCTGTAGCTCCGGCCAGTAATTTCATTTGGGTAGCTGCAGCAGGATTAGTACTTGCCAGATTATTGGCTAAAGTCATAAAATAAGCAGTAGCAGGAACCATAGCTCCTTGAGGATCATTGACCTTAATACTACTTACAAAACCTGAGTAACGGTCGTTTACGTAATTTATTCTGATACCCGCAGCAGCACTCAAGTATTTATTGATCTTATAGGCTGCCCCTAATTGAGTTCCGAAAACATATTGATGACCTTGCAGTTCGCTGGAAAGATCATATCTCTTGATTCCTAATTGAGGAGCTAATTTGGATGTAAAAGCAGGAATCAAAGACACGATTGATTCGTAAGATCCCAATCCTCCTGAAAAAGAGGCTTTACCTCCACCGCCGGTAAGACCAAACATAGCAGAAAAAGCCCAATCACCTTTCTTATACACAGCCATCACACTGGGAATCACCGGAGCTGATGCGGTACCTACAAACTCCTTGGTAGGAGATCCTCCGTTGTAAGCAAACGGAGCGAACGTAGTATTGATAATACGCTTTTGAAAAGCGCTCTGACTATTCACCGACAATTGGAAACCCTCTTTGGTAAATGCCAAACCCGCCGGATTGTAATACACAGCATCAATCTTTGTAGAAGCATTGCGAGCTACACTTCGCAAATACAGGATATGCAAACTGGTGTTTGTAAGCAATCCTCCTGCATGTGCAGAAGTAAAGCCCAATCCTAAAGCCATAATGGCAGCAGTAAATAATTTACGCATACTAATAGTTTAAAATAATAATTACGACTTTAATCAAGTCTAGCGCAAATATATTAAAATAATTTTACTGCACAAAAACATGCATAGTGTGCATGTTTTTATTTCTATAAATTACAAATAACCATAAATCCTTCATCAATAATAAAATTGAGACTGTTGCAAAAGTCAACAGTCTCGTGGATTTTCGAGGCAAAGCCGACAAAAGACTCTTTGACCGGGCAGAGAGGGTAAAGTGCAAGGCGCTAAGAGTGAGTGCACAGGGAGTTTACTTCAGGTAAATGACCAAGCGCGAATCTCGCAAGCAACGAAGCAATTGGCCTGCTATGCAACGGTCTCAAATTGACAAAAAAAACACCTGCAGAATATATTCAAATATTCAACAGGTGCCATGCGCCATAAAGAAGAGTTCTACAGAGAAGAAACGATATTTAACGTGAGTTCGGTCTAAGCGTGGTGTACTAAGAGGGTTGATGGATTGTGTATGATTTCTAGGTTTAATTCCGGCTTTTTGGGTAGCAGATTGTAGGCAATTATGCCGGCAATCAAATTAATGGCGAAATTATTGACGCTTCTATGTCGTGTATGCTCTATTTGACAAACGTTTTTGAGTAGGTCATTAACGGTTTCCACAAGGGCTCTTTTTCTGAGTAATATCCTATCATACAGGCTCATCAGTGTGTTTTTCATGTTTTTCTTTATCTTCGTAATCATGTGTATGTCGTCAATGAAGAGCTTATCGAAAAGACTTTGTGAGATGTATCCTCTGTCGCCAACAAGTTTGCCGAATAGTTTCTTCGTGAAGGTTCCGCCTTTAAGTGGAGCACGGTCATCCGTATTCCCCGGTGTGATTTGATATTGAATGATTTCACCCCGGTCGTTAATCACAATATGTAGTTTGAAACCATAGAACCATCCCATACTGCATTTGCCCTTTTGGGCCCATCCTTTCATGGTCTTATGCCCGTGTGCCCGCTTGATATGGCAGGTGCGTAAAGGTGTGGAATCAATGAATGAGATACCGGTGCATTCGCCCAGACAACACATATTGAGAAATGAAATTAGTTTGAATGCCACCTTGCTTTGTAATTCCACAAAACGATTGTAAGAGACCAACGAAGGAAAATCCGAATGACATTGTTGCGTAATATATTGAAGATAAAAGGACTTAAAATCGCGATACCTCGAATGATGGAAAAGAATCAGAATAGTCATGATTTCAGCATCGGACATCCTAAACTTGCGATTTCTTCGCTTTTTGTTTCCTTCGCAAAGGGTTCTTTGCTGAATCAAGGTATCGAAAAGTTTGGAAAAATCATCGGTAAGACAGAAAATTTCAACTATATTTGTTTTCATAAAGTGGTGTTTTGTTTGTTTATATCTTATTGATTATCAACCCCTAAGATACAAATAATTCACCACTTTTGCAATGAAATACACAAGAAATTACACTGATTTACAACACTTTGTAAACTCTATTATTCCTATTATTCCTATTATCCCTTATATCGAACTCACGTTATTTAATATTTGGGAGATATCATCAGGCATGAGGCATGGGTCTGATATATAATATCATCCAGAGAATATAAAGTACGCCCCGGAAGTTTAAGTGTGGGGTAAATACGATCTATATTAAGAGAATTAAAAATAAATGCCACATATTCTGTACAATAAAGAGATTGCTCTGAATTATCGCTAAATGAGGAATCAAATGACAGTCGCCGAAGAAGAAGCTCATTTGACATCTCGACCACTTTGTGACGAAGTTCTTCATTCATCATTACTCGATAAATACCAAACTGACTGGAATGGCTAAGAAAATCGGCAAGACTCTCTTTGACCATCCCATGATGATGCAATGACTCGTCTTCTTCCATATGATAGACATGTAATTCCCCATCTATAGAGTCACGTGTCAATATACCAATGTGGCTAAAAAGCTTTTGTTTTGATATCACCTTTCTGAAATAAGATGAATACCAAGTATTGCCACACCTGCAAATAAGATCGGCATCCTGAAGAGCCAGACTATCCGGAACCAGGGACAAAGGATTAGGACCGAAGGATGTCTTCTGCTCTGATTTACAACCAAATAAAAAGAGCATTGCAATTAAACACCACAATGCTCTGACAAGTCGGGGTTGCATAAATATTCAAGAATAAATATTCTTATATTTACTTACGCACACTCTCATCAACAAGCCATTTACCATCTATTTTCACCACATGTGTGGTCACGGTATCTGTCTGGTTCTTTCCCTTGGCATCAGTGTAGATAACCCATGCCTCATTTCCATTAATACTGTCTTTGATTTTTTTGAACTGAAAATTGGGATTTAAATCCTTTACTCCCAAGCTGGCAGCCAAGTCAATACCCGTAGCCGTCCTATCAGTACAGTATTTCTTAGCTTCCTCATATTTACCTTTGGCAATACTTTCTGAGAAATTTTTTACCACCTTCTCAGGGCCTTTAGTACATCCTGCCAAAGCAATGCTTATGAAAATAAGACTGATAAAAGTTTTCCATGTCTTCATAAAAATATGTTTTAAATAATTTTATTTCTTAACTAGGCTTAAACCCACTTATTTAATGAGATACTTTGATTTTACTGTGATGGAAGCCGTCTTGAGCCTGTTTGAGGTGTTGAATGCCCCACCCCAGCTATAATCTTCATTAGAATTATATCCTACAATCTGAAATACTCCCATTTGAGAATTTACCAATTTTCCCACATGGCTTTTACTTCCTTCAGCAATTACTTGTGCTCTATTGAGAGCATCTTCAGATGCTTCTTGAAGCATTTTTATCTTAAGATCATTAAGCTTTGTATAGTAAAATCGAGGTTCCTCCGAGGCTATTTCCACTCCATCATTGATAAGCTCTGTAATATCACGCGACACGGATTCGACAAGATTGAGATCATGACTCTCAATTGTTATACTTTGAGATAGCTCAAACCCTCCAAAAGATGTCACATAGTTGTTGCCTTCATATCGACTATCAGTCTTTTTCTCCAAAGCAACACTACTCAAGGTCAATGTACTATCAGGGATTCCTTTTGTTTTAAGATAACTTAAAACTTTGGAACGCATTCCTTTCAATTTAGAAAATCCCTCTTGCATATTATATTCCAGTGTACTGAATTTGGCAGACCATACTACAAGATCAGATTCAAAATTACGTTCTGCGATACCGGTAACCTGAATAGACTTATCTCCTCTCTTAGCCTTTACAGCTGAATTCCCTATGGCATATGCGGCTAAGATCATACATATACCTATTATTGCTGCGATAATAATGTTGTCTTTTCTCATATTTTAGCATTTAACTCTTGCCTAAGTTACAAAAAAAGCTTCGATTACACATCGAAGCTTGAAAAATAAACAAAAAAATGTTTACAATTACAAAGAATGCTCTCCAAGATAGCGCTCCGCTTCTATTGCGGCTTTACATCCGGAACCTGCAGCCGTAATGGCTTGGCGATACAAAGGATCTGCAACATCACCTGCGGCAAATACTCCCGGAACATTGGTACATGGGGTATTATTTTTTGTAATAATATACCCTACAGGATCAAGCTCCAGATAATCGGCAAAGATATCGGAATTAGGTTTATGACCTATAGCCAGAAAGAACCCATCAATAGAAATATCAACATTTTCTTCGTCTGCTTCACCTTTGCGTTTTACCAAATGAGCACCCTCAACTCCGTTTTCACCAAAAAGGCCTAAGGTATTATGCTCAAAAAGCACTGTAATATTCTCAGCCTTCATTACTCGCTCCTGCATAATTTCGGAAGCTCTCAAGTAATTCTTACGTACTATAAGATAGACATGTTTAGCAAGGGAAGCCAGATACAAAGCTTCTTCACAAGCAGTATCCCCGCCTCCTACAACAGCCACATTCTTTCCTCTGTAGAAGAATCCGTCACAGGTAGCACAAGCTGAAACTCCCATCCCGGCATATTTCTCTTCATCCGGCAAACCTAAATATTTAGCGGTTGCACCTGTAGAAATGATTACCGTATCGGCTTCAACAATATGCCCATCATCAAAAGTTATCTTATATGGAGCTTGGGATAGATCCGAAGCAACAGCTATACCGTTACGAATATCAGAACCGAAGCGAGCAGCTTGCTTTCTGAGCTGATCCATCATCTCGGGACCGGTAATACCTTCAGGATATCCGGGAAAGTTTTCTACCTCAGTGGTTGTTGTAAGCTGTCCTCCCGGTTGAAGTCCTTCGTAAAGAACGGGAGAAAGATTTGCTCTGGATGCATATATAGCTGCAGTGTAACCTGCGGGACCTGAACCTATAATAAGGCAACGTACATGTTCTGTAGTCATATTATTTAATTTAATGTGTAATAAATTCCTTTATTAAACTCAAGGAAGAGTTATAATGTTGAAACCTGTATAGGGCACCAAGGCTTTAGGTATTTTGATGCCTTCATTTGTTTGATTATTCTCAAGCAATGCTGCCACAATTCGGGGCAAAGCCAATGCACTCCCATTCAGAGTGTGTACAAGTTGCACTCCTTTCTCAGCATCACGGTAACGACATCTCAGCCTATTGGCTTGGAAGCTCTCAAAATTAGATACAGAGCTGACCTCCAGCCAACGTTCCTGAGCCGCAGAGAATACTTCAAAGTCGTAAGTAAGAGCCGAAGTAAAACTAATGTCTCCACCACACAAACGTAAAATGCGCCAGGGCAATTCAAGTTTCTCAACTAATGTTTGCACGTAATCAACCATTTCATTGAGTCTTTCATAAGACCTTTCGGGCTTGTCTATACAAACAATCTCTACCTTATCAAACTGATGTAAACGATTGAGTCCCCGTACATCTTTTCCATAAGAACCGGCCTCACGACGGAAGCAAGCAGAATATGCGGTATTCCTAACAGGCAACTCCGTCTCATTGAGGATTACATCTCGGTAAATATTCGTTACAGGCACTTCAGCAGTAGGAATCAGATACAGGTTATCAGCCGTAGCATGATACATCTGCCCTTCTTTATCGGGTAATTGTCCGGTACCATAGCCTGATGCTTCATTGACTACGTAAGGAGGTTGTACTTCCAGAAAACCTGCTTCACGGGCATTATCCAGAAAGAAGTTTATCAATGCTCGCTGCAAACGTGCTCCATAACCTTTATATACAGGAAATCCTGCACCGGATATCTTCACTCCCAGTTCGAAATCAATAAGATCATATTTCTTTGCCAAATCCCAGTGAGGCATAGCACTCGTGCCTAATGACGGTACCTCTCCCCCGCTTTTTACACATACATTATCTTCGGCACACGAGCCTTCAGGAACCAATTCAGAGGGCATATTGGGAATCAATAGGAGTTCATCTCTCAACGCCTTCTCTATTTCTTCTTTTTCAGAGTCCAGTGCTTTGCTCTCCGCTTTCAATACGGCTACCCGTACCTTTATATCTTCAGCATCATCCTTCTTTCCTTCTCTCATCAGCATCCCTACTTGTTTTGACAGGGAGTTTTGTTCTGCCAAGAGATTATCTAGCTTTTGTTGATTCTCTTTTCTTTTATCATTGAGAGCTATAACCCTAACGACTGCTTCACGTGCGTCAAAGCGCTTCACAGCAAGTCTTCTGATCATCTCTTCTTTATTATCGATTATTTGCTTGAGAGTGAGCATGATTTTAAATCTGTATTAATAGTTTTATTAGGTTGTAAAATTAAAGAAAAACGTTCTGATTGCCCAATTATTAAGGAGCTGTTTTGTGTTCTATGTCCTTTTTTGATGGATATGGATTATCCGAAAAATAGTTTGAAACGTTTCACTCTATCATTTGAGACTGTTGCAAAAGTCAACAGTCTCGTGGGTTTTGGAGGCAAAACCGACAAAAGAAACTTTGACCGGGCAGAGAGGGTAAATTACAAGGCGCTAAGAGTGAGCGCACAAGGAGTTTACTTCCGGTAAATGACCAAGTGCGAATCTCGCAAGCAACGCAGCAATTTGCCTGCTATGCAACAGTCTCATTTGTGACTTTTATCGAGTGATCATAGGTTTTCATCAAATGAAGCACAAAATACAAAACATATCATAACCTACAAAATGGAAAAGGCGCAACTCGCGGCCTAAGCATGCGAATTGCGCCTCTCATGTAATTGAGCTAGCTAAAAAGCAATCGTTCCGTTAGGCTTCTGCTTTTACAGAAACATACGAGCGATCGTTCTTTTTGCGGGTGAATACCACTTTACCATCGATAAGTGCATATAGAGTATGATCTTTACCCATACCTACGTTTTCGCCCGGGTGATGTTGTGTACCACGCTGACGTACGATGATATTTCCGGCTTTTGCAATTTCACCACCAAATACTTTAACGCCGAGGCGCTTGCTTTCTGATTCACGTCCGTTCTTAGAACTACCTACACCTTTTTTATGTGCCATGATTCTTTTACTTCGTTTTAGTGGTTAGGGTTATGCTAATATTTCTTTTACAGTTACTTCAGTAAACTGCTGACGGTGACCGTTCAACTTGCGATAACCTTTTCGTCTCTTTTTATGGAAGATAAGTACTTTTTCTCCCTTTACAAGAGGTGATATTACTTCGCATACTACCTTTGCACCTTCTACTGTAGGGAGCCCCACAGTAACAGTACCATCATTGTCTACGAGCAATACTTTGTCAAATTCTACTTTTGCACCTGCTTCTACATCTTTGATGTGGTGCACAAACAAGCGACGGCCTTGCTCAAGCTTGAACTGCTGTCCTTGAATTTCTGCGATTGCGTACATTATTAATACTAATTATTTCATTAGCCCCGTAAGGTGAGCATCTTGGAAATACTCCTCATATACTGCTTAACAAGACCTTACATAGGAAAATCGTTTGCAAAAATACTCTTTTATTTCCTTTCCACCAAATTATCTCAAGATTATTGCAGGTGAATAGCAATGTTGTCCTAAACGTTTTGTAGATTAAAGAAAAAGGAAGTAGAGCTAAGTCACAAAATAGTTACCTTAGCAAAGAGCCCTCAACTCGTCTACTTCCTATGGCAAATATAACACTCTTTGCGCAAGCAATCGGCCAACTGCCGAAAGAAAAAATCAAAACAATCATTCGCAACGCCAAGACAGACAAGCACTGTAAGGGCTATGACACGTGGAGTCAGCTCATGAGCATGATGTTCTGTCAATTCTCTAATTGCGATTCGGTTAGAGATATTTCCAATGGTCTTCATTCTGCCAATGGCAATCTCAATCACTTAGGAATAAGTCGTGCCCCCTCCAAGTCTACTGTTGCATACCAAAACGCTCATCGAGATAGTGAGGTATTCAGAGCTATTTATTATGCTGTCTTTCAATATTTAGGACAGCAGGCATCATGGAGAGGCACCAAATTTCGCTTCAAAGCCCCCATCAAGCTACTTGATTCCACTATGGTGACATTGACAATGGCACTTTACGATTGGGCACATTACTCTACGACTAAAGGAGCCATAAAGATGCATACGTTACTTGATTATGACAGTCTTCTTCCTGAATTCGTGAACATTACTACCGGGAAATATTCGGACGATAAGGCATCTTTCGATATCCCCGTAGCCCCTCACTCAGTGGTAGTAGCTGATCGGGGATATTGCAATTTTGAATTGCTGAATTATTGGGACAGCAAGAAGGTATTTTTCGTCGTCAGACATAAGGATAACCTCCTCTACGAGCGTGTACGGGAGTTGGATTTACCTCAACACACAGCGCAAAACGTACTGATAGACGAGATTATCGAGCTCAGGGGCGTTCAGACATCCAAAAAGTACCCGAAGCAAATCAGACGCATTACCGTCTGGAATGACGAACATGAGTTTACCATCCAATTGCTCACAAACAACATGAGACTTGCTGCATCTACCATTGCCCAACTCTATAAGCAGCGGTGGCAAATTGAGATTTTCTTCCGAAACCTCAAGCAATTACTCCGAATAAAAAGTTTTATCGGCACTTCACGAAATGCCGTAGAAATTCAGATATGGACAGCCTTGACAACAATGCTGCTCCTTAGTTGGCTCAAACAAATAGCCCGCTACAAGTGGGCACTGGCAAATCTCGTAGTCTCTTTAAGACTGAATACATTTACCAAAATCGACCTTGAAAAGTGGCTCAACGAACCTTTTACTCCGCCTCCAAATGACCAACTTTCTGAGTCAGCGGGATTCAAACTGATTATTTTTCGTTGAGTTTTATCAATCAAACACTTATCCTATGACCAAAAATTATTTAGGACAACATTGGGTGAATAGAGAAAGTTAGATTATATGAAACTAATCCTACTCTTATCCCCTTTCGAAATTATTAAAGTTACTTCTGCTTTTTGTCCAGCACTTCGTAAGGCGAGTTTTTACTCAAATATTCAGGAACCAGCTCTTTGATCGCTTTTACTGATTCCATGACTTCTATTCTTTTGGCTGCGTCAATCATAGCATCGACGCAACGTGTTACTTCTTGCGGGTCACACTCTCTCACTTGAGCAATACGTATCTTAGGATTGGGTGTAGGCATAGTAGTTTCCTCCTCATTAAGCACTTCTTCATACAGTTTTTCACCCGGTCTCAAGCCACTGTATACAATAGGAATATCCACATCAGGAACAAATCCCGCCAACTTGATCATACGTCTGGCCAATGTGTCGATTTTCATTGGTTGCCCCATATCAAAAGCAAAAATCTCACCTCCCTTTCCCATAGTTCCGGCTTCCAAAACAAGGCTACAAGCCTCCGGGATAGTCATAAAATAGCGGATGATATCGGGATGTGTTACTGTTACGGGGCCACCCTCTTCAATCTGTTTTCTAAATAAGGGTATTACAGAGCCATTAGAACCTAAGACATTCCCAAAGCGAGTAGTGATAAATTTAGTAGATTCTTTACCGGACTTCTTTATCTCCGCATCGAGTGTTTGTACCATCATCTCAGCTACACGCTTGGTTGCACCCATAACATTGGTTGGATTCACGGCCTTGTCTGTAGAAACCATTACAAACTTCTCCACACCGTATTCTATTGCGTACAAAGCCAGCTGACGTGTTCCTTTTACATTCACACCTATCGATTCGCATGGATTTTCTTCCATGAGAGGCACATGCTTATAGGCAGCTGCGTGGAAAATATATTGCGGATGATATTTTTCAAAAATATATTTCAACCTTTTAGAAGCTCTTATATCTCCTATCACAGGATGAAATTTCACATTACTTCCTGAAGACTCCAATTCCAATCTAATATTATGCAATGGACTTTCTGCATTATCAAAAAGAATCAATTCTTTGAGATTCATTTTGGATAGCTGACGAGCGATTTCACTACCTATAGATCCGGCAGCACCGGTTACCATTACTACCTTACCTTCGAGTTGGTTTTTCACACTTTCCATCGGCAGAGTTATCACGTTTCTGCCCAATAAGTCTTCAATGCGTATTTCACGGATACGTTTACGAGCATGGGCAGGATCAGTCATTTTTTCATAATCAGGAGCCACCATCATCTCTATGTTGTTCTTAAGGCAGTATTCCACCAATTCATCACTTTCTCTTTTTACCGAAGCAAAATCCGGGAAAATAATCATGTTAGGCTTTCCCTGACTCATCATTGCATCAATGTCTTCCATAGAATCAAAGCCTCTTACGGGCACATCATTGATACGCATACCATTACGTTTATGTTCGCCTCTGGCAATAACTCGTGTAGGAGCATAAGGAGCCAAAAAGCCATTATTTAAAAAGGTTATGAGTGATATGCTTCGTCCCATGTCTCCATAAACCCAAGCACTTCTCTTGAACGTAATAGGATTGATTACCCGGTGATACACATTTACCATCATAGACCTAAAGCTTATAAGCAAAAATGTAGATACCACCCAGTCTATAAGAAGAAACATAAACAAGAACCTGAGAGGGAAATCATAAATTATATGAACGGCGGAATACAACAAAACTACCTTGACTAACATTGCCAAGGAAACCCGGTTAAATTCTTTTATTGTAGAATGCCTGATGATACCTTTATGTGTTGAAAAAGAAAAGATAACCACCACAGAAGCCACCACAGAAGCCAAAATATAAAATAAAAGGTGACTAATCACATTGGCATGAAAAGGACCGTAATAATCAGGAAATACAGTTAAAAATGTAGCTATAACAGAACCGGCTACATCTAGCAAGAAAATAATCCACCTGTTAAAGTATGGCATATTGCTTTTTTTTCTTAGATATTCTGCCACAGCAGTCTTCCAATTCGAGGTCTCAGATGCTTTCATTTATAATGATAGTTATTAATAATCGTCTCATTCCAAAAAGTGCAGAAAGTTACTATAAATATTGTAAATAAAAGAATTTTTACATCCTTGAGAGACTTTCATATATACATTTTTATACAAAACGTACTCTATCAATGTAAGTTCTACAAACAACGAATTTCATGGGCACAATTCTTGATCATAGCTCATAAAAAAACAACAAACAATCTGTAATGAGATGATGAACGGTACAGCACGCTCTTACAATTTTCAAATAAACAGAAAGATCGTGTTGATCACTCCGTTATATGATAAGAAAATGTATTATACTTTATCTTATAAAAGAGATTACATCAATCAGATTCATAGATTGTTTTGTTTATTCCTCAAAAGGGATTATCTTTGTTTATAGAGACTTGCCATTCAAACAGATTTCCTGTTATTGCGCCTGTGAGCCCGATAATTTTCGAGCAAAGGCACAAGAGATTTTCATGACACAATGAAGATGTAGTTATCTATGAATCAACATTTAAAATCAAATCCATATGAAGATTAATACACCCGGTATTTCATTACTAATTCTGGCAACAGCCGTCTTTTTCTCAATTCAAGCGTGCTCCTCTGAGCACACGCCGGAAAAACCCAAAGTAAATCTTATAACATCTATTTCGGGCTCATACATGAAAGCACCGGTGTTACAAGAATCGGGAGCGGGAAATTTTACTAACGGGGATAAGATCAAGCTATTGGCTGCAACCGAAAAAACAACCGCTGCTCATCTTTATACAATTGGCAACACATTATACTGGGACGAACTTGACCTGCCACCCATTACTGAGAGAGTAACTTTTGCTGCGATTTATCCCAATCAAAATCTCGATAATGAATATAAATGTCAAGTTGATGTTAGAACTGCCAGTGATAAAGATCCTCTCATCGCAGCACCTATCACTGTGCCCCTAAATAATACAGCGCCCCACCAGCTCAAGTTTGCTCATGCCATGCACAAACTCGTTATCAATTATAAAACTGATGAAAATTACTCCTCTTTAGATATTAAAGAAATAAAAACAACTCTCCATAATATAGCTCCCGTAGCAATAATCAATGTACTCAAAGGTGGCACAGAAAAAACTACTGAAGAACGTGCTGATATCACTTTGTCAGGCCAAAATATTGTATTCATGCTCCCACCCCAAGAGGTAAGCGAAACAAAATTCACCCTTCAAATCCAAGGACGTACTTATACCTATCAGCTCCCTAAAACTCTACCTGACAACAAAACAATTTTGAACAAAATAAAAGCCAACAGTATGCTGAAACTGGATCTTACCATCAAAAGAAATGGTGTCCATTTTGATTCTTTTATCATTTCAGGATGGGATACACAGGGAGAAATATCTGATTCTATCACTATTTAATAACAAAAAGCTGTGTTTAGATACAAAAGAATATCTCTTGCATTTTTTTCCATCTTAGCTTTTATCAGTTGTTCTCAAGAAGACAAGAATGCTCCTCAAGTTTCAGATCCTTCTTCCGAAAGGATACAGATTTCTACATCCATTACTCAGGGAAAGATGTCTCCATCAATGAGAGTAACCTCTCATCAGGATGGAACGGGCATGTTTGATGAAAATGATCAAATCACATGCTTTACGGACTCCAAATCACATCCATGGCAAAGTCATCTACTAACTTTAGAAAAAGGGCAATGGACTCCCAATCTTTATTGGAATGCTACGGCAACAACCGACGAGAAAGTAAATTTTCATGCCTATTATCCCGCATTCAAGACTCCCGCAGGTAAGGAAACTTCGTTTTATGTCTCTGCTGACCAAACAAACCTTCAAGGCTTTACCGCTTCTGATCTATTAGGGGCTACTTGCTCGGCAGGGGTATCCCAAGAGGTTGTGCTAAGATTCAACCATCTCATGAGCCATGTAGAGGTATCCCTCCAAAGCAATGACAAAAGTTTTACGGAAGCTCAGCTCAATGATGCCTCTGTCGAAATCAAATCTTACCTCGGAGGTAAACTTCTATTATCACAAAATCAAGTGGGAGAAACTGATGCATCTCGTTTGGAATGGGTAAAAAGCTATAAAAGAAACGGTGTATATTCAACAATACTGTTTCCGCAACCATTCTCACTACTCAAAGAAAAAGAAGACGATGATGATGGCTGGATACGGATAAAAATAGATAACCAAACCATATTGTATCAGGCTGCCGGCTCTCTCAACGGCAAAAGGTTCGATGCGTTGCAAAGCGGCCATAGCATCAAAATTAAATTGAATCTGCAAAGAAAGCAGAAAGAAGCAGAACCCATCGAAGTATCGGAAGATGTGCGCAACAAAACCCTGTGGGTATATGGTCTCAATATGCCACAAAACCACGACTGGAAAGATGGGCTTGACTGGAAAGCGGAATATGGTTGGTTCGATTGTAACAAATCATATCCTCAAAAAGGAGGAGCCGATGCCAATCTCTGCTGGGCTGCTTCCGCTGCTGATATGATACACTGGTTTCTTAAGAATAACGAGTCAAACATCAAAAAATATGAAGAGATAAGTAAGAAAAAATTCAGAGGCCCTACTCTCTATAAGGATCATACACATAGTGATGTTTTTGATTGGTTCAAGAAAATGCATCCTAACAATGGAGGAGATACAGATAATGGGATCAATCACTTTATGCTTGGGGCATATATTAGTCCGGGAGCAATTTATAACGGAGAAGTAGATACTATTAAAGCGGGTTTTTTATATGATATTACAGGTGGCGTCAACTTAGTTACAGCAACAAAGCGAATCTCTATACGAAATGGAATGAATAGGCAAACTTTTAATCAAGAGATAAAAAAGGCATTACTCAATAAAAAAGCCATTGGCTTCTCTGTGCCAAGACATGCCATGGCAATATGGGGTGCAGACTTCGATGCAGACGAAAATGTGTCTGCTATTTACTATGTTGATAATAATGATACCGGTAGCGGGGGAAAATTGTGGAGAAAAAGAATTTGCTTTAAAAACAACGAAACCTATATGGAAAGCGCTGTAGAAGGGTATTTCTCTTTCCCTATAATAAGACTGGTATTCTTAGAATTAGGCGATAAACTGTGGAAAGACTATTTCGACAAACATCAGCCCTCTTAGAGAAATTTACCTTATACTTGACTTACTAGCTTTGTGCCTCACACCTTTGGTTAACGGCTTTCGGTAAGAGGAGAACAAAGCCAAACATCTCCGACCGAAATGATATCAATGCTGCAGTATCCCCCTTGGATACTGTTGCAAAAATCAACAGTCTCGTGGATTTTGGAGGCAAAACCGACAAAAGACACTTTGACCGGGCAGAGAGGATAAAGTGCAAGGCGCTAAGAGTGAGTGCACAGGGAGTTTACTTCAGGTAAATGACCAAGCGAGAATCTCGCAAGCAACGAAGCAATTTGCCTGCTATTCAACGGTCTCTTATTCAGTTTCCTCTATATCGCATTACATATCTGTAATATCCCAACATGTACAGTCAATCTCATATTTGTTTAGCACTTTAGTTTTCAAAACGGCTATCTTCGCCTCAAGTAATTGAGGTTTGAAATTTTTCTTTTGACGTTTCACTTCGACGACAAATGCCTTTTTATCATCCAATCCAATAGCTACAATATCTACTTCATACTGTGACCCTTTTGGCTCCCACCATGAACCGATTGCTCTATATTCAAAACCCTCTTGCATCTTTTGTTTAAAGTACAACTCAAGAGTCTTGCCCGAATAGGTAGGGTAATCGTTACTAATCAACCGAGCCAGCCCTTCGTAGTTCCCAAGCTCTATCAGCGTTCTATTTCTCTCTATGTATCTGAACCAAAAACGCAGGAAGTTATCCGATACCTCATATCGTACAGTTTGAGAGCCCTCCTTTGCAAAAATAGGTCTTTGCTTTTTGATTACCTCATACACCGTCTCTAACTTACTCAACTGACCGCCTATACTTTTCTCGCCCATAAATGCCTCTATTTGCGATTGGGTATTCATCCCCGAAGAGATAGCATCCAATATCGAGAAGTAGTTGCCGTATTTTTTTCCAAACTCTTGAATTAGAAGATTACGCCCTTCATCAATAAACGGAGAGTCGCTCTGGCAGATATATTTTATCATTTTAGGGATTGTCAAGGCTTTATTATCCACCAATAGCTCCACATACTTAGGTATTCCACCCGTATAGGTGTATAGGGCTAGTAATTCATCATTTGTACTATCGGGCTTATAATCGCTCATGATCTCCTTCAATACAGAAGTCGTAAAAGGTGAGAGCTTCATCATCGCATCGGCACGTCCAAATAAGGGCTCTTTGTTATCTTGAAATATTTTGGTCATCAAAGAATATATCGAACCACTGACGATGAAGTTCATTTTTGTTACTGTACGGTATTGATCCCAGTAGTTCTGAATTTCGCTATAAATAGACTCGTTGATATTGACAAATTCCTGAAATTCATCAATCACCAACGTAAACGTTTTAATCTTGGCCTGTTCCAGTAGAAATCGAAATACCTCGATAAAAGAGTCCATCTTCGGAACAAAAACAGCTAACTGCTTCTCTATTTCAGCACAAAAACTACCACATAAATCTGCCTCGCTTTTTCGGCTCACGAAAAGATATACTATCAGGTCATCTTTCAGAGCATTGAGTATAAGCGATGTTTTACCTATTCTACGCCGGCCTGTTATCACGGTTAGTTTAGAGTGGTCATTGTATACCATCTCTTTTATTCGCTGTAATTCAGCTATCTCTTTTGTGCGATTATAGAATTTCATAAGTCTTAAATTTTATAGCGGTAAATTTTACCATCGTTATAAAGTTAATAAATTATACCGAATTCTACCCGTTGTAATCGGTAATTTCTTTTTCTTTGGTTTTCCCAATCCCCCTTCGCCAAGGTTTTGGTAAGCCGAGAGCAAAGCCAAATCTTATTTGAGCTATGCCAAGGCAAGAAAACCTGTAGCTTGCTAAAGGGGGAAGGTAAAGACCATGACATCTACAAAGAAAAGAAGAAAAATTACGACCAAATAAAATTCTTCAAAAACATCTTTTGTTTGTATATGGTTATACAAAAAATACAACTCTAAAAAAGTACAAAATGAAAAAGATTTTCTCACTCATCCTGATTGCAGGTCTTAGTATCTGTGGCGTTCATGCACAAGAAAGTAATCCCATCGGCCTACGTGTCCAAGCCGGTCTGACTTTATCAATGATCAAAGGCTTTGGTGATGGCACTATGCACCCCGGTTACACCGTAGGAGTATCATATGATATACCCGTCAATCAATATTTCTCAGTCCGTCCGGGATTGCGTTTTATCAATAAAGGTGAAAATACAAAATACGGAGATACTAAAATTAAAGTAAGTCCTTCTTATCTTGAGATGCCTATTTATGCCACATTCACTTTTGAGACAGGCTGTGAGAGTAATGTATATTTGGGAGCAGGCCCATATTTCGCCTATGGCATTACTGGTAAAGCCAAAGCCTCTTCAGGCAATATCGCATCGGGAGTTACCGAAATAGATCTCTTCTCAAAGCACAATAATGGAGATCAAAAACCATTCAAAAACTTCGATGCAGGACTTTCAGGAGTTGTAGGATTCGAATACAGCCGATTCTTCATCGAAGGAGCATTACAGCTGGGACTTGCACAGGTTCACAACAAAGATTTCAGCATTGCGGGCTCACCTCTTTTCACCAAAAACGATACCAAGTCATGGATGGCTTCGGCTTTGATTACCGCAGGATTTAAATTTTAATCAGCGTTTATCTCCTCCGTGATTTAAGCTATTACATTACCACTAATCTTCTGTAATAACATAGGCTCCACTTCAATTCAAGTGGAGCTTTCTTCTTTCCTATATCCCAACAGTCAGCACAGAATATAATAGATCTATACATGATAAATATACAAATTGGAGGTAATGTCTTACAGTCTATTACCAAAAAAATACAATAACAATAAAAAACCTATACTTAGATACTCAATTCTACAGCAAACCAACTACATTTGACAAAAATTAGCTATAGCCGATATTTTACATGCTCATTAAGACACAAATATCATATATCGTCTTAACTTTGTAATAATGTTTAATACAATTTTAATTCAGAATATAATGAAAGAGCGTATATGGCTTTCGCTTGCCGATATGGGCGGTCATGAGCAGAAGTTTATTCAAGAAGCATTCGACACAAATTGGGTTGTTCCACTAGGACCCAATGTCAATGGATTTGAAAAAGACTTAGTAGGTTTTTTAGATCAAAATAAAAATGTAGTTGCCTTGAGTGCCGGTACAGCAGCTCTTCATTTGGCTTTAGTAATGCTTGATGTCAAAGCAGGAGATGAAGTTATCTGTCAAAGCTTCACTTTTTCTGCGAGTGCCAACCCCATAGCTTATCAAGGTGCTACTCCGGTCTTCGTTGATAGCGAACCCTACACTTGGAACATGTGTCCAAAGGCTTTGAGAGAAGCTATTGAGGATAGGCTGCGACAAACCGGAAAAAAACCTAAAGCCATCATTCCGGTACATCTTTATGGCATGCCCGCAAAAATGGATGAGATTATGGCTATTGCCAAAGAATATGATATTCCTGTCGTAGAAGATGCTGCCGAAGCCATTGGATCGGAATACAAAGGAAGAAAATGTGGTACTTTTGGCCGTTTCGGAGTACTTTCTTTCAATGGTAACAAAATGATTACTACATCAGGTGGTGGAGCATTGGTCTGTTCGAGTGAATCAGATGCCCAGCGCATTATGTTCTTTGCTACCCAAGCTCGAGAGAACGCTCCTCACTACCAGCATGAGCATATAGGATACAATTATAGGATGAGCAATATCTGTGCCGGTATAGGACGTGGCCAGATGATTGTGCTCGATCAGCATATCCAGCGCAGAAGAGCTATTCACAAGCTTTATATCCATTTGCTCTCAGATGTCAAGGGGATTCAGGTTATGGACAATCCTTCTTCTGACTTTGATTCCAACTTTTGGCTCACCTGTATCACTATCAATCCTCAAGAAGCAGCTTTCACTCGTGAAGATTTAAGACTAAAGCTTGAAGAAGAGAATATAGAGAGCAGACCTTTATGGAAGCCTATGCACCTACAACCGGTCTTCCATAGTGCACCTTTCTATGGAGATGGCACCAGCGAAAAGCTATTCGATAATGGGCTATGTTTACCCAGCGGATCCAAACTAACAGATAATGATATCGAAAGAGTTGTCTCAGTAATAAGGAATCTATTGAAATAACAAACAACAAAGGCGGTCATCTGACCGCCTTTGTTGTTATCCTAAAATAGTTTTTAAGATTATAAGAATGTCATTTTTGAATGACCAATTGTGTAAGTAATCTAAGTTAATCTTTACTTTATCAGGATATATTACCTCATCGTTATATTTTATCGGATCAGGGACACATGCCAAAATCTCCTCTTCATTTCTGTACTTAAGACTTGCTGGCCCTGTAATTCCAGGTTTTAATTTCAGGACTTCTCTATCTTTTCCGACTAACCTATCAGCGTAACCAGGGACATCAGGCCTGGGTCCCACAAAACTCATCTCTCCTTTCAAAACATTCCATAGCTCAGGTAGCTCATCCAATTTATATTTACGTAGTCGTGCTCCTAAAGGAGTTATTCGTTTTTCACCGGCAACAGATATTGAACTACCTTGATGTGAAACAGTCATTGAGCGAAATTTTACCATAGTAAATAACTTACCATATTGCCCAACTCTTTTCTGTTTAAAGATCACCGGACCTCCAGGCATTTTAATTGCAATCAACAATGCCACTATTAAGAGAACAGGACTCAAAATAATCAAGCCAAAGAGTGACACCACACGATCGAATATATTTTTAAAGAACATCTTACAATCTTTTCTTAATTGCATTAAAAGTATAACCTAAAAAATTATAAGTAGAATAAAATATATTCAATTTCTCAATTTTACGATAAACTCTCCACACATCTTGAGCTGCTTTCCATTTTTTCGATGTATTCGACGTACTAACTAATCTATATATAGCAATATTCTCTTTTATAGAATAAGCCTTGAATCCTCTTTTCATTATTAGTAACCATAATGCCATATCATGGCTACTTTTTATTAGAGGCATTTCAAAATAACCAACTTGTTTCTTATCAATCACCACTGTTAAACATCCTATAATTGTATTTCTTAAGTAATGTGAGTAATCTATTTCAATTGGCATCTCTATTACTTTGTTGAGTAAGGTGCCATCTTCCCTCATTAATTCGTAATTAGAAAAAGTAAAGGCCCAATTATTATTTCTCATTGTATTAATATGAATCATCAATTTGTCTGATTTCCACACATCATCACTATCAAGAAAAGCAATGAACCGACCTTTAGCATTTCTTAAAGCAATATTGCGGGCCTCAGCTGCACTTACATTTGACTTTAAAGGTATAACTTTAATACGGTCATCTTTTAAAATGTAATCATTAATTATTTTTAGTGAATTATCTTGTGAACAATCATCGACAATAATAAGCTCCCAAAATGAGTATGTTTGAGCAATGACAGACTCTATTGCCTCTGAAATAAATCTAGAAGCATTATAAGATGGCATTATAATTGATACTAGTTGATCTGTATCATTTATTTTTCGCATTTCCCCCAATTTGTAAATATGTAAAACCGTCTAATTCGCTTGAATCAAAAACATTACGACCATCAATCATGAGTGGTGTACGCATAGAGCGTTTGATTATTTCCCAATTTGGCATTCTAAACTCCTTCCATTCTGTAACATGAAAAATAGCATCTGCATCTAAAACAGTTCCATAAATATCATCTGCATAAGATATGCTATGCCCCAACCTTCTTTTAGCCTCATCCAAAGCTACAGGATCATAAGCAACAATATCACAGCCTGCATCTAACAGAGAACGAATTAGAACTAATGAAGGAGCTTCGCGCATGTCGTCCGTTCCAGGCTTAAAAGCTAATCCCCAAAGTGCTATTCGCTTTCCTTTAACATCCCCATCATAATAATCAATAAATTTTTCAAAAAGAATATTCTTTTGTGCTTCATTCACTTCTTCCACTGCTTCTAATACACGCATCCTGTAGCCTTTTTGTTTAGCTGTATTTATAATTGCCTTTACATCTTTAGGAAAGCAAGAACCACCGTAACCGCACCCAGGATATAAAAACTTCGTACCTATTCTCGAATCCGATCCAATTCCTCTTCTAACCATAGAAACATCGGCTCCCACAAGTTCACAAAGATTAGCAATATCATTCATGAAACTTATTCTAGTAGCAAGCATTGAATTTGCAGCATACTTCGTCATTTCAGCAGATGGAATATTCATAAAAATAACCCTAAAGTTATTCAATAACATAGGCTTGTAAAGTTTGGTCATGAGTTCTTTAGCTCTATTTGAATCTACACCTACTACAACTCTATCAGGTTTCATAAAATCTTCAATAGCATCGCCTTCTTTCAGAAATTCAGGATTTGATGCGACATCAAATTCTATATTAATATTTCGTTTTTGAAGTTCTCCATTTATAGCAGATCTGACTTTTTCAGCGGTACCTACTGGAACTGTACTTTTCGTAACAACTAGCTTGTAATCATTCATTTTAGAGCCAATAGTTTTCGCAACATCTAAAACATATCTTAGATCAGCTGATCCATCTTCATCAGGAGGAGTGCCCACCGCAGAAAAAATAATTTCTACTTTATCTAAGATTTCTGCCAAATTTGTTGAAAAGAACAATCTTCCAGAATTGACATTTTTTATTACTAAAGTATCCAAATTAGGCTCGTAAATTGGCATAATTCCATTTTTGAGACTATTTATTTTCTCCTCATTTATATCAATACAGTAAACAGTTATCCCCATTTCTGCAAAACAGGCTCCACTTACCAAACCTACATATCCGGTACCTACAATTGCTATATTCATAATTAAATTTCATTAATATGTTCAACGATGATGTATCGTTTTAAAAATCTTGTTCTCCGCCCAAATGCAAATGGCTTGAACCCTGTCTTCAGAACCCCCTTAATTGAAGATATATTATACTCATCAACAATCATATAAAAATTACTATTAGGCATGCTATGTATAATATAATTAAGCATCAATGGATAGTACCCCTTTCCCCTATTATCTATAGACGTTTCACATGGTCCAATATGAATTCCATCATTTTCCATAAATGGGAATTGAAAAATTTTACCAATTGTATGAGCAAAACTTATTACCTCTCCTTTAGAATTAATCAGAGTCCATCTTCTAAACCGAGCAGACTTTTGTCCACAAATAAATCTAAAAAATGATAATATATGCCAAATTACATCATGAAAACTTTTTAAAGGATAAGTTATTTTTATATCTGAATTTCTCATTAGCAAGGTCTCATCCCCCTCTTTATCATATTTAAAGAAAATATCCATTATGACAAAATTTTACGTAAATAATATTCTAATGATTTGCAATAGTTATAATTTCATTGCCTGATCTGCTTAATATGTTTAGCAGGTAATCCTCCATAAATCGAATTAGATTCTTTATAGGGCTTATTTAACAAGCTATTAGCTCCCAGAACAGAGCCTTTGGGCAGTATTGATCCTCCTAATACAGTACAATTTCCAGCAACCCATGAACCATATTTTAATATTATAGGAGCACTACTTCCTTTAGCGAAACGATATGACTGATTATAAAAACCATGATTACCATCCACTAACACACATTTTGGACCAATCATCACTTGATCTTCTAATGTAATATGGCTTCGTCCAGCTATAATAATACTCATATTGGCTATATAAACATCATCTCCAACTGAAATATATTCTAAGCTTTTTAAAATTACATCATGTGCCACCTGAAAATTTCGTCCAGATTTATTCATCATAAGGCCATACAAAAAGCCCCTTAACCTCATCAATACCGGAATATCAGGAAAAAAAAACATGATTGTATATATAAACCAAGAATATAGCAATAGAAATTTATGCATCATTTTATATTTGAAATATTATCTAATACTAACATAGAACTAATTGAAGAAGGGAAAAAGGGTTTTAATATTTTTTTTAATGGTTTTAAAAGAAATATAGCAATTTTTATTTTCATCTGATAATGGAGTTGAATTCTACAATAGGCTCTTCTAAATTCAAATTTATCAATTAAAAAATTCTGGACATTACTATGCTCTGTTAAACTCCTAGAACCTGCAATTATATATTTAAGACCTCTTTCTTTTAGATAATAACGTGTTAATTCATAATTCAATCCATATGTAGGATTATTTTTAGTGTAGTATACACTCAATTTCTCCATTTCTTCAACAACACAATCTTTCTGAACTAAAACAGCTTCAAACATAGCTGGTAAATTATCTTCAACATGATAACCTATCCAATATTCAACACCTCTAGAAATTGCCTCGTCAAGATACTCATGGAACATATTTTCATCCATGTCTGGTTTATCTTTTCCATATCTTAAAAAAGCTTCACAATATATTTTATATCCTACATTATGCATTTCTTTTGGTGTAACTAATTCATACCTGTATGTAGATAATGATTTCCTAATCTGTTTTTTCACATTTTTAGATTTAAACTTATCAATTTCAATAAATTTATCTTGAATGATATACCAAAAATTAGTCTCAGCTGTACAATCGAAGTCATAAACTTGTTTTATAAATAGAGCCCCGGATTTCTTCATTAAAAGATTTAAAGATTTTTTATCTTGAAATTTCCCTAGATATAAATCGTCGTAAAACTCAAGACATCCTTTGTATAATCGATATTGATTAATATCAATCATCACTTTCTCATTCATTATCTATAATAATTTTAATTAAAATAATCTAAAATATCATTCTCAAAAAGACTTCACTTATGAATTATAATTTTTTTTCTAATTTTTTTAAAGGCAAAGAGCCAAAAAAAGATAGATAAAACTCCAGCCAAAGTATAACTCCACAAATATGCCCAGGCACATTCTTCAACATTTGATGAAGAATATAATAGGGAAATATATAAAGCAATACGTAAAAGCATGGTTAATAAATTATATGGGAAAGAAGATATGGCATCTAGTGGATTTCTAAGCAATAAGTATAATGATCTTGGGATTAATGAGAAAGCAAGAATTGAAGCCATATTCTTAGCAAGCAGAAATTCGTCATTAAAGAATAGCCTTAATAATATATCACTAAATAATGATATAATAAATGCACCAAAGAGAGCTATTATAACAAATATTCCCCCCATAATAAATATCATATTAGAAATCTTTTTGAATTCTTTTTTTGCGTTCCATAAACTAACTCGCTGTAATATTACATTACCCGTAAAAGCAAAAAGAGGAGCAATGAGCAACTGTATTGATATAGCCGCAGAAAAAAGACCTAAAGATATATTACCATATTTAACTTGAATTATAAGTAAAGGAATAAAATCACCCAAGTTCATTAACATATCACTTATCATTCTTGGGAAACCGTAAAGAACAATCTTCTTTATCATTAAAATTCTATACTTAAAAGATCTCAAAATCAAAAGATGATTTTGTCTTGTATAAAAGATTAACTTAAATAGAGAATAAATGAAAATAAGCATGCTCCATACAAAAAATAGCCATTTACAATCAAATGAAAAAAAAACAGCTCCAAATACATAAAAAAGCTGGGTTATAATCTGAATAACATTAAACTCTTTATACTTTCCATTTCCATTACAATAAGCTAAAACCATACTATTTAAAGCTAGACTTAAAGAATAAAAAAATAGTGTATAAAGCCATTCATGCCCAAAGTTTTTACCTAAAAACAAATCTACAGATAAAGATGGATATAATAGCATAAATATAATTAAAACTAGGATATTAATACAAACTACTATATAAGAAGATGTTTGTAAAACACATAGTTTATGATATTTAAGATGAGCTTTGTACATAGCAAAAAACCGAGGTAGTGCGATATTCATCCCTCCAACAATAAATACAGCAAGTAAATTTGCACTTCTTTTTATAATATTATATGCACCAAATCCTCCAATTCCCAAATGGTTACTAATAATTTTATTTACGATAAAGGCCGTAATAAATATCACAATTTGAGCAAATAAAGAATATAAAATATCTTTACCTAATTGGGAAATATAAAATCTCTTTAAAGCTATATGAATATTCATTTTATATTAATCGAATAACCATTTAGAATTTTCTAACATACTTAAAGTCGCAGGAAAAACAAATGTTGGAATTGACAATAAAAATATTAAAAAAAATCTCAATGATATTTTAGAGGATATAGATTTATTATATTCTATTATCAAACAAAGGACAGGGATTAGTAACTGCAAAGAGTATATAGAAATACGCTCAACATAAAGAGATGTTCCCATTATTGCTGAACTGGAGATTGATACTAACATAATATATAATGTATATTGAATAATTATTCGGTTCAAGCCTTTATTATTTTTAAAAAACTTCAATTTAAAAATAATTAATAATCCTAAGCATAAAATCAATAAAGAGTAGAGTAGATTTAAATTCAAACCCGTATTAAAATCATAATCTGTTTTAGCAACAAAAGGTAGAATAATAATCACTGCCAATATCATAAAGATATACTTTGACATGTTTAAACCAGATTTTGTTTTAATTATAGGCAGAATTCCCAAAAACAATAGTGCTGAATTATGAATAAGGGTAGCTATAAAAAAAAGAAATATGGTGTATCTATATCTCCCTCCTGTTAAAGACTGAGATAATGCATATAGAAATATGCAAGTCGCGATAAATTGCCTATAAACATTCTGAAATGTAAAAACCCCACTAAAGGCTATAAAATAAAGCGGTAAAAAATAATATGGAAGGTTTAATCTATTTCTGATTGATATTAATATAATGAAGCAAATAGCATCCCAACAGTAAAAAACAGGCTCAACATGTCCTCCAAAAATATTTTGGCATAAAAATGCAGAAGTAAGCCAAAACAGGCCTTCTTTCACATAGTATAATCCATTATCTAGTAGCTCAAACAAATGAATATATTTAATTGTATCAGCATATACAATCATATCACTATGTAAATTTTGCCGAACTATGATTGAAAGCCCCATCAGAATTATAAAAGAAAAATAATCTATTCTTCTTTTACTTGTATAATAGCCCATAAGAGCAAAAAAAAGAGTAATTATTAAAAGAAAAATATAATATATATATTCCATTTCCAATCGATTAAAACAAGATTTAAACTTTAAGTTTTTAATTAAAAAATACAGAGCTAAATTTATTTTTCATATAATCATCTATATTTTTGTAATTGGATCCTATATTTTTATACCTAAAAGAAGTTTTAAAACCTATCTTTTTTTATCCGCACAAAGGTAGCACAAAATAGGGTTATTATTGATTATTTTTTAAATTTTGTTGAGATATTAGTAGAATAGGAAAAATTAGGCATACAAACTAAAAATTTTAACCCGTAGATCCAATGTTGTCCTAAACGTTTTGTAGATTAAAGAAAAAGGAAGTAGAGCTAAGTCACAAAATAGTTACCTTAGCAAAGAGCCCTCAACTCCTCTACTTCCTATGTCAAATATAACACTCTTTGCGCAAGCAATCGGCCAACTGCCGAAAGAAAAAATCAAAACAATCATTCGCAACGCCAAGACAGACAAGCACTGTAAGGGCTATGACACGTGGAGTCAGCTCATGAGCATGATGTTCTGTCAATTCTCTAATTGCGATTCGGTTAGAGATATTTCCAATGGTCTTCATTCTGCCAATGGCAATCTCAATCACTTAGGAATAAGTCGTGCCCCCTCCAAGTCTACTGTTGCATACCAAAACGCTCATCGAGATAGTCAGGTATTCAGAGCTATTTATTATGCCGTCTTTCAATATTTGAGACCTTTGCACGGTAAGTTGGCAAAAAACAGTCTTAATAGATTGTATATTAGCTATATATTTAGTATATTGTAGTATAAAACTCAGTAGTTTATTATGACAAACAAGCAAAAAAACACACAAGAAGGGGATGTAACCTTTGGAGACATTCTTTATCAGAGACGATATCGTAAGGTTCAAAATGAATTTTTGAATCAAATTGACCAATTGATTGATTGGCGCCCCATCCGTACGTTGATCAATAAGAAATACACGAAGAGACAGAATGCAGTTGGGGCACCTGCCTATGATGTGATACTTCTTTTTAAGATGTTGCTTTTGGAAACGTGGTACAATCTCAGCGACGTTGCCTTGGAGGAGCGTGTAAATGATTCCATTTCTTTTTCTCGCTTTTTAGGATTGAAGCTGGAAGAGGTTTCACCGGATCACAGCACGGTGAGTCGGTTTCGTACCTCCTTGACAGAGCTTAATCTAATGGATCCACTCTTAAAGATGTTTAACAAGCAATTATCCAAGCATCATATTTCAGTAAGAGAAGGCGTATTAGTGGATGCAAGTATTGTAGATACCCCCCACAAGCCTAATGGCTGTATCACGATTGAGGTGGCCGAGGATCGTGAAGATACACGTAGCGAGGAAGCTAAGAAGGCGGAGGCGGATTATCAGAAAACCGTGGTTCGTCAGCGCAAAGGAACCGATGAAGAAGGCAGATGGGTGTACAAGCATGGATACCGGTATGGATACAAGAAACATGTGATGACGAATGTTCAAGGGATAGTTCAAAAGGTGATTACCACTCCTGCCAATCGTAGTGATACGAAGGAGTTCATCCCACTATTGGAAGGAGAGGAAATTCCCAAAGAGACACCTGTTCTTGCGGACAAAGGTTACGCCTCTCAGGAGAATAGAGCATACTTACAAAGTCATGGATTACGAGATGGGATAATGCACAAGTCTCATCGCAATACACCGTTAACGGATATGCAGAAAGCCTTTAATAAATCTATAAGCCCTATACGAAGCACCATCGAGCGTACCTTTGGAAGCATCTGTAGGTGGTTCCATGGAGGGCGATGTCGCTACCGAGGGTTAGCAAAAGCACACACTCAGAACGTTATCGAAAGCATCGCCTTTAACCTTTATCGAACTCCGGGGATAATTGTGTCCCATTGTGTCGGATAATGTGAGAAAGCCCTCTTCGGAGCCCCTCTTTGGAGCTCCGAAGGGGTAAGGGGGGCATGTTCCGAGGCATTGCAGGGAAAGGAGGGTGTAAACTCCTGCATGCCACAAAAATATTGAAAATAAGCGTTCTCACTCCATTGTTCTACAACAGATTCATCTGAAATATTGCGCAAATGCTTGAGAATTAAAAGACCACACATTAAACGAATAGGCTTGCCGGGACGACCATTGTCTGGGCAATACAAGGAAGAAAAAGCCTCTTCGAACCTTTTCCAATCGATTTTATGGGAAAGTTTATACAGAGGATGTTGCTGGTTGAGCAAATCGTCCAGCGAAGAGAACAGTGATCGAACTGTTTGAGTAGGGCGTATCATAAAAAAATCTGCAAGTTTCTACATCCAAAGATACAAAAACTTGCAGATTTATCAAAGAACAAAAGAGTGTAATTTACTGTATATCAGAAAATAAATACGATTTTAAGGGACGACTAACTATTCATGAAACAATATATTATATTTATGCATTATTAACATGATTTCCAAATTATTAAGTCTCAAATTAAGGTTCCAAAGTTTTGTCAAATGGCATTTCTCTGTCGGAACGTTTTTTTTACTATCACTTTTTTCTTAGTTAGGCTTTATTATTTTCTTAGTTAGGTTGTAATATTTTCCTAACTACGTGTACCCGGTAGCGTAACTAAGAAAATAATAGTTCTTAGTTAGAAAAAAAGTGAAACGTAACTTGAAAAAACAAGAGATCCCGACCCATCGCTCTGAAGAACGACAGGTCGGGAATGATGTAAATAAGCTAAAAAAATTCCGCCGACCGGACTTTATTGTCCTGATCAGCGGAATTGCTTAGGGTGATTATGGTGCTTTGTGATGTACCCGGTGTTTACTTTTCGTTAGAGTCCTGTACCGGGCGTAACGCCGGGATTAGGATTGACGGGCGTATTATTGTCAGGTTTATTGCCTTTGGATGATGGCTTGAGCTTGTCGGTATCCATTACATTGATGGAGATGCCTGTGAGAGCTTGGCGCATGGCTTTTGATTTGGCAACGACCAAACGGGGCTTTTTCACTGAAGAGCTATCCACTTTCTCGGGATCGGTATGTTGCTTGGACCCGAAAGAAAAACGATAGGTACCGAGATCGTTGAGACAAACAGAATTTCCCCTGAGAAGCTCTCGACGCAAAATATAGGACAAACGCTCAATAGCACTGCGCACATCACCAACAGTGAGCGAGCCTGCATCGGAAATATCGGTTACGACTTCATCAAATGAAATGGTTCTTACTTTTTCAGGCTTTGCAAAATAAACTACCTTGCCTTTGTTTTGACCTACTTTGGCTACGCTTTTGGATAGATTGAAGTTCATGATAAAATAAAATTAAAAGTAAATAAATTGTAAAATAAATGGTTGTAACCCCGACGTCTTTGGGTTACTCTGCAAATATACAACATCGGATACCCCTTGTCAAGCTTTTGGGCAATTATTTTTAAAATAAAATCACAACACGTTTATATATAATAAAATACAAATCAATTGGGTGAAAGATTTTGGATATTGGGGGTGCTTGTGAAAATGAGGGGGAAGTAAGTTGGCATAGCTTATCTTATCGTGAAAAAGGTTACTTCGTTGTTGCCTCTCACTTTAGTAAACTACAGGTTTTCTTGCTTTGGCATAGTGATGGTTTAATGACGGTACTTGGGTATTTCCCCCTTTAGAAAGCTACAAGTTTTCTCGCCTTGGCATAGCTAAAATAGGAATTTGGCTCTGCCCTCGGCTTACCGAAAACCGTTAGCTAAAGAGAGTGTAGATTGGCCTCATAAAAGAAGACATGAAGGAAAGCCTTATAGGATTAAGGTGTGGTTTAAATCAGCGAAAGAAGATATTGCCCATATTGATTTTTCTTCATGGGTTCAGCTAGGCGACTTATATCACTACGAGTAATCCAGCCTTGATGATAAGCAATCTCCTCCAAGCAAGCAATTTTTAGCCCTTGACGTTTTTCGATGACTTCAACAAATCTAGATGCTTCGGACAAAGACTCGTGCGTACCTGTATCGAGCCATGCAAAGCCACGGCCGAGTTGCTGTAAGCGAAGCTGATCCCGTTGCATATAGATTTGGTTTACACTTGTGATCTCCAGTTCGCCACGTGCTGAGGGTTTTATCTCTTGGGCAATCTTGACAACATCATTGGTATAAAAATAAAGACCTACTACGGCATAATTACTTCGAGGCTGAATAGGCTTTTCCTCAAGGCTGATAACCTTGCCGCCTTCGTCAAACTCTGCCACGCCATAACGCTGCGGATCATTGACATAATAGCCGAAAATGGTACTCGCCCTTTGTTTACTCACAGCTTCCACAGCATCAGTAAGCATACGACCAAAGCTCTGTCCATAAAATATGTTATCGCCCAAAACCAAAGCAACATCATCATTACCTATAAATTGCTCACCAATAAGGAACGCCTGTGCAAGTCCGTCTGGAGAAGGTTGCTCGGCATAAGTAAGTTTAAGGCCATAATCAGCCCCATCGCCCAACAATCTTTTGAAAGAAGGTAGATCATCAGGAGTAGAAATCAGCAAGATATCGCGAATGCCCGCAAGCATCAGTGTGGACAAAGGGTAATATACCATAGGCTTGTCATAGATAGGCAATAACTGCTTGCTTACCCCTTTGGTTACGGGGTAAAGGCGTGTACCGGAACCTCCGGCCAATACAATTCCTTTCATAAATAGTGAGTTTTGCAGTAAAGTTAAGAAACAGTTTTGAACTTCAGATAATATGTAATACTTAAACGGTTCAACTTTCGGGTCACTTCAAGGGAGAAGGCGGATTGATCTCTTTACCACGCTCTATATATCAATTACAATCCTGAATAATTTAACAATGGCAATGTGATCAATCCCACTGCCCTCTTCTCCAAGGGGAAAGCGACCTGCATTGATATTATTCTGGTAGGAGGTATTTGGTTCTGCCCTCGGCTTACCGAAAACCGTTAGTTAGCAAGACTACAGGTCTTCTCGCCTTGGCATAGCTCAAATAGGTATTTGGCTCTGCCCTCGGCTTACCGAAAACCGTTAGTTAGCAAGACTACAGGTCTTCTCGCCTTGGCATAGCTCAAATAGGTATTTGGCTCTGCCCTCGGCTTACCGAAAACCGTGAAGAAATGGGTGGGGATTGAGGGGTCTGTAGTAGATTTTGATACGACAATGATTTGGATAAAAGAATGAAGAAAGAAGATCGATGTAGGGCTACCGCATCAAATTTAGGCCGATAAGGCAATTTATTGATAATCAAACCCTATTCTTCGGGCGAAAGCCCTCGCAATGACGGAAAGCGATAAACACACTATAGCCAAAGTAACCACGCCACCGCCAGTCATTGCAAGCCAAAGGCGAAGCAACCCAGCAAACAAACCAAAATAAGACTTTCTGGATTACTTCGGGCGAAAGCCCTCGCAATGACGGAAAGCGATAAACACACTATAGCCAAAGTAACCACGCTACCGCCAGTCATTGCGAGCCAAAGGCGAAGCAACCCAGCAAACAAACCAAAATAAGACTTTCTGGATTGCTTCGGGCGAAAGCCCTCGCAATGACGGAAAGCGATAAACATGCTACAGACAAAGTAACCACGCCACCGCCAGTCATTGCGAGCCAAAGGCGAAGCAACCCAGCAAACAAACCAAAATAAGACTTTCTGGATTACTTCGGGCGAAAGCCCTCGCAATGACGGAAAGCGATAAACACACTATAGCCAAAGTAACCACGCTACCGCCAGTCATTGCGAGCCAAAGGCGAAGCAACCCAGCAAACAAACCAAAATAAGACTTTCTGGATTGCTTCGGGCGGGAGCCCTCGCAATGACGGTGAACGATAAAAACGGAATCTGAATATCAATACCTTATGTTTTGATGCGGTTGCCCTGAAGATCGATGTATCAAGGCTATCATTTCGTCCAAAAAGAGTATTAGATTGTTAGTATCTCTTTCCATCGCTGAAATATTGACAAACTTGTCTCTTCACTCAGATAAGTAAATAAGAGGTTTGGGATACAGGCAAATCATAAGGTAGAGACATTGGGTAGCTTTTTATTTTCTGTATATTTGCAAAGCATGTTCATGATAAAAATTGTACAGAGTAATCTCACGAGTTGAGTAATGCACAATAAACTCTTCTACATATCATGCACAATGCAATACTCACACTCGTGAATAAAGATAGATAGACAGGAAGAAATATAATAAAGAAACAATCAAGGATTTACAAATGATATCTCACAATAAGCCGGAAGAGGCAAGCTATTCGGCTCATACATCCCACACTACTACTCATAATATTCTTATCACAGGAGGGGCCGGATTTATCGGCTCTCATGTAGTGCGTTTGCTCGTAAACAAATACCCCGATTATCATATCATCAATCTGGATAAACTCACCTATGCGGGCAACCTGAACAATTTGAGGGACATTGAAAATAGGCCCAACTATACCTTTGTGAAAGAGGATATCTGTAACTACGAAGGCATCGTAAAGCTAATGGAACAACATCGGATCAATGGTGTGATACATCTTGCAGCCGAGAGTCATGTAGACAGAAGTATCAAAGATCCGTTTACTTTTGCTCGTACCAATGTGATGGGTACCCTCACCCTCCTGCAAGCAGCAAAGGAGTTTTGGGCAAAAGACTTTAAGGGTAAACGATTCTATCACATTTCTACCGATGAAGTTTATGGTGCATTGGCTATGGGAGAGACATTCTTTACGGAAGAGACCAAGTATGATCCGCACTCTCCGTATTCTGCAAGCAAAGCGAGCAGTGATCATTTTGTACGGGCTTATCATGATACTTATGGTCTGCCTACGGTTATCTCCAACTGCTCCAACAATTATGGAGCATATCAATTTCCCGAGAAACTGATCCCTCTTTTTATTAATAATATCAGGCACAATAAGCCCTTACCGGTATATGGTCGTGGAGAAAACGTGCGAGACTGGCTTTGGGTAGAAGATCATGCCCATGCTATCGATCTTATTTTTCACGAAGGGAAGGATGGCGATACCTATAACATAGGAGGATTCAATGAATGGAAAAATATTGATTTGATCAAGGTATTAATTCGTGTTACAGATCGTTTGTTGGGAAATGCAGCAGGAACATCCGATCATCTTATCACCTATGTCACCGATCGTGCCGGGCATGATTTGCGGTATGCCATAGACTCTACCAAATTGAAAGAAGAATTGGGCTGGGAACCATCGCTCCAATTTGAAGAAGGTATTGAGAAAACGGTACGCTGGTATCTGGACAATCAAGAATGGCTGGACAATGTAACCTCGGGTGATTATCTGAAGTATTACGAGCAAATGTACAAGTGAATATTGCTTTCCGTAAAAATTTTACAGGAATGGGGAGGAAAAGATGCCGACATCTATACCTTAGGTGATGTTTTTGGGGGTAGTTATGATTTTGTAATACCCTACTTTTAGCCAAGAGTAAAAAGAATCAGCTAGTACCCTTTTGTAATCATGCCGCTACCAAAACAAAGTTGATGATCACGGTCATAGACTACACCGTATTGCCCCGGAGCAATGCCCTGGATTTTGTCTTCACTTTCAATACGGTATCCTATTACCGGATCATAATGTAAAAGCCCCTTGGTAAATTCTGGAGTATGCCTGATCTTGAAAGTAATAGCTAAAGGCTCCGTGAGTATATCGGGATGCTCTACCGGCGATGCTTTTCCTTGCAAACGCCATGGATCAGACGAAATGAAATCGAAAGTGTGCATCTCAATATTGCGCCCATACTGATCCTCAGGATCATACCCCCGGCTCACCAAAATGATATTGCGCTTGACGTCTTTCTTGACCACAAACCAAGGACCGCCGCTCAAGCCAAGCCCCTTTCTCTGCCCTATCGTATGAAACCAATACCCATTGTGTTTGCCTAAAACCTTGCCGGTATCACGGTCTATGATACGTCCTGGCTGAGTACCCAAAGCACGCTCAATAAATTCGTTATAATTGACTTTGCCCAGAAAGCATATTCCTTGACTGTCTTTGCGATGGGCACTGGGCAACTTCTCCCGCTCAGCAATGGCACGTACTTCGCTTTTGAGCAGATGACCTATAGGGAACATCAATTTGGAAACCTGCTTGAAATTGATCTGAGCCAAAAAATCTGTCTGATCTTTCACAGCATCTTTCGCCGTGGAGAGAAAAGTGACACCATCCACTAGTGTGGTGGTAGCATAATGGCCGGTAGCTATGTAATCAAACTCATGTCCCCATTTTTGCTCAAAACAGCCGAACTTAATCAACTTATTACACATCACATCAGGATTGGGCGTAAGGCCTTTCTTTACAGTGTCTATCGTGTATTGGACCACATTGTCCCAGTATTCGTCGTGAAGCGATACAATCTCAAAAGGACAATCATACCTGCGAGCCATGAGTTTTACAATCTCTATATCGTCTTCCCACGAACAATCCTCAAAACCATCCTGATCCATTCCGATCTGAATATAGAATAGAGAAGGTTTGAAGCCCGCAGCACACAACTGATGCACCACCACAGAGCTATCTACACCGCCACTAACCAAAGCTGCTACCTTGACATGGGCAAGATCTTGAGTAAGTTGCAATGAACTGAGCCATGGAGTAAGCTCCGCAGCTAATTGACTATCGCTATCAGGGGAAAATCTCATATATATAAAATAACAGGCAAATAATGCCCTCTTCAAAAATAATTACATACGCTCAGGCATCTCAATCCCCAGCAAACTCATGGCTCTACGGATTACAGAAGCCACAGTCTGAGAGAGTGCCAAGCGGAACGACCTTAGCTGATCATTCTCTTCTCTGAGAATAGAAAAGTCGTGATAAAACTGATTGTACTCCTTGACCAAGTCGTACACATAATTGGCTATCAATGCAGGACTATAGGTATAGCCCGCTTCCTTCACAACATCGGCATATTCCGAGATCTTTTGGATTAGCCCCTCTTCTTTTTCGGAAAGTTTGAGATCTGTAGTGATGGTTGCAGGGATGTCCATACCCGATTCTCCGGCACGGCGTATCACGGAGCAGATACGAGCATAAGTATATTGTATAAATGAACCTGTATTGCCATTGAAGTCTATAGATTCTCTGGGATTGAAGGTCATATTCTTGCGAGGGTCTACTTTGAGGATAAAATACTTCAGCGATCCTAATCCCACCTTACGAGCTATTTCGTAAGCTTCTTCCGCGGGCATTTCTTTGGCTTTGCCCATTTCTTGGGCAATATCGGCAGCAGTTTTTATCATTTCATCCATCAGGTCGTCGGCATCCACTACAGTACCTTCACGGCTTTTCATCTTGCCCTCGGGCAACTCAACCATACCGTAACTGAAGTGAGCTAGCCCCTTACCAAACTCAAATCCTAAGCGATCAAGCAGGATAGAAAGAACCTGAAAATGATAGTTCTGTTCATTACCCACAACATAGACCATCTTATCTATAGGATAATCGAGGAATCGCATCTTTGCCGTTCCTATATCCTGAGTCATATACACCGATGTACCATCGGCACGGAGAAGTATCTTACGGTCGAGCCCCTCATCGGTAAGATCAGCCCATACAGAACCATCATCATCTTTGACAAATAGTCCCGCATCGAGTCCTCTCAGCACCTCTTCTTTTCCTACCAGATAGGTTTCGGATTCGTAATATATCTTATCAAAATCCACACCCATCTTTTTGTAGGTTTCGTCGAAGCCTTTGTATACCCAGTCATTCATAGTACGCCACAGAGCAACTGTCTCATCATCACCTTGCTCCCATTTTCTGAGCATTTCACGGGCTTCCATCATCAATAATGAAGCAGCCTCTGCCTCTTCTTTAGATTTACCTTGTTGCATGAGCTCAGCTATTTCAGCCTTGTAATGCTTATCAAAAAGGACATAGAAATCACCTATGAGATGATCATCTTTCTTACCTGCTTTCTCAGGAGTAATGCCTTCACCCCACTTCTGCCATGCAAGCATCGATTTGCAGATATGAATGCCACGGTCATTTACAATATTGGTTTTCACCACCTTGTTACCGTTGGCTTTGAGTATTTCAGCCAAGCTATATCCAAGCAGGTTATTGCGCACATGACCCAAATGGAGAGGTTTATTGGTGTTAGGTGAGGAATATTCTATCATCACCAGCGGGCTGGAATCCGTAGCAGAACGGTGTCCGAAATTCTCGTCCGTGCGAATTTCATTGAGCAGTTCTATCCACGACGCAGCAGCAATAGTAAGGTTCAGAAAACCCTTGACCACTTCAGTACTGCACACAGCAGAGTCATGCTCTTTGAGGTATTCTCCTATCTCCGTAGCTGTTTGCTCGGGGCTTTTTCGAGATATTTTGAGCAAGGGAAAAGTCACAAGTGTCAAGTGACCATTAAACTCCTTTTTCGTTTTCTGCAGTTGTATCTGCTCAGCAGCAGGCTCCACACCGTACAGAGCTTTTACAGCTTGATTTACTGAATGCTCCAATGATGATATTATTGACATATTCTGTACCAATTGTATTTATTTCTACGGCAAAGATAACGTAATTACGGCTAACAGCCATTGCTCAAAGACAAAAACCCTCCAATAAGAAGTGTGGGTATAAAGTGAAAATAACCCACAGTAAAGTCGCTAATAAGGCTTCCGAAAAGGAGTAGCTAAAGCTCGAGCTGTTCTGATGACTCAACACTAAGGGATTGAAGATTATAAGCCTAACGAATATTATTGGAGACTGTTGCATAGCAGGTAAAGTGCAAGGCGCTAAGAGTGAGCGCACAGGGAGTTTACTTCAGGTAAATGACCAAGTGCGAATCTCGCAAGCAACGAAGCAATTGGCCTGCTATGCAACGGTCTCATAGGATGAATACCTAATACAATGCTGATTACCCGGAGACAAATCATTTCATCACAACGTAGGGTCAGAGACTCTCTGGAATTGGAAAAACATAGAATCATTAAAATAACAGAGAAGAATCTCCCCTATAGAGACTGTTGCAAAAGTCAACAGTCTCGTGGATTTTGGAGGCAAAGCCGACAAAAGACACTTTGACCGGGCAGAGAAGGTAAAGTGCAAGGCGCTAAGAGTGAGCGCACAGGGAGTTTACTTCAGGTAAATGACCAAGTGCGGATCTCGCAAGCAACGAAGCAATTTGCCTGCTATGCAACGGTCTCCTATAAGCACAAAAATATCTCCCATGGCTGAAAAGTAAGCCAATAAAGTATTTATCTTATGGCTAAACAATTATACTTCAGAATCTATTTCTATCTTTAGAAGCATATTGCTATAGTTGATGTCACGTGATGGGATGCTATTACTTCCCTTGCAAAAAACCATGTGGCAACAATAGCTGAGGTAATGAATTATATGACACACCAAGAAGTACATCCTTTGGGATTCTTCATCCCGCCCAATGCCCAGCTACTGATGCTGGGAAGTTTTCCTCCACCACGTGCCAAGTGGTCTATGGATTTTTATTATCCCAATTTCATCAACGATATGTGGCGCATACTGGGTACCATATTTTTTGATGATAAGGATCACTTCATCGTAGCAGGAGAAAAACGTTTTTCCAAAGAGCTCTGTGCAGCCTTCTGCGATAACATGGGCATTGCTATAGGTGATACTGCTGTAGAAATAACAAGGCTACAGGGAAATGCGGCAGACAAACACCTTCAGATCGATCGAGGTGCTGATATTAAAGCAATCATATCTTCTATCCCGGAATGCCGGGCTATCGTGGTCACAGGACAAAAGGCTCTCGATACACTGTTACTTTCTCTGGGAGAAACGACCCAACCCCAATTGGGTGGGTGGGTATCACTCACAGTTGATTCTCGAGAGATAAGACTTTACAGGATGCCGTCATCATCACGTGCGTATCCATTGCCTTTGCTCACCAAATGCATGCATTACAAATCCATGTTTGAGGAACTCGGCATGTTGCTTGGTACACCTACAACTACGGGCATTATAAAAAGCTAAAAAACACCACTGCTATGGATCTAAGATCACCTGAAACTTACTGGGTACTCAAAAACGGTTTGTTATATACCTACCCTTCGCTCCAAAAAGATATTGTGTGTGACGTAACCGTAGTGGGCGGCGGTGTCACAGGAGCTCTTGTAAGTCATGCTTTGCTAAAAGCAGGATATGATACAGTCCTTATAGACAAAAGGGACATTGCCATGGGTAGCACATCCGCCACTACGGCTATGCTGCAATATGAAATAGACGTACCCATGATACATTTGGCAGAGAAAATAGGGAGTAAAGCTGCTATAGAATGTTATCAGGCAGGTATAGAGTCTATAAAGACTCTACAGAAACTTGTGAAAGAAGAAGACATTGACTGTGGCTTTGAACTCAAGCGTTCGTTACAAGTAGCACATGATGAGGAGTCGGAAAAATGGCTCAAAGAGGAATTTGTCCAAAGGCGAGACAATGGCATGCCCGTCAAGTGGTATAGCAGGGAAGATATCTATCATGATTTTGCTATGCACAGCAGACCCGGAATACTATCCGAAATAGGAGGATCTGTAGATGCTTTCAGGCTGGCTCATGAATTAATACAAAAAAACAGTAAAAGGGGGCTCAAAGTATATGACCGTACAACGATGGAGGAAGTCAAGAAGACTTCCGGTGGCTGGGATATTCGTACCGATAATTTTGCCCATATCGAATGCAAACACATTGTTTACTGCTCGGGATACGAAACACTATCTATGTTTGATCAAAAGTATGCTGCCCTCCATAGTACCTATGCAGCGGTAACGGAAGAGATTAACGAATATGTACCAACCCTCGACAATATATTGATATGGGATACCGATGATCCCTATATTTATATGAGGGCAACCGACGACGGCAGATTTCTTGTGGGGGGAGAGGATGCCAAGTACAGTTACGGACGTCTGAGTGAAAAAATCAAAGGCACTAAGATAAAGGAGCTGGCCCACAAGCTGGATCAATATTTCCCTGAAAAGAATTTTGAGCCGGACTACATCTGGGCAGGCTCTTTCGCAGTAACAAAGGACGGATTGCCCTATATAGGGAGACATAGCGACTTTGGTGATAGCATTTTTGTCTTGGGTCTGGGTGGCAACGGGATAACATATTCAGTGCAAGCGATGGACTTGGTGGTAAAAATGTTGAAAGGAGAAGATGATAAGTTACTACACTACTATCGCTTCGATAGATAAAACGTTGAGCATAAGGCAGAGCGTTTTTTGTCCGTCATGACAAAATAAATCTGTCGTCACCTCTTGACATGGGGTGGATAAGATGTTGTATCTTTGTAGAAATGCCGAATACAGTGATATCATCCAATGAAAGTCCTGACAAACAACATACTTCAAAATAAGAGATGTAATGACTTATTTAACAAGATTTGTTGTACGGATATGCACTATTTTGAAGTTGTATTTTGTCAAAATTCTATAAAATATAAAAATATCAAATTATCAGAATGTAGGGAAACACATCAGATATTAATAAAGGCGTAAAGAGGTGTGGGCATCCTCTTTACGGCTTTACTATTGTAGGGAATTGAAAAAGCTTTTTTCCTAGCTAAGCTACATTTCTATTAATATCATGAGATCTGAAAGTAATGAGAAATGATCTCGAAACCACATTTAACCAAAATCACTACCTATTTGATCATTTTGAAAAGAAAAACACATCTATTTACTCAAATTGCAAGCTTTTATTTTGTAAAGCTATGGACGCCCGCCCTAAGGCATAGAAAGCTGAGACCTTAATCAATAAATCTGCCACGAGCATGCGTTGTGCCTATGTCGTCAGATCCGCACTCCAAAAACTTAAGGAGACTGTTGCAAAAGTCAACAGTCTCATGGATTTTGGAGGCAAAGCCGACAAAAGACACTTTGACCGGGCAGAGAGGGTAAAGTGCAAGGCGCTAAGAGTGAGTGCACAGGGAGTTTACTTCAGGTAAATGACCAAGCGCGAATCTCGCAAGCAACGAAGCAATTGGCCTGCTATGCAACGGTCTCTTAAGAGAGAGAGCTGTATTTTTATCATATTAATACAGCAGAGATTGAAAGATAAGGGCAATTCCCTCCGAGAGAATTGCCCTTATAAATATTATAAAATCTATTGAATTTACTTCTTTTCAGGGATATGCTTCAGTAAATCCAGCAGGTGATCCCACCACATCTGTACGGTTTTGATCTCTATCTTCTCTACAGGTGAATGCACGTCACGAAGTGTAGGACCGAAAGAAACCATATCCAAACCTGGATAAACACTGGAAATAAGCCCACACTCCAATCCGGCATGAATAGCTTTGACAGCAGGTTCGCGGTTGAATACCCTACGATATGACTCGGCCGCTACTCTGAGAATAGGAGAGTCAGAATTGGGTTTCCAGCCGGGATAAGGATCTCTTACACTTACTTCAGCACCTGCCAATTTGAATACCGACATGACCATATTGGCGACATCATTACGAAGTGATTCGGTAGAACTGCGCTGGCTGGTTTCTACATAAATGATACCGGGTTCTTTCATTTTGATTGAAGCCAAGTTGTTTGAAGACTCTACCAAACCCTCTATCTCATGACTCATACCCAAAACACCATGCGGGCAGGCATAGAGAGCTAAGATCAGGTTGTGTTTGGTATTATTGTCCATACACTTTTCAGGTCTTTCACAACTCTCGAGCGAAAGTTTTACGGAAGAATCTACTCTCTTGAGCTCATCTTCCACGGCAGCTGCCAGTTCATTGAGTATCACACGAGCCTTTTCTTTGTCTTTACCTTCTACACCAAACACAGCCTCGGCTTCACGAGGGATAGCATTGTGGAGGTTACCGCCTTGTATGGTGCATAGCTTGAATGCAGGCACTTCCTCTTCCAAAGCGTATAGGTAGCGGGTAAGAATCTTATTGGCATTGCCCAGCCCCATATGGATGTCGCCTCCTGAGTGTCCGCCTTTGAGACCGCTTACTTTAACCTTGAAATAATTATAATCGTCACGGGTATCTTCAATATCGTATTTAAATTCTGCCATAAGTCCCATGCCACCGGCACAACCGATAAAGAGCTCACCTTCGTCTTCACTATCGAGGTTGAGCAGGATATTCGACTCAAAGAATCCGGGCTCGAGGTTCATAGCTCCGGTCATACCTGTTTCTTCATCTACAGTAAACAAGCACTCTATAGGACCATGCTGTATATCATCTGAAGCCAAGATAGCCAATTCGGCAGCTACACCTATACCATTATCAGCACCCAATGTAGTACCCTCAGCATGTAACCAATCACCATCGATAACTGTACGGATAGGATCATTATCAAAGTCATGTATTACATCTGAGTTTTTCTCACACACCATGTCTACGTGGCTCTGGAGTACTACTGATTGTAAATGTTCAAATCCCGGAGTAGCAGCTTTTTTGATCACAAGGTTACCTACCTTGTCCTCTTTATACTCCAAATTATGATCCTTGGCAAACTGCACGAGATAAGCCAAGATACGCTCTTCTTTCTTGGACGGGCGGGGTATTTGTGTGATTTCGTGGAAATATTTCCACACTATTGACGGTTTTAAATCTGTTATTACCATTGCTCAATTGATTATTTATATGTTTATCAGGTAGAATTGTTTTACCTTTGTCTCACACAAATATAACAAAAAAAGAATGCTTAGTATATTATTAATAACCTTAATTCTGGTAGCAATAGCAGTATCATTGCTCTGCATCAGAATTATCCTACAAAAGGGAGGCAAATTCCCCAACACCCATGTAAGCGGTAATAAAGCGCTCACGGACAAGGGGCTAAGCTGCCACACTTCCCAGCACTATGATGCTCAGCATCACAAGAATCTTGCCGATAGAGTGCGCGAACGAGAAGACGGGTAATAGCTCTTTCTCAAGAGTTGTCAATGGACAGATAAAAAATCAAATCGCAGAAAATAAAACAAAATATAACTCTTTCATTCATTTTAACTAATGGACAAAAAACATTACATTATCGAAGCCGTACTGGCAGTAGCCGTAATTGTGCTATTCATCTTGACTTTCACCGGTACTTGCAAGAGCCGATCAGCGGTAGTTACAGATCCTAAAACAGGAAAGACAGAAATGCCCATTGCTTATGTGAGGATGGACTCATTGCTTTCGCAGTATCAATACTACAAAGATCTCAATGAGAACCTATCAAAAGAAGCAGAACAACACCGCACACAACTTGCCGGTAAGGCTAATGCTCTGCAAAAAGCAGCACAAGACTTCGAAAGAAGGATGAGGATAAACGCCTTTACAAGTGCTGAAGCTCAGCAAATGGAGCAACAAAAGCTGATGAAAATGCAGCAAGAAGGTCAAGCTCTCGAAGCTAAGCTGACTCAAAACTTCGCTGTAAAGCAGCAATTGCTTAATGAAGAGATGCAAAATGAAATCAAGAAAAATATAGAAGAGATGAACAAGGACGGCAGATACCGCTTAATCCTTACCAATGTAGGTATGGACAATATCCTATATGGCGATAAAGCTCTTGATATCACCGAAGAAGTAGTGAAATATCTCAACGACCACTACAAAAAAGGTGATCTTACACAACAGCCTGCAGAGACAGCTAAAAAATAAGTTTTTGCCGGCGCTCGATAAAGCATAGATTGAGGGGAGATATTCACAAAGTTCCGATCAGACCGAAAAAAAATCTCCCACAGGTGATGAGGTAAAACATTACTCCTATTCTCCCATCAATTAGAGACCGTTGCATAGCAGACAAATTGCTTCGTTGCTTGCGAGATTCGCGCTTGGTCATTTACCAGAAGTAAACTCCCTGTGCACTCACTCTTAGCGCCTTGCACTTTACCTTCTCTACCCGGTCAAAGTGTCTTTTGTCGGCTTTGCCTCCAAAATCCATGAGACTGTTGACTTTTGCAACAGTCTCAATTAAGCAATCATTACATAGATGCGAAAAAATGCAGGGTATGTCCCATATAAGCGGACACACCCTGCATTTTCGTTTAGAATTTTTTCTTAAAAAAACTTCTTCATCTTTATAGCGTCACCTTGCTTGAAAGCCACATAAGGTTCGGATTTTTGCAAGAGAACCTTCTTAATCAAATCTGAAAAGGTGAGTGCTCCAAGCTTTTTGAACCAGGATGCATTCTTTTCCACTTTGTGATAATAATCGCCCAAAGTATCTTTGCGAAAATGAAGAATATCTTCGAGGTTATCGCCATCGGCATAATACCCGCAATGATAATTACGTATCGCAAAGGCTCCAAGAGGGAAGTCAAGCTTACCTAATCCAAAAATATGGAAGTTACGCTGAAGAAGCCTACGATAAGATGTACGACACAACTCCCCACCTCCAAGATTGAAAACAGTTTTGTTCAACTCCTCACGATGCATACAAGCTCTCACAAAAGCTCTGGCAGTATCTTCCGGTGTAGTAATCTCTACGGGAGTATCCAGGGGCATGTAAAACATCAAAGGCGTGATCTTATGATTATCGGCACCCATAATAGCCGAAAGCCTGAAGATCGTCCAATCGAGTTTGCTTTGTTGCACCAAATTTTCCATTTGGACTTTGGTTTCGCCGTAATTGTCACCATAAGAGGGTTGGATTTTATCAGTTACTCTGATATAGGGGTTGGACATACGATCGCCATACACCGCCACAGAGGAACTTAAAGCAAAAAAGCATTTGGGAGAGTTGGTCTCCAAGGCCTCCAAAAGATTTTTAGTCCCCTCAACATTTACTTTAGTCGTAAGCTCAGGCTTATTATAAGCCAAAGGAGGGATAATAGCAGCCAAATGAATTACATACTCTACATTTTGAGTAGGTTCATCGAGATCTTCCGGCTTGGTGATGTCACCGTAATATACCTTTATCTTGCCTCGGTAACGGTCGAAGAGTCTCATACTCTTCGCATTCTTAACGTCAAAAACTCTGACGTCATATAATTTATTAAGCTTTACTAATTGATCTATCACTTCTCGTCCTACAGTACCTGATGCTCCTGTAACGAGTACTGTAGATTTAATCTTTTTGCTCTCTGTCATAAATTGTGTTTGATTATCAATTTCCTGAAATAACCGTTTTGGCACACAGCCATAAAATAATACTAAATACTAAAGTTCAAATCGTATCTTTTTCAAATTTATAACAGGTATATCCGACAGAATGTTTAAATTTGTTTAAATATGATTTTATTACAAAAACAGTCAAAAAACATCCACCAATATAAGCCTTATGATGTATATTAAAATCAAGGAAACTTTATCAGATAGGCTATATGAAAGCGTGATCAATCACGTTGTATAAAAAGATTGCAGGATTTGCCCGGGAGGAATAGCCCCAAAGTTTATTGAAGATATTACCGTTATTGCCATACAGATAAGAAGGCAATAAAAAGGGAGTCTGGTCAAGGTCCTGCAATTTGAGATTAAGGAATAAAAAATCAACACTTAAAAAAGGAATAGTCAGATATTGCACCTACCCAAATTTGTCCTTACAGGCATTCATCAATGACAAGTATATTATAGTGTATAAATTAGAGGGATTATTATATCTTTGTTAAAAATAAGAAAGGCTTCAATGAATCAAGTATATTTTATAGGTATAGGCGGCATAGGCATGAGCGCCATAGCTCGTTATTTTCATGCAAAAAATTATCTGGTAGCAGGGTATGACCTTACTCCCAGTCCCATTACCGGAGCATTACAAGAAGAAGGAATACCTGTCCATTTTGCGGACAGTGTAGAGGATATACCGCAAGAGTTTAAGGATAATGAGTCTTTGGTAGTTTACACTCCTGCAGTACCGGCAGATCATACAGAATTGAATTTCTTCCGCAACAATGGTTATCGTGTACTCAAACGCTCAGAAATCTTGGGCGAAATAACTCGTATGGAAAAGGCTCTGTGCGTAGCAGGGACTCACGGTAAAACCACTACAAGTACCTTACTGGCTCATATTCTCAAACAAAGTCATGTGGATTGTAATGCTTTTCTGGGAGGAATAGCCAATAATTATAACACAAACCTATTACTTTCGGAACATAGTGATTTGGTCGTGGTAGAAGCCGATGAGTTCGATAGATCTTTTCACAGGCTTAGTCCTGCTATGGCAATAGTAACATCGGCCGATCCTGACCATTTGGATATCTATGGTACCCCTGAGGCTTATAGAGAAAGCTTCGAGCATTTCACCTCATTGATACAGCCGGGCGGATATCTTTTGATAAAGAAAGGTATACCCATGACTCCGAAATGTAATGCGGGAGTAACTTGCCTTTCATACGCGATCAACGAAGAAGCGGATTTCTACGCCGATAATATAGAGATCAAGGACGGGAAATTGTTCTTTGATTGGCATTACCCTTCATTTGAAAATGAAGACAAAAAAGGCACCATGCGTACAGAGTTGGGTGTTCCTCTCCTAATCAATGTAGAGAATGCCGTTGCAGCTATGGGGTTAGCCTATCTGAACGGAGCTTACACAGATGAGATAGGAAAAGCAGTAAGCAATTTCAGAGGCTCGCATCGCAGGTTCGATAGACTCCTCAATGGGCCTAAACATATCCTCATCGATGACTATGCCCACCACCCCAAAGAACTCGAAGCTTCTATCAAATCAGTGAGGACCCTATATCCGCACAAAGAAATTCTGGGTATATTCCAACCTCATCTCTATAGCCGTACAAGTGATTTTTACAAGGAATTTGCGACAAGCCTTTCCTTGCTAGATCAGATTATCCTTATTGATATATATCCCGCCAGAGAAAAACCCATTCCCGGCATTACTTCACAGCTTATAGCGGATCATATTGAGGGAAAAGAAATCCCGGTGATTCCCAAAAGTGAGCTTATAGATCTTCTTAGGCACAAAGAAGATATCCCTGAAGTAGTACTTATGTTGGGAGCAGGAGATATTGACAGGCTGGTACACCCCGTAAAGAATTATCTCGAAAGCTTATGATCGGAAAAATAGTCAGAATGATCGGATTCCTACTTATACTGGGATATTGGATCTGGGCATGTATTTACTTTTATAACTACAAACACACCGGCACTTGCAAAGGTATAGAAGTGACGATGAAGTCCGGGCAAAAAAGTAATATGATGTTCATGAACCAAAGAGACGTACTGGCTGAGCTGAAACAGATAAATTTTAAGGCGGTAGGAGAACCACGTGATTCCATAAACATTTACAGAATAGAGCAAATATTGAGATCCAATCCTCTTTTCGATGATGCAGAAGTGTACCTGAGTCCGAAAACAAGCAAACTCAATATCACGATAGAGCAAAAGGAACCAATGTTCATCGTACAAACAGGCGACAGTCTATACTATGTATCATCAGGCAGAGGCATCATTCCATGTAATCCCAAATATGCTGTAAAGGTACCGCTGGTAAGCGGATACTTGACAGAGGACTATGCGAAAAAGCAGGTATATGATCTGATCAAAACGATTCAGGATAATGAGCACTGGAAATACTATTTTGCACAGATATATGTGGATAGAGACAATAACATTATGCTCACTCCCCGACTTAGTACTACTCAAATAATTATGGGTAGGACACCCAATTGGCAAGAAAAGTTGGATAACCTCCAATTATTTGAAGAAAAAGTAATTCCCATAAAGGGCTGGAATAGCTATAAATCATTAAATTTGGAATTTGAGGGACAGGTCGTGGCGCAGCTTGCCAACCCTGTTGATACACTTTCTTTGAGGTAAATAGATAGAAATAGCCTTAGACAGGCGGTAATAAACATAATAAATACAGTCAGGTGAAAGAGGATTTGTACGCTGTCGTGGATTTGGGCAGCACATATACAGTGGGTATGATAGGAAAAAAGCTTTCCAACGGACGCATTTCGCCTATTGCCGTTCATACCGAGCCTTCCAATGGATGCATACGCCACGGTTGCATTTATAATATAGATAATACTGCCACTATGCTAAAGCGTATGGTAGATGTGCTAAACAACCAACTGCAAGACGGTGGTAAAATAACATCTATATACGCCGGTGTTGGGTGCCAGTCTATGATGGCTAAGCAATATGCCGCTTCCTTAGATTTGGGAGATGATGGACAAGTAATCACCCAAGAGCACTTGCAAACACTACGTGATCAAGTATCCGATGCAAGATTCGAAGGTTTGGAAATCCTCTATGTGGCTGATCCCTTATACTACATCGACGGCAGGCAAGAGATCCATCCGCAAGGTATCAGATGCTCGCATCTCGAGGCTCGCTATCAATTGATCACCGCTAAACGTACTGTAGCACACAATATCCGTTACACGATAGAAGAAAAAGTAGGAATCAGATTATCAGGAATAGTTATCTCACCTATAGCGGAAGCTGCCGTGACGTTGACATCCGAAGAAAAAACGTTGGGATGCGCCTTTGTAAATCTGGGAGGAGGTTGTACTACTATTTCTATCTATCAAAACAGGTTGCTATCCGCCCTTTATGTATTACCCCTTGGCGGACACAACGTAACACGAGACCTAACAAGCCTTCGATTAGTTGAAGCCGACGCCGAGGCTCTAAAGATTTCTAAAGGGTCCATGATCATGGAGGGTATCAGGGATCGTATAGTAAGGATATCCTCACCTGACAAGATCAGCGAAAGGGAAATCAAGCAACTTGATATCAATAGACTGGTTGCAGCGAGAATGAATGAAATTACATTCAATTACCTTAATCTTATCAACCAATCCGGCATGGCGGATAGCCTTGGAGCCGGTTTGGTAATCACCGGCGGAGGAGCCAAAGTCAATGCTTATATACCTCAATTGGATGATCAACTCGACGAGCTCAGGGTAGGAACCATAAGGCGTGACCTCATAGACGAATCTAAGGAAGCCGTAAATAATGACAGAAATCTTACGGCTATAGGGCTGTTGCTACTTGCCAATGAAAATTGTGTGGCTTATGCAGCACAATCATTGGACGAACTCATCAATTCTATTCCCACAAAAGGTGTTGAAGGGGAGAAACTCGTCACAGAACCTTCCTTTGCAGGGAATTTCCCCGAAGAAAATATTATTTCCGACAAAGTTATTACAGACGATATTGATGATCTCGATTTGAATATCAACGATGACGAGGAAGATAATTATGAGTACGAAGACGAAAAGCAACCGAAAAAGTCTCAAACCAAACGTAAAAATTGGGCTCGCAACATGATGACCAAGATGATGGACATCTTCAATGCAGATGAAAACAACGACTAACCGCTTATTATATGGATGCTATGGATGAAAATAAATTATTAGACTTCGACTATAAACAAGCCCATAATTCCCCTATAATTAAAGTTATAGGTGTTGGTGGCGGTGGTGGCAATGCTGTAGAGAATATGTTTTTGCGCGATACAGTACATGACGTTTCATTTCTTCTTTGTAATACGGACGAACAAGCCTTGAAGAAAAGTAATGTGCCCTCGCAGATAATTCTGGGACCTGAAATTACACGAGGTCTAGGAGCCGGTAACAGGCCAGAAAAAGCCCGTGTAGCAGCAGAGCAAAGTAGAGAAGAGATAGAGCAAATATTGAGCTCGGACGGCACCAAAATGGTATTCATCACAGCAGGAATGGGTGGTGGTACGGGCACCGGAGCAGGCCCCGTAATAGGAAGAGTAGCCTTGGATATGGGACTTCTTACGGTAGGCATTGTTACCATACCTTTTCTTTTCGAAGGACGAAACAAAATCCTGCAAGCTCTCAAAGGCGTACAGGAGATGAGAAAAAACGTTGATGCCTTATTAGTTGTCAACAATGAACGCCTCAGAGTCATTTACAAAGATCTTACCTTGGACAACGCTTTCGACAAGGCCGATGATACACTGAGCAGTGCAGCCAGGGGTATTTCGGATATGATCACTCGTCCCGGACGTATCAACCTGGACTTTGCCGACGTGCAAACAACGCTCAAAGATGGTGGTGTAGCTATCATCAGTACAGGATACGGCTCAGGAGAAAACAGAATGCAGAAGGCTATTGATGAAGCCCTTAATTCCCCCCTACTCAACAATAATGATATTTTCAAGGCTCGTAAGGTGCTTATCAATATCTACCAATCATCCGACCACCCACTGGATGTAAACGAGCTTGATCCTATCCATGAGTTTACAGCTAAAATAGAAACAGGGTTTGACAATATCTGGGGCTTTATCACGGACGATTCATTGGGTGAGCAAGTGGCTATCACGATACTGGCCTCAGGGTTTGACTTATCTATTACTACGGAGAGTATTGGAGATGGTCTTACTCCCGGTAAAAGAAAACTGCCCGATGCAGTATCTCAACAAGAGGAAATGCGCCGTACCGAGCAGGAAAACGAGCTCATCGGAAACTATTATGGTCAAGACCAGCTTGAGAAAAAGATATTCAAACCTCTTTTGCTCAATATAGACGAGCTGGACGACAATGATATCATTGCAATCATGGAAGAAACACCTTCGCTGATGCGTGACCCCCGCCCTATAGAAGAGATACGTATGCGCAAGCAAAATACAATCTCACACAATCATCCCACTACAATAACGGGAGGAGATTTCGACAAAAATAGCAACGACTCTCCTTCTTCTACCAATAAACAACCTATCAGATTCTGATAAAAAATATTTTATATTATGCCACTCTTTGAAAAAATAAGTAACGACATTAAAGAGGCCATGCTGGCAAGGGACAAAGTACGCCTCGAAGCTCTCAGAGGAGCTAAAAAAGAATTTCTGGAAGCCAAAACAGCCAAAGGATCAAACGGTGAGCTTGAAGATGAGCAAGCCATGAAGATCATACAAAAAATGATCAAACAAAGAAAAGACTCTGCAGAGATATATAAGACTAACGGACGCCCTGAAATGGCAGAGACGGAGCTGGCTGAAGCTTCTGTATTGGAAGGATACCTGCCCAAGCAATTGTCCAAAGAAGAACTTGTGCCTAAGATCAAAGAACTCATAGAGCGTTTAGGCGTTACTGATCCCAAAATGATGGGTAAGGTAATGGGAGCTGCCTCGAAAGAATTACAGGGTCAGGCAGAAGGTAAACTTATAGCTGACGTAGTTAAAGAATTACTTAACAGCTGATTTGGAAATATCACCAATAATAACCTATTACAGCCGATCTTTTTCTCAAAGTTCGGCTGTTTTTTATGGCACATTCAGGATTTACGTTTTGTCTTTGATGCAGTAAGCTTCTTTATAACATCACGATGTTGCTCGGCTCTTTCTTCATCGCCCAAAAAGTCATACATGGTTACAAGGGTACGATGCACTTTGATTGATTTGGGATTTTGTGCCATAGCCTTCAAGAGATATTGCTCCGCATCATCATAATATCCAAACTTCACCAAAGTTTCTCCCAACACAAATAATGCTTCGGGGTGCAGGGGCGATAGCTTTACAGCTTCGTTGAGTGTTTTTAGGCTCTCCTTTATCTCATTCAGCACGGCATATGCCTTACCTTTCTGCACGGCTGCATCAATATTGTTGGGGTTGATCCTCAAGGCTTTGTTATAGTTTCTGATGGCTGCATCAGGCTCATTGAGTTGCATACAATCATTTCCCATGGCCGTATATTCTTTAGCCAGTTCATTGATGAGCTCTTGTTGCTTTTCCAGTTTACAAGATAGTTGAGCAATTTTCACCTTTTGCTTCTCTGCATCCATGAGTTTATAGGAAAGCATGCGACGAAATACCGGGTTGTCAAATTCATTACTCTTTTCCATGGCAAAGCGGAGTCTTTCTACAGATTTAATGTATTCGCCTTTTTTCCAATACATCGCAGCCTGTACATATCCCCGCTGGGCATCTGCTTTGTCTATACTACCACGAATAATTTCCCTATTATTGGCCTTCTTATAAAACTTGATGATAGGAGAACGCACAATGATATCGCGTATACCCAATGGCTTTTTCAGGATCAAACCACCCAGTGATCTGCATCGGCTCAGCGCCACATATGCCTGACCTCCGGCAAAAACCCCGTCAGAAAAATCTACAACTACTTTATCAAAAGTGAGTCCCTGACTCTTGTGCACAGTAATAGCCCACGCGGGTTTGAGAGGAATCTGCATAAACTGCCCAATCACTTCTTCTTTGATCTTATGTTCTTTTTCTGAGTAAGTATAGCGTTTGTTTTCCCAAATATAAGGATCAACACGATAGACTGCACCAGACTCAGTACGAACCGAGACATAGTGTTCCTCACCACATATTTCTTCTATAATACCCAGCGTACCATTGGCCCAGCGTTTGTCTCTGTCATTGGCAAGAAACATGACCTGAGCATTTTGCTTCAACGTAAGTGTCAGGTCGGTAGGTAAGTTGTTGTCAGGGAACTCTCCATCTATATGTCCTGCAATACGTATAGGCTTGTCAGGCAATTCATTCATATGCATCTCATTGATACTGCTCACCTGATTACGTCTTGTTCCCAGAGTAATGATAAATTCATCCCGATCTACCTTGTAATCGGGTAATACAGACTTATTTATCATGTTGAGATGTTGAGGGGAAGCATTTCCCTCTCGTATATGATCCAAGATATCTACAAATACAGGATCGTCTTGTCTGTACACCTTGAGTAACTCTATGGTAACTAAACTATTGCGACCAAACACCCGTGCTGAAAAGAAATAGTTATCAGGATAAAAACGCTGGAGTATTTCGGCCTCGTCACTCTTGACCACGGGTTCGAGCTGAAACAAGTCTCCTACAAAAATCATCTGAATACCACCAAAAGGCAATGCTATATGTCCCGTAAAAGTACGCAACAAGGAATCCATAGCATCGATTACATCAGCACGCACCATAGAAATCTCATCTATGATAATGAGTTCCAATTTCCGAATCAACTCCCGATGTTGTTTGGGGTATTTAAAGACTTCGTAAACTCTGTTTTTCTTTCTGCTGAGGTCAGGATCATCCGGTGTAATGGGACGAAATGGCAATTTAAAAAAGGAGTGTATCGTTTGTCCTCCCACGTTCAATGCAGCTATACCTGTAGAAGCAAGCACTACATGTTCCTTATGGGTATTGGCTTTGATATATCGCAACAAAGTAGACTTTCCCGTTCCTGCTTTGCCTGTAAGGAAGAAGCTTTGATTGGTATTACGTATAAGTTCCAATACCAATGCCATCTCCTCATTGGCAGGATCGGGCTCGAATTCTATTATATTAGCCGTACTAAAAGATATCGGCTCTGTACTGATCTGTTTGGGGGAAGATTTCACTGTATTTATATTCTATATGCTCGATTACAAAGGTATAAAAAGCAACCTTATTCGATCAGCCGTGCACCGGTAAATAACATAATTAGGCTACCAAATGAGACCGTTGCATAGCAGGCCAATTGCTTCGTTGCTTGCGAGATTCGTGCTTGGTCATTTACCGGAAGTAAACTCCCTGTGCACTCAATCTTAGCACCTTGCACTTTACCTTCTCTGCCCGGTCAAAGTTTCTTTTGTCGGCTTCGCCTCCAAAATCCACGAGACTGTTGACTTTTGCAACAGTCTCCAAATATAGATTCATCATTATACAAGGAGGATGAAGTCAGACGAGAAAAAACGACAATACCCTAAACATTCAGGATATTGTCGCCAAATTTTTCAAAAAAAATAGAGAACCTAATAATTATTTCTTTACAGGCTCTACTTTTTGCTTATCACAATGCTTCACTGAGTCACATTTAGTCTTTGCACTCTCACCCTTCTTAGAGCAAGTCCCTTTGTCGCATTTTTTCTTTGCTCCGTCTTTGCCCTTGCAGCAATCTTTTTTCATTTTGCCGTCTTTAGCAGAGTCTTTGCAACAATCTTTCTTTTCTGCAACATCTTTTTGAGATGCTTTACAAGTTTCCATTTTACAATTTTTCTTGCACACATCCTTCTTGTCGCAGCAAGTCTTAGGGCATACTTTTACAGGAGGAGGGGGAGGTGTCACAGGATTTTGAGCTACAGCCAGTGTTCCTATCCCAAACCCCATAGCCATAATGGCTGTCATGAGAAATTTTTTCATTCTTATTCTTAATTTTAGTTAATGGTATGTTTATGCTTTTTTATTTATCCTTACAAAGATGCAATTTTATTATGAATTAACTCTCAACATTGACAATTTTAACAGGATGCATATCTTAAAAAATCGTAAAATACTATTTGATAATTCCATCTCTAAATCCCGAATATCTTTGAAAGCCAATAATCAGAATTGGCAAATTACAAATCTCATATTATAAATGGTAATCCGAAGTATATTATTGTGCACGAGATGTAACACTGAGCTCCAAAATCAACATACATAGCTGATTATTAAGCTAAAATCGAAGTCAAACACAAAACACGCAAATATATCAAAAAGACACCATATACAAATATATCAAGACAAAAAATCATAAAATAGACGTAAAACAAAACACATGGAGTGGCGAAAAATAGGTATAAATGGGTAAAAATAACCACTCAATAACGGTAAAATACATTTAAAATCAGTTGCAGGGAATAAATCATGCTTCTTTTATATTTTTCTAACTAAGCTTTTCTATTTACTTAGTTAGGAAGTTGAAAATTCTTAGTTAGAAAGATAGTAACACGTAGTTAGAAAAATATCAAAAGCTAGTTAGAAAAATATGAATCATAAACTTTTCCATCAAAAAATCCGCAAAAAGGATTGAATCCCCTTTGCGGATTTTTTGATGATGTCACACAATGATTATTTACATTCTGACAAAATGATATTTTTTATTCTATGATCTAACCATGACAAAATGTAAGATAAAAAAATTGCATACCTAATACAAGAGCACAATGTAAAGGTGTACTTATTCATATTTGATGGTAATAGTTTGGGAATTCGTATTGTAATAAAATTTTTCATAACCCTTAAATACAATAATTCGTGGTAATTGAAGCAAGTTTTAATGGGTATTATTAGTATAACAAATATACAACATCCTACCCCCCTTTGTCAAGAGGCTGAAGCGTTTTTCTCGAATATGCTCCTCAATAAAGCATGTATCAATAGCTTGTTAAATATGAAACAATATATTTGTAGCCCGGAGACACCCATGGTTGCATGCTACGCAATAACCCTAATACTTCACCTCAAGATTTCCTTGTCGGATCACAGCATTATTAATAATCAGGACATCCCTACAATAGAAACTCAAATGATCGAATTTATAAATCCTATTCACAAATCTTTTAAAGCGACAGGGATAGAAACGTACCGTAAGTACATAAATAAAAATGGCGACCTGACCGTGAGTCATATCGCCATCGATAAGGAAACAATAACTTAAAAATCTATATTTTGAAATTATTGGAAATGTCTTTCATCACATGGTTAGTAGCAATAAGCTACTCAAAACGGATGTACTGGCTTAGTAGCGTGGTGCACGGGGAGCTCTCTGAGGGCGCTCCTGACGTTCCATGGCTTCTTTGATAATGAGCTTACGACCCATGAACTCCTGATCAAGAAGTTGTTCAATAGCTCTCTGAGCATCATCATCATTCTCCATTTCAACGAATCCAAAACCTCTTGAGCGGCCGGATTCACGATCAGTAACTACACGAGCACTAAGTACTGTACCAAATTGCTCCATCAGACCTTTGAGGTCGTCCTCACGAACCCGATAATTCAGATTCCCTACGTAAATGTTCATAACTTAAAAAAAAATAATTTGAAAAAAAGGGATCATGGTAAGAACTGAATACGAGTTAACCGACAATCGGAGATTATAACAAGTACAAAATGCTTCAGCCTGATAAAACAATTCGAGATTCAAGCCACGCTCACTGGAAACAAAGAAACGCTTTTTATTTGGCTTGCACAAATGTTTTTTGAAAATAATAAACAAAAAAACAACTCACACCTATAAAATACCTATTATTTAGTAATTTATACACTTATTTTTTAAGCGAAAGATACACCTTCTGTTGGGTTTCCCGATATTCATCTTCTACTTTGCTGTTGATTGTAATGCCTCCCCCACTTCGAAAAAGCAAAGAGCCATCAGACTCTTGCTCTATAAATCTGATCATAACGGCTGAGTAAAGACGTGAGCCATCATAATAACCAAACACTCCTGAGTAAAAACCTCGTTTACGGTCTTCTGCTTCTTGGATGGCTCGCACAGTAGCTTCTTTGGGTGCCCCGGATATAGAACCGGCAGGAAGCAATCGACTTATCAAAGAGCCTAACTTACCTTGAAACCCTGGCATTACTTTTCCACTTATACAAGAACTCATCTGTAATATAGGGCCATTGATAGTCTCCAATCTGTCGAGATACCGGAACTTTACCAATCTCACTTCATCTGCAACCTGATTGAGATCATTGCGCATCAAATCTACAATGGTACTGTGCTCGGCAGTCTCTTTATAATTATTGAGGATAAGATCCGAAGCATCGGGTAAGGTGGCATCGATAGTTCCTTTCATGGGATAAGTGGAGATGACGCCTTGCTCATCAATAGTAACAAATTTCTCAGGAGAGAAACAAACAAATCTGCCCGGGACATATAATCGGTAAGGGGCACAACTTCGGTAAAAGACGTCGTGAAGAGAGAGATTGAGACTGATAGGTGTGGCTATTGTTAGATTTGCCAAAAAGCTATCACCCCTCAGCAAAGCATCGTGTATACGACGAAATCGCCTTGAATATACGGAAAAAGGCTCAGGCTTTGTACTCCATACAGGCTCAATATCCGAGATATGGACATCGGGCTGCATATTATTATACCCCTCTACTGCAAAAAGAATTTCTTTTTGTTCCTCAGGGTGTGGTATCACAAAACTCTCTTGACTTTCATAGTCAATAGCAAAGAGATAGGGGGTACTGTCACCGCTGTAGGCATCCATCAGACGGTAGGTTTGGGAAGTGTTATTTGACCATTGATATTCCATAGCAAGTGCAAAAGTAATACCTTTGCGATACGTATGCTAAATATTTTGGTCATAAATCACCATGATTCTTTCGTGTTCAATCTCATACAACTACTGCGTGAGACGGGGCGTTGTTGCATTACAGTAGTAATCCCCGAAGAAATACAAGATATAGACTTATCAGAATATCAGGGGATATTACTATCCCCGGGACCGGGACTTCCGCAAGAGACACCCCAGCTCGATGAGGTAATAAGACGAACCAAAAACACGCATAGCATTCTGGGTATTTGTTTAGGCTTTCAGGCACTGGCTCTTCATTTCGGAGGAAAAATGCAGAGGCTTGAGTTTCCCAGACATGGGCATGCTACCAACATACACATACCTAACCCCAACCATCCCCTTCTCTATCATATCCCGGAAGGCTCCATCGTGGGAAGGTATCACAGTTGGATCATAGACAAAGATAGTCTGCCCCCATGTCTGCAACCCATAGCATGGGGGACAGAAGATAGATTACTAATGGCTTTTGCTCATCGGACATTACCGATATTCGGATTGCAATATCACCCTGAAAGCATTATCACAGAGCATGGGGCACAGTATATCAATAATTGGCTTGATATCGTAGCCGTCACAAAAGCTTGTGTGAGCAACCGATACCCCGCATGCCCATGAAATAGCTATATTTGTAAAAAGGAATAATTGATACCCCGATGTACTTTAAAGATATCATAGGACTTGATGAGATCAAGAAACATCTCATAGCTTGCGCTCGTCGCCAAGATATACCCCACGCTCAGCTTTTTACAAGTGGAGACGGTACAGGAGCCGTAGCCCTCGCGCTTGCATATGCCAGATATATCAACTGCCTGAATCCTTCCGAAGAAGATGCATGCGGTTGTTGCTCATCATGTCTCAAATATGATCAGTTGGCTCATCAGGATCTTATTTTTCTCTATCCTATTGTAAACGGGAGTAAAAATATTTGTGACGATCTGCTTCCCGACTGGCGCAAAATGCTTTTGGGAAAGAATAACGCAGAAAGGAACGTTTACTTCACGCACAAAGACTGGCTGGAGCAGATAGGTGCAGGTAACAGCCAACCCATTATATACAGCAGGGAAAGTGATGTGCTGGATGAAAAGTTGGCTTATAAAATAGCAGAAGCCAAGTACAGAGTCGTATTCATATGGCAACCTGAAAGAATGCACGAAGCCCTGGCCAACAAATTACTCAAGCTGATAGAAGAGCCCCCGACAAATACCATTATACTTATGGTGAGCCATGAACCGGGGAAGATTTTAGGGACAATCAAAAGCCGTGCACAGCAGACAAATATAAGACCACTTACCGAACAAGAAATTGCTCAAGGGCTCAAACGCTATGGCTTACTTACCGATGATAACAACCTGAGGCAGGTGGCACATTTGGCACAAGGTAACTTCAGAGAAGCACTGGATATACAAGAAGGAAATTATCAAAAGGAGCAAGAACTGGAATATCTACGAGATATTCTCCATTGTTCTATCTCTGCAAGCCCGTTGGAAATGAAAAAAACGACAGAGAAAATCAGTTCGTTAGGCCGGGAGGCTCAAGTGGCTTTACTGGAGTATCTGATCGGTTTTTTCAGAGAATGCTATATCTATAATCTACAAATGCCTCAGCTCAACTATCTGCACAACCAGGAAATAAATGATGCAGAGAAGCTAAGGGGTTGCATCAATAGTGGCAATATAAGACAGCTTTTGTCGGAAACAGATTTGGCTATACGGCATATCAAACAGAATACAAATAGTAAAATGGTATTTTTCGACTTTCTGCTCAACATCACTGCAGCTACTGCTCAGGCATACAAAAGCAAAGGTCTTCGTTAGCAACACATTCCTGAGACTGTTGCAAAAGTCAACAGTCTCATGGATTTTGGAGGCAAAGCCGACAAAAGACACTTTGACCGGGCAGAGAAGGTAAAGTGCAAGGCGCTAAGAGTACGTGAGTTCGGTCTAAGCGTGGTGTACTAAGCGGATTGATGGATTGTGTATGATTTCTAGGTTTAATTCCGGCTTTTTGGGTAGCAGATTGTAGGCAATTATGCCGGCAATCAAATTAATGGCGAAATTATTGACGCTTCTGTGTCGTGTATGCTCTATTTGACAAACGTTTTTGAGTAGGTCATTAACGGTTTCCACAAGGGCTCTTTTCCTAAGTAATATCCTATTATACAGGCTCATCAGAGTGTTTTTCATGTTTTTCTTTATCTTCGTAATCATGTGTATGTCGTCAATGAAGAGCTTATCGAAAAGACTTTGTGAGATGTATCCTCTGTCGCCAACAAGTTTGCCGAAAAGTTTCTTCGTGAAGGTTCCGCCTTTAAGTGGAGCACGGTCATCCGTATTCCCCGGTGTGATTTGATATTGAATGATTTCACCCCGGTCGTTAATCACAATATGTAGTTTGAAACCATAGAACCATCCCATACTGCATTTGCCCTTTTGGGCCCATCCTTTCATGGTCTTATGCCCGTGTGCCCGCTTGATATGGCAGGTGCGTAAAGGTGTGGAATCAATGAATGAGATACCGGTGCATTCGCCCAGACAACACATATTGAGAAATGAAATTAGTTTGAATGCCACCTTGCTTTGTAATTCCACAAAACGATTGTAAGAGACCAACGAAGGAAAATCCGAATGACATTGTTGCGTAATATATTGAAGATAAAAGGACTTAAAATCGCGATACCTCGAATGATGGAAAAGAATCAGAATAGTCATGATTTCAGCATCGGACATCCTAAACTTGCGATTTCTTCGCTTTTTGTTTCCTTCGCAAAGGGTTCTTTGCTGAATCAAGGTATCGAAAAGTTTGGAAAAATCATCGGTAAGACAGAAAATTTCAACTATATTTGTTTTCATAAAGTGGTGTTTTGTTTGTTTATATCTTATTGATTATCAACTACTAAGATGCAAATAATTCACCACTTTTGCAATGAAATACATAAGAAATTACACTGATTTACAACACCTTGTAAACTCTATTATTCCTATTATCCCTTATATCGAACTCACGTTAAGAGTGAGTGCACAGGGAGTTTACTTCAGGTAAATGACCAAGCGCGAATCTCGCAAGCAACGAAGCAATTGGCCTGCTATGCAACGGTCTCATTCCTGTCTATTTTCCCAGCAGAGACTTCTACCCGCACACATAAAGGAGCATAAAAGAATGGGACTACGCCTCATGAGAGAAGTAGTCCCTTACTAAGATATAAACTATATCAGGATAGAGAGATAAACTATACTATTAGCTCAGTCCCTCAATAAATCCATTGACAATATCTATACGAAGCGCTTGAGGACTTTTGGGTAAGCCCGGCATACGCATGATAGATCCCATGATGAGGACTATCATTTCAGCACCGCGATTGATCACCACATCGGCAACCTCCAACTCAAAATTGCGCACATCACCATAGGCCTTGGCATCCTGAGAGAATGAGTATTGAGTCTTAGCAATACAAATGGGTAAATTGCCCAAACCCATGTCTTCAATCTTCTTGATCATCTTTTTGGCCTTAGGTGAAAAAATGACTTTGGAAGCCCCATAAATATTCAAAGCTACCTTTTCGGCTTTTTGCTGTATTGTATCCGACAATTCATAAGTGTATTTGAGTGGAGCAGATGGTGTTTTCTCTATCGTATCGACAACCAAATGAGCAAGCTCTTCGGCTCCCGAGCCTCCCTCTGCAAAGGCATTGTTAATAGCAAAACCGACACCGCATTCCTTACAATGATCGGCTACCAGGGAGATCTCTTGTGACGTATCGGATGCAAAGCGATTGAAGGCAACCACCACTTCCTGGCCGAATGATTTGAGATTCGAAATATGTCTATCAAGATTTTTCAAACCTTTGCGCACGCCCTCAATATTAGGTTCTTTGAGAGAGTCTTCAGCTACACCTCCGTGCATCTTAAGGCCACCTATTGTAGCAACAATAACGGTGAGTGCAGGAGATAAACCCGCAGTGCGACATTTGATATTGAAAAACTTCTCAGCTCCGAGATCTGCGCCGAAGCCTGCTTCCGTAATCATATAATCGCCATGGGCAAGAGCCATCTTGGTAGCAAGTACGGAATTACAACCATGTGCTATATTGGCAAAAGGACCTCCGTGCACAAAGGCAGGCGTATTCTCTGAAGTTTGCACAAGATTAGGTTTGATTGCATCTTTGAGTAATACAGTAATAGCCCCTGCTACCCCAAGATCTTTTACAGTAAAGGGGGAGCCATTGTTGGTATACCCCAACAAAATATTCTCTACACGGCGTCTCAAATCTTCAAGGCTATTGGACAGACACAGAATAGCCATAATCTCAGATGCCGGTGTAATATCAAATCCGCTTTCCGCCGGTATACCATTGGAAATACCGCCAAGCCCTGTGACTACATTGCGCAAGGATCTATCATTGACATCCAATACCCTTTTCCAGAGCACCTGACTAAGTCCGTGTTCCGGATTATTACGATTTTGATAAATATAATTGTCGAGAAGAGCTGTGATCATATTGTGAGCCGAAGTAATGGCATGGAAATCTCCCGTAAAATGAAGATTAATATTTTCCATAGGTAATACTTGTGCATACCCACCGCCTGCTGCTCCGCCTTTCATCCCAAAGCACGGTCCTAAAGAAGGCTCTCTGAGAGCTACAATGGCCTTTTTGCCGATACGGTTAAGTCCTAATGCCAATCCAATAGAAACGGTGGTTTTTCCAACCCCTGACTTAGTGGGGGTGATAGCTGTGACAAGGATGAGCTTTCCTTCTTTGTGTCGTCCTTTGGCCAAACATTCCAGAGGTACTTTGGCGATGTATCGGCCGTAAGGCTCAAGGTTATGCTCTTCAATGCCTATATTGTGTGCTATTTCGCGAATAGGCTTCAGATCAATACTCCTTGCTATTTCAATATCTGATTTCATAAGTAAGAGAATTTTAATATAAGTTTAGGTTCCAATGTTAAGTATAACAAAAGCTATAATTAACAAGTGGTAAAATAAACAAAAAAATTCATACCTTTCATACATTGAAGTCGCCAATTGGTTAAAAACACATAAATAAACACTATCTATGAGCCAGAAAAAAAATTTTGTTTTAGACACTAATGTTATTCTCCATGATTATGAGTGTATTGATAAGTTTCAGGAAAATGACATCTATATTCCTATCGTAGTACTGGAAGAACTAGACAAATTCAAGAAAGGAAGCGAACAGATCAATTATAATGCCAGGGCTTTTGTAAGAGAGCTCGATGAGTTGTCTGATACCGATCTTTTCAAGAAAGGAGCCGACTTGGGCGAAGGTAAAGGGCGACTTTTCATCATTACATTAAGTCAAAAACATCCCAAGGTCACTGAGGCTTTCCCCGAGACTATCCCCGATCACCGCATCCTTTCCATGGCTTTGAATCTCAAAGAGGAGAAAGACAAAAAGAATGAAAAAACCATTCTGGTAACCAAAGACGTAAATCTGAGGATGAAAGCAAAGTCTCTGGGTATGCCTGTGGAAGATTATATCAATGACAAAGTACTGACGACGGATATTTTCAACGATGCACAAGAGACTTTCGAGGGTATTGACGGAGATTTGATAGACAAGATATACAGTAAAGCTGAAGGCATAGACTCGGAAGAACTGGAGTTCTCATCCAAGTTGCAACCGAATCAATGTTTTATCCTTAAAAGCGATAGAAATAGTGTATTGGCTCGAATCGATGCATTCACAGGCAAAATAAGACAAGTACCCAAGCCTACGCTTTCAGGAATACAACCTCGCAATGCCGAACAAGCATTCGCATTCGATGTACTCACAGATCCCAATATCAAGTTAGTTGCTCTGACAGGTAAAGCCGGTACCGGCAAAACTTTATTAGCACTGGCCGCTGCTATAGCACAGGAGCAAGATTTTCAGTCAATCCTCCTGGCTCGTCCTATCGTTTCATTGGCCAATAAAGACATTGGCTTCTTGCCAGGTGATGAAAAAGCCAAGGTGGGTCCCTACATGCAACCTCTTTTTGATAATCTCAATGTGATTAAAGCACAGTTTACTCCGGGTAGTCAAGACATCAGGAAGATAGAAGACCTCCAAAGATCCGAAAAACTGGTGATAGAAGCTTTGGCTTTTATCCGAGGTCGCAGCCTGTCTAATACAATAGCGATTGTGGATGAGTCTCAAAACCTGACACCGCACGAGATCAAAACAATTATCACACGTGCGGGAGAGAATACCAAAATGATTTTTACTGGGGACATACAACAAATCGACTCTCCATACCTGGATGCGCAAAGCAACGGACTTGCTTACATGATAGATAAAATGAAGGATGAGAAGATATTTGCACATATCAATCTGATCAAAGGCGAACGTAGCGAATTAAGCGAGTTGGCCTCTAATCTCCTTTGATCCCACAGCCTTCCAGTTAAATGATAAAAGCTCTGCACTACATATTTGCAGAGCTTTTTTTATTTGATTTCAAGATATATAAAAAACCTTTTTATCTGTTCCCTTGTTCATTTTATGACTTATTATTCATTTAATTTATAATCAATATGATAACATTACTCCTAAGTTCTATTTTATTATTAGGACAAGTTGTTGCAACCGAACCCGTACAAACAGAGAATATCACTAATGTAAACGGACAAAACGGACAAAAGACAGAGAGTGTATATACACTCATCAAACTCCCTTATGCTACCGATGCGCTGGCTCCAGTTATAAGCAAGAGGACTATCGAACTCCACCACGGTAAGCATCTTCAAGGATATGTAAATAATGTAAACAAACTAAAGAAGGGAACGCAATTCGAGTATGAAACGGATATCGTCAAAATCGTAAAGGGCAGCAAAGGCAGCTTATTTGACAATTCGGGACAATTACTCAACCACAATCTCTATTTCATGCAATTCTCACCACAAGGTGGAGGCGCACCTATAGGAAACATCGGTAAGGCAATCGAGAAGAAGTGGGGATCATTCGAAAAGTTCCAACAGGCATTTGAAAAAGAAGGAACTTCTCTATTCGGATCAGGATGGGTATGGTTGGCTTCTGATACCAAAGGCAATCTCAGCATCGTGAAAGAACCCAACGGAAGTAACCCCGTAGTAAGAGGTCTCCATCCATTGCTCGGTATTGACGTTTGGGAACACGCTTATTATCTGGACTATGAGAATAAGCGCGCTGATCACCTGAAAGCCGTATGGAAAATTATTGATTGGAACGTTATCGAAAAGCGTTTTAATAAATAACAGCTTCGGCATACTTCATTTATCCACGGATCTTTGAGAAATTCTCAAAGATCCGTTTTTTATTCCTAAGATATCACTCGGCTGTATTATGTTGACAATTGGCGTTGTATAATGAGAGTGAAGCACATAATAGAGAGTAAAAAATACATATGGAGGAAATCGGGAAAACAAATTCTTTTATAATTATATCTCTTAAAAAGTAAAAAAAGATTTGATTTTCTAATAAATATCCATAACTTTGCAGTCCATTAACTCTCATATTATAAGTACGGTTACCAGCCAATTAATTTAATTAGAGAACGATAAACAAAAAAAATTTCAACATAATGAAAAAAGGTATTCATCCTGAAAATTACCGCCCGGTAGTATTCAAAGATATGTCAAACGAAGATGTATTCATCACTCGTTCTACAATCGCTACCAAGGAAACTATCGAAATTGACGGCGTAACATATCCTCTTGCCAAAGTGGAAATCTCAAGTACTTCACACCCCTTCTTCACAGGTAAGTCTAAGCTTGTCGATACAGCGGGTCGCGTAGATAAGTTCATGAGCCGTTACGGTAATCGTGCAAAGAAGTAATCGAAACTACGATACTCCATAATAAACTTAGTGAAAGCTAAGTTATAAGAACTCATAAGCGGGTAACTCATTGCGTAAAGCAAGTCATGAGTTGCTCGCTTTATTCTTTAAGCCCAAGCCCAGCATATTACGATCCATATGTCTGCCGGTGTATACGGGATCCTTATTCATTGCCTCGAATGATGGTTTTATCCATCTCCCAAAATAAGTGTCATGCCCAATATCATTATCCAAATACTATATGTTGCAGCAGGAGGAGCTGTAGGAGCCGTATTTCGCTTTCTCACCTCAGCCTTTTTTATCAAATGGGTAGGTCGGGAGCATCTTTTCTATGTGGGCACACTCATAGTCAACATAGTAGGCTGCATAATCATAGGTTATCTATCTTGGAAGTTGACCTCCTCAGCACGACCATTGATATATAAACTCATATTTATGACAGGTTTTTGCGGAAGTTTTACTACTTTCAGCACGTTTTCGATGGAAAATCTTATTTTGATCAATGAAGGTCGTCTTGGTGCGGCCATTACATATACATTATTTAGTATAGTGGCAGGGGTAGTTGCCGTAGCGGGCGGTATTGCCATCGCAAAGTGGTAATTCTAAATAGAAAAATTACCTTTGCCATCACAAACAAGATTTAAGGTAATAATTAGATGCAAAAAAACTTAGTTATAGTAGAGTCCCCGGCAAAAGCTAAAACTATAGGGAAGTTTCTGGGAGAAGATTTTAAAGTGCTTTCGAGCTACGGTCACATCAGAGATTTGAGACAAAAATCATTTAGTGTGGACGTAAACAACGGATTTGAACCAGAATACGAAATACCGGAAGACAAAACGGCACTCGTCAAAGAGCTCAAATCGGCTGCAAAGAAGGCACAGACGGTGTGGTTGGCATCCGATGAAGACCGTGAAGGAGAAGCCATTGCATGGCACTTATACGAGGTATTAGGGTTATCGCCCGAGCAAACTCGTCGCATAGTGTTTCATGAGATCACCGAGTCGGCCATCAAGAAAGCTGTGGAGACTCCTCGTGCTATCGATATCAATCTTGTAGATGCCCAGCAAGCAAGGCGTATCTTGGACAGAATAGTAGGCTTCGAACTCTCGCCTGTACTCTGGAAGAGGATCAAGCCATCACTCTCTGCCGGTAGAGTACAGTCTGTAGCTGTGAGGCTCATTGTAGACCGTGAAAGAGAGATCAATGCTTTTGTTGCGGAAAGTAACTTTAGAGTCATTGCAGACTTCAAACTTGCCGGAGGCGAATCCCTCCAAGCAGAGCTACCAACCCGCTTCAAAACAGAAGAGGAAGCTCATGCCTTCCTGGATATATGTAGCAAATCTTCATTTAGCATCGAGAGTATTACCAAGAAACCCGCCAAACGATCACCTGCTCCCCCATTTACTACATCGACCTTACAACAGGAAGCTGCTCGTAAACTGGGATATTCCGTATCTCAGACAATGCGTTTGGCTCAGACTCTATACGAATCGGGATTTATTACCTACATGCGTACCGATTCTGTGAATCTATCCGATCTCGCCATGGGGACAGCAAAAAAAGTCATCGGAGATCAGTGGGGCAAGGAATATCACCAACCACGCAAATTCACAACGAAAGCCAAAGGGGCTCAAGAAGCTCACGAGGCTATACGTCCTACATACCTTGACAGGGAAGAGATCACAGGAAGCAATCAGGAAAAGAAGCTTTACGACCTCATACGCAAGCGCACTATTGCAAGCCAGATGGCAGATGCTCAGTTGGAGCGTACCACCATCAACATCGAAGTATCAGGATCAGATTACAAGTTCACAGCACAAGGCGAGGTGGTGCTGTTCGACGGTTTTCTCGGGGTATATTTCGAAAGCAATGATGACGAACAGCAAGGCTCGGCACATGATAGCCAACTTTTACCCAAAGTACACAAGGGTGAAAGTTTGGATATGATCAATGCCAAAGCCACAGAGCGCTTTACTCAGCGTCCTGCACGCTTTTCCGAAGCAGCTCTCGTACGTCAGATGGAAGAGTTGGGCATCGGACGCCCTTCTACATACGCTCCCACGATACAGACTATACAAAACAGAGGTTATGTAGAGAAAGGCGACAAACCCGGAACACAACGTGCATATACTGAGCTGAGATTAAAGTCAGGTAAGATAGAACGCAAAGAACTCAAAGAGACATACGGTGCAGATCGGGCCAAGCTGATTCCTACCGACATAGGACTTGTGGTAAATGACTTCTTGGTAGAATATTTCCCTTCGATTGTAGACTACAACTTCACGGCACGTGTAGAAGAGAAGTTCGATGATGTGGCAGAAGGTGCCCTACAATGGCGCAATGTTATACAACGTTTCTATAAAGATTTCCATCCCGTTGTAGAGCAAGCTTCAGAGCGTGATCCTAATCACAAAGTAGGAGAGAAGTTGTTGGGCAACGACCCTGTATCCGGTGAGCCTGTATATGTGCGCATTGGGCGCTACGGCCCCATGGTACAGATAGGAGATGCTGCAGAGAACAAAAAGCCTCGATTTGCATCTCTCATGAAAAATCAATCCATCGAAACTATTACTTTGGACGAAGCCATGGAACTCTTTGCACTGCCCAAGACTTTAGGACAGTTTGAGGACAAAGACGTGGTAGTTGCGATAGGTCGTTTCGGCCCTTACATCCGCCACAACTCCAAGTTTGTAAGTATCCCCAAAGATATAGAGCCTCTCGACGTTTCACTCGATGATGCTGTAGCGCTCATCCTAGCCAAGCGGGAAGCTGATGAGAAAAGCCTGTTGAGAACTTTCGACGAAGATAAGGAATTGGAAATCCGCAATGGCAGATTCGGAGCTTACATCAAGTATCAGGGCAATAACTACAAGATACCCAAGACTGTAAAAGAGCCCGAACAACTATCATACGACGAGTGTATGAAGATCGTGCAAGAAACTCCGGTGAAAACTAAAACCACCGCAAGAGGCAAGAGCAAAGCGGCATCGAAAGAGCGTAAAACATCATCAAGCAAAGCGGCATCTTCAACCACGAAGAAGGCTTCAACCACTAAGAAGGCAACGACTGCTACCCAAAAAACGACTGCCAAGAAAACGTCTAAGGCCTCTACCTCTAAGTCAAAAGCATAACGGGTCAAAAAATCTTTCCCCACAAGCAGAGCTTTCGTTGGCGGAAGCTCTGCTTATTAGCATTCAGGCAAAATCATTACAAAAGATGAGATACTTCATTTACTTATCATACAATGGAACCAACTATAGCGGCTGGCAAACACAACCCAATGCAGTGACAGTGCAGCAGACTATAGAGGAGGCTCTGTGTACCATACTCCGTAAACCTACACCTATATTGGGGGCGGGACGCACAGATGCCGGAGTGCATGCTCGGGAAATGATCGCCCACGTAGAGCTGGATATGGATCAATCCGAAGCGGATGCACTGGCACTAAAACTGGATCGATTGTTACCTCCCGATATAAGTATCCGTAGTATGGTGCATGTAAAAGCAGACGCTCACGCCCGCTTCGATGCCGTGTCACGTACCTATCGTTATTATATTACCATGCGCAAGGATCCGTTTGCACACGGACTGATGCTTCGTATGCATCGCACGCTCGACATAGACGAGATGAATGAAGCAGCATCGCACCTGATGAGATACACAGACTTCACAAGCTTCAGCAAGCTTCATACCGATGTCAAGACAAACAATTGTAAGATCACACATGCCTTATGGACTGTAGGACAAGACAGTGATCATTACGTATTCACCATCACAGCCGATCGTTTTCTGCGCAACATGGTAAGAGCTATTGTGGGCACACTCTTTCAAGTGGGTTGGGGCAAGATGAGTGTAACCGATTTTTGTACTGTGATCGAACGCCAAGACCGTTGCCAAGCAGGCAGCTCGGCTCCGGGTCATGCCCTTTACTTAGAAGAAGTCAAGTACCCGCAAGAAATATTCATTACGGAGTAACCTCAAAGATCCAGCTCTTATTGCTTTCATTTACGTCAGAGAATTCACCTTATGCTGTCATTTTGCTAGTTTTTCGAGGTCTCACATACCGTTATCTCTTCTTTGAAAGGGACACTCTACACCATGGCTTGACAAAGTCTTTTTGATATTGTATCTTTGCGGTAATAGGAATACAGTCTATACAAATAGTATAATGACATAAGAGTTACATGAAAATACGAATATGATAAAGCTGATAAATAAGTGTTTACATCCAGGATACGAATGCGGAATTATTCGTATGGTCCTCTTTTTCGTGTACATTATAACTGCCTTGTCTTAAACACACCTCACACAAGATTACATCCTTACCTCCATATCTTGTAGACTCTCCTTGTTCCACATCAATTTCGACAAATAACTTATCATAATAGGTCAGTAGACTTGTCCTAATAGGTCTAAAGACCTATTAGGATAAAGCAATCAACTCATGTACACGGACGACAGACCTATCATATAAAGTCGGTAGATCTATCATAATAGAATTTTAAATCGTCTATATAATTTTATTACAAGCTATATAGTCGCCCCTTAAAATCGTGTTTATTTTCTGATATACAGCAAATTGCACTCTTCTATTCTTTGATAAATCTGCAAGTTTTTGTATCTTTGGATATAGAAACTTGCAGATTTTTTTATGATACGCCCTACTCAAACAGTTCAATCTCTGTTCTCTTCGCTGGACGATTTGCTCAACCAGCAACATCCTCTGTATAAACTTTCCCATAAAATCGATTGGAAAAGGTTCGAAGAGGCTTTTTCTTCCTTGTATTGCCCTGACAATGGTCGTCCAGGTAAGCCTATTCGTTTAATGTGTGGTCTTTTAATTCTCAAGCATTTGCGCAATATTTCAGATGAATCTGTTGTAGAACAATGGAGTGAGAACGCTTATTTTCAATATTTTTGTGGCATGCAGGAGTTTACACCTTCCTTTCCCTGCAATGCCTCGGAACTGGTTCACTTCCGCAAACGTATCGGCGAAAGAGGGATAGAGCTTATTCTTGCAGAAAGTATTCGTGTGAATGATGACAAAAATGATAAGGATCACCACGATACCGCTTTTATAGACTCCACCGTGCAGGAAAAGAATGTGACCTATCCTACAGATGCCAAGTTGCATAAGAAGATAGTAGGCAAGGTTCTCAAAATCGCAAGGGCTCTCAATCTACCCATTCGTCAAAGCTATACTTTCGTATTGAAAAGAATTTATCGGGATCAACGTTTTCGCAACCATCCCAAGAACCGTAAGAAAGCTCTTAAAGCGGATAAACGGTTACGAACAATAGCGGGACGTTTGGTTCGGGAACTTAAACGAAACCTAGGTAGTAACAGGGAGTACGACAAACTCATTTCCCTCTTTGAAAGGATTCTTTCGCAACGGCGTAATTCCACTCAAAAGATTTATTCTCTTCATGAACCGGATGTTCAATGCATCAGTAAAGGTAAGGAGCACAAAAAATATGAGTTTGGAAACAAAGTCTCGATTATACGCTCCATGACGGGAGTGATTTTGGGAGCCTCTTCTTTCCGTAATGAGTACGACGGACATACCATAGAGCAAAGCCTCGATCAGGTGAAGAGACTCACGGGAGAAAGGATTAAGAAACTGGCCGGAGATAGAGGTTACCGTGGAAAAAAAGAAATAAACGGTACGCAGATATTGATTCCTGACACTCCAAAAGCTAAAGACAGTTATTATCAACGTAAAAAGAAGCATCGACTTTTCTGCAAGCGTGCAGGAATAGAACCAACTATCGGACATTTAAAATCAGATTATCGCTTGGGACGTAACTTTTACAAAGGGCTCTTCGGGGATGCTATCAATGTAATGTTAGCTGCAGCGGCATATAACTTCAAAAGAGCCATGAAGCTTCTTTTGTACCTAATAAACAAAATCAGCGAAACACTCCCAATGGAGAGGATTGCGCTGAAATGTGCTTTTTAAGGGACGACTATATAACATTAAATAAATGGAACATATAAACAAAATATATTATAGGTATTCATTAATTATCCATTATACGGCAGTAAGATTTATTTGCAACTTTATTTTCTATGATTTTAGATGTAAAAAACACGTTTCTTATTTAGACTAAGTCTAAATAAGCGGTATAACTTAACTAAAACAGCACAAATTTGAGAGCTCTTCTTGAATTCTAATATTTATTTAGTTTTCTACTTTTCAACACATTACCAATCACAAAACAAATTAGCATCAGTGTATGGCAATTGACATTTTGTCAAAAATAAAGGTGCAAGCAAACACTCAATTCATATATAGCTCATATCATGACAATACATCAAATTTATCACTATATTTGGTGCGAACACCAAAAGCTATAGAGGATGAAAATCAAACTACCCGATCTACTGTCGGCAATCATATTGGTACTAGCTTTACTATACCTCTGGGTATCTTACAATCATGCACCGACAAATCTACCTGCAAATTACAATGTGGAAGACGTGAGTGATGCCGCAGGGCTCAAATCCTCGGCCATATTACTTGCGGTTATCATGTTCATCGTACATATTGGATTAGGAGTGCTGAGTACCCACCCCACCTTTTTCCATTATCCGTTTAATGTAACAAATGAAAACGATGAGCAAATATACAGCACGGTAAGCAATATGGTAAAATACCTGAGGCTGTGTATAAATACTATTTTGGCTATAGTAATCTACGACATAATCAACGATAATGTCAAAATCCCTGTTGTGATAATAATATTGCTCTGTCTTTGTTCTTTATTTATTGCAACCCTCTATATCAGGAAACTCAAAAAATACAATGAATAGTGTCCTATCAAAATCGACAGTATTTTAGCGTCTTCAACCTCATAGCTTATTCGGATTTCAAAACATTGGCGGGGTTTTGATAAGCAGCCTTGAGCACACGGCTTACTATACATGTATATACTAGCAGATTGATGGCTATCAGAATAATGACATAAATATACCATCTGATACTTACCTGACGGCTATACTGCTCCACCCACCGACTCATGATGAAGTATCCTATAGGGAAGGACACAGCACAAGACAGCAACACAATATCTACATATTGACGGATAAAAAGCCTCATGATTTCATGTACACCTGCACCATTGACCTTGCGGATAGCTATTTCTTTGCGCCGCTGATTGCAACTCAGGGTAATCATCGAATATATCCCGAATACTGCAATGAGTATGGCTATCCCTGTCATCACCGCCAGTAGTCGCAGCAGGTTGCGCTCGCTACGTGTATAAGTAGCATACTGCTTTTCCATATCGTAGAACGAAAGGTCAAAGCGATTACCAACCATCGTCTTGGTCAGGGTCTTTCTTATTTGCTTTTCGATTCGTATAGCATTCTTTGCATCACATTTATAAGCCAGTGTACCCGATAGGCTCCCCATACCCTGGGCATTGGTCACAAACATTGTGGGCTTCACGGGCTCTGTGGGTAGCGAGGTATAGAGGTCTTGTACTATACCTACTATAGTAAGTTTATTGAGCGTCTTGCCCAGGGGGTGTTTTGCGCCCAATTGCTTACAAGCAGCTTGGTTGATGAGACACACACCCTTCTCTCCGTTGTGCAGATTGCGCCCCTCGAGTATCTTCACGTTAAAAAAAGGCACAAAGTCTTCAGGTGATCCCATATTGAATATCTGGTACGTCTTGGGAGAGCCACCACCTTCAGGCCCATCGCTATCGTCCTCGGTAAACGAACACCATGACGTCTGTGGCAGGAACGACTGCGGGAAGTGGATCACACGCTCTATACCAGGGATGGACTTGAGCTCATCGACGTGGATTTTATCTTCGTCACCCATATTCATCACGGTATGGATACCCGAGCGGTCGAATCCAGCTTCGTTACTATCGTTGAGCCAGCGTACCTGCAACATGAGCACAGTGGTGCAAAATATGAGAAGCACACTCATCGTGAGCTGTAACCAGAGGCATGTCATGGTGAAGTTATACTTCATACCATTGGGAGCAGAGGATGGCTTTAGATTGGACTGTATGCTGCTCTGCATAAAGTGCCTCACGGGCAGAAGTGCTATACCCAGAGATAGCACTACCAGGAGCAAGGCATAAAGCAGGGAGTACAGCATGAAATAACTACGTGGGGCAGTGATAAGCGAGAATTTGCTGAAGGGATGGAACAATAGCTCCGAAAGCACCAATCCCATAAACAGTGACAATACGATGAGCATAAAGTACTCTGTCATGAGGTAGATGAGGAGCTGGGCCGTACCGGCGCCATTGGCACGGCGTAGTGCCAGCTCGCGACTGCGTAGCCGTATGCGATTGATAAAAAGCATGAGGAAATTGAAGATAGCGCCCAGCGTAACCATAAAAGATACGATGGCAAATATCCGGAGGTGATTGATCTTGACGGTAGTACCTACGTTGGGAATCGTGGTGTACACAGCTCGTAGTGGCACGGCTATGACTTTGGGTTCATTGGCATATTCGTATTGCTTGGGTATTTTGTTCAGCTTTTTTATAAGCACATCCATCTTTACCCCCGGCCGGAGCTTGATGTATGTGAAATTGCCCCACGAGCACCATTGGCCGGGATCATTGGTATCACACAGACGAGGGGCCATTTGTAGGACTTGAAAGGGTACGTTGGTATGTACTCCCACATCGGGCAAGCCACCCATAAACCCGATTTTGAGGTCGTGGGTATTAATGTTACGCACCGAGATAAGTTTGTCGGACAAGAAATAGTTGGTCTGGCCCTTAGTATATGCCTTAGGTGCGCGAGACTGCCACTGGGGATAAAAGACTTTGAAGAAACTGCTGTCTACGCTGGCAATATCGGCATCAATGATAGAGTCGCGGTCGTTGAGCTTGAATGTTTGGGGATACGTGCGCAACGCTGTAGCAGCCTCAATCTCGGGGAAGTTTTGCTCGAGATAGTTGGCAAGGGGCATCTGTGTATGGGATACATCGCCTATGACAGAGCCCACAGACTTGTCTTGGATGAGGAGATATATCCTATCCTTGTCCTGGATATGAGCATCATAGGACTGCTGATAGTTGATCCAGCTAAGGGTGAAAGAAAACGCAGTAAAGCCTATAGCCAGCCCTACGATGCTAATAATACTTTGTACGCGATACTTGCGCAGATTGCGCCATGCCATGCTGAGGTTGTGTGTAAACATGCATTGATAGTTTTATTATTGTCCTATAATTCACGATGACTTTACAGCTATCTAATCAAAGTCAGTGCCATAGAATCATAGTATTAGTATAGAGCATTATACTATACACACACAAGCACATACAGTGTGTGTAAACGCACTTACAGGCGTTCGTTATCGCACACAATAGCTGGGTTTTTATTACTAACTTTGAGCTTTAAGTTACTATAATATCAGAAACTGATGGATAAGCGTGGGCAAATACTCATCGTGGACGACAATGAAGACATTCTCTTCGCTCTGAACTTGGTGCTCGAGCCCCACTTTGAGAAGATCAGGATATCACCCCATCCCGAACGACTGGAGCATTTCATACGTACCTACCACCCGGATGTGATACTGCTGGATATGAACTTCCGCAAAGATGCCAGCAGTGGCAATGAAGGTTACTACTGGCTGGAGCGAATCAAGCAGTATGACCCCGACGCTGTCGTGATCTTTATCACAGCGTATGCCGATATGGAGAAAGCTGTACAGGCTATCAAGGCGGGCGCAGTGGACTTTATACCCAAACCATGGGAGAAAGAAAAACTACTGGCTACGATATCCTCGGCTCTCAAGCTACGAGAAAGCAGACGTGAGGTGTGCAACCTGAGAGAGCAAGTGGCTGCCATGCAGCGTACCGACCATGAGATCATAGCACAAAGCGATGCAATGCTACAACTGCTGGAAACGATGGAGCACCTGGGCCGGACAGATGCCAATATACTCATACTGGGTGAGAATGGTACGGGCAAAGACCTCGTAGCGCAGAGGCTATACAGAGACTCGCAGCGTAGTAACATGCCATTTGTGCATATAGACATGGGCAGTATACCGGAGCAACTTTTCGAGAGTGAGCTATTCGGTCATGAGAAAGGTGCCTTTACGGATGCCAAGAGAAGTAAAGCGGGTCGATTGGAAACAGCCTCGGGTGGCACAGTTTTTCTCGATGAGATAGGAAACCTATCACTTTCTATGCAAGCAAAGCTACTGACTACAATAGAAAAGAAAGCTATAATGCGACTGGGCTCCAATGTATCGAACCCTCTAAATATACGTATCATATCCGCTACCAATGCGGACATACACGAAATGGTGAGGTCTGGAGCTTTCAGACAAGACTTATTGTACCGCATCAATACCATAGAATTGCATATCCCGCCCCTGAGAGAGCGTGGAAATGACGTACTGTTACTAGCAGATTTCTTTATGAAAAGATACGCTACAAAATATGGTAAGAAGATTACAGCAATATCCGCCATGGCTCAGCGTAAGCTCAAAGATTATACCTGGCCGGGCAATGTGAGAGAACTACAGCATCTTATAGAGCGTGCTGTGATATTGGCAGCAGGAGATACGCTCATGCCTTGTGACTTTGCCCTACACGGCTCATCGTCTGCCAAAAATCTACAGCAGACATTGAATTTGGAGGAACTGGAACGTCAGGCTATAGAGAAAGCGCTGGCGCAAAAAGACGGGAATATGAATCAAGCGGCAGATTTGCTGGGAATTACCCGTTATGCTCTGTACAGAAAGATGGAGAAATACGGCTTATGAGGAGGTTGCCTTATTCATTCGTATTCGCTCTCAAGGCTCTGTTTATATTCCTGATGGGCGCAGCGTGCATCTTGTTGGTGATGCACACATATTATTACACCGCCACGTTGGTAGGCATATTGAGTGCAATGATGGGGTATTCACTGTATCGCGAGCGCATGAGGCTCATCGATTACATGACTTCGCTTATCAGGAGCATACGTGTAGGTGATTTCTCAGACCGATTTACCATGCGAGGTAAACATACGGAAAGGGAGATGAAGATGCTATTAGAGGAGATGAATACCGCGTTGGTACTATTCCAAAAGAAGTTACACGATACTGTACAACAAGAAGCGGAAACGGATGCTTGGCAAAAGCTTATCAGTGTACTTACACATGAGATCATGAATAGCATGACACCTATCATCTCCCTCTCCGACACTATGCGTGAACGAAGTAGCAACTCTCCGGAGAAAGACTATGAGACGATGTCAAGGGCTATGGAAATCATACACAGACGAAGCGAGGGGTTGCTTACATTCATCAACAACTACAGAAGACTCACCAGACTACCCGAACCGAATATCCAATCACGTCCTTTATTGCCTGTACTGATTGCGTTGAACCAACTGCTACAAACGGAGGGGATTGTATTTGATTATAATGTCTACCCCGAGACTCTATCCTTAGCCGTTGACAAGGAGATGCTGGAACAGATGCTAATCAATCTGATACGAAATGCATCGGAGGCGGAGACAAATACAGCAAAAGACTTATCCCAAATATCCGTAAGAGCCTTTTACTCCGAGGGTGGAGTACATATCACAGTGGCAAACAATGGAGAAGCTATCCCTCCTGATGTATTGAAAAAGATTTTTGTGCCTTTCTACTCCACCAAAACAAACGGAAGCGGCATAGGACTAAGCCTATGCCGCCAGATTATGCTTCGCCATCATGGCTCCATCGCTGTAACTACCCAGCCGGGGAATACGACATTTACACTCAAGTTCCCATGCTGAAAATAAAGGAGCTGTGCATGGTAGATAATTTCACTCTTCGCTCCTAAGAACTTTGATAAGCCCTGATGTAAGACGTGACAACTGCTTCGGCTCAATGATGAAGGGAGGCATGATATAACATAGCTTCCCGAAAGGTCTGATCCAGATGCCTTCTTGTACGAACTTCTTTTGCAAAGATGCCATATCTACGGGGTTGTGCATCTCCAATACTCCTATGGCACCCAGCACACGCACTTCCTTGACAGAGGAGAGGTCGGCGGCAGGTGCAAGCTCTTCTTTCAATTGAGCCTCGATAGCTCTGACCTTCTTTTGCCATCCTGATTCTTTCAAAAGCCTTATAGATTCTGCCGCTACGGCACATGCCAACGGATTGGCCATAAATGTGGGACCGTGCATGAAACAACCGGCCTCGCCACTACAGATTATATCGGCAATAGCTTTGGTAGTAATGCTTGCCGAAAGAGTCATATATCCCCCTGTAAGAGCTTTACCGATACACATAATATCCGGTACTAAACTGGCATGCTTGTATGCAAAGATCTCTCCTGTGCGCCCGAAGCCCGTGGCTATTTCATCAAAGATGAGCAACACGCCGTACTGGCTACACAGCCTGCGAGCCTCAACGAGATACTGAGGATGATAGAAATACATACCCCCTGCGCCCTGCACGATGGGCTCGAGGATAAGAGCTGCCAACTCTTCGGATTTCTCAGCTAAGAGTTGTTCGAGCGGTTGAATGTCACGAGGATCCCACACTTGCCCATATCTGCTTTGTGGCTGGGGCAAGAAGTACTGAGAGGGTAATGGCCCTGCAAAAATACCATGCATACCTGTAACAGGATCACAGACACTCATGGCATGCCACGTATCGCCGTGATATCCTGAGCGTATGGTGGCAAAGTGATTTCTGTTCCGTCCTTGAGATTGCTGATACTGGATAGCCATTTTCAAAGCTACCTCTACAGCCACAGATCCGGAATCGGCATAGAAAATCTGATCCAATCCCTGAGGTAATATTTGTAATAACTCACGTGCCAAGTCTACAGCAGGCTCGTGCGTAAACCCGCCAAACATCACATGGCTCATTTGTGTCATCTGCTTTTGCAGGGCTGCATTGAGACGTGGATGATTGTATCCGTGCACAGCAGCCCACCATGAGCTCATGCCGTCGATAAGTTCAGTACCGTCGCACAGTGTTATGACTGCTCCATGCGCTTCTCGTACGGGGTAAACGGGCAGAGGGTCAATGGTGGATGTATAGGGATGCCATAGGTGCTCCCTATCGGTTTGGAGTAATTCGTCAGTGGTCATAGCTCACTTCCCAGTCTTTATGGTTTGTATTTATTTTGCCCATCTCCTGTATCAAGGACATATCCTCCCTCGCCTGACTGCCGATAGTAGTAAGCAAATCGCCTGTAATGGCAGAGTTGATGCCGATGTAAATAGCCTTCTTCTGAATATCCCGGCTAATCTGTGCTCTACCTCCCGAGAATCTCAAAAAAGCATGAGGATTGATTAGTCTGAAGAGAGCCACTGTAGTAAGATACTCTTCGTCAGAGAGAGGAGCCGCATGCTCCAGAGGTGTGCCGGGAATTGGTTGCAATATATTGATAGGGATGGAGAGGGTTCCGATACTGTTGAGATAGAACGCAAATTCGATGCGTTGCTCCATAGTCTCACCCATGCCGATAATTCCGCCCGAACATATACGCATGCCCACCTTACGAGCAGCTCGAAGCGTAGCTTCCTTATCTTGTTGCGTATGCGTGGTACATAAGTTATGAAAATGACTGGGAGCAGTCTCCATATTACAGTGATAGGTGGTAACCCCACTATCAAACAGCTTTTGCAATTTCTCTTCATCCAAAAGCCCTAGCGAGGCGCAACATTTGAGATTTGGAGAGTTCTTCTTAATCATTTTATAAGTAACTGCCATACTTTCTATCTCTCTCGAGGTAGCCGTACGACCACTGGCAACCAAAGAAAACCTACCGATACCCTGATTATGATTATATTTCGATTGAGCTACGCACTCACCGGCATTGACCAATGCATACTTCTCTATTTCCGTGGCAAAATGCGCACTTTGTGCACACCACTTACAGTTTTCGGGGCAATTACCGCTTTTGGCATTGATGATAGAGCAAGTATCGAATACGTTGCCCATAAAATGCTCTGTGATGCGGTGAGCACAATCGTACAATGCCTCCTTGTCCTTTATTACCGATAGTTGCAGAGCTTCTTGCTCTGTAATACATTCGCCGTTTAAGATTTTTTCTTCAATAGAATTGATCATATAATATATTTTAGTGAAACGGTGCCCGAAAGAAAGAATATAGAACTATCAATATTATGAGCAAAAGCAACAGGATACGTATCCCGGTCCTGTAAGGCTGCTCGCATAAGGATCTATATACTTACTTCTTTCATATGCACTACAGGACAGAATCTCCGAGAAATTATCATCGACTCTATCCATTTTATTAAAAAGAAAACCTTCGGGCATGCGGTTTGGAACCGCTGCACGAAGGTTGCAATATCTTGGTTATTGTATGTTACCGCTAAGGTAACGACAGAAGTTTCGCTACAAATTATGACTCTTCCACCCATTTTAGCCTGAAGCAAGATAAACTTTTCATCAGGAAAAGCCTCGTCATCCTCCACATCAGTATCCAGAATACAACACTCGCTCCACGAAAAATCCGACAATGCCTTAGTCTTGATAAAAAGTCTGTCAAGAACGTTCTTTGCCAAAGATACAATAACTACATTTTTGCCTAAGCCTCTAAAAACGGCACTGCCGCACCGACTCCATCTACGGAACGTCAGTGAGGCAGGCCTTATATTGAGAGATCTTAGTGCGTACACTGTATGATTCTTTATTTTGTTACAAGCTCGAGTCTCTTCATTACAGAGAAGATAAACACAGCCGAAAGCACGCAACAGATAACCAGTACACCCCAGAAAGCAACCAAAGGAAGTTGCTCCCAGAAAGTACCCATAACACCTACAAGCAAGTTACCTATAGCAGTGGCAGCCAACCAACCGCCTTGCATAAGACCGCTATACTGAGGAGGAGCTACTTTGGATACGAATGACAGACCCATAGGGCTGAGGAAAAGCTCCGCAATAGTAAGTACGAAATAAGTACCGATAAGCCAATTGGGAGATACCAAGACATCCGATGTTCCTTGCAAAGTAGAAGGAGCTGGTAGGCCAAATGAAGCGAGTAACAATACCACGAAACCTAAAGCAGCGATAAGCATACCGATACCGATCTTTCTCGGAGCAGAAGGTTCTTTGCCTTTTTGACCAAGGTAAGTAAATACACCTACTACAGCCGGTGTGAGGATGATGATGAAGAATGGATTGAACTGCTGGAAGATCTGAGGAGTGATCTTGATCATTTCGCTTATCTTGGCAATGTCGATCTGATAATAAGCAAACAATGCTACGAGACCTACAATCATCAGTACGATACCGACTCTTGGATTCTTCTTCTCACCAAACAATCCCATAAATGTAATATAGATACCATACATAAATACGATAACTGGCAATAGAGAAAGAAGAGAGAACATCATATAATGCTGAGGCGTGATATTACTTGTGGTATAGTCACGTGCAAAGAAAGTCATACACAACCCGTTTTGGTGGAATGACATCCAGAAGAAGATCACCACAAAGAATACAAGGAACAAAGCCGTCATACGCTCTTTGACTTCATGCTTGCTCATTGTAGGCACGTTGGTTTGTTGAGCTTCCGCCTGACCTTTTCTTTTTCTTGAAACTGTGATGTCAGCAAACTTCCAAGTCTTACGGAAAAGCAAGAAGATCAAAATCGAAAGCACGAGACTTATACATGCCACGCCGAAAGAGAGGCTGTAAGAAGAAGACAACGATTTATTTACATATTCTGCTGCGAAACGCTCAGCAAAAGATTTTTGAAGACCGTCGGCAGTAAAGAATCCTGTCAATGCCTCTTCCGGTACAGATGCAATCTTTGCTTTCACAGCTTCTTTTGCTGCCTGATCATTCACAGCACGGCTTTCAAGCAATTCGTATTCTTTTTTCTCAATCCTGATGGCAGGATCAGATATTTTATCAGAAATAGTTAGCTGGTACAAACCAGCAGCTTTCAGGTTAAAAAGAGCAGATTCTTTATCAGAGGGGAACAATACTCCGTCCTTTTTCTTCTTCTTTGCTATAATCTGAGCTTTCTCTTTATCGTCTTTTTGAGTAAACTTAGGGTTTGCCTTGATATATTCGTCCATGAAGACATTCTCGTCCACCACCTTATTGTTGAGGGCTACATAGTCTTTAGGAATGTTGGCATCATAAGTGAAGTTTGCTTTTTCCAATACACTCTTGTTTATAGCATTAGCCATACTGGGAGCAAAGAATGCACCGATATTGATAAACATGTAGAAGATTGAGAATGCAATATCACGATTAGATGAATACTGAGGTGAGTCATATAGCTTGCCCACCAAAGCCTGCAAGTTTCCTTTGAAAAGACCCGTACCTGCCGATATGAAGAATAAAGACAGGAACATCATTGACAATCCGAAAGGATTGTTTTGTGTTGGCATTGCAAGCAAGAGATAACCTCCAAACATGATGACAACACCAATAAAGATAGTCTTACCGTAGCCTAAAGCTTTGTCAGCGATAAGACCTCCGAAAATAGGCAGGAAGTATACTAAGGCAAGGAAGGTACCGTATATCATACTGGTAAATCCCGAAGATAAGCCGAACTTGGCTTGCATATAAAGCGTGAGGATAGCCAGCATGGTGTAGTATCCGAAACGCTCTCCCATGTTTGTAAGGGCTAAGACTATGAGTCCTTTGGGGTGTTTGTTTAGCATAAAGTGAATGTTTTTATTATTTATGGTTATGTATTAAGGACAATCTATTGTTTGATTTCTGAGATTGCTCCGGTGTTGACGTCGAAATATACTTTCGGTGCCGTATCGCCGCGATCATTAAACATCTTGCGTGTCAGGCTCTGCTGCATTCCCAACTGGGTGATGGGAAGCTTGGCATCAAAGTAGGTTTTGCCTTCATATTTTACAATAATCTTGGCACTACCCGGAAGATTGTAAACTACACCGTCAAGACTTTTTTCATGCTTACGCATTTCTTTCTCAGTCATCTCAGGTGCTCTCTCCACGACACTCATACTAAAGTATACGGGAGCTCCACCCAAATCATTGGCTGCTACAGCACCCAATAGAGGTGAAAACCTGAATATGACTTTATCCTGAATATTCTCTTCCGGCTCTACTTCTGTTTTATAGGTAATAGTCTCTCTGATTGTATCTCCGCAGAATAGGCGTAACGTTCCCATCTCTTCGCTCTTGAGCTTTCCCAGCACCAGTTTCATCGACTGACCATCTTTGGGCATCGACTCCACATCTCCCGTCACGATATTCATAGTACTTTCCCTTACATGGAATAAGTATCCTGCCGCTATCTCAGCTTGTTTGGATTGCGATCCTGCGAGATTGTATTCCTGTGGTAATGAAGGAGGGGTAACTAACTCGTTATTTTCACTCTGAGCCTGAGGGGTAGGCGCATCATTTTGTTTGTCTCCATTTATAGAATAGATAATACCCTGATCAGTGAGATTAACGAAAGGAGCCACGGTTTTTTTATCAAAACGCACAATAAACTGATTCTTGTCGTCTTTGACTCCTTTAGAAAGAACCTTTATGGACTTTAGTCTGTAGTGTACAGCTCTGCGATTGGAGGCATTTATGGTAAGATACTTATATGCATAATCTGCCAGCGGGCCGGGATCGTATGTTTCTTTTTCAATCTTTGCTTCCACAAGAAGTTGTGTACGAGGTAAACTGTACACTACACCATAATCGTTATTTTGGCTTGCATCAAAGCGCGTCACATTGGTCTGCGCTTGTGCAAAAAATATATTCGAAAAAAGACTTAATAATATGAGAAGATAAGAGAATCTGATTACTCGTAACATATTTCAATGTGCTAATAAATGTTCAGCTAACAAAGCTACAAAATTTAGATTGAATAATCTTGGTTATTCCTTTAATTAACTATCATTTTGCATCTTATTTTTTATATACAATAGCTTTTTTTATGGATTTTCAAGTCGAGTTTGATGATTGAGCATTCTCTTATTTAAAGAATATCATTAATTACCCTCCAGCAAAAGCTTATCTTGAAAAAAGAGATACAAAAGCAAAACCTGTTCACCGTACTACGAATACACATCTTTGTGTTCGATTTGTAAACATTTAAATATCAAAACATAGCGCATAATAATATTCGACTATCACAACATCTTTAATAAAATAATATAGGCTATTTTAAGATCTATCATTTTGATATATTTATAAGGCCATAACACCTCAAAGCGAAACAAACAGAATAAAACATAAAAGACAAATACAAAATACAAATAACATATTTATCTAAATAATTATATCAAAATGATACAAACCAAGAATTTACAGATCACTATTTAAAGCAATAAGTCAGTCGCCAATATTTTTGTAACTACGTGATGATGTTTTCTTAGTTAGACTTTACTTTTTTCCTAACTAAGGAATCCGAAGCTCTTAGTTACAAAAACATTGCACCTTAATTACAAAAATAATACAACACAGTTAGAAAAATAGATGATTTTGACTCTGAAACAAAATAACCGCAAATGGTAAGTTTACACATCCCATTTGCGGTTATTCTTATGTTTATTTGCCTATAATTATCTAAATACTGACATTTTGATATTTTTGTTTACATAATCTAATTCTGACAATATGTAAGATCCATACATTTTATTTCCGTGCAACAATTTACTCCAAACAAAGCCTTGTTAGGAATAAATTGAAATATATTATTAGACTTTGATTTCATTACTAATTCTTTATAAATAAGTTCTTAATCTGTAGAGTAAGTCCGGATATTGGTGTGTAAACGGATTATTTCTTAAACAAAGATACAACATCGTACCCCCATTTGTCAAGAGCCTCGATAAAATTTTATAACAATCCATTATTCAGCAAAAGAGACTGTTGCAAAAGTCAACAGTCTCATGGATTTTGGAGGCAAAGCCGACAAAAGACACTTTGACCGGGCAGAGAAGGTAAAGTGCAAGGCGCTAAGAGTGAGTGCACAGGGAGTTTACTTCAGGTAAATGACCAAGCGCGAATCTCGCAAGCAACGAAGCAATTGGCCTGCTATGCAACGGTCTCCAAAAGATTATCTCGGATCACAATTATATAAAAACAAAGGCAGAGATATGGTTTTAAACATATCACTGCCTTTGTACTTGATAAACAGTTTATAACGAAACTCTCTACCAATCTTATTTTCGTGTCACTTGATCAACTACATCATTCAGAATTACTGCATTTTCTTTCAACAGCAAGGCTTGAGGTTTATAATCCATCTTTTTCACCTTAAAGTCATTCTTAGTCATCACACCAGATCTGAGACGAGGTTTACCAAGGATATCATTAATTGCAACAGATAGCAGATAATCTTTGGGGTTACCTAATTCTACCCAATTGCTTGCATCTTCTTCCTGAGGTTCCACTTCAATATCTGGTTTGAGATTCCCTCCGATCTTATCAAAAGAGATGCCTTTGCTATTTGAGTAAACGCTAACTATGGGTTGCATAGCCCAATTCTTAAGAGCTGCTCTTTGCTCAGATGTAAGGTCTTTTCCTTCCCCTTCATATACAGGTAATCCCAATGATTTGTCATAAGCATGCAAAGTCCATGAAGCTGCATACTTACCTCCTGTAGGAGTACCTACATGTACCACTTTGATAAAATCCCTGAGACAATAAGTAAGAAGCTCTGATGCTGAAAAAGAACTTTCCGTGGCAATGATGTGTACTTTGTTCAAATTTAAATTGGCACTTAACGGATCAGGCTGATCTTTGTATATTTGCCCAAGCTTATTTTCTCTGTAATTGACCCCTTCTTTTAAAGCTTTGTCGTCATAGATTTTATTGAGAATATGATTATAGTCCATACGAGAAAATACGGGTTTCTTTTCTACTAAATCCTTCCTAATTAGCATTGATGCAATATAAAGCGCAGAAGTAAGACTTCCTCCGTGATTATAACGCAGGTCTATGACTAAATCGGTAATTTGCTGTTGCTTAAAATACATGAATGCCTCGTGTAGTTTGCCATTAAATTCATGTATAAAATCGGTATAAAATAGATATCCGATTTTTTTACCACCTTGTTCAATCACTTTTGACACAAGTACAGGATTTGTATGAATTCTTTCAGGAGTAATGGAAACGGTCGTAGCTTTTCCCGTATCTTTTTTGATAACCTCAATACTGATACTTTCTTTCCCAAACAATTTCCTATAATTATCATTGTTGAGAATAGCTCCATCTACTTTTACTACCACATCGCCCCTTTTGAGTCCGGCTTTAGCTGCAGGGCTATCAGGAAAGACATAATTAATATTCACCCATGCCTTTGAGTTGTCGGCATAACCATGAATATCATAACCGAAAGCTACCGGATCCCCCTCAAGTATCTTTTTCCATTCTCCGGCGTTATCTGTGATGTAAGACCATTTGTCAATCTTTTTGTATTCAAACAACAGGGATCGGAAATATTTTACAGGATCCGAATCTTCTATCCTAGGATTCTTTTCAAGCATTTGATCATTCCATTTGTAAAAAAGGCTCATCCCTTTATAACAAAATTCACTTACAGGATTAATCTTGTCTGTTTTAGGTTCTTGAGGTACATCGTTTTTACTACAAGCTGTTAATACTACAAATAGACTAAATAGTGCGGAAATAAAATTTAATTTTTTCATCAGCATAAAATGTTTCTTGATACCCTCGTAAAAATAGAAAATGCTTTTGAATTTGGCACAATAAAGAGATTTAAAATTACACATATACCGTTGTGGTAGGTATATCGAAAGTATGGAATATCGCCATAATCAGGGGAGCTTCTCAATGCCCTATCTTTACTCAGAGAGTAATTGCCGACACTTACTTTTAGCCGTCTAAAGTCCCCCTTTCTATCCCCATATACATATAGTATATGGTTGATATGTTGTGCCATACCTACAAATAGGGATTTTGGGGCATGTAATAACAACTGTCACATAGGTGACGGCTTGACACTATTGCTCCAATATATCTTTGTACGTAGAAATAAAGTTTAATGAAATAATTTACATGTTATTATGAAAGATGTGATGAAAAATTATATTCCCCACATTGATGAGGAGAAAATAAAAATGATGAGAGAGGTGAGGGAAGCTTATGAGCAAGGACTAATAACAGTGGATGAAGCTGCCAACACTCTTAAACAAAAGGTAGGTAATATTACTGCCGCAGAACTGGCATATGCAGAACAAACATCCGTGGCACAGCAAGATGATGACGAATGTATTAAAGAGAGCTTAGCTACCATTAGGAATCTATATCAAGGATTGCTTAAAGATGATAGGCCACATTTGGCTCCGGGGCATCCTGTAGATACTTATTTCAGAGAAAACGATGCTGTATCAGCTCTTATATATAGGATGAAGAATTTGCATGGCAAGCCTTTCATAAAAAATCAATGGCTTGAACTTTTTGAGGCTTTGGAACAATTCAAGATACACTTATCACGTAAACAAAATGAACTTTATTCTGCTTTGGAGCGAAAGGGTTTCGATCGCCCAAGCAAAACGATGTGGACCTATGATAACATGGTCAGGGATATGATAACATCCCAGCACGATAGACTTCGTAGGGATATGAATGATGAGTTTTTGGCTCATCAGGACGAACTGGAGTATCATCTTTTGGATCTGATCGACAAGGAAAATACCATATTGCTCCCTACCTCTTTACAAATGATCAATGACGATGAGTTTCGTAAGATTTCAGAGGGAGATTACGAGATCGGTTTTTGTCTGATAGAAAAACCTGTTCCGTACAAAGGTGTCGAAGCTCAACAGACATCCCCGGCTCAAGATGAGATAGGTGGAGACTTGGCTAAAGACATAGCGGCTCTCATGGGTAAATACGGTATAGGAGCATCAGAAAATGGAGTATTGAATGTGGCAGAGGGCAAGCTCACCTTGGAACAAATCAATTTGATCTTCCGTCATCTGCCCGTCGACTTATCATTTGTAGACGAAAATGAAATTGTCAGATTTTACAGTGACACTGAGCACAGAGTATTCCCTCGCAGCAAAGGAGTCATTGGCCGAGAGGTGAAATACTGCCATCCACCCAAAAGCGTACACGTAGTAGAAGAAATCATAGAGAAGTTCCGAACCGGAGAGCAGAGCAAAGCCGAGTTTTGGATCAATAAGCCCGGACTCTTTATCTATATTATATATGTAGCAGTGCGCGACGACAAAGGTAATTTCCGTGGAGTACTGGAAATGATGCAAAATTGCACTCACATTCGTGAGATGGAAGGCTCCCGTACCTTGCTTACATGGGAGGGAGAGCATTTGAACGGTGCAGTAAGCGAAGCCGCCAAGGAGCAGGATATTCCTGCTCCCGACGGTGGAGCGCCGGAAATTAACCCGGATACTAAATTAATTGATCTTTTCAAGCAATACCCTTTTCTCAAACAAGAAATTGTAGAAATCAATGAGCGATTCAAATTTTTGCAGTCGCCTATGGCTAAAGTTATTTTACCTAAAGCCACTTTGGCTTTGGCATCGAAATACGGAGAGATTCCTTATGAAGATCTCGTGGTTCGGCTCAAAGAAATGATAGCGAAACACCATTAAATTTGATTAGTGTTTGTGAAAAACAGGTTCGTGGCTTTGCGGTGTTGCGAGCCTGTTTTTGATTTATCATTGTATGCCCTATACGGCGATGGCCTGATTCTCTGCCGATGCCCCACCGGGCAAAGGGTAAAAGGCATAGATAAAAAGCTTGCAACTTAAAATAGTTTTCTATCTTTGTGAGGTATTAACAATAATTATTTTTCAACCTTTTAAATCAATCAAAAAAAAATGAATATTCCTGCTGAACTGAAGTACACAAAAGACCACGAATGGGCACGTATCGAAGGCGGTGTAGTATACGTAGGTATTACTGACTTTGCTCAAAGCGAGCTGGGTGAAATTGTCTATGTAGATGTTGCTACAGAAGGAGAAGAACTTTCTGCTGAAGATGTATTCGGCTCTATCGAAGCCGTAAAAACCGTTTCTGATCTGCTTATGCCTATCGAAGGTGAAGTACTGGAAGTAAATCCTGACCTTGAAGATCAGCCCGAACTGGTCAATAACGACCCTTACGGCAAAGGCTGGATTATAAAAGTAAAGCCGGCAAATGCTGAAGATATTGACAGTCTAATGAACGCCGACGACTACAATAAACTCATCGGCAAATAATCAATATGCAACCATTAGTTAGCATCATTATGGGAAGTACTTCGGATCTTCCCATAATGGAAAAAGCCGCCAAAAGGCTTGATGATCTCCAGATACCTTTTGAGATACAAGCTTTATCGGCTCATCGTACACCCGCTGAGGTGGAAGCATTCGCCAAGAATGCCAAAGCCAAAGGGATCAAAGTAATTATAGCTGCCGCCGGCATGGCAGCGCACTTATGTGGCGTCATCGCATCCATGACCTCAATCCCGGTTATAGGAGTACCTATCAAATCTACCCTTGAAGGTATGGATGCATTGCTTGCTATAGTACAAATGCCTCCGGGAATACCTGTGGCTACAGTAGGCATCAATGCTGCGGAAAATGCAGCGATACTGGCAGTGCAAATGATGGCGACCAATGACACTGAACTATACAATAAGCTTGAGGCTTATAAAGAATCATTGAAGGAAAAAGTTGTCAATGCCAATAAAGCTCTAAGCGAACTGAGCTATAAGTTCAAGACAAACTAAGCTTCACTCCCCCTCCCACACGCTAATCTCATACTGCGAGGATATCCCTTTGCTATAGTATAGATCTATTGCTTGCGCTTCCCTGTTTTTTGGGTCAAATGATAACAATTTGTTGCATAGGAGCGTTATTTAAAATAGATTTGTAATATAAAGCGAGAGGAATATCCTCGCAGTTATTGAAATACTCGATTAAAATCTATGAATCATAACGATATATCATCATTGACAATTGACGGCACAGAAGGTTATTCTCCATTTATCTATAAAAGGCGTCGCAGTATTGAAGTAAATATTGGCGATACACCCATAGGAGAGAATAACCCTATAAGAATACAGTCTATGGCCTCCGTTTCCACCATGGATACAGATGAGGCTGTGGAGCAAGCCCAAAGAGTGATAGATGCGGGGGCCGATTATTTACGCTTTACTGCTCAGGGAGTAAAAGAAGCTAATAACTTAGGCATTATAAGGGAGAGATTGACCGGTAAAGGCTATAAAACACCCTTGGTGGCAGATATACATTTCAATCCAAAGGCTGCTGATGCGGCTTTGGACAGCGTAGAGAAAGTACGTATCAACCCCGGGAACTATGTAGATACAAAGTACGCAGTACCCAAAACATGGGATGACACAGAGTTCACGGAAATGAACAAAGTGGTGCAAGAGCGTTTCGGAGAATTTGTGGAAAAAGCCAAAAAGCTCAAACGCGCTATTCGTATCGGAGTCAATCACGGCTCACTTTCGGAGCGCATGATGGCACGATATGGCGACAGCCCCCGTGGCATGGTAGAGAGTTGTTTGGAATACCTTAGGGTATGCCTTGACCATGACTTTAAAGATATAGTAATCTCCATGAAATCTTCCAATACCATAGTGATGACCCAAGCGGTAAGATTATTGGTAAAAACACTGGAAGAACAGAGATTGCCTGCTTTCCCGCTACACTTGGGAGTTACAGAAGCAGGCGAAGGGGAAGACGGTAGAATCAAAAGCGCAGTGGGGATCGGGTCTTTATTGGCTGACGGCTTAGGAGATACTATCAGGGTTTCGTTGAGCGAAGATCCTGAGTTTGAAATACCGGTAGCAATAAAACTGCGTGATTACATCGTAGAGCGGGAAAAGCAATTGCCTCTTACGGAAGTGTTGCCTACAGCTCATGAATACGAGCTGTATAAGCAGAATGCAAGAAAAGACACCTTCTGTATTAAAGGGCTGATAGGAGGCAATGCCTTGCCGGTAGTAATATCGACAAAAGCTACAGAAGAGCAAATAAAGGAATGGGAAATGAAGCCCGATCTCACGTTACATAAAGGTGAATACCGCACAACTAACGGGACTAATATGGGCGACGTGAGGTTTGTAGAAGCAGATTACCTTACTTTGACTGAAGAGTTGGAGCATGAGATCAAGTCTCATCCCAATACGGTAGTCATTCTCAACACCTTCGGCATCAACCCCGTTGCCGAATGGCGTTTGGGCTTCACATGGCTTCGCAAAAAAGGAATCAAAGCCCCTATCATCCTTAAGAAAGTTTATGATGAGCAAGACTTATCATCTTTCAGACTGGAATGTGCAGCAGATGTAGGCAGCATACTTCTGGACGGATGGAGCAATGGGCTAATGATATCAGCTCCGTCATTGCCGGAAAACAAAGTAGTGGCTACAATGTACGGTATACTACAAGCATCAAGGCTACGCATGAGCAAAACGGAGTTTATAAGCTGTCCCAGTTGCGGACGCACGCTTTATAACATCCAAGAGACTATAGGAAAGATCAAAGCAGCCACCTCCCACCTCAAAGGTCTTAAGATAGGTATCATGGGATGTATAGTCAATGGCCCCGGTGAAATGGCCGATGCAGATTACGGATACGTAGGATCGGGTCCCGGCAAAATAGACTTGTACAAACAACAAGAGAAGGTAAGAAAAGGTATACCTCAAGAAGAAGCAGTAGAACAGCTGGTCAACCTGATCAAAGAAAACGGAGACTGGCAAGAACCATCATAGGAAATAAAAGAAATGTCTGACAAAGTAAAAGTAAGTATCATCAACCATTCGAGGCATCCCTTGCCAGAATATGCTACCATAGCTTCTGCCGGTATGGATCTGAGAGCGCACCTTGAAGAGCCTATCGTGTTGAAACCATTACAAAGAGCACTCATACCTACGGGTTTGCGCATCCAATTACCCATCGGGTACGAAGGTCAGATAAGGCCACGTAGCGGACTAGCCCTCAAAAAGGGAATTACATTACTCAATACTCCCGGTACCCTTGATGCTGACTACCGCGGTGAGATCGGCATTGTTTTGGTAAACCTGTCACAAGAACAATTCATAGTGGCCGATGGTGATCGTATTGCTCAATTGGTAGTAGCACGTCACGCCACTGTGGAATGGAGCGATGTAGAAATTCTGGACGAAACTACCCGTGGAGAAGGCGGATTTGGGCATACGGGGAAAAACTAATTTATTATTTACTAAAACAAAGATGATCATCCTCGTTGCAGGATCCACATATACACCAAGCATATGCGTCAATTGCGATATTACATTTTTCTTTGCCTGATCATAGGCAATACCTCATGGAGCTATTCAGCGGGAAAGGATAGTACATCGAACGCTAAGTTCGATTCATATTTCTACGAAGGGGTATTGCAAAGTAACTTGAACCACTACAATGAGTCATTCGATTTATTGATGCATGCTGCATCAATAAATCCGGAGAATGCAGCTTTGTCTTATCAACTTTCAAGGGTTTATTATGCTTTGGACAACCAGAAAGGGATGACAAAACTCATGGAGAAGGCTTATACGTTGGAGCCCTCCAATAAAACATATGGAGAGAGTCTGGCATCACTTTATTTTACTTCGGGAAAATTTAATGAAGCGGCAGGGATTTATGAAAAACTAATCAAGCAATATCCTGATCAGGACGAACTCAAACACAAACTAGCTCAGTTGTATGCTCGCTCTGGTGACATCAAAAAGGCTATCAAGGTGTATGATGAACTTCAGAAGCAAAACGCATCCAGCCCATCCGAAGAGGCAGAATACATCAACGTAAAAGCCCAATTATATAATATGGTAGGCGCCAAAAATGATGCGTTGAACGAGTATAAAAAATTGGCGGATAAATATCCTGATGTATCTGAATTCTCTCTTCAGCTGATAGGAGCATACCTCGAAGCTGAGCACTACGAAGAAGCAAAAAAATATCTTAACAAGCTGGGACTAACGGATGGTACTGATTTGGGATACAATGTGTCGCTCGCTCAATATTATTTGGGAGTAAACAAAGAAGAAGCCGCTTTTGACATTATACAAAAGCTTATCAATGACTCTTCGCTGGAAACACCTCAGAAATTGGCTATACTCTTGGCTTTTGCCAATAACCAAAGAGATGACAAGGGGGTTCCTTCTAACAAGTATAATAACCTTTTTGAGAAAATAATTCAGGACAATCCGCATAACCCCGATGCCCGCATTGCATATGCTAAAATGCTGGAAGCACAAGGGAAACACGAATTGGCTATCAAAACCGTAAGGCCAATCACAGAATTTAGTCCGCAGAACAATAATGCATGGAACATATTGCTCCAAGATGCACTTGTAAAGCAGGATACGACGGAGATAGTAAAAATATCATCTGAAGCTATTAAATATTTGCCACAAGAGGCTCCTTACTATTTTTACGGAGCTATAGGTCTTTTTATGCAAGGAAAGAAGAAAGAAGCAAAAGACCTACTGTTGGAAGCAGTAAAGAATGTCCCGGAAACGAGTGCTGCTCCCTTGTCAGAAGTGTATGCTCAGCTGGGCGATTTGGTATCGGAAGAAGGAGATATTGCCAAGTCTTTTGATTATTACGAAAAGGCAATCAAACTGAATCCACAAAATACTACAGCTCTCAACAACTATGCTTATGCCTTGGGGAATCACGGTGGAGATCTTGCCAAAGCAGAGAGGCTATCTGCTATGAGTGTCAAGCTTCAGCCCGAAACAGCGGTATTCTTGGATACGTATGGCTGGATATTCTTTTTACAGAAAAACTACACTCTTGCCAAACTTTATATCCAAAAAGCTTATGACCTCAGCGCCAAAGACCCTGATGCGGATGTAGTGGAGCATTTGGGTGATGTTTATTACATGCTCAATAATAAAGAGAAGGCATTAGAATTGTGGAATGAGGCTAAAGCATTGAAAAATGGAGGTAGCAAAAATCTTGACGAAAAAATAAAGAAACAAAAATATATCCCGGAAAAGAAATGAAACTAAACAGAATATTCTCCCTCACACTCATGACTGCCTCCCTTGCCTTGATCATGGCGAGTTGCGGTATCAGCAATAAAGTCACAAAACCAGAGACTTTGAGTTCTGACATAAATGGATTGTCCAAAAACGAACTTATCAATGTTGTAAATTCCAAAAGAGGTGAATGGACAAGCCTGAAAGCAACTTTGAATGCCGATATCAAATATGGGCGGAAAGACATGAGTAGTAAAGTAGACTTTTCCATGGTCAAAGGCAAGGGAATACGTATGATAATAATACCATTCCCTTTTATCGAATTGAGCCGTTTATGGTTTACACGGGAAGGGATTACGGTTACAGACGGGATTAACAAAAGATATGCGGAAGCATCGTACAAAGAGCTTTCAGACAATTTGGGTTTTCCCGTAAACTATGATGTTTTAGAATCACTTTTCTTGGGTTACATATCCAATCCCGGGTTTACCCCTGATACCCCTTTGACTAAGATCTTCAGTCTGGAACATCCTGTAGGCATCCCCACTCTTACATATAAAAAAGGCTCTGTAGATATAGCTTATGCAATCAATACTCAAGGCCTTGTACAAAGCCTTACGGCCACTGATACTAAAAATAGGGGTAAAGCTACTTGGAAATATACAGACTATATTTGTGAGTCAGGCACGATAAATTTCCCTTCAACTCAAGAAATTAATGTAAATTTATCAGGTCGTAATCCGGGAGACATAAAAATGAGCTTTTCTCGCTTCAATTGGAATAAAGTGGAAGAGAGTGTCGTTGAGCCCAATGTCAAAAGCGGATATCAGAAAATATCTCTGAATGACTTGAAACAAATGATTAAAAAAGTGGCCAAGTAGTGAAAAAGTTTTGGTATTGCATAATTGTTTTATTTCTTGCTGTAGGATTTTGTAGCGCACAATCGAAATCATCGAAAGTGAGGCAACTCGAGAAGCAACGAAGAGAAATGCTTAAAAACATCGAGGAAACCAGCAAACAACTTAGAGAGACACAAAAAAACACACGCAATGAAGAGCGTAGGCTTCAATTGGTAAAGAAGCAAGTAGAGCAACGCAAGAAAATGGTGGAAATTTTGGATTCTCAAGTCAATGCTTTACAACAATCCATAGGCGTACTCACCGTGCAGGAAGATTCTTTGAAAACCAAAGAGGATATCTGCAAAATGCATTATGCCAATACTATTGTAGCAATGCAAAAGCGCAAAAGCTCTCTTGACAGACTGCTTTTCATATTCTCAGCCAAAAGCTTTGATGAGGGAGTTAGGCGCCAATCTTTTCTCGGCCAATATGCTCATGCTACACGCCAAGCCGCTCAAGAATTACAAAAAGTAAAACAACAAGTTGTAAACAAACGTACCGAAATACAGCAAACCAGATCGCAAAAGTACACTGCCCTCTCACTGAAAGAGCAGGAGAAGAAAAAGCTCGAGATTGAACAAGCACAGCGATCAGCAGAAGTAACTTCTCTCAAAAGCCAACAAAAAGATCTGAAAGAAAAATTGGCACAACAGCGCCGTGAAGCTGATAACCTGAATAGACGCATAGAACGGCAAATCGCTGCAGAAATAGCAGAAGCAGAAAGAAAAGCTCGTGAAGAACAAAATCGGTTGGAAGCAGCAGCCAGAAAGAAAGGAGAAAAAACAGCTCCCGTACAAACCAAACGTAAAGCCGAAACTATAGGAGGATATGCTATGAATGCTGAAGAAAGAGCATTGTCATCCAACTTTGCTCAGAACAAAGGCAATCTGCCTGTTCCGGTAAGAGGCAGTTACAATATCGTAGGGCAGTTTGGGGTACATACCCACTCTGAACATTCCAGAGTACGCACCAATAGCGGTGGTATAGATTACGCTGTAAAAAATGATAATGGAGCTTATTGTGTATTTGACGGAGAAGTGACCAGTTTGTTTGTAATGCCGGGATTCAACAATTCGGTTATCGTGCGCCATGGTAATTACCTCACCGTATACTCCAACTTGATCAGTGTAAACGTAGCCAAAGGACAGAGAGTCAAAACAGGACAAAAGATAGGCACAATTGCCACAGATGATAATAACATGAGAGTATTGAATTTCCAAGTCTGGAAAGAACGCACAAAACAAAATCCGGCAGCATGGGTAAGATAGCCGCTACCGTAGGCACCTTTGATGGGGTACATATGGGGCATCAAACTCTTTTGAGTGAATTAGTAAAAAACGGGAAAGAAAAAGGCCTGCCTACAGCTGTAATCACATTCGATGTTCCGCCTATTTCAGTTATCTATCCTACCCGCCCCTATCAGCAGTTATGCTCGCTTGAAGAAAAAAAGCAACGACTACTGATGTCAGGAGTGGATCAAGTGATAATAATAGAATTTAATCAAACGCTTTCACACCTTTCTGCTGAAGACTTTATGCGTGACATCCTGCGTGATAAATATCATGTGGAATATCTCTTGGTTGGCTATGACCATCGTTTTGGTTATAAACGCTCAGAAGGATTTGAAGATTACAGAGAAATAGGGCGCAACCTCGGGATTGAGGTTTGTAAATCTCAAGAAGAATTTATCGCCATAGACAAAACTGTAAGCTCAAGCCGTATAAGAGCACTGCTTGGTACAGGGCTTATCTCCGAAGCCAATCAATTGCTCGGTTACAACTATACCATTACCGGTAAGGTTGTAGGTGGATTTCGTATCGGTCGTACGCTAGGATATCCCACAGCTAATATTATCCCTGATACTCCTCACAAACTTATTCCTGCACATGGTGTATATGCGGTATTTATACATATCGGGAGCAAACGTTTTAGGGGAATGCTTTATATCGGTAATAGACCTACCTTCGAAAATGGACATAATATCACTATAGAAGTCAATATTTTCGATTTCAAAGATGATATTTATGACCGTACGATCACTTTGGAGCTGGTAGCTCTAACAAGAAACGATAAAAAATTTGACTCTATGGAGGAGTTAAGAGATCAGATACGCAAAGACGGAGAGCAAATCCAGGAGTTACTAGCGGATTATTAGCAGATCAATACACACTACCTTATTCCTGTATCTTTGGATAGCCCTGGCTATTTAGAAGTATCAGGGACTTTCCTTTGCATATTACTCCAAGTATTTATAAGTATATATCTGGTATCATTATGAGATTTAACATCATCTACTACCGTAAAATCATCAAAAAATATTAGATTTGCAAATGAGTAAAACAGGATATACATAATGCAGGAAAATATGATTTTTCAAGGGATGGGGGTAGCCTTGGTGACTCCCTTTAATGAAGATGGAAGTGTAGATTTCATATCCCTACGCCGATTAATAGAATACCAATTGTCTCAACAAATAGACTTCTTTGTGCTTCATGGATCCACAGGAGAGTCGGCTTGCATCATGTCTGATGAACGAGCCGAAATTATACGTTTTGTTGTAGAGCTTGTAAACCATCGAAAACCCATTGTAGTCGGTTTAGGCTCCAATTGCACCCAAAGTTTGGTGCAACGAGCCCAAGAATTGGAATCTATGAATATCGATGCTATTCTGTCCGTAGTGCCTTATTACAACAAGCCTTCACAGGAAGGTATTTTCTTGCATTTCAAAGCATTGGCAGAGAGTACATCTTTGCCTATTATCTTATATAATATACCGGGGCGAACAGGGGTAAATATGACTCCGGATACCACCGTACGTTTGGCAAACAATTGTAAAAACATTGTTGCCGTCAAAGAAGCTTCGGGCATAGTAATGCAAGTAAAGCAGATCGTAGAGGGCGGAAGTCCTAAGGATTTCACCGTTCTTTCTGGTGACGATAATCTCTCTATCCAATTTATGGAAGTGGGTGCCAAGGGTGTTATTTCTGTTATAGGCAATGCTTTTCCGTCCGCTTTCCACCGCCTTATTCATGCTCAGGCTCAAGGAGACTATGAATTAGCAGCTAAGATACAAGAGATCTTCAAGGAGATGTACAAACTTTTATTCGTATGTGGTAATCCTGCCGGGATCAAATGCCTGCTTTATCATCAGGGACTCATTGCTCATAACAAAGTGCGTCTTCCTTTGACTCCGGTGAATCATGACACAGAGCAACTCATCATAGAAGAATATCACAAAGTACGTCAGGCTCTCGAATCGATCTTATAAATAGACAACAGCCAAGAGAGTTACCTTAGGTAATATCAATGCGATCAAGGGAGACTAGATGTTCTTTTACCTTTGGTCGCATTGCTTTTTATAATGTTTATTAGAACACAATAATTTAATAATGACTACTTTTGCTTTGGATTATTAAGAATCCACAACATTGAATAATGGAAATATCTATCGAAGAATTTCTGGGAAAACGGCGTACTTATCCTGTGATCGATGTACGTTCTCCCGGAGAATTCATGCAAGGGCATATACCCGGAGCCTACAACATTCCTTTGTTTACGGATGCTGAGCGTAGCGAGGTAGGTACGTTGTATGTACAGGAAGGTCATACCCCCGCAGTAGAACATGGATTGCAAATAGTAGGTCCTAAAATGGTACAATTAGCTCGTGAAGCTCAGGCTCAAGGAGGCGAACTGTGTCTTTACTGCTGGCGTGGTGGTATGCGCAGTGGATCCATGGAATGGCTTTTCAATACGGTAGGGATCAAAACATGGCGTTTACAAGGAGGTTACAAAGCATATCGCGCACATTTCGATCATATTCTTAATAACAATAAATACACCTTACGCATCCTGGGAGGACCCACGGGTTCAGGCAAAACATTGATCTTGCATCAGCTCTGTAACAAAGGAGAACAAGTGGTAGATCTCGAAGGTCTTGCCAATCATAAAGGGTCGATATTCGGAGGATTGGGACAAGCTCCACAGCCTACAACGGAGCAATATATCAATCTGCTTCACGATGCTTTTATAGATATGGATCCGCACAAACCTATCTGGCTCGAAAACGAAAGCAAATTGGTAGGACATGTGTTTATCCCTGACATGCTTTGGACTTTGATGCGCAGTTCCAGACCCATCATTATAGATATTCCTGTTGAGCCCAGGGCACAACATATCTTTCGTGAGTACGGCAGTATAGATCCGCTTTTGCTCATTGAGGCTTTGGGCAAAATAGAAAAGCGCATGGGCAATCTCCTCTGCACACAAGCTATCGAGCATGTAAAGTCCGGAGATATTTTGTCCGCAATAAGAGATACGTTGGTGTACTATGACAAAGCATACCAACGCTCATTCGACAAGCAAGGACTTCCACCATTGTTGACAATCAAAGGGGAAAAAGATGATCCCGAAAGTCTTGCTAATGAATTGATAAGGCTGACACAAGATTTGGTAGACCGATAAAGTATCTGCATTGACTTACAGATAAGATTTATATAGAGGTATCGCATTTGAATGTGATATGTCATTTACAATAAACTAACAATTGACTCACAATGATTACTATAGACGCAAGAGGTAAACTTTGTCCTTTACCTCTGATCATGCTCAAAAAGGAACTTAAACAAGCTACTCCGGGATCACAGGTAGCTGTCTTGACGGATAATGCAACAGCCTGTTCCAATCTTACGGATTACTTATCGTCCATGAATTGTGACACAAAGCTGACTGAGGAGCGAGGTTACACCGCCATAGCATTCACCGTTCCGACACTCGCTCCTGAGACTTGTTCACTGCCCTCAGGAACGACTCATGACAGCTATGTCATCGTAATCAAATCTGATCTTATGGGGCAAGGTGACGAGGCTCTGGGTCGCATACTGATGAAAGCTTTTGTAAATGCTATAGAGGAGATGGATGTCATGCCCACACATATTATATTGTACAACAAAGGAGTCTTTGTTGCTCTCGAAGGTACAGACACAGGAGCTTCACTCAAGAAACTGCATGAGGAAAAAGGAGTAGAAGTCATTGTGTGCGGTACCTGTACCGATTACTATGAGATAAAAGGGCAACTATCCGTAGGTCGCATATCCAATATGTATAGCATCATGGATATTCAAACCAAAGCAGGAAAGATTATTTACCCCTAAGTATAATGGAACTGAACAAATATTTTGACAATGCCACCACCTCCTACCCTAAACCGTCACAGATGTGCCACACGCTGGCTCACTACTATGACCATCCTATAGGGAGCTATGGGCGCAGTGCAGACGAAGCAACCTTGCATGCAACTCTGGCTATAGAGGCTTTGCGGGACGATCTGAGTAAATGGTTGGGAGTGGAACAGGCCGAAAATATTTGCTTTACAGACAATGCTACTACCGCCATCAATACGATACTCCAAGGCTCTGACTACCCTCTGGGCAAAGTATTGGTCTCTCCCATGGAGCACAATGCTGTGATGAGACCTCTGCAGCGTTTGATAGAAAAAGGTGTAATACAATCGTACGACATCATGCCTCATGATTCCGACGGCAGGGTAAACACAGAAGCTCTCATGGCAATGAGACCAGAAGGATATGACATGGCTATTGTGAATATGGAGAGCAATGTCAACGGCGTAAAACAACCACTCTACGATATCGCCCAAGTATGCCACTCCCACAACATCAGATTACTTGCAGATGCCACACAGATACCGGGTTCTGAACCACAGGATGCCCACAACTGGCAACCGGACTTCATCGCTTTTACAGGACACAAAGGGCTTTTAGGACCTACAGGCACCGGAGGTTTCTATGTGCGTCAGCCTCAAAAGCTACAACCTCTTACTACGGGAGGCAACGGCGTGCACTCGCATACAACAGATATGCAGTACGAAATGCCTGATAGGTTTATAGCCGGCACTCCCAACACTCTGGGATTGGTTGCTTGGGCTACAGCCATGAAGCACATCCCCCAATATCGGATTTCGCAGAATGACCTACAGGCTGTACTTCGAGAGATAGAGCAGCTACACGGCATCAAATTACTCCAAAGTCTCCACCCTGAGCATCAGGGGTATTTGTTCTCTATAGTACATGCGACTATGTCTCCTGCTTTTATTGGCGATACCCTCAGAGAGCGCTACGGCATCCTTACTCGCAACGGACTGCACTGTGCTCCGCTGGCACATCGCACCTTAGGTACATTGCCCCATGGGGCTGTGCGTTTTTCGCTTTCGCCCTATCATTCATTTCAGGATATGGACTATTTGATCAAATCGCTTTATGACTTATTCGGCAGATAATATATACTACGTTCTTTTCCCCACTACCCGATCGTTTATCCGGGCACATCACCTTGTAGAGGAGTCAGGCATCAAACACCGAGTGGTATCCGTACCCGATCATTTATCATCAGAGTGTGGTATGAGCCTTCAAATAACGGGAAACCAATGCGACTCTATCACAAACATACTGAGAGAGGCTCAGATTAATTTTGAAATACAATCATGACTATCCCATTCGACTTACTTTCCACTGTAGAATATGGGGGGTGCTCTGCCAAGCTCGATCCTGAGCATCTCAAAGGCTTACTGAGTGATATACCCTTGCTCAAAGACCATAATATTATGGTCGATATCTCCACACATGACGATGCAGGAGTTTATAAACTCAATGAGGATACAGCTCTCATTGTTACTACAGACTTCTTCCCCCCGGTATGTTCCGATCCTTTTACATTCGGACGCATCGCTGCTGCCAATGCCCTATCAGATGTGTATGCCATGGGGGGTAAGCCTCTATTGGCTCTCAATATTACCATGTTTCCGTCACAAGATATTCCTTTGGAAGTATTGCGGGATATTCTCATGGGAGGACAGGAGGTTATCAACGAAAGCGGAGCGTTTACCATGGGAGGGCATACGATCGACGACAATCCTCCTAAATACGGATTAGCAGTTGTAGGCACAGTAGATCCACACAAACTTATCACCAATAGCGGAGCACAAGTGGGACAGATGCTGGTACTTACCAAGCCATTGGGAGTAGGGGTAGTCATTGCAGCCAAGAGAATGGGGCTTGTGAGCGATAAAGTCTATGACATGGCTCTGTCCCAAATGGCTTATCTCAACGCTAAGGCAGCAAATATCATGCAATCATACGGAGTAAAAGGAGCTACTGATATTACAGGCTTTGGGCTTATAGGCCACGCCCTGGGTATGGCTCAAGCCTCTGATGTTACATTTGAGTTGTATGCACATGCTGTCCCCACACTACCAGAGGTACAAACACTCATAGCTGACGGATGTATCCCCGGAGCAGCTTTTAGAAATCTACGCTACGTAGGAAATGATCTGCAGTGCCACTGTTCGGTAGATCATAAGATGCTCTTGGCTGATGCACAAACATCAGGGGGATTACTCATTGCTGTTGATGCAGACAAAGCACAAGCTCTGGTACAGGATATCAACGCTATCGATGGGCACCCTATAGCAGCTGTAATCGGAGAGGTTACCGCACCCGCCACGCACCGTCTTATAATCCATTAATCTTTGCAGAATAAAAAATATTTTACGGGAGAGGGTGAGCTATTAATTACAATATAGAGATTCGCAGGGTTTTATCCGTTCGGACTACACGTCCTCCCTTTTTCTGCAATAAGGAGGACTATGCAAACATATTATGCTGGAGCTTTTAGGTCATCCAAAGATTCGCAACCCTAAACATTCCTCCTTATATTTTCTCATAAGCGAGGCGTTCGCTTCCGTCTGTCACTGTGATGATACCGCAGTACTCAAAGCCGGCTCTTTCGATGGCAGACTGCATGCTTATATTATCCTTATGAGTATCGATGCGCAGATGAGCATGTTGATCGAAACACCAGCTCAATACAAAATCAGAAACACCCCTAACTATTCCTGCAGAAGCCATACGGTGTATCACCCCGTAGTGTCCTTGTGCCAGCCATTTGCCGTCATTGATAATGCGGTATGTAGGTTCGTCATCCGTAATTTCGAAGAAAAAAACAGCACACAATCTTCCCTTGCTATCCGCCACTTTGTAAAGCTTACGGGTTTCGATGTCATCAATTACTGTAGCCACAGGAGGATTACCATGGCCCCACTGTGTAGGATTACCATGGAGGCGCATATAAGTACGAGCACCTTCATAAATACGAAGGATTTCAGGCAAATCTTGAGCTGTAGCTGTGCTGATATGAAGATTATAATTTGTCATAACTCTGTGATAAGTAGTATAAGTCAAAAATCTACTATAGGCTTAGAGCACCTACTCACTCCTTAGCTACCGATAATGCAAGGAGCATGAACATTGCACCTCTACCCTACATGATCGATAACAGCACCTGAGTAAGTGTAATTTATTATCTTTGTCAAAGATAAGTGAAAGCTCCGAAAAAGGGAGACTTGCACAGAATCAAGGTGTAATACTTAGGGTTATTTCACCGATCGATATATTTGAATATAACCATCATTTATCATTGTACATTTATGTTTAAGACTTCTTTCGACGGACTGAAAAATCATGACACGGCGTTATTGCTGGTCACTTTTGGGAGCACACACCAGGAAGCTCATGATACATTCCACAAAATAGCATCACAATTTGCACAGAGATTCCCGGATACAGACCTGTATATGGCTTTTACGTCTAAGATCTGTATGAAACGTTGGTTCGAGAAAACGGGAGAACAGTTTCATCCCGCGAGCACACTCCTCGACCAATTGGCAGGAGCAGGTTATTCACACATCAATATCCAGTCACTACACGTGATACCGGGTGAAGAGTATAAGATGGTGAAAGAAAAAATGCTCACAGAGTTTAGGCTGACACATCCAGGGGTGGAGGTAGTCATGGGCGCACCGCTTATGGATAGTGATGAGGACATCAAGCTCTTGGGCGATACTTTGCTTAGACTTTATTTGCAAAGACTTGAGCAGGGGGAGCTACTGGTACTAATGGGACATGGCAATGACAAATCAAAATTCAGAGATGCCAATCAGAAGTACTTGGATCTTCAAAACTATTTCAATACTCTAACGGATAGGATTTATATAGGTACAGTAGACTTTGAGGAAATGACCATAGATCACCTCTTAGAGGTATTTGCCGGGAAGTATCCGCGGGGTACAGTGATCAATCTACTGCCCCTCATGTCCATAGCCGGAGATCATGCCAAAAATGATATGGCTGGAGCTTATGATCCTGACGAAGCGGATGAAGATCAGAGCTGGAGGGTAAGACTACAAAAGGCAGGCTTCGTCATCGAAGACGAGAACTGCCGACTTAGGGGACTGGCAGACGAACCTGAGATTGTAGACATCTGGATCAAGCATCTTCAACAAGTATTATAACATCACACAGAGACCTTACTATAATGAACCAATCTAAAATAATTGTTACGGGGATAGGCCCCGGTAGCGCTGAAGATATTACCCCCGCCACACTCCACGCCATCCAAAGCGCTGATGTAGTGGTGGGATATAAATACTATTTCCGTTTTGTCGAAGATTATATTACCGAAAACACAGTGTGCATCGATAGCGGAATGAAAAAAGAGCGTCAGCGTGCCTTGGAAGCTTATGAATATGCCCTGCAAGGGAAAACGGTATGTGTTATCAGTTCGGGAGACTCCGGTATATACGGCATGGCTCCGCTGATATTCGAAATGCAAAAAGAACTCAAAGCCGAACACATCACTATAGAGGTATTGCCGGGCATCAGTGCTTTCCAGAAAGCGGCTGCTCTACTGGGAGCCCCCATAGGACATGATACTTGTCTGATATCGCTATCGGATCTGATGACTCCGTGGCTCGTGATCGAAAAACGAATCAAAGCAGCTGCTACGGGTGACTTCGTGACGGCAATATACAATCCTAAGAGCAATGGGCGTTACTGGCAACTCTATCGTCTGCTGGAGATATTCGGTGCGGAGCGGAGCCCCAATACCCCCATAGGATACGTGCGTCAAGGCGGACGTGATGAGCAGGAAGTAACGCTGACTACACTGGCTGACTTTGATCCTGAAAAAGTGGATATGTTCACCGTGATTATTATCGGCAATTCACAGTCGTACATCCATAACAACAAGTTTATCACCCCAAGGGGATATTACAGAGATCAACAAACGGATCGCGAGAGCAAGGGCATTGGACAAGACATCATGATAGAAAGCTTCCGCACCATCGAAAGCGAGCTGAAAAACAAAGACATCCCTTTGGACAGAAAGTGGGCTCTTCTGCATGCAATCCACACTACAGCGGACTTTGAGATGGAGCAGATTATCAGCATGGACGACAAAGCAGTGGAGAACATGTACAATGCAATGATGGCTAAAAAATTCGACACCATAATCACCGACGTTACTATGGCTGCTTCAGGAATCAGGAAAGGAGCATTGGAGCGACTGGGCATGACGGTAAAATGCTACTTGCAAGATCCTCGTGTGGCAGAAATGGCAAAAACCAAAAACATCACACGCACACAGGCCGGCATCAGGTTAGCAGTAGAAGAGCATCCCAATGCCTTGTATGTTTTCGGCAATGCTCCTACCGCTCTTATGGAACTTTGCGACCTTATTATCAAAGGGAAAGCCGAGCCGTCAGGCATCATAGCTTCGCCCGTGGGCTTTGTGCATGTTCAGGAGTCCAAGCACATGGTCAAGCCTTTCAAACACATCCCCAAGATCATTGTAGAAGGGCGCAAAGGAGGAAGCAACCTTGCCGCCACTCTCGTAAACGCTATACTCTGCTATGACGATGCTGTGCATCTGAAACCCGGACGAGATCTATAAACACATTACAAAGAAAAAACAATGATGTGGAGCAACAACAAGAAATCTGAGGTAGAACAAAAATTCTATATCATAGGACTGACGGATAGCAATGCTCCGTACCTCATGCCTGAAGTACTGGAGCATATATCTCGAGGCACGGTATTCTCGGGAGGCCTTAGACATTATGAGATAGTCAAGGAGATATTGCCCATAGGGAGTAAATGGATCAATATCACAGTACCTTTGGACAAGGTATTCAAAGAATACGAAGGATACAACGAAGTGATTGTATTCGCTTCGGGAGATCCCCTCTTCTTCGGGTTTGCCAATACGGTGATCAACCGTCTCCCCCAAGCGGATGTCAAGGTGTACCCGGCCTTCAACTCGTTACAATTACTGGCTCAGGCTTGCAACATCGCTTATCAGGATATGAGGTGTGTATCGCTGACGGGCAGGCCGTGGCACGAGTTTGACAAAGCCCTTATCAATCAAGAAAAGGTGATAGGATTACTGACCGATAGAAATCATACTCCATCAACCATAGCACAAAGGATGCTCGACTACGGCTATACGGACTACGAGTTTATTGTGGGCGAACGTCTCGGCAACGAATCGGATCAGAAATGCACTTGGGGCGAGGTATCGGAGATGGTGAACATGACTTTCGAAATGCCCAACTGCATCATACTGAAACAAACGGCAAGGAAGCAAGAGTCTGTGGCTCTGGGAATACCCGATAACCAATTCATGCCGCTGGATGGCAGATTGAATATGATTACCAAGATGCCAATCCGACTAATAAGTCTCAGCAAAATGGATCTGCACCGTAAAAAAACGTTGTGGGACGTAGGCTTTTGTACAGGCTCGGTATCCATTGAGGCCAAGAGACTGTTTCCTCACTTGCACATAGAGGCGTTTGAGATCAGAGAATCAGGACTTGAACTCATGGAGGTCAACAGCAAACGATTTGGGTGTCCCGGGATCAATGCGCATATAGGAGATTTCCTGGATACCGATATCAGAGAACTCCCACCTCCCGATGCGGTATTCATAGGCGGGCATGGAGGCAAGTTGATAGAGATAGTCAAAAAACTAAAATCGGTGATGACAGATGAGGGTATTTTAGTATTTAATTCTGTGTCACAAGATAGTGCCACTCTGTTCCTCAAAGCTATAGACAAAGCAGGCATGAAGATCGAGGAGCAATCACGGGTGGCACTGGACGACTACAACCCCATCACGATATTCAAAGCCGTAAAGCAAACTAAATAGCATAGCACAAATGAATCATCATATAGGTATCATCACGATCTCGTCACAGGGGATCGGTATAGCGGAAGCTATACGAAGTGAGATCCATGAAGCAGAGATTTTCACCCTGCATAGCAATGAACGATATCCTAAGATTGAGGATATCAATTCTTTCTTCAAAGAATGCTTTGGCAATTATGATTGCTGGTGTTTTATTGGCGCTATGGGCATCTGTATCCGCAGCATTGCCCCTTTTGTTCAAGACAAACACTCTGATCCTGCAGTCATCAATATCGACTCCGGAGGCAAGTATGTAGTGTCGGTGCTGTCGGGACATGTGGGTGGTGCCAATAAACTATGTACCGACATCAGCCACATCATTGGTGCTCAGCCTGTAATCTCTACTCAAAGTGACAATAATGACCTTTGGGCATTGGACATGCTGGGCGACCTGTATGACTGGATGACCGTCTCTAATACAGAGAGCCTGAATAAACCTATCATAGAGTTTGTAAATGGTAAGAAGACAGCGGTACTCCTGGAGATAAGGGACAAAGGCACTGATTATCTCGAGCGCACAGCTCCCTCGCATGTACAACTGTTTTATGCAGCAGATCAAATCAATCCGGACAACTTTGACCTCATCATTACAGTTAGCCCACGGAGGCATGAATTTGGTATCACCACACTACAGTACATCCCTCGCGTACTCTCACTCGGGATCGGCTGTCGCAAAGCATGCAACCCTGATCACATCAAGGACTTTATCCTCACGGAAATAGAACGCAAGGGATTTCGCCGAGAAGCGATCAAGGATGTATCTACCATTGAGCTTAAAAAAGACGAGCCACTGATACATGATTTTGGCAAGGAATATCCCATCGTGATCTACCGGGCAGAAGATCTTGAGGATGTAGCTGTAAGTAATCCGTCACAAAAAGTGAAAGAAGTTACAGGCATCGCCGGCGTGAGTGAAAGCTGTGCCATCAAGAGTGCGCATGACGGCTATTTGATGATAGGGAAGCAAAAAGGTTGCTTCTCCAAAGGCAATGACTTTACCTTCGCATTGGCAATAGATAAGGACAAGCTCAGAGCAGGACATATAGAGATTGTAGGTGCAGGGCCCGGTGATCCCGATCTCATATCGGTGAGAGGAAGATATTTTCTCGAAAAAGCCGACCTGATCCTCTACGCCGGCAGTCTCGTTCCCAAGGAGCTTACCTTGTGTGCCAAAGATGGGGCTGTGGTCAGGAGTTCTGCGACGATGAATCTGGAAGAGCAGTTTGCTCTCATGAAAGAGTTTTATGACAAAGGCGCATTCATTGTGCGGCTACATACAGGAGACCCCTGTATCTATGGAGCTATACAGGAGCAGATGGCTTTTTTCGACGAATACGGTATGAGCTATCATATTACCCCGGGTATATCCTCCTTCCAAGCAGCTGCTGCAGCACTCAAATCGCAATTTACAATTCCCGAAAAGATACAAACCATCATCCTCACCCGTGGCGAAGGGCGCACCCCTATGCCCGAAAAAGAAAAATTACACATGCTGGCACGCTCACAAAGCACCATGTGTATATTCCTGAGTGCAGGTATTGTAGATGAAGTACAGAGCCAACTGCTGGAGCACTATCCGCCCACTACTCCCGTAGCGGCATGCTATCACCTGACGTGGAAAGACGAAAGGATCTATCGCGGAGAACTCAAAGACCTGGCAAAGATTGTGAAGGACAATAATCTTACCCTCACTACCATGCTGGTTGTAGGGGACTCCATTGACAATAGGAAAGGTTTGTCCAAGCTCTACTCCCATCAATTCAAGCACCTTTTCCGCCCATGATCTTAGTTTTCGGTGGAACCACGGAGGGGCGCTTGTGCATTGAAGTTCTGGAGGAGGCAGGTAAGGCGTTTTATTATGCCACCAAGGGGGCGTTGCAACAAGTCACATTCAAAAACGGTATCCCCCTTACGGGAGCCATGGATGTGCCCCGCATAGTAGAGTTTTGCACCTCGCACGGCATCCTACTTATCATTGATGCTGCACACCCCTTTGCCGAGAACCTTCACAGCAATATAGAGCAAGCATCGCTAAAGTTGAAGATACCTGTTGTGAGGATACAACGCAATTTTGACCTCAATGTCGATGGCATTTTCTGTGACGACTATAACGATGCGACACGTAAACTCAAATCTGCGGGAGTCAAAAAACTACTGGCGCTGACCGGGGTAAATACTATAGCCAAGCTCAAAGACTTCTGGACAGAGCACGAAACATACTTCAGGATTCTGGACAGAGATGAGTCCAACCGTATTGTGACAGATCATCACTTCCCGCAAGATCACATTCTTTACTTTGATTTTGAGAATCCTGATGACGAGAGCATTATGCACACTATACACCCCGATGCCGTCATTACAAAAGAAAGCGGTAGCTCAGGCTATTTCGAGGAAAAAGCTAAGATGTGTCAGCGATACCACACCCCCTTGTACATCATACGTCGCCCACGTACACCGAAATCTTTCGTATCTGTCGAGGGCAAGGTAGGCCTGAGAAAAGCGATAGAAAACCTGTGCCCCACATTTTTTCCCTTACGCAGTGGTTATACTACCGGCTCGTGTGCTACGGCTGCGACCAAGGCTGCTCTGGTGGCACTACTCACCGATGATATTCTGCAAGAGGTAAGCATCACGCTACCCCAAGGCGAACAGGTGATACTCCCCATAAGCAAAGTTGAACTGCATGAGCAATATGCGGAGGCCACAGTAATCAAAGACTCCGGAGACGACCCCGACATCACCAATGGCATCAGCATAGTATCACGGGTAGAGGTCAATAACGACTCGGACGATATAGTCATCGACGGAGGCGAGGGAGTAGGCAGAGTGACCCTCCCAGGCTTGGGTATAGAAGTCGGTGGACCTGCCATCAACACCACTCCCCGCAGTATGATCAGGCAAGCAGTGAGAGAGTGTTGCGAGTGCGGAGTACATGTCACCATATCGGTACCACAGGGATATGAGATAGGAAAGAAGACTTTCAACCCCAGACTCGGCATCGTAGATGGTATCTCCATCATCGGTACCAGTGGCGTGGTCAAGCCCTACTCTTCAGAAGCCTTTATCGCCTCCATAACCCGCCAAGTCTCCGTAGCCCAAGCTACCCTCTGTGATATGATCGTGATCAACTCAGGGGGCAAGAGTGAGAATTTCCTCAAAGCGATTTTCCCCGACAAGCCTGCTCAGATCTTTGTGCAATACGGCAACTTCATCGGAGAAACACTGCGTGAGGTGAATAACTCCACCTTCAAACAAGTGTACATGGGGATTATGATAGGTAAAGCCGTAAAGCTGGCGGAAGGAAACTTGGATACCCATAGCAAAAAGGTAGTCATGAACAAAAACTTCCTCTGCAGTGTGGCTCACGAAGTAAATGCCTTGGATGACCTACGCAGTATCATAGAAAACATCACGCTGGCAAGGGAGTTGCTTGACAAAGTGCCCTCCCGGCATGCTCACAACTTCTTCACAGCTATCCTGCGCCACTGTTACGAGACGTGCAAGCCCTGCATACCCCACAGCGACCTACAGATATTGCTCATAGAAGAGAGCGGCAAAGTAAACTATAAATATCCCATACTACATCATGCATAAATCTAACCTGTTTTTTATCTCTCTGGGGCCGGGCGATCCAGAACTCATAACGCTCAAATCCCTTAGGCAACTCGAACGATCGGACATGATATTCTGTCCCGGCACACACACGCTCAGCGGCACATTCCGCTCTCGATCCAAAGAAATACTGGATCAGCTGGGCATCGACGAGCGTAAAGTGATTGTATTCAACGTACCCATGTCCAAACAACGTGATGCCGCACACATTGCCTACAACGAAATCGCTTACAAGCTTATGGAGATATACCGCGAGCATAACGACAGCAAAATTATCTCCGTGGTAGCAGAGGGAGACTGTGGCTTTTACTCCTCCACACACTACATCAGTGAGATACTGATGCAAGAGGGTGTGGAAGTTAATCATATCGCAGGAGTACCTGCATTCTTGGCTTGTGCAGCTGCCGTAAATCTCCACATTACCAAGCAGGAAGAGACATTGGAGGTAGTACCCGGCATAGTCACCGAGGAGCAACTACTACATGATCTCAAAGAGAAAAAGACTATTGTGATCATGAAAGTTTCCCTCTCCGAGACGGTGCTCAAAGCATTTCTTACAGCACACCCTCAGTACTCCTACTCCTATTTCGAAAACGTGGGCTTGGACAATGAATACAGCACAACCAACAGTGCCGAGATACAGGCGCGTAAGATACCCTACTTCTCCATCATGATCATCAAAAATGAGGAGTAGACCGAGGTGTAATTAGGGGTTAATCTCAGAATTTTGCTATCCGCCTATGTGTGAAACTACATGTCATGCATAGGCGGATAGCAATTTATAGCTGACGAGGGGGGGATGCCGTCTCTCCAATACATAAGCATAACTCGCACATGAAGACCAAACCTTGATTTTGACAAAATGTCAAAATCAGCATCCGATATACAGAGGATAGGTTTTGTTGTAATAGATTGCAATACATTATTCTAAAAAAGTTGTCTAAGCCCATAATTCACCAAAAAAAAGTGATCGTTTAGTTAAAACATCACACTTATTTATACTGTGTATAAATAAGAAACAATATTTTGAAGCTCTTATCGCATCCGAAAATAGGGCTTAATAAACACATTGCTACCATAAGCGCCCGAAAATAAATATCTATAGTATGCATACTTCTATTATAATAAATCCTTAGAGTTAGGGTTGCATTAATCATCTCAAAACTCAATTATCTTCATTGGTATATGATGGGGTTGTCGACACTATATGATAAGTCAGTTGTCCGTATACATAAATCAATCGTCCGTATACTATAGGTCTAATGTCCGTATAGGATAAGTCAGCAAACCGTATAGGATGAATCAGCCGCCCCTCCATCATACGATAGCAGAGCAGTACACATGATTGAACGAAATATATGGAAGGAAGATAGAATGAAAAAGTCGATAAATGAGTTAAGATCGATAAATGCCTACGGATTGGCGGTGTCGATAGTGAAGGCGTACTGTATAAATACTAAGCGAAGTATTACATACGGGAAGATCCAATAAATGGAGCATAAGGGAATACACCGTGTTCTATATATTTAGTTGAGAAATTACTTGTCATAGTATGCTTATCTGCAGGCTCATTATTAATCAGGCTTAATGGGTGTATGGAATAAAAACGCCGAGAGTACAAGGACAAAGATACAACAACGGAAATCGGTTGTCAAGGACCTTTATTGTGATAGTATTGAAGCCACTGTGCCCAACAAGCGTGAATCAAAAAATACCGACAAAAAGTAACTTTTTGCTAAAATATCAAGCCTCTTACTTAAATTTAGTCAATGGGATTTACTCAATGATCTCGATGGTGGAGCCAAGCATAAGCAACCTTTAAAAACACAGTGTCCTATGCACATAACTGCATGATAAAACAATGATTAGTTGAATGAAACATAATAAGAAAAGCCGACTCATTGATCAAAATGAATTGGCTTTTGTGTAATATTACATCTGCTCTGATGAGCCGTGATGATTACTTATTCATGTATGCATCCAACATCCAGACAAGCTTTTCTTGCTCTCCGAGATATCCGATCATCAAATCTACAGTAACTTCATCAGAAGCCTCACCTGCAAGTTCTGCAATCTCGCGTTCTTTAGCGATGATAAGTTTGTAAGTCTCGAATACGTGTTGAAGACCCTCTGAGGGAGTAGTAATACCGCTGTACTCAGCCACCTCGCTAACTTTAAGGCTTTGGCTGTAGCGATTTTCGGGCACACCGCCGAGTTGTAAAATTCTCTCAGCTACTTCGTCTACTTTCTCTGATACACCATCGTACATTTCTTCATATTGTTTGTGCAAAACAAAGAATTGCTCGCCTCTGATGTGCCAGTGGAGACCACGCAGATTAGAATAAAAAATCTGGAAATCTGCCAATAATACAGCCAATTGATCTTTTACTTTCTTTACTTCTGATTCTTTCAAACCTGTTGTTGATAAAACACTCTTTTTCATAATTTTTATTCTTTTTATTGATTTATATAACAAAGGTACACTTTACATGAGCAACCTCCAACAGACATTCTCAATGATGCTATAGGTGTTTTCAATGCTTGGCAAGAGAGAATATAACTTCTAACCCGCCACCTGATTTTTGCTTGGCAGAGATCTCCCCGCCATGCATGATAACGGCATTCTTGACAATGGCCAATCCTAAGCCTGAACCCCCTTGTGCACGTCCACGCCCTTCATCGACTCTATAAAAGCGATCGAATAGTTTGTTCAAACTTTCGGCAGACACGCCCACACCATTGTCCGAGAAGGAGAAGAAGTAATATTTATCGTCCTCGGAATATTTATACATCTCTATATTTACGCCATCTCCCGCATAGCGAATGGAATTCTCTACCAAGTTTCTAAAAATAGCATAAACTAGGGACTCATTCCCTTGAATAGATACATCCGAGGGGATATGATTGTCTATAGTGATATTATGCTCCTGAAGTATCTGCTCAAGATCTTTTTTTACTTCGTCGAAAATTCCTGAGATATTGAGCGCAGTTTTGGGATAGTGCTGGCCGAATTCTTCCATTTTATTGATAAGTGAGACATCACTAATGAGATCCGACAGGCGTAGTAGCTGACTGTACGATCGCTGGAGGAAGTATTCTTTCTTGTCAGGTGCAAGATCAGGCTGTTGCAACATTGTCTCGATATACCCCCTGATAGAGCTTACGGGAGTGCGCAACTCATGTGCGATATTGCTGGTCATCTCATGCTTCAGGCGTCGTTCCTCCTCCAAACCAGTGATGTTACTCAAAATGATTTCAAAGCTATTGTCGGGAAATATCTGTGCTCTGATGCCATAGTGACTACCATTTTTATTGATCTTGTATTTGATGAAATTCTCTTTCCTTTCTTTCCCTTGCTTGAGGAAATCATCTATGGGCTTCAAATCCTCGGCATTGAGGATGCGCTCGTCAAGAATAAACGTAGGCTCGTCCGTAATGGCATTGAGTATCTGTATGAAATGGCTATTGGCATAAATAAATTTGCGCTCTTTGGAAAAGAAGGCTATACCCTCATTAGAGAAGGAGAAGTGCTGAATAAGTTTTTCGCGCTCTGTCTTGAAGCGCTTTGTACTCACATCCAGCATCTTATAAGTCTCTATTACTTCCCGACCTATCTCTCCGAGGTCGGTATTGGGGAACGTGATGCGCTCATAATCGCCTTGTTTCTGATTGGCAGAGGTAATAAACTGCTGCAACGACAAGATAGAACGGTGGAACCGGCGCTCAAAAATAACTAAGATCACAAAGGCAATGATAAACATACCGACCATGAAATAGAGAAAAACATTGTCAGGAGTCATAAGCCTCAGATCACGCTCATAAGGCATTGCCAAACGGACAAATCTATCATTATGGTACAATTTGCAGTAATAGAAAAAGTCCTTGTTCAGCGTTTTGGATTTACGGGAAGAAAAACCTTCGCCATCGATATTCGCTTTATGTACTTCAGGGCGTTTGAGATGATTTTCTATAGCTTGCCCGTCGGGGATACTATTGTCATAAAGCACAGTACCATCCTTGAGCATCACGGTGACACGCATGTAATCAGGCAGTATATGGGCTGCGGACGCGAGGTCTCGATCATTTGACGTGGACAAATAGCGGTATATCCCATCTGCATAATCCTGCATTTGCATATTGATCATCTCACGTTTGTAACGTGTCTCAGACCTACGCTGGAATAAGATGATGGCACTCCCCAAAAGTAGGATAATAATGGAAAAATAAGTAAAAAGCTTCGTGGTATAGGTTAGTCTTTTCATATGTAATTAATTATTCGTTTACAATGCTGTATCCGTATCCGGATCGATTGATAATATTGACATTACTATTGTCGATTTTTTTACGAAGGCGAGCGATGTGTACATCCACAGTACGCTCCATTACATAACAATCATCGGGCCATAGCCTATCAAGAATGTCAGAACGTGAGAACACCCTTTCCGGCTCGGAGGAAAGTAGCACCAAGATCTCAAACTCCTTTTTGGTAAGAGGGATATCGTGATTATTGATTGAAACTGTCTTAGATACTTTATCAATCATGAGCGAGCCTAAAACAATATGATCGGGATGTGACTTGGTAACATGCTGAACGGCGGATATGGAATCCATACGAGCCAACACTGCTTTGACACGGGCTTGCAGTTCTTTGATGGAAAAAGGTTTTGAAATATAATCATCCGCTCCGAGGCTAAAGCCCGTGAGCAAGTCGTTTTCCGTATCCTTGGCTGTGAGGAAGATTATGGGAGGGGGAACAAAGTCGGATTGCTTCTTGAGTATTTCCGCCATCTTAAATCCGGAAGTACCGGGCATCATGACATCAAGCAAGATCAGATCATAAGAAGAAATGTCATCCATGCCAAGGGCTGCATCAGCAGAATCAGTGGAAACTACTTTGTAGTCTTCACTCTCAAGGTTGAATGTGAGTATCTCTCTCAAATCCTCCTCGTCATCGACAATCAGAATCTTCTTAGGACTTTTCATTCTTTTGCTTTTTTAATTTTCCTATATGACTTACATTCTTGCCGTCAATGAGGTATATAGCTACCTCTGCTATATTGGTGGCATTATCTCCGATGCGTTCCACACTGTAAGACATACGGGATATTTCTATACAATCGCGTATGTCGTCAGGGGTAATCTGATATCCTTGTGAAAATAAAATATCAGGAATATCATGGATAATACTGCGGTGCTCTATATCTATGTTTTTGTCATTTTCAATGATTTTAGATGCAAGTTTGTCTTCTTCACAAGCGAAAGAAACTATTGCATTATTGACCATCCATTTGGTTTGATCTATCTGTACCAGTATCCTTTCCCTTAGATTGGACATCAATTTACCTTCTAAGTTAATTCTTTTTATCATTTTACTAAGCGAATATACCAAATCTCCTACTCTTTCCAAGTAAGCAGACATCTCGTAAAACGAAATTATCTTGCGCAAGTCAGTAGCCCGCGGAGAAAAAAGTACAATGCCATTGATGACTTCTTCTTTGATCTTCACCTCAAGCCCGTCGATGAGTGCTTCATTATCCTTCATCATGACAATGAGCTCTTCATCAAATGAGCTGTTGAGCATGCTTTGGGCAATATCAAATTGCTTGAATATCATTTTGGACAAAAGGTTGAAGTCTTCGCTTATCTTATCATAATGCTGTTGGACGGTAGCTAACATGATTCTTTTTCTGATTATAAAATGAAATAATATTTATCAATAGCCCATGGTCTATCCGAAATGTCCTGAAAGATAATCTTCAGTGCGACTATCGGACGGATTGGTAAACATCTTAGACGTGAGGTCATACTCAATCAGTTCGCCCAGATACATAAACATGGATCTGTCAGAAATACGAGAAGCCTGACTCATGTTGTGAGTGACTATGACGATGGCAATCTCTTTTTTGAGTTCCAGAATAAGCTCTTCTATCGTATTGGTAGCAATGGGGTCGAGTGCGGAGGTAGGCTCGTCCATGAGCAGTACTTGGGGCTTGAGAGCCAGTGCACGTGCAATGCACAATCGTTGCTGCTGACCACCAGAGAGAAAGGAGCCTTTCTTCTGCAACGTATCCTTGACTTCATTCCACAATCCCACATTTTTGAGTGATGTCTCTACGATCTCTTCTTTTTTCGCTTTGGAGAGCTTTATGCCATTGAGGAGATAACCAGCCAATACATTGTCGGCAATGCTCATGGTGGGGAAAGGATTGGGGCGTTGGAATACCATACCTGCCTTGCGCCTTACGGTCATGGCTTGCTCTTGCATGATGTCCACGTTGTTGAGAAGTAGCCTGCCTTTGACACTGATGCCATCATACAGCTCATGCATGCGATTGATAGCTCTGAGCAGGGTGCTCTTGCCACAGCCACTGGGACCCATGATAGCTGTGATTTCCTTATCGAACAGTTTGGCTGAAACGTTTTTGACAGCATATTTCTCAGGCGTGTAAGAAACGCATACGTCTTGTAGCTCAAGTATTACTGGGTTATTAGTGAGTGAGGTGTTACTTTCCATTTCTTTTAGTAGATGCTCCATTTAGCAGATAGTTTTTTTGCCAAAATGTTAAAAAATAAAACAACAAACAGCAGGAATAGTGACGAACTCCAGATCATATCTTGGAGATTGGGATCGTTGTAAAACTCCCAGATAAGCAGGGGAACGGCACTGGAAGGCCTATCGATGTTCCAATTGATAATACCGCTACCCAAAGCTGTCATCATCAAGGGAGCCGTCTCGCCTATGATACGTGAGATCGAAAGCAAGATACCGGTAAGTAGCCCCGACATGGCCGAAGGCACTATAATCTTGAGCACGGCCGCTCTGTATGGACAGCCCAGTGCCAGAGCCGACTCTTTCAAGGTCGAAGGTAAGCGGAGTACAGTCTCTTCCGTAGAGCGAATAATCAACGGTAACATCATAATGGACAATGCCAATGCCCCTGCCAAAGCAGAATATCCCCCCATAGGCACTACAAACCAGGCATAAACAATGATACCTATAACGATACTAGGACTGCCCTGAAGCAGGTCGGTAAAAAAGCGTATTGTCTTAGCAATATGCGCATCTTTATTCTCGGATAAGTAGATGCCTCCCATAATACCCGTAGGTATGGCAATACATGAGGCTATAAATACCATAAGCAATGTACCAACTATACCGTTGGCAATACCGCCCGGTAATACCGTTTCTGTAGCTTTTGCCAACAAGGCATCCAGCCCGGAGGGAGATTTCTCCACAAAAAAAGATAGGTTGATCTGTTTATAGCCTTTGTAAAAGATAGTGCCGATGATCATAAAAAGCGGCAATACAGTGAGGATAGTAAAGGCGATCACTACCCCTTTGGCTATTTTATCTTTGGTTCGTCTAAGACTTATATTTGTGGTCATCGTGTTTTCTTCATTATATATTTCGCTACAGCATTGATCACCGCTGTAATGAGGAAGAGCACCAGTGCTATGGCTATCAGAGAGCTTAGTTTGAGGCCGTCAGCCTCACCAAACTGATTGGCTATCAAACTCGCCATACTATTGCCTGTATCGGCAAGGCTTTGGGGTATCTGATTGGTATTGCCAATGAGCATAGTCACGGCCATAGTCTCGCCCAAAGCTCGCCCCAGAGCAAGGATATATGCAGCGAAGATACCGGTCTTTGAATTGGGGAAAATAACCGATCTGATCACTTCCCACCGAGTAGCACCGAGACTGTATGCCGACTCTTTGAGGCCCGAAGGTGTCATAGCGATGAACTGTGAACTCAAAGATGAAGCATAAGGTATGATCATAATGGATAATATGAGTGATGCAGTAACGATACCAAACCCCTGCTCATTGATACCCAATGAAATAATAAGAGGTCTGAAAGCATAGAATCCCCATAAGCCATAGACAATCGATGGTATCCCCGCAAGTAAATCCGTGAGTGAGCTCACGATGTTTGCGACTTTGGTACCTCTGAAATACTCTCCCGTAAATAAAGCTACGGGCAGAGAAAAAGGGATACAGATAACAAGAGCCAGTAAGGACGTCACCAATGTACCCACGATAAAAGGCAAAGCTCCGTAACTCTCTGCACCGGGAGAAGGATTCCACTCTGATGAGCTGATAAATCCCCAGAAACCAAATGTGCGAAAAGCTTCACGACTGTCTTTGACCAAACTCACAGCCATAGCTATACAGACTAGCAGGACTATAAGCCCGGACACAAGAAGCAGAGCTCTGAATATCCTATCTTTGAAAATACTAAGTCTGATATGGCGGTTGTTCAATGATGAATGAATAGAGTAATTATGCCCCATTAGAAAAGTTTTTTTGATTGAAAAAACAACGTGCGTATATGTCTCAAGAGACATTGGTCATAACTCCCGATAACATATACGCTCCTCATTCTAAAAACTAAACTTATTTCTTGTCTTTGTTTTCCGCGACATCACCGAGAGCCTTACCGTTGTATGTAACGGTATTGAGTTGTCGGAGCGCCAGTTCAATAATATTCTGCGGCAGGGGTGCATAATGCACTTTGGGAGTCAGTTCCTGAGCTTTACTTCCCAGAATCCACTTGAGCATGTCCACAGTAGCGTGGGCTTTATCTATGGATCTGTTTTTATAGTTTTGATCTTTGTAGATAAGTATCCATGTGAGGCAGCTGATAGGATATGCCTCGGCTCCGTCAGCATCCGTGATCATGGTGCGGGTGTCTTCTGGGATATTGCCCGTGGCTGATGCCGATATACTCTCGATAGATGGGCTGATAAAATTACCCGCTTTGTTCATCACTTTGGCAGAAGGTATATTCAACGAGAAGCTATACTCACTACCGACATAACCTATGGCTCCGGGCGTTTGGGCTATCACACCTGCCACTCCGGGGTTGCCTTTGCCGGCAATTCCTACACTCCACTTGAGTGACTTTGCAGCACCCATCTTGTCTTTCCATGGGGCATAAGCTTTGGAGAGGTAATCACTAAATATATAAGTAGTACCACTGCCATCAGAGCGATATACCGGAGTGATGGCTTTGTCGGGCAGATTGACTCCGGGGTTGATGCTCTTGATAGCACTATCATTCCATTTCTTGATCTCACCCAAATATATTTTTGATATCACCTCCGCTGTCAGTTTGAGATCTTGCACACCATCGAGGTTATATGCAAGTACCACAGCACCCATACAGGTAGGAATATGTATTACGGGTTTCATAGCTGTGGCTTCGTCGTCTTTGAGAAAAGCATCACTGGCTGCGAAGTCCACAATCTCGTCCTTGAGGCTTCTGATACCGCCACCACTGCCGATAGCTCCATAGTTTACTGTAGGTCCGCCTTGTTCCTGATAAGTTTTGAAAGCTAATGTGTAGAATGGTAAAGGAAAGGTAGCACCGGCACCATCAAGTTGACTGGTACCCTTATTTTCTTTTTTGCCGCCTGCACACCCCATCAGGAGTAAAGCAACTGTAATAATAGAAATTACTTTTTTCATTCTCTTTCTTATAATCAAATGTAACGGTTAAAAATCCGATACAAGATTACTTTATTTTTGTTACGAGATGGTTACATTATCTCGAATCACACAAATTATTGTGTTTTTATCTTGAAAAAATGAAAATTTCATCTACAAAAGCATAATGATTGCGGTTAATTCCACACATAAATGGATATTTAGATGTCCGACACAAAAATCACGAACTTAAAAACAGCCCACAACAATCGACAACTTACAATCATGGTATGCTCAATTATATTTTTCATGAAAATTAAACGCTCTTTTACGGAAAAACAAAAACTCCCGAATTACAATGTAATCCGAGAGTTTCTATCTATTTCTTCAAAGTGGTACCACCAGGAATCGAACCGGGGACACAAGGATTTTCAGTCCTTTGCTCTACCAACTGAGCTATGGTACCAAACCATTTATCAAGAGCAATTCGTTGTTCTTAACGGGTGCAAATATAGAGCAGATAATCGACATATGCAAGGATTATACACAAAAACATCACTTCCCTATTGCATCTTAAACAACAGACATCAACAATACACACTGTGAATAAAACAATTAGTAACCCTAATAAAAATTACAAAAGAATGATGGTTACAATAATTTCTCATGTACTTTTCAGTTCTAAGCTCTATTTAGAAGGGTTATTTGGATAAATGAATAGCGTATGGAAACAATCATATATATGTTTGTTCTGAGACATAAATAAATATTTATAAAATAGTGATTAATCATTATATTTGTATTGAAATTTGGTAATCAGCTCCAAGGAGCTTAAAAAGATTGATAATTATGACTATTGACCAATTTAATTTTGCCGGTAAAAGAGCATTTGTACGCGTTGACTTCAATGTACCTTTGGATGAGAAGTTCAACATCACCGATGATACTCGCATCCGTGCCGCACTGCCTACACTCAAAAAAGTACTCAATGACGGGGGCATGCTCATCATCGGTTCGCATTTAGGTCGTCCCAAGAAAGCAGAAGACAAGTTCTCCCTTCGTCACATCCTTAATCATGTATCAGAGCTTCTGGGTAGTGAAGTAAAATTTGCTGATGACTGTGTGAGTGAAGAAGCTGCTGAAATGGCTAAAAACCTAAAGCCCGGAGAGGCTCTGCTTCTTGAAAACCTCCGCTTCTACGCTGAAGAAGAAGGCAAACCTCGCGGATTGGCTGAGGATGCGTCAGACGACGAGAAAGCCGCCGCTAAAAAATCAGTAAAGGAAAGTCAAAAAGAATTTACCAAGAAACTTGCGGCCATGGCAGATTGCTATGTCAATGATGCTTTCGGCACAGCACACCGTGCACACGCCTCTACAGCTCTTATCGCAGAGTACTTCGACAAAGATCACAAGATGTTTGGCTATCTGATGGAAAAAGAGGTAAAAGCTGTAGAAAAAGTGATGAATGACATCAATCGTCCGTTCACAGCTATCATGGGAGGATCTAAGGTGTCTTCAAAGATCGAAATCATCGAAAACCTTCTCAACAAGGTAGACAATCTTATCCTTACCGGAGCTATGACCTATACTTTTGCCAAGGCTGATGGAGGTAAGATAGGATCTTCTCTTTGCGAAGATGACAAATTGGATCTTGCCAGAGAGATTGTAAAACAAGCCAAAGAAAAAGGTGTAAACCTTGTGCTCTCTGAAGATGCTTTGTGTGGAGATAAGTTCAGCAATGATGCCAATACTCAAGTTTGCGACGACAAGAATATCCCCGACGGATGGTCCGGTATGGATATAGGTCCTAAGAGCATTGAAAAATTCAAAGAAGTTATCAAAAACTCCAAGACTATCCTTTGGAATGGTCCTACAGGAGTATTCGAATTTGACAACTTCAGCCAAGGCTCACGTGCAGTAGGCAAAGCTATAGCAGAAGCAACTGCCAACGGAGCATTCTCACTCGTAGGCGGAGGCGACAGTGTTGCCTGCGTAAACAAATTCGGACTTGCCGATAAAGTATCCTATGTATCTACAGGTGGTGGTGCTCTGCTCGAAGCCATCGAAGGCAAAGTACTTCCCGGCATTGCTGCCATAGAGAAGTAATTATCCGCAAAGGATATGTAGCTAAAGCTGAAGGAGGGGAATGTTTTTCATTCTCCTCCTTGTTTCATTTTAGGCGCATATATATAAAAGGCCCAATATCCGCCCTCTTACATTGGACTTATTGCGGTTGTTTATTTGAGACTGTTGCAAAAGTCAACAGTCTCATGGATTTTGGAGGCAAAGCCGACAAAAGACACTTTGACCGGGCAGAGAAGGTAAAGTGCAAGGCGCTAAGAGTGAGTGCACAGGGAGCTTACTTCAGGTAAATGACCAAGTGCGAATCTCGCAAGCAACGAAGCAATTTGCCTGCTATGCAACGGTCTCCATTTATCTGTTTAACCATCATAACCCGATAAGCCCAACACGCTACTGCAATAGAAAGCATACAAAAAAAGAGAACCTAATTGCTTAGATTCTCTTTTGATAGTTGCGGAGGCAAGACTCGAACTTACGACCTTTGGGTTATGAGCCCAACGAGCTACCACTGCTCCACTCCGCGATATTTTTTGACACTGCAAAGGTACAACTTTTTTATTAACTTCCAAATTTATTTCAATAATAATTTAAAGAAAAGAGCCTTTGTATACATTGAGAAGTATATAACAGCGTGGTTATAGGTCTAATAGTATAACAAGAAAAAATCACAAAGGATCAACATCAAAATAAATTCTCACTTTTCTGGTCGTAGCATTATTGTCATATAAATACTCTTTGCAAGTCAATAAAAGCTTTCGTTCTTCTTCAAACATCACATCCAGAGGCCTACGCAGCATAATATGCCGTATATACTGCAAGTCTATTTTGGATACCGATGGTTTCTGAGGAGGTAAGATATATATATCTGCCTTTTTGTTCTTTTCCAATAAAGCATAATACTCCTGAGCTGCCTCCTCAATGATGTCTTCATCATAGCATTTCATGATCACGATGGTCATACGCACAAAGGGAGGGAACATCAGCAATTTGCGCTCGGCGAGTTGCTCTTTGATAAAATCACTGTAGTTGCCCTTGCTCAGCCACTGAATAAAGGGATTGGATGGATCTGCTGTCTGGATAAGTATCTTCACCGGACGATTCCCTTGGTCTCCTGCAAAAAAAGAACGCAATATCAACTGATACAATAGCTGATAAGCCCTCTCATAGGATCTGAAATCGGGGAATCCTAAGATGGATTCGAGTTGCGGTACGGCTATAAGCCCCACATCATCCCAGACAGGCTGTCCCTTGATCATTTGGGTTCCCACATAAATATCCACATCGCCACGAGCTATTTTTTCATGAGCTTCCTGCGCCTTGCGCGAGCTTTGGAGAATATCACTATCCAGCCTCACAATAGATGCTTCCGGAAATAAGGTCTGTATCTCATCCTCTACCCGCTCTGATCCGTAACCGGCATAATGAAAAAGCTCTACATTGCTTCTCATTTCAGAGGCATGCACACCACATGAGGGGCACACCTGGGGTACCGTATCTGTAAATCCGCAATAGCGACAAGCCAATACCTTCTTATTTCGATAATAGGTAAGGCTCACATCACAGTGGGGGCAACGTACTCTGCTCCCACAATTGTTACAAATAATATATGGTGCATAGCCTCGTCTATTCTGTAAGATCATAACACGCTTGTCCAGCATCAGCATACGATTGATTTCGTGCTTTAGCTCCGGCGTAACCAAGCTGTCACGGGGCATCGTTTTCCGATCGCGGGCTTCAGTAATATTCACCGTTTGTATCATTACGCTCTCGTCACGAGTGGGATTGAGATCCTGAATATTATCCTGATGGTAACAATTGATTATCTCATATTTACCCCGCAGTACATTGAAAAGAGTTTCGGCCGATGGCGTTTCCGAAGTAAGTAATACATCACAACCTCTTTGTTTGGCCAGCCACAATGCCACATCACGTGCATGAAAGCGAGGAGCCGGATTTTGCTGTTTATAGAGATATTCGTGCTCCTCGTCCACAATGATCAGTCCCACGTTCTTCATAGGGACAAACACAGCGGCACGCATACCGAGTACCACACAAGGCTCGCTACTCCGACTCAAGTGGCGGAAGAGTTCCACCTTTACAGCATCTGACGTGGAGGAATTATAATAAAATAGCTTGCCTCCCGATGCTTTTTCCACTTGCTCAATGAAATGATGTGACGAAGGCAGATTATAGGCCGAGGGGGTAAGGAACAATACTTGCTTGCCGGATGCTATGACACGAGAGATATGCTCCACAACAAAACGCTCCTTATCATGCGGGTTATAAGCATAGTAGACCGTTACACCGTGTGATAGTTCTTTAGGATGAGTAATAGGGGCATTGTTACCAAGTGACGATGGTAGAGGTTTCTGCCCTGCTTCACTAATAATACGGCTTACCTCGAGCTCTTCTTTGATCAAAACTCCTTTCTTACACAAAGCATCTATAGCAGACTGGGCATTGGGTACTCTGCCACTGAGCAGATAGCGAGGGATACGGGTAGACAAAGGTAACTGCACAGACTCACAATAGTCGATCATAGCCTCTACCACCTCCCTTTGTTTCACAGCTCTACCCAAAGAATCAAGTAGCAAGCACAGCGCTTCCTCATCAGTGGCATAGGATGGATGTAATGAGATAAAAATACGCTTGCGAGGTGTGTAACGTGAAAGGACTTGCTCCTGTAGGCAGATAGCACCCAACTCTATAAGGCGATTGAATGACGTCACAGCAGATTTCCCCACAAGCTTCTGCAAAGTAGCCATATTAAGCTCTTTACCTTTGGCATCATCCAATAGATCCAGTATTCGCTGATCTGTGGTTTCCAAGACAGAATCCGCCTCGAAAGATGTATTTAGCTTCACTATCGTTTTGCTTTCGGGCAGCAGACCGGCAGGCAGAGCAGCGTGCATTACTTCACCCACGGAGCAGGCATAATAGGAAGACACCCAGTACCAAAGATCAATATCATCCTGATTCACGATGCACTGATCAGGTGTATCCGGAACATCATCAATATTCTTGAGCTTAGCATCCGTTATGCCCATAGGCAAAGCATCAGATAAAGAAACAACGATGCCGGTATAAAAGCGTTTAGTCCCAAAGGGAACAATAACACGCTTTCCTACCGACACCATATCTTCGAGAAAGAAGGGGATACGATAATGAAATGTGCCGTTTACGGCCAATGGTAATATGACCTCGGCATACTTCATGCTTATTTCTCCTCTTGCTTGTCCATAAGCTGAGCATCCATTGCCGCAGCAGCTTTGCGTCCGTCACCCATAGCGAGGATCACAGTAGCTCCACCACGTACAATGTCACCTCCCGCATAGATATCCGGGATAGCAGTTCTGTTATTTTCATTCACCACCACAGTACCCCATTTGGTGATCTCAAGTCCGGGGATCGAGCGGGGAATAAGCGGGTTGGGTGATACGCCTATGCTTACAATCACCTCATCTACTGGGATAGAGATGATAGCACCGGGTATAGGTACAGGTTTGCGTCTGCCACTCTGATCAGGCTCTCCCAGTTCCATCTTTTGCAGTGACATAGAAACCACCCTGCCTCTTTCGTCACCTATATATTCCACAGGGTTGTGCAAGGTGAGGAACTCAATACCCTCTTCTTTGGCGTGCTTCACTTCTTCTATACGGGCAGGCATCTCTTCTTCACTACGACGATATACAATCATCACACGCTCTGCTCCAAGACGCTTGGCTGTACGCACAGAGTCCATAGCCGTATTTCCGCCTCCTACTACTGCTACACTCTTGCCTTTGAACACAGGAGTATCGCTATCGTCATCGCCCGCCATCATCAGATTCACTCGAGTGAGATATTCATTGGAAGACATTACCCCCACAAGGTTTTCTCCGGGGATATCCATGAAGTTGGGCAGTCCGGCACCACTGCCTACAAATATACCTTTGAAACCCATCTCATGCAGTTCTTCATAGGATATCGTACGCCCAATGATGGTATTTGTTTCAAAACTCACACCCAACTCACGCAACATATCTATCTCTTCGTCCACAATCTTATTGGGCAAACGAAACTCTGGAATACCGTATTTCAAAACTCCGCCAATCTCATGCAAAGCTTCGAATACCGTAACTTCATATCCTTTCTTAGCCATATCGGCGGCAAATGACAGACCGGCAGGGCCGCTACCCACCACGGCTACTTTGACTCCATTGGGTACGGGCCTCTCCACAGGTTTGCCCTCGGTACTTCTGTGCTCACGCTCGTAGTCGGCAGCAAAACGCTCCAGATAGCCGATTGCCACAGCTTTTTTCTTAAGCTGAAGCGTATAGATGCATTTACTTTCGCACTGTTTCTCCTGAGGGCATACTCGTCCGCACACGGCAGGTAGGGAGCTCGTCTCTCTCAGTACAGAAGCGGCATTCATAAACTCGCCTTTTTCTATCAGTTTGATGAACGTAGGGATCTGAATACTTACAGGGCAACCGCTGATACACCCCGGCGCAGGACAGTCGATACATCTCCGAGCCTCTGCCATGGCTTGATCTTTGGTAAGTCCTCTATTCACCTCGTCATACAGACTTTTGGCTCGTGCTTTGGGATCCAACTCCCGCATCTTTACACGAGGAAAACTCATTCTGTTTTTTGGAGATATGGATTTGCGCAACTCATCTCTCCAAGGCTCTGATCTGCGTGCTTTGATTAATTCTTCCTGTGTCATAACTTCTACTCCAAATCTCTATATGAACTTAAACGCATGATCATCTCATCAAAATCTACCTCATGGGCATCAAACTCAGGGCCGTCTACACAAACAAACTTTGTTTTTCCGCCCACAGTGACTCTGCATGCACCACACATACCGGTACCGTCTACCATAATGGTATTGAGAGAGGCTACAGTAGGGATATTATATTTTTTTGTAAGCAAGGAAACAAACTTCATCATGATGGCAGGTCCTATAGTCACACATTCATCCACCTTCTCTCTTTTCAGCACTTCCTCCACACCGTCGGTTACAAGTCCTTTACGTCCGTAAGAGCCATCGTCCGTCATGATGATCACCTCATCACTCACGGCGCGCATCTGGTCTTCCAGTATAATAAGATCTTTGGTACGAGCGGCCAGTACCACTATCACTCGGTTGCCGGCATTGTGAAAAGCCTCTACTATAGGCAATAGCGGAGCCACACCTACGCCACCACCGGCACACACTATGGTACCGTCTCGACGTATTTCCGTGCTTTTGCCCAGAGGGCCTACTACGTCATGAATATAGTCGCCCTCTTTCAAGGCGCATAGTTTTTGGGATGATCTACCCACGGCCTGTATCACCAGGGTAATTGTTCCGGCATTAGGGTCGGCCTGTGCTATGGTCAGGGGTATTCGCTCGCCCTTTTCGCCCACACGCACTATAACGAAGTGACCTGCTCTACGCGTTTTTGCGATTCTTGGGGCTTCAACGACTAATTTGAATACACGATCCGAAAAAGCCTCCTTGGTTACGATTTTGTTCATGTGATGATATCTTCTATTTTCTATGTAAGATTAACAAAAATACTACTAAATGATGACTTTGAGAAATATGCCCAATTAGAATTATTTACTCCGCAACGAGATGTATTCCCCACACTTATATTTACAGAAAATGCAATCTACCATATGATCAAGACTACACCGTTACAAGACTACGAAAAAAATTGATAGCAAAATAGCCGTTTTTGAGAAAAAGTATTACTTTTGCACAGTCAAAAGAGAGGGGTATACTCCCGACAAAACTGTCTCATGGTGTAATGGTAGCACAACAGATTCTGGTCCTGTTTGTTTAGGTTCGAATCCTAATGAGACAACTCTATAACGCACAAATATCAGTGATGGTATGAGTGCGTTTTTTATTTTCAGCACACATGATACAATATTGCCTAACAAGCTTTTAGCTACAACAAAGAAGTTTGACAGCCATAAACGTTGATGAAACGGTCTCATATCACGTATATACAACGCTACTCGGCTCTATACGCTATAGAGCGACAGGCTCATCTGCTGCTGATACCCAAAGCCCTATTATTTCAAAACAAGCAACTAACCTGCACACCTGATGATTTATCATATACGGTTACTTGACCTATCGTATTAGGTCAATCGTCCTATCGTACACAGTCAACTGACTTATCGTATCAAGTCAATAATCCTATCCTATACGGTGAGCCGACTCATCGTATCAGAATTTGCATTACAAAAATATAAGTAGACAGAGTAAAAGGGGGACTTAAGAAAAATACTATACAAGACTGACATACTTTAATTATTCATGATCTCATCAGAAACAAGCAACTTGGTTTAATAAGCCTTCAGATTCGATATCAAAAACACTATAGTCTCAATTTTTTCACTCATTTTTTGCACAAATTATCCTATTATCTTAACTAAGAAATACCCAATATGACGAAAATACTATGCCTACTAAGCTTTTTTAGTTGATTAAAATACAACCGCATAAAGCTAGTCTGTAGACAAAATAGCCAAAATATAATTTTGACAAAATGTCAAAAATATCTTGATAAGCCCACATAGTTCTCAAACGCCATAAAAACCAAGGATCTCCTAAGAAGTAAATCGAAAAAGAACTATGGTAACAAATATTCAACACCGTAAAACCATGAGTAAATCTATTTTAGGAAATAAAAATCCAATGGTCTTATCGGGTAGAATAAGACATAAAATGCCGGAGTCGCCAACGCATAGAGCGTGACAAAAAGAATAATTTGGAGAGAAACTATGACGAAGGTCTCGTCTACGTGCTATTTACCGAGTTTATAGTGTCAAAAGAAATGCGCACCTATGAGGGTAGTCATGCTTAAGATGAGGAGTGAGGAGTGAGTACAAATACACACAAGTCAGAGATAGACTACCCAGCTCCAAGACTTTTTCTTAAACGCTCTACAAGAGAGTCCCAAAGTTCTATAGCATCTGTTTTTTCATCATCAGTGGCAAAATCAGTAATCTCAAGAGTTTTACCGCCCGTGAGCTCCATATTATGTATAGCAAATTCGAAATAAGAGTCATTGGTAGCATCATTCTCCCACTTGAACCGGATCCTTTCACCTTCAGTCAAGTCTAAAACATTTGCTTTGTCAATCTGAGTATCTCCCCAGTTGAATATATATTGAGAACCTTGAACATCAACATTGTCGGCAAACCAAGACTCTAAACCTACGGGAGCGCTCACATGTCGCCACAGACTTTGCTTAGTTACCGTATCAAAAACATATTCAAGCTGGTATTTTTCTTTTTTCATAGCACATCAATTAAATCGGACTCCTTAAAGATATAAAATATTTCCGGATGTTCATCACTTATTTTCATAAACATAACCCTATATAGACCCATAAAATTTGAATAGAAGCTTGTAATTACAAGCAAAAAAAACGTCGAGACTCTTGCGATTTTAATTATTTTCTTTACCTTTGCATCGTCTTAAAAGAATAAGACATCACAAAATGTTGGCGAGATAGCTCAGATGGTTAGAGCGCATGATTCATAATCATGAGGTCCCCGGTTCAATCCCGGGTCTCGCTACCAAAGACGAGGGACACAAACAAGGTTTGTATCCCTTCTTTTTTATACCCCTTCTTGTATAAAAGGAGAGCCCCCGTGTACCCTCTGTGAGAGGGATGGAGAACTCTCCTTGTGGAGATACATAAGCATCAGGCCCCGGCAAAGCGGTACTCAGCCTGTATATCCGCCGTAAGACGGGTAAAGAGATCCTCAATAAGCTCATCTGTAACTTTAAGCACAGAGCGCATTACATTCTCAGAAAACTCCTGTACCAAATCTTTGGCATACAAAGGCTGTGTTTTATGGATAGTCATATACCTGCCCTCCATCTCTTTTTGCCGTTGGGCTGTCTCTTCCTCCCACTTATTATAGACCTCCTGAATAATGGGAGCATAACGATTGAAGTTGACCATACCCAAAGCCTGAACCTTGCGGAATTTCCAATATGCCGAATCATGGCTACTACAATCTGTGCCTTTTGTAAACTCATCGATGTAAGCAGTCATGCCTTGATAGAAAGGTATAAAGGGAGCCAAAGCAGCCATTCCCAAGGCCACATAGTTGATCTTACCTATGGCATCAGGCAACTCCTGACGCACTTGCAGGATGTGTGTCTGTGTGGTGCGGAAAATGGATACGGGGCGATACTTTTCCTTGGGGTTGCTATGTAAATAAGGATCATGCTCTGTACCTTGATAGTGAAACCTGAAAGCTTGCTTTACGTCCGCCAGAGAAAGCTTCTTATCGGCATGTGCAAATACGGGAAAGGTATTCTTGGTCACATCATTCTTGATGGAAGGGCTAAACATGGCCTGAAGCCCCCATACTCTGGGATAGTTATAAGTGGTATCAAGCTTGATGTCTCTGGCATAAGCTGTATGAAAGTCAAAGTCCTCAACATTATGATCGTAGAGCAGATTATTTTTGGCAAACTCTATAAGATCATTACATGCCATGAAATTATCCTTGTCCTTAGGGTCATACTCTCGGAAACGGCTTTGGTTGCCGGTAACAAAATATTTATCATCAGGGATACGGCAAGCCAGCCAACGATGCCCGCATGCTGTCTCGAGATACCAGATTTCTTTACTGTCTACGAATGCTATACCGAATCCCTCTGCTACACCGTATTTCTCAATGAGTTCGCCCAATCGCTCAACCCCTCCGCGAGCCGTGTTTACATAGGGAAGCACAATATTATATACAGAGTTTTCGGCAATCCCCTCCTCTTCCAATGGATCAGCCTTGAGAGCATTATCATTGCTAAAAATACTTTCTGTAGCACTCATGCCCACGCCTGCGCTATTAAAGCCTGCACTGCCCCAATGTCCAGGCAAATGATAAGGCTCAAGAGCAGTATAGCCCAAAGCTTTTGCAGGCAAGTCACAGCGGAAAGGGCTATCACGAGCCTCAAACTTATCAGGGCCATGATCGGTATCTTGATATATTTTCAAGTTTTTGGCCAGCATGGCGTTCCAGTCTTCTGAGCGTGCAGCTATCATAGAGCCGTCTGAAGTCATGTGCTTTCCAATCAAAACGGAAGTACATTCCGAAGGGTATTCTTCATGGACGTAACGAAGATCGTTGTCAATGTTTCTTTTCATAAAAATGCTTTTTTGTATAATAATTAATGGTATATGTTCATAGATACCCCAACACACAGATGCGCTGAGATTTTCCGAATAAATGTGTATCTACCCGCTCAAAGCCAGCCTGCTTCATAAAACGGGCTATTTCTTCAGCCGAATAGATATTCATATCAAGATATTTGGTCCAGAGTTCATTTCCTTCCAAGCGGGAAGCCTCATTGCACACAACAAAACGCCCTCCGGGCTTGAGGACACGCTTTACTTCTCTGAAACACGCAATGATGTCGGGCCAGAAATATATGGTTTCAAAAGCAGACACCACATCAAAATGGGCATCACTATAAGGGATGGAAGTCACGGAAGCTTCTTTGATCTCAGCTCTTTTGGTGGCGACTGCCCTCTTATTCTTACGTAGTGATACCTCCACACTTGTAGACGAATAATCTATGCCACAAACTTTGCCTTGAGTGCGTTTGAGATAATTGGCTATATTTTGACCACCTCCACAACCTATATCAAGAATATCCTCTTGATCATGTGGCTTTATGTATTTATCTATACACCATACGGCCATAGGATTGTGCCCCCGATTCATCCCCGAGAGCATAAGCCTTCCATAAAATGTATTGCCCGGCTTGGAGGCATTTCTGATAAAAGACTTGAAAAGTTTCATTTTATTTTTAAAGTATTGTTCGTTGTATCTGTAATAGTAAATTCAGACTATTCTCATTTATACATCGCATAAATATAACCCTCTCCAATGTCTTTCGAAAGCGAGAAACCAAGTCTCATAAAAGGCTTTGAAAGGGTGAAATCTGATTTATGTAAAACTATATGAGCCTACTTAATAAAACAATCCCTATAAATAATGATTTTAAGAAGCTATCCCTCATGATTCATCATGAACTTGCTATAAGATAGCGAGATATTGAACATATCATAGAATTGTTCGCCCAAAATGAAAGGATCTACAATGCTATACCAAAGATGTAAAAACCCAATGCTGGCAATGTGAGACTGTTGCAAAAGTCAACAGTCTCTTCAGGTAAATGACCAAGCGCGAATCTCGCAAGCAACGAAGCAATTGGCCTGCTATGCAACGGTCTCAAGGTAATAATAGCAGTTGCACCCGAGATATTGAATCAATGAAAAAAAGATGAGCCCGACAAATGCCGGGCTCATCATCAAAATAACTGAGAATAGTAGAATTTATTTAGTCGCCCCTTAAAATTGTGTTTATTTTCTGATATACAGCGAATTATATTCTTATACTCTTTGATAAATCTGCAAGTTTTTGTATCTTTGGATGTAGAAACTTGCAGATTTTTTTTTATGATACGCCCTACTCAAACAGTTCAATCACTGTTCTCTTCGCTGGACGATTTGCTCAACCAGCAACATCCTCTGTATAAACTTTCCCATAAAATCGATTGGAAAAGGTTCGAAGAGGCTTTTTCTTCCTTGTATTGCCCTGACAATGGTCGTCCAGGTAAGCCTATTCGTTTAATGTGTGGTCTTTTAATTCTCAAGCATTTGCGCAATATTTCAGATGAATCTGTTGTAGAACAATGGAGTGAGAACGCTTATTTTCAATATTTTTGTGGCATGCAGGAGTTTACACCTTCCTTTCCCTGCAATGCCTCGGAACTGGTTCACTTCCGCAAACGTATCGGCGAAAGAGGGATAGAGCTTATTCTTGCAGAAAGTATTCGTGTGAATGATGACAAAAATGATAAGGATCACCACGATACCGCTTTTATAGACTCCACCGTGCAGGAAAAGAATGTGACCTATCCTACAGATGCCAAGTTGCATAAGAAGATAGTAGGCAAGGTTCTCAAAATCGCAAGGGCTCTCAATCTACCCATTCGTCAAAGCTATACTTTCGTATTGAAAAGAATTTATCGGGATCAACGTTTTCGCAACCATCCCAAGAACCGTAAGAAAGCTCTTAAAGCGGATAAACGGTTACGAACAATAGCGGGACGTTTGGTTCGGGAACTTAAACGAAACCTAGGTAGTAACAGGGAGTACGACAAACTCATTTCCCTCTTTGAAAGGATTCTTTCGCAACGGCGTAATTCCACTCAAAAGATTTATTCTCTTCATGAACCGGATGTTCAATGCATCAGTAAAGGTAAGGAGCACAAAAAATATGAGTTTGGAAACAAAGTCTCGATTATACGCTCCATGACGGGAGTGATTTTGGGAGCCTCTTCTTTCCGTAATGAGTACGACGGACATACCATAGAGCAAAGCCTCGATCAGGTGAAGAGACTCACGGGAGAAAGGATTAAGAAACTGGCCGGAGATAGAGGTTACCGTGGAAAAAAAGAAATAAACGGTACGCAGATATTGATTCCTGACACTCCAAAAGCTAAAGACAGTTATTATCAACGTAAAAAGAAGCATCGACTTTTCTGCAAGCGTGCAGGAATAGAACCAACTATCGGACATTTAAAATCAGATTATCGCTTGGGACGTAACTTTTACAAAGGGCTCTTCGGGGATGCTATCAATGTAATGTTAGCTGCAGCGGCATATAACTTCAAAAGAGCCATGAAGCTTCTTTTGTACCTAATAAACAAAATCAGCGAAACACTCCCAATGGAGAGGATTGCGCTGAAATGTGCTTTTTAAGGGACGACTATTTAACAGAAAGTTCAAGAGGGTACCTCATATGAGCTATTTATGTGATACCCTCCCAATAATAAAGTTTAAAGTGAAAAGATTATATCTCAATTATCTCGATGCTCTAATTTGATGCGGGTAGTTTTATCAAGTCTTCTACAGATGGATTTTGCATAATGACAACGCCCTTTTCATCGATCAGGAATAAGGTGGGTATTTGTTTTATCTTATACATTTTAGCAATATCATTATCTTCAAATCCTTTCCCTTCTGCAGTATTGACCCAGTCTATATCATCCTCCTTCGAAGCGCTCTTCCAGGCAGCATCATTATCATCGAGAGATACAGACACCAGCACAATGCCGCGACGGAGAAGCTCATCGCGCATGCCTCTAAGTTGCTTAGCCTTTTCACGACATGGCTTGCACCATGAAGCCCAAAAATCAAGAAGTACTTTACGGCCTTTAAAATCTGCCAAAGCAACGGGTTTTCCATTTATATCTTTTGTGTTGAAGGCGGGAGCCTCTTTTCCCACCAGCCACCGTGAAGCTGCTTCATGATACTTTACCAGAAAAGTTTTCATATAATAAGAGTCCTTGTACTTCACGGTGTCGAGCTTCTCATAAACAGGATGCAAAGAGGGATAGTCATTATAGATCAACTCCGATGTCAATACAATACCGGTAATCTCTTTGGAATGGCCGATAATAAACTCTCTCAGTTTCTCTTCTTTTTCTAAAGTCAATGTCTGTATACGTCCTAAAAGGTTTTTGTCCATAGCCACACTGGCATCGGATTCCTCTTCCATTGAGCTATAAATATGATCAAGAGAGTCTTGTATTGACTTGACTGACTCCTCAAACTTTTGGTAGTCACTTTGGCTTTTTCCTTTAATGACATTGACATTTCCCACACCATCTTCTTTGAGCACAATATCGTACTGGCCATCTGCGTCTACAAATATGGGAACATCATATGATACTTTTTGATCCTTAAAAAGGATGCGATAATATACAGCATCATCCAACTTTCCTTGAAAATAGCCTTTACCATCTTTTATATCGGTAGAGTCTACCTTGACCAATTCATCCAATACGGTAACCAAATATGCTTTTCCGTTCAGATTGTTTGCTCCGGAAATATTGATTCTATACTCCTGGCTTTTCTTGTTGCAAGAAGACCATATGCCCATTGTACCGATGAGTAGTACAAGAAATAAATATTTGCTCTTCATTGTTATTTAGTTTTATTCAATATTTCATCCAACCTCTTTGCCAATGCCTCTCCTCGTAAGTTTCTATCAAGAATGCGTCCGTCAGGGGAGATGAGAACGATGAAAGGAATGCCATTGTAAGAATACACAGTCATACTCTTTTTTTCCGCATCGAACAACTGGAGATATGGGAGTTTCTCTTCCTGAATAGCCTTGTGCCAGCTCTTTTTATCATCGTCAATAGAGACCCCTATAAACTCAATATTCTTGTCCTTATACGTATTGTATAATTTCTTGATGTTAGGAATCTCTTTGCGACACGGTCCACACCATGATGCCCAGAAGTCTATCAGGATATATTTCCCTTTATACGATGAGATTGCTTTCTTTTCGCCTTTTTCTGTTTCCAGAACAAGATCTGGACTTTCACTTCCTACAGCAGACTTCTTTGCGTTGGAAACATTCTGATTCATTAAATCTATAAAAAAATTATGAATCATATGCGGTGAAAAGCGGGTAATAACACGCTCCTGTTCATCCACATGAGCTTGAAAAAAATAAGAGTAGATTATCGCCGCCAAAGCATTACTCTCGGGTAAAGAATCTATCATATGAAGATATACTTGTGCTTGTTTGGCGTATATCTCATCTATTTTCTTTGCCACTTGTTCGAGTTTTTTGAGGTTTTCATCTGTGCTCTTTACATTATTATACTCATCGAAAGCCTTATTATATACTCCTATCGCAGTATTCAATTCCTGATTAAAAGGATTTTGTTCCTGAATTCTCTCGTATTCATCCATAGTCGGGGATCCTTTCACAGACTTGATTTTTAGGCCATGATCCTTCTCGACCAAAGCCTGTATGATAATCTCAGGACTATCTATAAAAATATAATCATAAGAAACCTGTATGGATGGCTCCATATTTCCCAATTGAGGAATCCACAAGCAAAACATCCTTCCATCAGAAGGGATTGCGCTACACTTTATTTGAAAATCACCATTGACAGATTTAGCTCTTGCGATTTCAGTCTTCTTATCATAGTCCAAAAGAACAGCATCATATTCTTTTAAGCCATCGACATGACCTTTTAAAATACAACTACCTTGAGTTTGTTGAGCATATGCAAAACATGCACTCAACAAACCAATCATTATAAATAAAAATAAAGTTTGCCTTTTCATTATCATCTTGGGTTATTAATTATTAATGGATTCTTTTTACGTAAACTTTCCGCTATTGGGAATGCAAATCTATTAGACCCGGGAGCCAATAGATATTCTTTTCCTTGATAAACTCTTTTAAATGGAGTTGTAATTGTCCCATCCTTAGTTAAGCGTTTCATATCAAACCAGCGCAAACCTCTCATCACAAGTTCACGACGTCTCTCATCCAAAACTATTTTTAAGACAGATTGATTACCATTTTTTTTCAGAGGCTTATAATCACTCTCTTTAAACCTGAAAGTTCTGAGTTTATTTAGAATATCGAGAGCCTCTTGTTCATGTCCTCCTCTGCGAGCAAAAACTTCCGCTTGTATAAGCATCATTTCAGGAACACTAATGGAATAATCATAAGTTTGTACGTAATGAAATTTACCATCTTCATACTCTTTCCCTATTTTATTTAACTTGGTAAAATTAAATTTAAACCTAAGATCTTTAGAATCATACAAGGCTAATAAGTCATTACTTATACACTGAACAGCCCCCATATCCGCCAAGTTGGTCTTCCTAAACCAAATATTTTCAGGATTTTCAATATCTATAGGTCTACCTTGAATTCCGGAATGAGGTTTTTTTTCATCCTTAAAACTCCATTTACGAAGGTCATTTATATGATTGTTCAAAGCCAAAGCTTTGGTTGCTTCATCAAAAGCTTTATCATATTCCCCTAAATAGAAAAAGAAGCGAGCTCTCATTGCATGTAATGCCTGTGGCTTGGGTCTATAAGGATTATTGCTTTTTTGAGAAAGTATTTTAGAATCAATGGAAAGATCCTTCTCAATAATATCAATTACATCTTTCACTGTAGCTCTTGTATATTTGGCATCAAGATCAGGTTTGAGAGCCAAAGGTACTGACAGATTTTTTGCCACCTCAGCTTTCGAGTAAGGCAATGAATATACTTGGTTGAGTATCCAATAATAGTAAGCTCTACTGAGTTTTGCTTCAGCCATAACTTCTTCTTTTTCTTCAGGGCTTCCTCCCAAGCTTGCCATAATATTGTCGATTACGGTATTTATCTGATAAATATCCCGATATGAATTATTCCAAATATTATCTGCTTCATTAAGTAAATAATATGACTCAGCCCATAAGTATGCCTTACCATTTGGAGTTATAACCATCGTGTTTAATACGTCATCCTGAATATCGAGGTTATCAGAAGAAATATCTATAATAGAATAGGCCGCACCGGTTACTTCCGGATCTCGTATCATGCCGGTAAAATCTACCGTTGATTCAGGTAAAACATAACCTTTAGGTATACTTTCAGTAAACTTTCCACAAGAATTCAGAAAAACACAAACTATAATGCAGAAATAATATTTTATCTTATTCATAATTCTGATCTCATTTAAGATTATAAATCAATTTTTATAGCTCCGGAAAAAGACATCGGCTCTCTTAGATTAAATTGAGGGTGACCACCTAATGATAGTGCTTCAGGATCATAGTGCTCCTTATTCTGTGTCCATAACCAAAGATTTGAAAAACGGGCTGACAGCTCTACTCGCTTAAATGGTGTTCTTTTTAGAAAATTATCAGGCAGTTGATAATCAAAAGTAATATCCCTAAGCCTTATCATTCCTCCCTTTCTTATTGAATTTGAAGAAAAAATGGCCAAATCCTCTCTATTAAGGGTGAAATTTGCCCAGTCTAAAGGAATTCCAGGTATATCTGTAATATTTTCATCTCCGGGTTTACGCCACCTTCGGGCTACGAATTCACTAACTACGGAAGAACCTGAATACGGATTCATAGAAGGGTATTCGACCCTAAAGACATGCCCGAAATTGTAAAGGAACATGACACTCGCTGTAAAGTTCTTATATTTAATACTTGATGAAAAACCTCCCGAATATCGAGGCTGATAAGTGCCACTAAATTCAAGATCATCCACAGAAAGATTATCCAAACGATTTGTTTTTTGTTGCTGTCCATCCTTCCCCTTATAGAATACCTGAGGATTTCCTTTAGCATCAAGACCTGCCCATCTATAGCTCCAAATAGCTTCTCGTGGATAATTTTCGACAAACCTCACTGTACCCTTAGGTCTATTGAGCATAGGGGCCTCATCATATACATTATTGTTCTTAATTTTATTCTTATTATATGATAACACCCAATTGGCAGACCAGGTAAAATTGTTCAAGCGCAGTAGATCGGCATCCAATGTAAATTCCAGCCCGTGATTAGTCATATCAGCTGCATTCACAAAGGCCTCTTCGTATCCTGTTGTAGGGTCAAGAGTAGAATTACCCAAGAGATCGTAACTATAATTGTTATAGTAAGTAAAAGTCATATTCAATCTGTCCCATAAACCCAAATCCAATGATGTATTTATAGCTCTTGTGCGCTCCCATCTCAAAGAAGGATTAGGCGGAGTAACAATTCGAGTAATATACTCACCTATTGAAGACATATAAATTCTTCGAGCGGTCATCATCGGAGTTGTCTTTAATCCTCTATCAAAATTACCTGTCAATCCGTAAGAAAGGCGCAGCATAAGATTTGAGATTAAAGAAGAGTTAAAAAAGGATTCATTACTAATGTGCCAGTTTGTACCTAAAGCCCAAATCGGATTACGCCTGTACTTTCTGGAAACCCCAAAAAGATTGGATTCATCAATACGGAGGCTTCCACTCAAAGTATATCTATTATCATAAGTATATGTACAGGACATATACTGAGACATTTCTTTGTTAGTACTTTCTCTAAACGGCTCTGCTAAGCTAACATCATATATATTAAGGCTACCATTCAACCAAAGAATCCCCCTACTCGCTTTTATCTGATCAAATGGCTTCCAAGAAAGGAGTTGATCATCATAACCAAAGCGTCGGTATGAGAAAGTATTTTTTTGAAAGCTCCTAAGTTCCACCCCCCCGACAGCATTGATATAGTGCTTGCCCTCATCTCCAAAGTTTCTGACAAAATTAGCTCCGGCTTTAAACACCCATGAAGACCACTTAGCATCAGATCCATCTAAGATGTTGCCTTTAGGAAGGTGATATTGCAAAGTTCTGTCATCAACAAGCTCTGTCATCGAATTAATCAATGTTCTGGTATAATTACTCTGCTCATCAGATATTGATTTATTGTTTGATTCTCCTCTTTCATATTGATAGTCAAGAGTAGCGGTTAAGCCCTGTAAAATTTTAAAATCAGACCCCAAACGTATTTTATATGAGAATCCACTTTCCTTATTATTTGCAAGATTGGTTTCCTGAATTAGATTACTTCCTTGCGAATAATACCCCTTAGATACCATATCCTTAGCAAATTCTTCATTGAAAGAAGAATAATCTTGAATCAAAGATCCATCTTCATTCTTAACCAACTGGAAAGGACTCATCTGATAGAGCTTGTCAGATAATTCAGAGTAACCGATTTTATTACGACTTGATGTCAAATAAATATCAGATCTTAGTTTGAACCAATCAGTAATATTATATGAAGCTCGTGAATTGATACTAAAATGTTTGGCGTAGTCACCGATATAAGATGATACTTTATCCGAATATGTACCTCCAACATAATACTCTACTTTATCAGTACCTCCGGAAATAGACAAAAGATGATTATGAGCCAAAGCATTTCTCAAGAATAAATCGGACAGCTGCTTTTTGTTATCGATCTGCGATAGCATGTGAAGTCGGTCTTGCATCTCTTTTTCGGTTATTTGCCCGTTCTTAAATTTTAGGATTGTCCCTATCGACTGCGTATATCCGGCGATACTTCCATCATATATTTCTTTCATGATATACTTGAGCTTATCACAGTCTTGATCATAAGCCACCATATCCGATGAAGATGCTCTGTGCAAATCTTTTAGATCGGGACGAGAATCAATAGAAATATTGCTATTCAATGTTATCTTAAAATCATTTTTACGCCCTTTTTTAGTAGTTATTACTATCACTCCGTTTGCTGCTCTTGATCCCCAAATAGCTGTAGCCGAAGCATCTCTAAGAACAGTGATATTTTCTATAAGATCCATGTTCTGAGGGATCTCTTTGACCTCAAAGTCATCAACAATAATCAAAGGTTCCGTACCTGCAGACAATGAAGCACCACCACGAATGAGTAGTTTATTTTTATAAACACTCAAGCCAGGTATTTTGCCCTCAAGAATACCATTGAGCCCGCTACTGCTTTTTACCGCAATATCTTTAACCGACATGGTACTCACAGAACCAGTCACATTAAACTTATTAAGCTTTTGGTATCCTGTCACTACAACAGCATCCAAATTTACCGCCTTATTGCTAAGTTTCACATTGCATTCATCTTTCTTGCCCACAGCAACCTCTTGCGTGTCATATCCTATATAAGAAAAGACAAGAATATCAGAAGAAGATGCTTCTATTGAATAATTGCCGTCAAAGTCTGTAACAACACAATTGGTACGTGCTCCTTTTATCCTGACGCTGCAATTAATCAGAGAAGAGCCGTCATTAGCATCAGTCACTCGTCCTTTGATAGTACGTTTATCTTTGGACTGAGGAGTAATCTTTTCTATGCGTATGCTTTTATCCTCTACGATATAATGGACTTTCTGGTTTTCTAGAATATACTTCAATATCTCATGAATAGATGCATTTTTTTGTGAAATAGAAATTCTCTTCTTCAAATCCAGATCTCCTGATTTGAACCAAATTGAATAACCGGATACCGTTTTAAATTTTTCTAAGGCTTCTTTCACGGTAACATTGTCGCACTTAAACGAAATTTTTTGTTCTTGTGCATTTAATACTGAAGTGTGGAAAAATAGGAATAATAGCATTAGAAGCCCAAATGCTATTCTTTCGGGTAAAGATTTTCTCCTCATACTCTATATCTTTTTTATTATTATGGTGTTATTTTCTGTTGTATAGGTCAACTTATTGCTCTTCGTTATAATATTTAATATCTCATGAAAAGATTCTCCGTTTCTAAAATCTCCGTAAAATGTTTGTGATGCTATGGCATTATCTTTTAGAATTATTTTAACATTAAATGCCCGTTCCAAGTCTCTGATGATTTGGCTCAACGGCTCTTCATCAAAGAATAGATTTGTCTGGATGGATCGACTGGGAATATTTATAGATGAAACCTTAGGTAATAATAATGAATCTTGAGAATTATTAATCCTCTCTGTTTCCAAAGTTATCCATGAAGTATAGTCAATGCCTTTAATTTTCCTTATTTTAATAATATCGTCTGTGATTGAAAAAATAGCTTGTTCATTGGGCTTTATATTTACACCTTCACTCTGAGTCTTACTGCCTCTCACATTTACTTCACCCTCGAGTAAGGTTATATAAGCTTTGGGGTCAGTAGTGTAAGCTTTCATATCAAACTTTGTACCCAAAACACGTACACTGAGAGCCTCGGTATGAACATTAAACGGCAATTCAGGATTTTTATGAACATCAAAGTAAGCTTCTCCATTGAGATATACTTTGCGATTCTTTTTACCAAATAGATTATCATATATAAGGGTAGACCCTGAATTGATCCAGACCTTAGTACCATCAGGCAAGGTTATATGAGTCTTAGAGCCCAAAGGCACATCAATACGGTAGTTATCCTCCTCTTGCATTCTTCTTACATCTTGCATTTTAGAAGAAACAAATAAGGTAATACCCACTGTGACGAAAATCACAGCGGCATATTTGCTCCACTGAACAAACACTTTTGTATATCCCATCCGTTTTTGGACTGACGGAAGGCGCTTACGGATTGCTTTCCAAGCTATATGAGTCTTATGATGGAATTTCTCTTCATTCCGAGAAATCTCTTGGGTCTTCAATAGTATAATGATATCATGGTAAACCTTTTGGTTTTCAGCAGACTCTTCATACCATCTTTTTAATACATTATATTCATCGCAATCAATAGTACCATCAAATTGTTTTACAATAAGATGTTCCATATCGGCCATTTCATTTTGATACTTTTCCATATATTAAAAAGGATTTCTAAATAATGAGACGTTAGCGCCAAGGTGATGGGTAGTACAAATGTGATTTTTTTTAAAATAAAATACCAATAAGCTTTATATATGGAGCTATCAATAACATCTAAAAAAATATAAACTTAACACGCACTGAAATATTATAAACTAATAATCAACAATTTACAACAATAAATCTTTAAATATTAAAATATCTATTTGAACAAATAAGATGCAAATATACGACATTATGATACAAAAGAACTATTATAAAACAGCATAGCTTTACACATACTGAACACTGCATCTCCTACAGCACCTCTTATAATAGGCATATGTACATGAGATAGAAAATATTAATAAATAAAGTAGAGACCAACTACTCTGCTGAAATAATCATCATTAATAAGGCAATCATAAGATAATTACTCAGATCAAGCCTCAAATGAAGCAAGGCTTTTTTCATATGATATTTCACGGTATTCACTGATATTCCCATTAAATTACTAATCTCTTCATAACTTAAATTATCCCGGCGACTCATCAGAAAAATTTTACGACTTTCGACAGATAGCTTTTGAATAGAAAGATTGATTTGGTCTTCCAACTCACTAAGAAGTAATGAATCCATAATTTCATCGCTAGTAATAAAAAGATGTCTCAATTCATCATTCAGACTAACACCTTGCGGACGCCCGGCCTCTGATCTGTAAAAGTCTGTACAACGATTTCTCGCTGCCTGAAACAAATAAGCATTAAGAGTATGAGTAATATCTATTTCTCCTGCATTTTCCCATAAGCGTAGCAACACATCGGTAGCGACCATATCACTATCCATTTCATTATGTAAGAAACTATACGCAAAAGCCGCAAGCTTGGGATAATAAAGATAAAAAAGCTTTTTGAACGCTTTCTCATCTTTATTTTTCAATCCGGCCCAAAGATCCGGATCGCTGATAATCTTACTCATTATAAAGTATTTTAATACTACTGTTGACTGCTACATATAATCTAATGGAGTAACTACTTCCAAGTGGAAATGTAATTCAGTCTTGAAGAAGAGCATGCTTTTAATATTAAAATAATGCCCTTAAAGGATGCGAAATGGAACGAAAAATATAAAAGTTATCTTACATCTACAAATAATAAGTTGTTGTATAATTCTTATTTCAGATGATCATGTGACATTTTTTATTTATTTATGCCTACATTTTGTTTAAATAAAGGCGCCAAAGATTAAAATTTATAATAATATAAAATATTTATACACCGAGGTTGGCCTGATCAATCTGTGTATTATCTCAACACTTTCCTTGACTATAATAATGAGATGCCTAAACAAAGGACTCTTTACGCAAAAATAAAATTATATACTCATGTTATAGTAAATTATATACAAATCAATAATATTATTCTCAAAATACCTAAATAACAAAAGCTTAAAATGTAGATAAGAGAGCAGATTTTACGATTTTAATAATAAAACGCAAACCTATTTATTATATTTACCTCACCAAAATAAAAACGAAGGATATTGCATTTACCACACTTCTCGATAATAATTATTGAAGCTTTTCGTGCAAACGTCTTTAAATAAACTACAAAAACTAAAAATATTTCAAACTAAACTTATTGATGAAAAGATTAACCCAACTTTCATTATGGCTGTTGTGTCTGTGCTACTTTGCGCTCAATACTTCAGCTCAAAAGATTTATTCGCCCGACAAGAAACTTGAACTTTCTTTCTCTTTGACCGCACAAGGGGAGCCGGCTTACGCCCTCAAATTTATTGATGGTAAGATAGTAACCAAGTCAAGTAAACTAGGCTTCGAAATGACTGACAGTAAAAAGTCCCTGAACAAAAACTTTGAAGTCATAGACAAAAAAGAAACCTCTTTTGACGAAACATGGCAGCCTGTTTGGGGAGAAGTAAAGAATATCAGGAATCATTATAATGAATTACTGGTAAATCTCAAACAAAAGGAAACTGGACACAATCTTGCCATACGTTTCCGACTGTTCGATGATGGTCTTGGATTTCGATACGAATTCCCTGCCGGCAAAGAGATGAACTTTCTTACCGTCAAAAAAGAACTCACACAATTTGCAATGAATGGCGATATGAAAGCTTATTGGATACCGGGAGATTATGATACGGAAGAATATGACTTTACTACAAGTCGATTGTCCGAGATCAGAAGCTTGTTCGATAAAGCCTATACTCCCAACTGCTCTCAAAAGGGATTTTCCAAGACAGGAGTACAAACCCCTCTGATGCTCAAATCTGATGATGGGCTTTACATCAATATACATGAAGCAGCCCTTATAGACTTTCCCGCAATCAATTTGGATCTAAATGATAAAAACTTTGTATTCTCTGTAGAATTGACACCTGACGCCCAAGGTAACAGAGGACATATCGAAGCACCCTTCAATACCCCATGGAGAACTATCGTTGTAAGCAAAGATGCCAGAGATATACTTGCCTCTAAACTGATCTACAATCTCAATGAGCCATGCGCTTACGAAACAACTGATTGGATCAAGCCAGTGAAATACATGGGTGTATGGTGGGAAATGATCACTGGCAAGAGTTCTTGGGCTTATACAGATGATTTACCTTATGTAAAAATAGGTCAAACAGATTACACTAAAACAAAACCCAACGGACATCACGGAGCCACAAATGAGAATGTAAAGAAATACATCGACTTCGCAGCCAAGCACGGTTTTGATGCCATATTAGTCGAAGGCTGGAATATAGGCTGGGAAGATTGGTTTGGCAATTCTAAGGATTTTGTATTTGACTTTGTAACTCCTTATCCTGATTTTGACGTGGCTATGCTGCGTGACTATGCCAAAAGCAAAGGCATCAAAATCATCATGCACCACGAAACATCCGGTTCAGTGAGAAACTATGAGAGACATATGCACAAAGCCTATCAATTTATGGTAGATAATAATTACCATGCAGTAAAAAGCGGATACGTAGGTAACATCATCCCCCGTGGAGAATATCATTATGGTCAATCCATGGTCAACCACTATCTCTACGCTGTAACAGAAGCGGCTAAGTACAAGATCTCAGTCAATGCTCATGAATCCGTGCACATGACCGGACTAAGCAGAACTTACCCCAACCTTATCGCTCAAGAATCAGCAAGAGGCCAAGAATATCAGTCCTTCGGAGGTAATAATGCCAATCACCTTACCCTCCTCCCCTTTACTCGTCTTATGGGAGGCCCCATGGACTATACGCCGGGAATATTTCAGATGGATATAAGCAAATATAATCCTGAAAACAAATCACATGTCAACACTACAATTTGTAATCAACTCGCATGTTATGTAACCATGTACAGCCCATTACAAATGGCAGCTGACTTACCCGAAGTATATGAGAAACATATGGATGCTTTCCAATTTATCAAAGATGTAGCAGTAGATTGGGATGACTCTAAAATCTTGGAAGCCGAACCGGGAGAATACATCACCATTGCGCGCAAAGCTAAAAACTCCGACAATTGGTTTATTGGCAATGTAGCAGGTTACAACGGACATAAATCACAGCTCAACCTTGATTTTCTTGATCCCGGCAAGAGGTATACAGCTACATTATATACAGATGCTCCCACGGCTCATTATAAGAACAATCCCGAAGTTTATAACATAAAAAAGATCACAGTAAAAAAAGGGAGCAAACTCGATTTGAGATCTGCACCGGGCGGAGGTTTCGCTATTTCCATCATGCCTCTGAAATAAACATTGATTATATAAAATAAATAAGAGTAACAAATAAGATGAAATCTACCAAATCACAGTACAGAGTACTTCTGATGACTTTCATGTCTTTGATATTCATCAACATGGCTTATGCCCAAGATATTATGATCAAGGGACAAGTATTGGATGAGCAAGGCGAATGTGTTATAGGAGCTTCAGTACAAATCAAAAACAAACCGGGATCCGGAGCTGTAACTGACTTAGACGGCAATTTCCAACTCAAAGCTGCCAAGAATGCAGTACTTACAATCTCTTATGTAGGCTATGTCACACAAGAGATATCCCTGGCTACAACCACACTACCTCTCAAAGTAATCCTCAAAGAGGATAGTAAGCAACTCAAAGAAGTTGTGGTCATAGGTTACGGGTCGGTACAAAAAAAGGATCTTACCGGCTCTATTAGCAGCATCGGAGAAAAAGATTTCCAAAAAGGAGCTATAGCTACACCGGGCGAATTACTCGTTGGTAAAGTAGCCGGTGTACAAATCACTCCCAACGGATCTCCCGGTGCCGGAAGTACTATACGTATCCGTGGAGGAGCTTCGCTCAATGCAAGTAACGACCCTCTCATCGTGATCGACGGAGTGCCTATCGAAAATAATGCAGCAAAGGGGTCACCCAGTGTGCTTAGCTCTATCAATCCACAGGATATAGCATCTATGAACGTACTGAAAGATGCCTCCGCAACAGCGATCTATGGTTCACGAGCATCTAACGGGGTTATCATCATTACCACTAAAAAAGGTAAAATGGGGCAGAGCACACAGATTAACGTGTCTACCCAGAATTCTATTGCATTCACATCTAAGTTTGTAGATGTACTCAAAGCAGATCAATTCAGAGAATTGATCAAAGAGCACTCTCCGTCAAAAGCATCATTATTGGGCAATGCTAATACAGACTGGCAGAAAGAAATCTATCAAGCAGCTTTCGGATCGGATAATAATATTAGTATAAGCGGAGCCCTGGGAGCACTTCCCTACCGTGTTTCAATAGGGATGTACTATCAAGACGGAGTGCTCAAAACGGATAATATGAAACGTATCAGCAGCGGCATCAGCCTTAACCCACGGTTCTTCGATAATCATCTGAGCATTGATGCCAATCTAAAACTATCCGGAACAAAAAACAGATTTGCCAATAAGGATGCTATCGGCTCCGCTGTTGTTTTTGATCCTACGCAACCGGTAAAGGCAGAAGGCTTCGATCAGTTCGGCGGATACTTTACATGGATGAACGGCGGTAAGATCACAGTACTTGCTCCCGCCAATCCTGTAGCACTCATCAATCAGCGTGATGACAAAAGCAATGTTTTCCGTTCTATAGGAAGCATCAAATTTGATTATAAAACATTTACCCTGCCCGATCTTCGTTTCAATCTTAACCTCGGCTTCGATTACACAGATAGCAATGGTAAAATATTTGTACCTGCGAACGCCGCATTCGAATGGTATAGAGGCAATAACAAAAATGGAGGAAAAGGAGGTACCAATAATGAATACAAGCAGAAAAAACGCAACCTATTACTTGACTTCTATGCCAACTACAATAAGGAAATAGCAGCAATCAGCAGTCGCATCGATGTAATGGCAGGTTATTCATACCAGGATTGGAAAACAACGGAATACATGTTCCCTGATTATACGGCTGCTAAGGAAGTCATTTCCACACCTGTATTCGATCGTGATTATCCGCAAAACACATTGGTTTCATGGTATTCTCGTATCAATTATAGCTTATTGGAGACTGTTGCACGAGAATTGCCCTTTTAATATTGCCTATATCGCTGGATATCATTATATTTGAATATTAAACCAGTAGTCAAAACAGTCTCTATGAGTAAGGAAAAGAACACCAATGCCGCATCTTTTGCAGAACTAGCAGTAGAACGTCGTCGCCAAGCCACCAAAAACAACTTTTTACATCAGATTGACAGCATTGTAGATTGGCGTCCCATCTCCAACTTGCTCAACAAACATTGCCTTAAGGGAGACACCCCATTTGGCGCTTCCTCTTACCGCCCCATTATGCTCTTCAAGATCCTGCTTTTGGAGACTTGGTACGGTCTCTCAGATCGTCAAGTAGAAGAGCGAATCAACGATTCCCTCACATGGAGTGCCTTCCTGGGCCTGACGATGGACTTTGTTTCTCCCGATCACTCCACCATCTGTCGCTTCCGGCAAGAACTTATAGAGAAAGGCTTAATGGCAAAGCTATTCAAGCTTCTCAACAAGCAACTCAAACAACATGGCATCATGGAGATCAAAGAGGGCGCCATTGTGGACGCAAGTATTGTTGACAGCCCCAACAAACCAACGGGAGGGCTTCAAATTGTGATCTGCGATGATCGGGAGGATACTCGTAGCGATCAAGAGAAAGAGGCTGAAGAAGAATACCAAGTCAAAGTCTGCTCAACGAAACCCGGCGTAGATGAAGAGGCTCGTTGGGTGAAGAAATGCAATGAATATAGATACGGTTACAAGAAGCACATCTTAACAGACACCAAGGGACTAATACATGAAGTAATCACCACAGCGGCTAACGTGGCAGATACGACACAAATCATACCTCTGTTGGAGCAGGCTCAACTCCCCCAAGAGACAATGATATTAGCGGACAAAGGGTACACATCCAAGAAAAACAGAGGTTATCTGTGCGACCACAACTTGATAGATGGCATCATGCACAAAGCAGTCAAAGGTATGCCACTGACGGATGGTAAAAAGCAATTGAATAGACTGATCAGTTCCATGCGATGGCAGATAGAGCGTAGCTTTGGTAGCATTATACGATGGTTTCATGGTGGACGATGTCGCTACCGAGGAATTGCTAAAACGCATTATCAGAACCTCATTGAGTCTTTGGCGTACAATCTCAAACGTGCGCCAAAGCTACTTATGCAACAAAACGTAAACTAGACTCTACTTGAGGGGCACTGACCCCTCAAGAGGCTCAAAAATGAGCTAAATCAAGAAAGTTAGAATCAAAATTCCTTCGTCTGTTCACTAAAATCGGGCGGAAAACGGCTCGTTTTATGTCTCTGTGTCTCGATCCGACTTTTTCAACAGTCTCTATTGGACAAATATCTTTTTACAGCTACTGTGCGTGCCGACGGATCTTCCCGTTTTAGCAAAGACAATCGCTGGGGTATATTCCCGTCATTGGCTCTGGCTTGGCGTCTCAAGCAAGAGAGCTTCCTCAAAGATGTAGCATTTGTAAATGATCTCAAACTCAGACTTGGCTATGGCGTTACAGGACAACAAGACGGTATTGCCAACTACAGCTATATTCCGGGATACAACTTAAGCTCCAATACAGCTACTTATCAATTTGGGAATACATTCTATAATATGTATCGTCCGGCAGCTTATGACAAAGATATCAAATGGGAACAAACCGCTACTACAAACATTGGACTTGATTACAGCTTCTTAAACAATAGAATATCGGGTACGATAGATTATTACTATAAGAAAACTAAGGATCTACTGAATGAAATACCCATCCCAGCAGGATCCAACTTCTCAAATAAGCTCCTGACCAATGTGGGGAATATCACCAATCAAGGTTTTGAGTTTACCATCAATGCCACACCTATACAAACGGAAAAGTTGTCTTGGGATGTAAGCTACAATATCACACTGAACAAAACTAAGATTACCAAGCTGAATCAAACCGAAGACCCCAATTACCTCGGTGTGCTCACAGGAGGCATCAGAGGCGGGACAGGTAATAATATTCAGATACACTCCGTCAATCACGCTCCGGGTTCATTCTTTGTTTTCAAACAACTTTATGACACCAACGGCAAGCCTATAGAAGGAGCCTATGCCGACCTTAACAATGACGGGATCTACAACGAGAAGGACAGATATCAGTATAAATCACCCGAACCTAAAGTGTTCATGGGATTCTCCACATCACTCAATTACGGTAAGTGGAATCTGTCCACAGCTCTACGTGTCAGCATAGGTAATTATATCTACGACAACGTATCGTCATCATTGGCTATTTTCAATGAGATAATAAACTCCAACAATTTCTTGCAAAATACACCTAAAGAGATCTATAAGAGCAAGTTTTCCACAGCACAGTATATGTCTGATTACTATGTGAAAAATGCTTCATTCCTCAAGATGGACAATCTTTCCTTAGGTTATGATTTCGGCAAGCTTTTCAACAATGTTGGACTCAGAGCCTCTGCTACGGTACAAAACGTCTTTACATGGAGCAAGTACAAAGGCATAGATCCGGAGAGAGCTATTGACAATAATTTGTATCCTGTGCCTCGCACTTATTCACTCAATCTTTCATTCTCTTTATAATTATCTACTAACATTAAGACTGTTATGAATCAGTATTTCAATATAAAAGGTATAGGTATCCTCGGGCTATGTTCGTTGCTGGGTCTTAGTTCTTGCATGAAAGATCTGGATCGTGAGCCGACAAATACCGATACAGCCAAAACGGTATTCAACACTCCTGAGGGAACAAAAAAAGCTCTTGCCAAAGTTTATGGAGCATTTGCTCTTACCGGTAACGAAGGTCCTGCCGGACAAGGCGATGTAGCAGGTATTGACGAAGGGGCAAGCGACTTCTTACGTAATTATTTCAACTTACAAGAGCTTTGTACAGACGAGGCTATATGTGCTTGGGCCGACGACGGTGTTCCTGATATACACAATATGAATTGGTCGTCTTCCAATCCTTTTGTCAAAGGCCTATATTATCGTAGCCTTTACCAGATCAAGCTGGCTACGGACTTCTTGGTACAGACCCAAGGTAAAGCTTCAGATCCTGAAGTTAAAGTCTACAGAGCCGAAGCTCGCTTCTTGCGTGCTTTCCAGTACTGGGTGATGATGGATATCTTCGGTAATCCTCCTTTTATCAATGAGGAACTCGGCACAGGTAAAGTATATCCCAAACAGATTATGCGCAAAGACCTTTTTGCTTTTCTAATCAAAGAGATCAAAGAATTTGAGCCGGACTTGAAAGCTGCCAAGCGAAATGAATACGGACGTGTGGATCAAGCAGCCGCTTGGGCTCTATTGTCAAGAATATATCTCAATGCCGAGGTGTATGCAAGAGAGAATCATTATAAAGAAGCTGCAGAGTATGCTGAAAAAGTAATCAACTCAGGCTACACTCCTGTGGCTAAATACGGAAATCTCTTCCTTGCCGATAATAACCTGAATAATAGTGAGACAATCCTTTCCATTAATTATGACGGTATACACAGCAAAAATTACGGAGGTAGTACCTTCCTGATCAATTCTTCGTCCAGTGCCGACGCCATCACTGTACATAAACAAAAGATGGGGATCAATGGCGGTTGGGGTGGCAATAGAGCCACATCTGCCTTGGAAGCTCTTTTTGATAAAAGTAAAGATACACGCTATATGATGGCGTATAAAGACAAAGAAATCAAAAAGGCAAGCGAATTTATGCAAGGTGTATTTGTATATAAGTTCCGCAATGTAACATCAAAAGAAGAGAATGGGCAAAATAGCACTTTCACAGATACTGACTATCCTCTTTTCCGTGTAGCAGAGATGTATCTCAACTATGCAGAAGCTGCAGCAAGAGGTGGAGCAGACCAAGCCAAAGGACTTTCTTATATAAACAAAATCAGGGAACGTGCCTATGGCAATGCTTCAGGTAACTTCAGCACGCTCAAGCTGGATGATGTATTGGCCGAGCGCGGACGTGAACTGTATTGGGAGTGCATGCGCCGTACTGACCTCATCCGTTTCGGTAAGTTTACTTCCGGCTCATACCTTTGGCCATGGAAAGGTGGAGTCAAAGATGGTCGTGGTGTTTCAGAGCACTACAGCATTTACCCATTACCATCCGATGATGTACAGGCAAACTCCAAAAATTTGAAACAAAATCCCAACTACTAAAAGACAAGTTATCTTATGAAAATCAATATAGCATTCAAGAGCGTTCTTTGTCTGGCCATGGGGCTTGCAACCTTTGCCTCATGCGACAAAGATGAAGATCGTGCTATCATAAATCCACAAGCCCCTTCCTCCATAAAACTGAGCAAACAAGACGTTGTTATTGCTCCTGACAAAGGAGGAGAAGTTGCTCTGAAAATGGACTGGACTGCGGCGGATTTAGGATATGATAAGACAGCGGTATACTACGCACTGCTTATTTCTAATCCCGCTCAAAAGGAGAAAAAAGATACTATCTCCTTGGCTATGGGAACCAATATTCTATCCAAGAGTTTTACCAATCTTGAGCTCAATGATTTGGCTACTACGAAGCTAAAACTTGCAGTAGATAAAAAAGCGACCCTCCATATGCAAATAAAAGCTTCACCTTTCATTTCAGGTGGAGCGGGTAGCTCTACGGTACCACCGCCTTTTATCTTGTCAAAAGCTGTGGCATTGACGTTGACTCCGGCATCAATCTCCAATAAACTGCCCGACTACTTCCTAATCGGGAATATGTTTGGCGAAAATGAGTGGAAAAATAATTATACTGGATTCCCATTATTTACAGATGATCCTGCGATAGAGATCTATACCTATACCGGTAAATTCAAAGCTAAATCAGAGTTCAAATTTATTTCTGAGAAGAATCTGGGTACATGGAATGGTCTTCTTGGCTTTGTCTCTGCGGGTAAATTAGGGACGGAAAAAGCTGAAAACATCTCTGATATCAAAACTGAAGGATACTATACGGTAACACTGGATCCTCAAAAACTCACTTACAGCATCAAGCCTTTTGATGAGAAAGGAATGCCTAAGTACGCCAAAATAGGAATTATTGGTAATGGTGCCATCAGTTGGGACAAAGATCTTGAGCTTACCAAAGCAAAATATGACGAACATATCTGGACAGCTCAAGACGTTACAATCAAAGAAGGTGAAATCAAATTTAGAGCCGACTCTAAATGGGATACGAGTTGGGGAGGAGCAGAACTTCTGGTAGGTAAAAGCGCCAAAGGAGGTGGCAACATCAAGATTTCCTCTAAAATAGCGGGCATTTATGACGTGGTATTCTGCGACCTTACCGGAGAATTCCATTTTCTCAAAAAGAAGTAGTCCGGCATAATATCCTCAATGAGTTAAGATAATATGAATTAACATCAATGCCTATGCAGCGGACATTGATATGATACAAAACCCTCCATCCCCTGAAATTTCTGAGACGAAATTTCAGGGGATTATTTCTTTTGGAAGATCAAATCCCCTTCTCTACCATATTCGAGACTGTTACAAAAGTCAACAGTCTTGTGGATTTTGGAGGTAAAGCCGACAAAAGACACTTTGATCGGGCATAGAAGGTAAAGTGCAAGGCGCTAAGAGTGAGTGCACAGGGAGTTTACTTCAGGTAAATGACCAAGCGCGAATCTCGCAAGCAACGAAGCAATTGGCCTGCTATGCAACGGTCTCTATTCATCAATAAAAGATTGAGCACAACAAACTTCACCAATAATAAAAAGTTAAAAATAAGAGCATTATACACTAACTGCTTATTTTAATTGCTATATAAAAACTTATTATACCTTTGTAATATAGGTTAACAAAAAGCACCAATTGATTATAAGGTATGGCTCCAATAATAATAGAGATACTATGAAAATTAAGGTAAGCTGCCTCTTGATACTTGTAATATGTAATTTTTTTTTCATGAAAGTTTTTGCGCAAAACTTAAACACAGATAAAATTGAAAATAAAAATTATATCTACACAATACCCCAGTATCTCATCTTTGGGGCCAATATAGGTACGGATTTCTCCATATCATCAAAAATAACATTAGGAGGAGAAATTAACGCTCATTACAGATTCGGACCACCCAATTTGGCAATCAGTCCTATAATGAAGTACTATTTCAAAGGTCAAATAGGAAATGGGTATTATGCACGAGCAAAATTGGTTGGAGGATTTTTTTTCAACCAAACAGCAATAGATGACCATCCTTATTACGCAGGAGGAGGAATTGGGATAGGGGGAATGACCCCTCTTTTTAGATCAGGTAAATGGTATATTTTTGCAGATTTAGGTTTTAAATTTGTAGCTCCTTTTGGAAATAGAAGTCAGAGCAAGATTGACGATAATCTTTGGGGTATGATTTATTACACATTGTTGAGCCCTGCTTCTATGCCGGAATTATTTGTAGGGATTGCCTTCAGGCTATGACCTCGTATCGATTAACTTTTCAGAGAATAAAAATTAAAAGTATTTGTAAAACAAAAATATTTATTGAAAATCAGAACCTGCTTTGAATTTCTCAGTTATCTATAAACCAGATGAAATTCATATAGTAAGATCAAGTTTTTAGTCGGATATATTTTGGGTTGAATCTGTTTATTAGGATTATTTCTTATTCTCCTGTTTGGTTTCAACTCTATATGTGGTGCCATGCCATTGTGTTGGTTATCTGCTTCCTATTAGCAGATTTTACGGAGGCTTTTATAAAAAGGGAAGATGCTCTAAAAAGAAATAATAATGAAAGAGGTTAGAATAGATTTTGTCTATTAGAGAGGAGGAATTTATATATTTTAGCTCCTATTTTTCACCATTTTGAGCTGCCCTATATTACTAAACACTCATAAGTGTAGTATAATAATGCCTCTTCAATAAGTATGCAACAATGACAAATTGCAACTAACCGGCTCTCAAAACTGGTGTTATTAGCCTTTTCATAGTATTTAACCCCAGAATATCTATCCTACAAAAAGAATAATAAAACATGCATTTACAAACAAAAAATAAATCAAAAGCAGTAATTAACTTTCATTTTGAAAACTATTTTTTCAACCAAAGTATGAAAGAGGTTTTTGATCGGCTTTAATTAATTTTGTAACTACGTTGTGATAATTTCTTAGTTAAGTTACAATTTTTTCCTAACTACGAAAATGGAATTACCTAGTTAGAAAAATAATAGAAGGTAGTTAGAAAAATAATAAAAGGTAGTGAGGATATGATACTCTTTGAGCATAGTGCATAAAAAACCGTAAACAGAGCATACAGCTCCGTTTACGGTTGATTTATGTATATAGAATAATATATTTTAGATTCTGACAATTTGCTATTTCATATTCCGCGTATGTTTTTGACATTTTGCAAAACGGAAGCCCTCCAAAGCTACATATTCTTCCAAGGAGAATAAATAATTATTCTCAGCAAAATGTGATATGTTATTTACTTTGGTTTCCATATTCATGATTGATTAATTCTTAGTCTATTTATAAAGTGATCGGTGTAGATACAAAGATACAACATCGTACCCACCTTTGTCAAGAGCAAAATCTAATTTATTTGCTCTTGACAAAACTACTCACATCATTTTGTCCGATATAAGTACATATTTCATATCTCTTATAATCTTACCATAATAATAACACGGATAAATGCCCTTACAACTCAGAATAAATAAAGAAATGTATCGCGTTATATTATGAATAATATTATATAACCTAAAAGTCTATTTAAATTTTCACCAATTGCTGAAGATATATTTTATTAATAAATAATGAAGTATCTTTGTAAAGCAAGGATATTTCGGGCATATTACAACTCCTTCAGTGAACTATAATTTATAAATCCCAATACGATATAAAACATCTTAAACATCAAGAAATGAAGAAAATCAACTTGCTGATTATAGGACTGCTTTGTGCTTGCATGCTTATGACAGCTCAAGTTCCGACCAAAAATCAGATTGCACCTGCACTGATTCCATTACCTGCAGAGATGAGTCTAGGGAGAGGATACTTCCAACTCTCATCAAATACAAGCATCACGCTGGCCGCAAATTCACAAGAGGACAAACAACTTGTAGAGCTACTAAATAGTGCCCTGAAAGAGCGCTGCGGAGCAAAACTGAAAACATCCAAATCAGGTAATATCAAGCTTGTAATTACAAGCCGCAAAACAGACAATCCCGAAGGATATAACCTCAACATTACTCCACAATCAATAGAGCTATCGTCCTCTACTCGTGACGGCCTTTTTTACGGTATCCAGACGATACTGCAACTCACCGACAATAAAGGTCGTATCAAGGCCATGACCATAAAAGATGAACCACGCTTCAAGTACAGAGGACTGCACCTCGATGTATCACGCCATTTTATGAGCAAAGAATTTATCAAAAAGCTACTCGATGAAATGGCTTATTACAAACTCAATACCTTTCACTGGCACCTTGTAGACGGTGGTGGCTGGAGAATGGAATCCAAGAAGTATCCCCTACTCACCCAAAAAGCAGCTTTCAGAACAATAGAAGACTGGGATGAGTGGTGGGGACATGACCGCCGGTTTGTAGACGAGGGTACACCCGGAAGTTATGGAGGCTACTATACCCAAGAAGACATAAAGGAGATAGTAGCTTATGCCAAGAAGAAACATATTACTATCATACCCGAAATAGAGATGCCGGGACATAGTAATGAAGTATTCGCAGCATATCCTGAGCTAAACTGCTTGGGTAAGTGGGATTACGAAACGAGCGATTTCTGTGCCGGCAACGAAAAGGTATTTAAGTTCCTCGAAGACATCTTAGATGAGACCATGGAGCTTTTCCCATCTCGATACATACACATCGGAGGTGACGAAGCTGATAAGAAAAATTGGAGTTCATGTCCCAAGTGTCAAGCACGTATCAAACAGGAAGGGCTCAAGAACAAGGAAGAGCTACAAAGCTACTTCATCAAAAGAATAGAAAAATACCTGATCAGCAAGGGACGTAAGCTTATCGGCTGGGATGAGATACTCGAAGGCGGACTTGCACCTGAAGCTACGGTAATGAGCTGGAGAGGAGAAAAAGGAGGCATTGAAGCTGCTCGTCAAGGACACGATGTAGTGATGACACCGGGCGGCTATGTGTATTTTGATTTTTATCAATCTGATCCTCTGAGCGAACCTAAAGCTATCGGTGGATATACTACTTTGGAGAGAGTATATTCTTATAATCCTGAGCCTACAGACCTGACACCTGAACAACATCGTCACATCCTGGGTGCACAAGCTAATGTATGGACAGAATATATCCCTAATGAAAAGCACTGTGCTTACATGATATTTCCTAGGCTACTGGCTCTTGCTGAAGTGGTATGGACACCTCAAAACAAACGACAATTTGATAATTTCCTCCCAAGAGTGAACATACACAATGAACAACTACAAGAAAGAGGAATCAATACTTACCCACTAAAAAACATAGATTTGTCTATGGAAGTAGATACCGTAGCTAAAGAAATTAGGGTAAAAGCAAAAACAGAAAAAATCCCCGCCGAATTAAGATATACGACCGATGGCACAATGCCCACCAAAAACTCAGCTTTGTACCATGACAAAATAGTGGTAAAAGACTCGGCGAGCATTGTGGCTTCACTCTTTGAAAACGGCAATCCTATCTTTAAGCCCATACATTATCGTGTGGATTACCATAAAGCGATAGGTTGCCCGGTGACTTACAATAGTAAATTCGACAAAGGATACCCCGCAGGAGGAGCTACTGCACTTACTGACGGATACCGCGGAGGCCCCACCTATCTCGATGGACGCTGGCAAGGCTTTACCGAGACCATGGATGTGGTGATAGACCTGAAAAAGGAGCAACCACTGCACCGAATATTTGCAAAATTTATGCAGGTAAAAGGAGCATGGGTCTACATGCCTGAAACCGTAGAGGTACTTTTGAGTTCGGATGGCAAAAACTTTACCTCACTGGGAACTGTAAAAACAACGGTACCTATAGACGAGATGAAGCTTTCATTTGAGGTATTCAGCTTCAATACTACGATGAAAGCTCGTTATGTAAAGCTGATAGCCAAACAAAGCAAGATCAAAAATTATTTCCTCTTTGTGGACGAAATAGTAGTTCAGTAGATACCTCATAGCATGCCTGGCCTAGAAGGTCAGGCACGAAAAGAGCTTGTCAAAACTATACCTATACAGATAAACCTGTATGACTTGTCGGGAAAAACACCACAAGCTGAAAAGTATAGCGCAGACAAGCTTTTTTTATACCATAATACTATGAAGCCGATAGACCAACCAAAAGCTCCTTTTTATTTCAGGAGACTGTTGCAAAAGTCAACAGTCTTGTGGATTTTCGAGGCAAAGCCGACAAAAGACACTTTGACCGGGCAAAGAGGGTAAAGTGCAAGGCGCTAAGAGTGAGTGCACAGGGAATTTACTTCAGGTAAATGACCAAGCGCGAATCTCGCAAGCAACGAAGCAATTGGCCTGCTATGCAACGGTCTCTTCAGGAATATGATACTATTAATACTAACGCCAAGCAAGGGCAAGCATAGCTTAAAGAACCGATATCTTTCTACAAGAAAAGCGGAAGAATAATGCTGGCGATAGAGAGGATAATAATGATGGTGATAAGGTAACGGTCAAGTTTGTGCCTTACCTTGGATAATGCACGAGCCGAAAGTATCCCCAAAGGGATTATACTCAGAAACAACATGCCTTTATAAGAAGGGCCTGTAAACATAGCCAAAGTCATCAGATAAGTCGTGGTACGGCTCGCGGAAAAAAGAAGAGTACGATTTTTCACTCTCTCCTGCCAGTAACTGGAGTAAAGATAAACAAGCCCGATAATATGTATAAGTATAAGTACCAAGGGATAGAGATACCAGAAAAAATAGCCTTCATTGTAATGCCATATAAAATCCAAAGAAGTAAGCAGATTCAGGTTTTCTATGTAATAGTCTTTGAGTCCCAAAGTAGGAAGTGCTGTAAAAACAGGGATGAAAATCCACAAAGGAGTGATGGCTCCGATAATTATGGCCAAAATATTACGTAATGAAAACGAACGCATAAAATACAGCTCAATAATAAAAAAGGGAAGCAACCACAGAGAAGGTAGCCATATCATAGCTGCAATGCCCAAAGAGAGACCCAAAGAAAAACAATGATCGGGAGCTGATGATTGCTGATAAGTGGAATACAAGCAGGCCAAAGCCCACAATTCCAAAAGAATACAGGGAATAAAACGATCCCATTCATAAAAAAAAGAACAGGTAAATATAAGAAGAAGCATAAAGAACAGGGCTCTGCCATATACCCTGAGGAGTATAAAATAGTTGGTCAATTTCATCCCGAAAAAACCAGCCAGCACAAAAACAACCAGCCCCGCTACAGTGCGCTGTATATTGCTTAGCCGAGGAAGATCTATCCAATACTCCGGCTCTACGGGAGATAAGGAGTTAAAGAAGATGTTAAGGGTGATCAATAGCAAACCCAGTAAAAAACTAATAGGGATAAGCCAGTAGGGTTTTCTGCTATTGTTACTTTCGATATAGCTCATTATGGAATGTTGAGGTCTGTGATCTTACAGTTGGGAAAAAGATATTATACCATGCGAAATACAGATCATATTTCGCATGGTACATCAATCTTAATTTACAAATTCATTAAATCTTTGCCAATATCATGGCGGTAGTTTTTGCCTTCGAATACCACTTGAGAGGCTTTGGCATATGACCTCTCAATAGCAGAAGCAATGTCAGATCCGTAACTACTTATAGCTACAACGCGCCCTCCGTTAGTTACAATGGAGTGTCCGTCACGCTTAGTTCCCGCATGGAAAAGGATAGTCTCATCACTATCCAAAGGCATGAGTATCTCAAAGCCTTTTTGATATTCGCCGGGATAGCCCCCAGATACCATGATTACGGTAGCTACGGTGCGTGGATCTATTTCCAGCTGATAATCGGCCAATGAGCCCGAAGCAATACGATAAAGCATATCTGCAAAATCCGATTTTATACGAAGCATTATCGCCTCGGTTTCGGGATCTCCCAAGCGACAATTATATTCTATTACATACGGCTCGCCTGCGACATTCATCAGTCCTATAAAGATGAACCCCTTATAGTCGATGTTTTCTTGAATAAGTCCATGAATCGTGGGCTTTATGATACGCTCTTCCACTTTGGACATGAAATCTTTATCAGCAAACTTTACGGGAGATATGGCCCCCATACCGCCAGTATTGGGCCCCGTGTCACCATCTCCAATACGTTTGTAATCCTTAGCAACCGGTAATATGCGGTAATCTCTACCGTCGCAAGCAACAAAAACAGAGCATTCTATCCCTTGTAGAAACTCCTCTATAACAATACGATTACCGGCATTGCCAAAACGACCTCCCAGCATCTCTTTGAGTTCGCTTTGAGCTTCTTCGAGACTTTGGGCAATAATCACTCCTTTACCTGCCGCCAGACCATCGGCCTTGAGAACGTAAGGCGCCTTGAGCGTTTTCAGATACTCATTGGCTTCATGGATTGTTTCTGATGTGAAAGTGCGGTATGCTGCTGTAGGGATACCATATTTGAGCATAAATGCCTTACTGAAATCTTTACTTCCTTCGAGCTTTGCACCCTGCGCACACGGCCCAGCTATCCGAATGTGACGAAGCTCAGGCTTGAGTGCAAAATAATCGGTAATACCATGCACCAAGGGATCCTCCGGTCCTACGACTAACAGATCTATATTTTCTTTCAAAGCCAAAGATGCGATACCCTCGAAGTTATTGACCTGAATATCCGGGAATATCTTACCTAAACTCTCCATACCGGGATTGCCCGGAGCAATGAAAAGTTCATCGGTCATATTGCTTTGGTTGATGCGCCATGCCATGGCGTGCTCGCGTCCTCCGGAGCCTAATAACAATATTCTCATTTCAAATAGTCATTAAAGTATCTTGTAATTTTTTCATGCAAATGCACTCTGTCTCTCCCCGACACATTATGAGTATGCCCCGGATAAATGAAGTAATCGGGGTATGTGCGAGCATTGACACATGCTTCCAAAAAGAGCAGACTATGCTGAAGAACCACAACATTATCCATATCACCATGTATTAGGAGCAAATGGCCTTTGAGGTCTTTGGCACGCATGGTGAGGTTGGCTGCCTCATAACCCTCAGGGTTTTCCTGAGGCATATCCATATATCTTTCACCATACATGATCTCATAACGGCTCCAATCCATAACGGGGCCTCCTGCTACACCGACTTTAAAAACATCCGAGTGGGTAAGCATGAGATTTGTTGTCATAAAGCCGCCGAAACTCCAGCCATGTACACCCATACGATCTTTATCTACATAAGGTAGGGATTTCAAGAACTCTACTCCTGTCATTTGATCCTGCATCTCTATCTTACCCAATTGCCTATGCACTATTTGCTCAAAAGCAGCTCCTCTGTTGGATGAGCCTCTATTGTCCAGTGTAAATACCACATATCCCTGCTGAGCCATATAGATATCCCATCCACGGGCATCACCATGCCAAGTCTCATGTACAAGTTGGGCATGGGGACCGCCATAAACATATACTACGGTAGGATATTTCTTCTGCGGGTCAAAGTTTACAGGCTTGACAAGTCGGTAATATAAATCCGTCTTACCATCATTTGCTTTGAGCTTGCCCAGGCTGATCTCCGGCATATTATAGCCTTCATCAGGATTGGGAGCGGTGAGCAAATTTATCTTCACCTTAACATCATCTACTGCAATAATATCTGTATTACGAGGAATGGTAGTGGATTGATATATATCTATCACATATTTTGCATCAGCTGATAGCTGTGCCCTATGATATCCCTTGACGGGTGTGAGATCTTTTATCTTCTTACCATGCAAATCCGAGGTATACAAGTGACACTCCAAAGGTGATGCCTGCGTGCTTTCGAAGAATATCTTTTGGCCCTTGGAATCAAACCCCATAAATGCAGTTACTTCCCATGCTCCTTTTGTGATCTGTCGTAGTTTCTTTCCATCCGTATTATAAAGGTATAAATGATTCCATCCGTCTATACGGCTTTCCCAAATAAACTGATCCTTTTTACCCGGAACGAAAACGAGTGGATGAGTGGGCTCAATGTATTTATCATCTTTTTCTGTAAAAAGGACCTTGATACGTGCCCCTGAAGATGCATCATACGCCGTCACATCACATTGGTTTTGTGCTCTGTTTACCTCTGCGATATAAATAGTTTTACCATCAGGACTCCACGATATGTTGGTAAGATATTTTTCTTTGGGCTCACCTGTTTTTATATAAACAGTCTTACCGCTTTCCAGATCATATACTCCCAATGTAACATGATGACTGGGCATCCCTGCCATCGGATAACGCACAGGAGCTTCCGTAGCCTTACGTTGGTTGATATCCACAAGCGGATAAGGAGCCACCATGCTTTGGTCCATGCGATAAAAAGCCAATTTATCGCCGTTGGGACTCCAAAAGGTTCCTTTTTCGATACCAAATTCACGCTGGTGTGCAGCTTCGCCGTATACCACAGCATCAGTACCATCCTTGGATACTGCTATAAGATCTTGTTCGCCCTTAGCTCCTGCTTTGAGAATATACAAGTTGTGATTTTTGACTAATGCAGCAGAGTTATTATGCGGACTATAATCAAATTCCGATGCACCTGAAATGTAAGGATAATAAGCCATAAGCTTTTTAGCGTAGGGATCAATAAGATATTCCCCTTTCTGGCCATACATCAGCATCAAACCTGTGGCTTTGTCTATAACTTGAAAACCCGGCATTTTTTGAGCACGATCATCAGCAGGTAATATCTTATTCAGATCTTCTACTGTAAGGAGCACACCCTCTTTGAGAGTTTTACCGGGAGTTCCCTGAATAATCTTACCATCTTTGAAGTACACATACTGCTTACCGGCCCATTGCAAGGCCAGAACATTCCGCGGATATAGATTTCTGAAATCCTTGCCTCCCGGAATAAGCTCTTCTAAAGTGAAAGACTTTTTGCCTTGCTGAGCAGCACAGGGGTTCAGCATAACTCCACTCATAAGCAAAAACCCTATTAATAATTTCTTACCCATTGATATTAGATATACTATATTATAGTTATTGATCTTTATTATCATCTATATTCTTAAATACTTGTATTTGAGGTGTCCGTCTTTTCCTCGTTCCATCATATTCATTGTCATCTCCCTCTTTTTTAAAGCGGTCGGTAGGCCAATCCTTCTTAAAGCGATCAGTGGGCCATTCTTTTTTGGCCGAATCATTCCCTTTGAAATCAGGTCTTGAAGGCTTACCTCTATCCGAAAAGCGTTTTTCATTATCGCCCCTTGACTTGGCTCCAAAGGGTTTATTCTTATCAAAACGACGTTCTGGTCTTTCTCTTCTCTCACTTTTGGCTCCGAAACGATCTTCTTTTTTGAATCCTCCGCGTCGTCTGTCATCAGATGAAGTACTTTTATCAAACTTACGCTCCCTGCGGAAACTACCACGATCGTCTGATCTTTCAAATCTCCTGGCAGGTCTTTCGTCATTACCCTTGGAGACAAACATCTTATGTGGGTTTTCTTTAAAATCTTTTCTAGATCCGTCAAATAGCTCATAACTTCTAAGCTCACACTCAAGCCCCCCGTTCATCAGAGTAGTTTTGCTCGAAGGCTTGAGACCGATGCTATTGAAATGCTCGGGTTTGTAAGCAAGCACCCAAGCCGAACATCCGGTAAAAATATGCTTCAGTCTTTCTCCTATCATGCCATAAAGGTCTGAAGCGTCTTGCATACGAATACGCTCGCCATAAGGAGGGTTCATTACAACCAAAGCCTTTTGTGCAGGGGCTTCCAAACGTTGCATGGGGGATACTTCGAGAGAGATATCTCTGTCAAGCCCGGCTCGAGAGACATTGGCACGGGCTTTGGATATGGCTTCAGGCAAAATATCCGAACCATAAATATGATGCTCAAATATTTTTTCGTCCGAATCATCCTGATAAATCGACTGGAAAAGCTCCTGGTCAAAATCGGGCCATTTCTCAAAAGCATATCCGGAGCGATAGATCCCCGGAGCTATATTACGTGCAATCAGAGCTGCTTCAATAAGAAATGTTCCTGACCCACACATAGGATCTATAAGGTCTGTTTCGCCTCTCCATCCCGTTTTGAGTATAATACCTGCAGCAAGGACTTCGTTGAGTGGTGCATCCGTCTGGGCAATACGATAACCTCTTTTGTGCAAACTGTCACCGGAACTGTCCAACGAAACTGTAACATCATTGTGAGAGATATGAATATTGAGCATAACATCCGGATTTTTCAATCTCACAGAAGGACGTTTGCCTTCACGCTCACGAAAATAATCAGCAATAGCATCCTTTGTCTTATAGCTTACGTATTGCGAGTGGGTAAAATCTTCGGAATAAATTACCGCATCTATAGCAAATGTTTGATCCGAAGATAGTATTTCAGACCAATCATATTTCACAAGACGTTCGTATATATCATCCGGTGTTTTGGCTTTGAATGTTACGATTGGTTTTAGTATCCGTAAAGCCGTGCGTAATTTGATATTAGCGCTATAGAGCAATGCTTTGTCTCCGGTAAATCCTACCATACGGCGACCTATGACAATATCATTGGCTCCTAACGTCTTTAATTCGTCTGCTAATATCTCTTCGAGGCCAAATAATGTTTTGGCGGTCATTTGAAAGTGCCCTTCTTGCATCTTGCGTGAAATGTCTATGTTCTTTTATTTTATAGAGAAACAACAAACCGCTCGCAGTCTTCTTGTGACAAGCTGACTTGTGAGCGGATTGTATTAATTATGACTTGAAGTCATGTTTTATTGAATTGATTTTACATCTTAGGCTTAAGATTACATACCATTGTCGTTTCTTCATAAGCCTTGAAATATTAATTTAAACCAAGATCAGAGCAAATAGCAATAATCTTTTCGTCAGCCTTTCTCTTAGCTTCTTCAAGAGAAGCTTCATCCTCTACGATTTGCTTAGCTCCTATGTAAAACTTGATCTTGGGTTCTGTACCCGATGGGCGGATAGAAACTTTGGTACCGTCTTCGGTCTTGTACTGGAGTACATTACTGGTTGTAGGCATATCTAATGTGTAAACATCGCCATCTTCGAGCAAACGCCCTTCGAGTTTAGCATAGTCAAGGATTTCCGTTACCTTAGATCCTCCGAGGGTTTGCATAGGATTTTCCCGGAAATTCTTCATCATAGCCTCGATCTCTTCAGCTCCGCTTTTGCCTTTACGCACTACGCTGATACCTTTTTCTTTGTATACACCGTATTCAAGATAGATTTTTTGCAAAAGGTTGAAGATGGAAAGCCCTTTGTCCAATGCCCATGAAGCCATTTCGCAAAACATGGCACAAGCCGATACTGAGCTTTTGTCTCTGATAAAGTCTTCCCACAAATAACCGTAGCTTTCCTCTCCGCCACCGATGTAAACCAATTTACCTTCGTTTTGTCTGATCACATCGGCAATCCATTTGAATCCCGTGTAGCAGTCAAACATTTTCACATTGTTTTTGTCGGCAATAGCTTTGATAAGCTCTGTAGTTACAATAGTTTTTACAACATAATCCTTATCGCTCAGAGTACCCAACTCTTTTCTACGCATGATAGAGTAATAAGTCAGCAGAGTGCAGATTTCATTACCATTGATAAGCATCATGTCTCCTTTATCATTTCTCGCAGCTACTCCTATGCGGTCTCCGTCAGGATCAGAAGCCAATACAAGATCTGCACCCGTATCTTCTGCTTTTTTAATAGCGAGAGCCAAAGCTGCCGGCTCTTCCGGGTTCGGAGATATTACGGTAGGAAACTCACCGCTTACCACGTCCTGCTCCGGCACATTAATAATGTTTTCGAATCCGAAAGCTTTAAGTGTTTGTGGGACAATCCTTACACCCGTACCATGTATAGGAGTATACACGATTTTCATATCCTTGTGGCGGGCTATTGATTCAGGGCTAAGCGAAAGTCCTTTTACTGCCTTGATAAACAGAGTGTCTATCTCTTCACCTATAATTTCGATGAGACGGTCGTTGCCATTGAAGTTTATATCCTGTACCGAACGTATTTTATTGACTTCGACAATGGTATTCTTGTCATGAGGAGCGATCATCTGTGCACCGTCATTCCAGTATGCTTTATAACCGTTATATTCTTTGGGATTGTGCGATGCCGTAATCATCACACCGCTTTGGCATCCTAAATGGCGAATAGCATAAGATATTTCCGGAGTGGGTCTCAAGTCTTCAAAAAGATAAACTTTAATATTATTGGCAGAGAATACCTGAGCTGTAATCTGAGCAAACTCACGGCTATTATTGCGACAATCGTGTCCTACCACTACCGCTATCTGATCCAGAGACTCGAACTGCTGCTTGAGGTAATTGGCCAAACCTTGAGTAGCTGCTCCCACAGTATATTTGTTCATACGATTTGTGCCGGCTCCCATAATCCCCCTAAGCCCTCCGGTACCAAATTCCAGATCTTTATAAAATGATTCGATAAGTTCGGTAGAGTCCGGGTTATCAAGCATTGCCTGCACACTTTTGCGTGTAGTATCGTCATAATCAGCGGATAGCCATCCCTCCGCTTTCGATCTCACTTGCATTAAAAGATCGTTATTTTCCATATCTGTATAGCAATTTAATAATATATTCTTTTCTTGTTATACAAAGATAATCTTTTTGGGTTGAGGGCAAATTATAATACTCTGAATTTCTTGTAAGTCTGTGACTATGTGCCTTCTTTTCCACTTTCCTACCCCAATAATGTCCCCATATTTTGAGACTGTTGCAAAAGTCAACAGTCTCATGGATTTTGGAGGCAAAGCCGACAAAAGACACTTTGACCGGGCAGAGAGGGTAAAGTGCAAGGCGCTAAGAGTGAGTGCACAGGGAGTTTACTTCTGGTAAATGACCAAGCGCGAATCTCGCAAGCAACGAAGCAATTTGCCTGCTATGCAACGGTCTCATTTTGTATCATTGGTTTTACGTGGGTTATTTATCCACTTTACTCTGATCAATCATCCATCTCCAAGGAGAGACAACCAATATGATAAGAATGAAAGTAAAACTTGTCTATCATTGTTTGCAAGGGGGATATGAGTGACCCTTGCAAACAATGTAAAGCATGCTTGCATACGATAAGCTCAATGCTTGAGAATGCATTGGATCTTAAATATTACTTGGTCTTTTCTGCTGCTTTTTTATGATCTTCGAGGAATTGTTTCAATCCGCTATCGGTAAGTGGATGCTTCAGCAATCCTTTGATTGCGGACAATGGACAAGTAGCGACATCAGCACCCACACGCAAACATTCTATAATATGCTGAGTATGCCTGATGGAAGCAGCCAATACTTGCGTTTCATAACCATAAGTGCGATACATATCCACAATATCCCCCACAAGGCTGATCCCATCTGAACAAATATCATCAAGTCTGCCCACAAAAGGAGAAACATAATTGGCTCCTGCTTTAGCCGCCAATAAAGCTTGCCCAAGGCTGAAAACCAAAGTACAATTAGTTAGGATACCATTGTCCGAAAAATATTTTATGGCTTTGATACCATCAGCCGTACAAGGGACTTTCACTACAATTTGAGGATGCAGATTATGAAGAATCATACCTTCCTTAATCATTTCATCATATTCGGTAGCGATAACTTCTGCGCTGATATCTCCTCCACGAACTATATTGCAAATATCAATATAGTGTTGGTTACAACGTTCTGTACCGCTAATTCCTTCTTTGGCCATCAGAGACGGATTGGTAGTAACGCCGTCCAAAACACCTAAGTCATTAGCTTCACGGATCTGGTCAAGATTGGCTGTATCTAAAAAGAATTTCATATTATGGTATTTATTTGTTGACTAATCGCATTAAAGATAATCATTAAATGCTTTGATACGCCTTCTTTTTTTTTAAAATCAGACTTTGGACAACTATTAATACAATACATCTCCCCCAAGAAGTGAACGGTGAAAAATAGTCTGATTTTTTAATTCAACTAAAACTCTTTATTATAAAGATATAACAAAATCAGCTCTGATAAATACAACACAAACCCTTGTAAACGCTTGCAGGTTTAAATTAAAACCTTTATTTTTGCAACGCAATAAAAGATAGCACCACAGCTTTTCTTTTATCGGTCCTATAGCTCAGTTGGTTAGAGCACCTGACTCATAATCAGGGAGTCCTTGGTTCAAGCCCAAGTGGGACCACATTTTAAGATAAATAAAAGTCAGTTAATTGAGCTCTATTACAGAGCAGTTAGCTGACTTTTATTTTTATACCTACTACTGCCATTCAAAATACTTTAACCTTTGTCATATTATTACATTTACGCATTGATAGCTCACAACTTTTAGGGCATATTCAAACCAATATACAACTCACAATCAATCAAGAGAGTCATAGTAATAAAACAATGAAGGCAAGAGACTATATTGATATGTATCATTTGCTTTTTATTTTTGAATGATATAAAAAATTTACTTATGAAAAGCATTACCTTTGAAACAATAAGCTTCCCTTATAATCAACAATAAATTATTGTGTAAATAACCTATGAAAAAATTATTTCTATTGCTCTTGTCTGTAGCATGTGCCTTCAGTGTAAAGGCACAAAACAGCAATCTAAAGTTAGAGCCCGAAAAACCTATTGCCGGCAGTAAAGTACAAATGACTTACACAGGCGACCTCGTCAGTGAAGGCATGACCATAAAAGCCTACGTATTTAATTTGAATCAAAGAACAAAAACTGAAGCAATACCATATACAATCAATGACAAGAATGTTACAGCTTCTTTTTCCATTCCTGATAGTACGACCTTCATCTTATTTGAGTTCAAAAGCAAAGAAAACAAAAAGCCGGAGAATTTGGGCGTAAATATTTTTGATAAAAAGGGATCTCCCGTAAAAGGGACTTATATCAATGACGCTCAAATACAAATGAGATTATTCAAGAACTTCGACAAAGCAGTATCACTCTTTGAAAAAGAATTCAAAACCACCCCTGCGCTCAAAGAGGAGTTTATAGGGGAATACCTTAGAGCCAAATATAGTGCTGACAAATCTTCTCAAAAAGAGGTAGCAGACACTGCCCGAAAGTTTTATGACAAAAAAATAAAAGAAGGCAAAAGTGACGCAGGCATATCTATCCTTATTTCGTACATAAGCCAAGATGACAAAGCAAAACAAGACTCTCTGGAACGCCGTGTGATCAAGAGATTTCCCAAAGGTGAGACAGCTTTATTTAAAGAGACCAGAAGCTTATTTGAAACCAAAGATCCTGATAAGGTTATTGCAATATACAAGCAAATTACTCAAAAATATCCTGAAAGTGAGCTTAATAAAGTATCGAGATTCCTTGATTCTCATATTATGAATGCTTATATAGAGAAGATGGACTTACCCAGCTTTGAAGCCTCTATAGCTAAAATCAAAGATGATTTCGAGAAAGCATCCAATTATAATGAAATGGCTTGGAAGCTATGCGACGAAAACAAGCATCTTGAGAAAGCAAAAGACTATGCACAAAAAGCAACTGAGCTGGCAAATATAACTCAGAAAGAAACCTTATCATCCCAAGAGTTAGTTCGCTACGAACAACGCAAAGGCGGATATATGGATACATACGCAGCCATATTAGAGAAAAGCGGAGACAAGATCAAAGCTCTGGAGACTCAAAAAGAAGCTGTGAAACTGACCGAGGGGCAACAAAAAAGCATCAACGAAAGACTAATACAATTGTTGCTGGAGAATAACAAAGCCTCAGAAGCTCTAAGCCAATCTGAAGCATTTATGCTCGAGCAAAAAAACAATGCCGGTATAGACTCCATGTATAAAGTAGCCTATGTAAAAGTCAAAGGGAGTGATGCAGGGCTCAAGGAGGCTTTCGATAAGCTCAAAACTGCAGAAATAGCAGCATATAAGAAAAGTCTGAAAGAAGAGATGACTGATACACCGGCTCCGGATTTTGCGCTGAAAGATTTGGATGGAAAGGAAGTGAAGCTTTCAGACTTCAAAGGTTACGTGGTGATAATAGATTTTTGGGCTTCCTGGTGCGGCCCCTGCAAAGCGTCTATGCCGGGAATGCAAAAAGCGATGCATCAATTACAGGACAAAAAGGTTAAATTCCTGTTCGTTAACGCTTTTGAGAATGACAACATGGAACAGAGAATTGCCATGATCAAAAAAATGTTGAAAGAACGTAAACTGGAAGACTTCACCGTACTTCTTGACGAAAGCAAAGATGGCAAATTTGCAGTAAGTACAGCTTTCGGCATTCAACCTATACCTGCTAAGGTAATCGTAGACAGAGAAGGCAAGATCAGGTTTAGAGCTATCGGTTATAAGGGAGATGAATCCGAGTTGGTGAACGAACTTGCCATGATGGTATCTATTATAGATGAAAAGTAATGAACGTCTCATACCCATGAGACATAAGAGTCTGTCATAGGCTTCTTATAAAATGAATGGCGAAGCTTTTGCACCTTTGGGGTGTACAGCTTCGCCACTCAATTTCTATACCCTGAGTATATCTATATTATCTTAGCTTTCGAGTATCCGAGTTCGTGCAATACTGCAAGCACACGTTCTTTGCGGTTTCCTTGGATTATGATTTGTTTATCCTTGGCACTCCCTCCCACTCCACATTTTTGCTTTAGAGTTTTACACAGAATGTTGCAATTCTCGTCAGAGCCTACAAATCCTGTGACAAGGCATACTTCTTTTCCATTTCTATTTTTCTTATCCAGCTTTACTTTCAGAGGCTGTTTTTCGGGAGGAAAAGTATTTTCCTCATCCTGTGACTCAGCTGTTTTATATTTAAAATTGGGGTTTGTACTATACATAATACCCAAACGGTCTTTCCAATCGGACATAATCAAATCTCTTTATAGGATTAATATCTAAAAGTGCTTCCTCCCAAAAACTCTCTGATAAGAGATACATTGGGCATAAGCCTGTTGGGGATAAAGCGGAAGTAAGCCAAAAAGCGTAACAAGCGTTGAGCCTCCGCATATTCCGGCACATTACAGGGGACTTCAAGCAACAAAGGCTCTGCATACGGGCGCAAAGCGGCCAATTCGTAAAGCATGGCACTATTGAACATCGCATCAGCATTTTCCTGATACGGAAAAACCCATTTCTCTTCCCCTCTCCTCACACTAGGCCAACGAGCAATAGTATCAATGGCAGAATATCCTCGATATTTGGAGTCGCGCACCATACGACGGATAAGTCTATTATCAGTACTTGGGATTCTATTGTGCGAATCAAGAGCTATGCCTGTAAGTGCACTTACATAAATCTTAAAGGTGGATTCCACGGGGATGTCCGGTAATAAATCAGGATTTAAAGCATGAATACCCTCCATGACAAGCACATCCCCTGTTCCAAGTTTGAGCTTTTTATTCTTGAATATTCTTTTACCCTGTTCGAAATCGAATGAGGGTACGGTGACTTCCTCATTGTTCAATATCTCTTTGACCTGTTGGTTTAGAAATGGAAGATCCAAAGCATGTAGCGACTCAAAATCATACTCACCCAGATCATCTTTGGGAGTAAGCTCTCTATCCACGAAATAATCATCAAGCGAAATTCCATGAGGCCTCAGATAATTTGTGACAAGCTGGATCATAAGCCTTTTGCAAAAAGTAGTTTTGCCCGATGAGGATGGTCCCGAAATAAGAATAATGCGCGCTCCGGACTCTGTGTATCGCCGTGCTATCTCAGCGGCAATACCCGCAATCTGCTTCTCCTGTACAGCCTCAGCTACCTGCACCGCCATATCTATTTCTCGCTTTTCGATGAGTTTATTGAGTGAGCCTACGTATTTGGCTCCAAACATCTTGAGCAGTTTGTTTTGCTCTTCGAATACTTTTCCCATCATGGGTTGCGGTATGGCTTCTTCAATACAGAGAGGATTAGAGCTTTGCGGGAGTTGCATCAAAGCTCCATTGCCCCATGGAATGAAATCAAATACCTTGAGATACCCCGTAGAAGGCACAAGACAACCATAATAGTAGTCGATATATCCGTCCAACTCAACATACTCTGTATAGGGCGCCCCTATCGTTTCCAACAAATTGCATTTGTCTAAAAGATTTTGAGCCTTGAATATTTCTACAGCAATTTCAGTACGCACCATATGTGTAACAAAGGGAGAGTCTTGCTTTATAATCTCGTCCGCTCTGTTTTTGACCAACAAAACATCCTCAGGAGTGACCTCATGCGAATTACGTATTTCACAATAATATCCTCTGGCCAGAGAATGCTCTATATACAGATGACTACCGGGCAAAACATCCTCCACCGCTTTGCTGAGGACAAAGCTAAGAGAGCGCATATAAGTGCGCATACCACTCTCATGAGCCAAACCAATAAATAAAATATCGGCAGGCTCATACATCTTTGCAACTAAACAGGTTGTTTTATTATTGACTTGAGCATTAATAGGTTTGAACCCCAGTTGTGACTCATAATAGGATGCTATTTCTTGCAGACTACTGCCTATAGGAAAATCATCATATCTTTGAAGGTTCTTACAGAATAAGGTGATCATCTCCATATCTTCAACAATTTCAGTTATATTTGTAAAGGTAAAAATAAAAACTCTTTGAGCACAACTCAGAGTAAACAATAAACATTTGCTTTATGGCAGTAGAAATCAAGATTGTATCGGATAAGTCCGACATGAAAAAGTTTGTAAAATTTAATATTGATTTATATAAAAACAATCCTTATCATGTACCCGGCCTCATCGATGATGAACTCATGACTCTGGACAAAGATAAGAATCCGGCATTTGAATTCTGTGAGTCAATCTACTTTCTGGCATACAGAAACGGCCAAATAGTAGGGCGTATAGCAGGTATCATCAATCATAAAGCCAATGAAACATGGAACCAAAACAACGCACGTTTTGGCTTTGTTGATTTTATCAATGACAATGAGGTAGTAGATGCTTTGTTCAGAGCAGTATCGGACTGGGCCAAAGAAAAAGGCAAAGATATGTTGCAAGGACCTATGGGATTTACGGATATGGATCATGAGGGTATGCTTATCGAAGGCTTCGATCAGCTAGGTACACTTGCTACGATATACAACTATGCTTACTACCCCAAACAGCTGGAACGCATAGGGTTTATAAAAGATCAAGACTGGAAAGAGTATAAAATATATGTACCCAATGAAATTCCTGAAAAGCATTTAAGGATTTCTAACCTGGTAAGGGAAAAGTACGGATTGAAAACAAAAAAATTCAAAACCCGTAAAGAGATCATGCCTTATGCCCACAAGATATTCAAGACTCTCAATCAAGCTTACTCTGTGCTATACGGGTTTTCGGAGCTAACGGAGGCGCAGATCGATTATTACGTTAAGATTTACATCCCTATGGTGCGTTTGGATTACGTAACTACTATCATACGAGAGCAAGATGATGAGGTTGTGGGTTTTGCCATTACTCTACCCAACCTAAGCAAAGCACTGAAGAAGGCACGGGGAAGTCTTATGCCCTTTGGCTTTGCCCACCTCCTCAAAGCGATGTATGGTCGTAACAAGGTAGTAGATTTATATCTCATAGGAGTAATCCCTGAGTATCAGAACAAAGGTGTAAATGCACTTCTTTTCGATGACTTGATTCCGATTTACCAAAAGAATGGCATTGTGTATGCTGAGAGCAACCCCGAGCTTGAAACAAATACCGCCGTGCAAATGCAATGGAACTATTTCGAGCGTAAGCACCATAAGACAAGAAGAGCGTATATCAAAAGAATATAAAAGCAAATCTTGCATTATTTCATATTACAATTGAGGGAGTGTCCTGCGGTTTTTATACACGCAACACTCCCTCTGATATGATAAATACAAAGCGATTGCTTTATGCACTTCCATAAGGGCAAATATAAAATACTAAGTGTATAGGTCAATACTATAAACAAAATACCTCAACACCCTATCTCAAAACCGATACAAGGAAAGGCAGACTATAATCTGCGACTCTCGGATGAGTTTATAAACAAAAAAGCAGACACGTGTGCATGTATCAAAAAGGGTATTGCTATTTCTCTAACTAGAAAAATAATAGCTGTCAACTATACGGAGGTAAGAACCCTATTAAGGTATAAAAACATAATGGGATTCAGTAATACGAAAAAAGGTCATCGGCCATGATTGGCAAATGACCTTTTGTGATTTAATCTACAGGATTACTTTGTAAATCTATGCTAATTTCAATACCATCATCAATAAATTTATCCCCAAGGTTCTTAAATACATTTTTAGATCCGTATTTGACATTCCAGTCCACCCTATTGATCGTGAATGGAGCCGCAAAAGCACAGAAAACTTTGTTCTTATCGATAGTCTTATCGCCAATACCTACGGGAAAACTAATATTCTTTGTAACGTCCTTGATAGTCAGATTGCCAGATAGGTCGAGAGTATCAGCCGTCTTGCGGGAAATAGAGGTAATCTCAAAACGTGCTTGGGGATACTGATCAGCATCGAAGAAGTCTTGGCTCAGCAAATGGCCTCTGAGCTTCTCCGCATCTTCACCTTCCAGATCTTCCACTTTAAGGCTTTTCATATCTACTACTGCATAACCACCCACAAGACTATCACCTTGATAATAGGCTTTACCTTCTTTGAGCTTGAGTGTGCCGTGATGGCTACCTCCGGGTTTGAATCCTTTCCAGTGAATAGCAGAATATACTGTATTAATGTTTATCTCGTGAGTGCTCTCTACCTGAGTTACAGCTACAGAGTCGGTTCCTTGCACACCATTTTTCTTATTCTTGCTATTACAACCTGTGATTAGCAATATCAATACCATTATCGATAGCAATCCTATTTTATTCTTCATAATCATTATGTTAGTGTTCTTATGATAAAACACCATTACCCTTGATAGGGTTCAAACAGGCATTGATCAAGAAAAATTAACACTTCTTTTAAATATTGGATTTTCTTCATACATCAATCAGAATAGTTACTCCAGTAAGTTTGCAGAATGCAAGTATGAGCATGTAGCTAAAAGAACTAATAACCACAGAAAGACAGTAATATGAAAAAGATGAGGAAAAGGAAACAAAGCACCCACCTGACTATCCGGTAGAATATTCTTTGGCGACGCATCTTCTTGTTCGCCTTAATCTCATCCTGATATCTTGAAGATTCGAACATCAATATTTCTCTTTATATATCAAAAACGAAGCCTGCTTTATTTTATTTTATATTAATAGATTTGACTGAAGAACACCTTTACCCGGGGGGATCAGTTCAAGAGTTTATCATCGTGCTATACAACAGTCCGATAAACGAGATAATTATTTGCAGCTTCTTATTTTATTATAGATATAAAAATACATCATACACATAAAAAAGGAGTATCTTCCCAATATCTTTTTTTTACACATTCATTCTTTTTTATTACACAATAGCAACTATTTGCTATAATATGATAAAATGAGAGAATAATCTCGCAAAATATTTTGAATCTCTATTGATCTACATGCTAACCAATTGTAAGTATTACAAAAATGACATAAATTGCCCCTATTACGAAATAGGCTGCAAAAGGAAGACTAATTCGTCTAAATAATTAATTCCTTATCTATCGGGAGCTCCAGATGATAATAGGAAAATTTGTAACTTTGGAATCTAAAACGCTAATATGGAACAACAACCAATCTCTTACATTGATAGTGATATAAAGACACTGGAATGGGACGAGCACATTCGCAGGCGACCCGGTATGTACATTGGCAAATTGGGGGATGGCACCCATGCTGATGACGGAATCTATGTACTACTCAAAGAAGTTCTCGACAACTCTGTAGACGAGTATATCATGGGAGCAGGCAAAGTCATTGAAATCACCATACAAGATGGTGAAGTGACTGTGCGAGATCATGGGCGTGGTATACCTCTGGGTAAACTGGTAGATGCTACAAGCAAAATGAATACCGGGGGAAAGATAGATTCCAAAGCGTTCAAAAAATCAGTAGGTCTCAACGGCGTTGGTATCAAAGCAGTAAATGCACTATCTACCCTATTTGAAGTCACAGTATGGCGTGAAGGCCTGATGAAAAAAGTAACCTACTCGCATGCTTCTTTGCTGGATGAAACTCAGCCAATACCAATGGATGTTCCTTCAGGTACGCAAGTAAGATTTCACCCGGATGCTTTGTTGTTCAAAAATTACCAGTATAGAGAGGACTATGTAGTGAATATGATCAAAAACTACACATTCCTCAATACCGGACTTACTATCATATTCAATGGCAAGAAGTTTATATCCAAAAACGGACTTGTGGACTTACTTGAGGAGAATATGACCGGCGAAGCCTTATACCCGATCATTCATTTCAAAGATTCGGATATTGAAGTTGTGATAACTCACACGCAGCAATATGGTGAAGAGTTTTACAGCTTTGTCAATGGACAAAATACCACTCAAGGAGGTACTCATCTTACTGCATTCAGGGAAAATGTAGCACGAGCCATTAAGGAGTTTTATAGTAAAAACTTTGAGTATAGCGATATCCGTAGCGGCATGGCGGCTGCGATAAGTATCAAAGTAGAGGAACCCGTCTTTGAAAGTCAAACCAAAACTAAACTCGGGTCGAAAGATATGGGGCCTAACGGGCCTTCGATTCAGAAGTTTATAGGAGATTTCCTCAAAGAACGCCTCGATAACTACCTGCATATCCATACGGAAACTGCAGAGCAGATGCTACAAAAGATACAAGCCAGCGAAAGAGAGCGCAAGGCCATGAGCGGCGTAACCAAACTCGCAAGAGAAAGAGCAAAAAAAGCTAATCTGCACAACAAAAAATTGCGAGACTGTACCATACATCTCAATGATCCTAAAGCGAAAGAACCTGAACGAACGAGTATCTTTATTACAGAGGGTAATTCGGCCAGTGGATCTATAACAACTAGCCGGGATCCCAATTACCAAGCAGTTTTTAGCCTTCGAGGCAAACCTCTCAATAGCTATGGCCTGACCAAAAAGATTGTTTACGAAAACGAAGAATTCAATCTGCTCCAGGCAGCACTCAATATCGAAGACGGGTTGGAGAACCTCCGTTATAATAGAGTGATCATAGCTACCGATGCTGATGACGACGGTATGCACATACGGTTACTCCTCATCACCTTCTTTCTCCAGTTTTTCCCAGATCTCGTGCGCAAGGGACATGTATTTATTTTGGAAACACCTCTATTCAGAGTGAGTCTGCCCAAAGAGGATAAGAAATCTCACCGTTTTCTCAATGCTACCGCTGCAGTGCCCAAGAACAAGAGAAAACCGGTAAAAAAAGAAGTAGAAGTAACAGATGCACCTACCGAGAGCTCAATATATTGCTACAGCGAGGCAGAAAAGAATGAAGCTCTAGCGCGGTTGGGCAAAAAGGCTCATATCACCCGATTCAAAGGTTTGGGAGAGATATCTGCTGATGAATTTAAGGACTTGATCACCGAAGAAAACATCAGATTGGAACAAATACAGATGAAGAAAGAAGACAATCTGGCTCAACTACTCATGTTCTACATGGGCAAGAATACGCCGGAAAGACAAAACTTCATTATAGATAATCTTGTTGTAGACGAATAGAGATTTTTTCTATCAGAACTAACATTCAAAAGCTCTTGTCCATGGGCATTACTGCCGGGGATAAGAGCTTTTTATTATTGTCGAACCCAGCTTGTGTAGATAAGTAACTAAAGTTTGAAGAGGCAGGTCAAGAGAAATTCACGCCCTCTCAGCGGCATGCTATAGGAAATTCTGTTGGCATTGGAATATGATACTTCCTCATAACTATCACTATTGAATAAGTTGTATACATTTGCATGAAACTGGAGCTGTTTGTTCATTCTATATTTGATCCCGAAATCAAGCATGTGTGTTTGTTTATACTGACGGGCAGCTATCTCCGTTATTGTGTTTTCGTAAGACACTTGCAGATCCCATTGCTTTGACGGAAAGCAATAGATGCTCACGTCGTTGGCAAAACGAGAAAAGACTTCGGAAGATCTGCCACCATTGATATTCCACGCATGTATTCCCATGACGTCATATGTAATCTTAAGCCATTTGATTTTTTTGAAGTTTGATGACAGAGTATACATCAGATTATTGGACTTATTCTTAAAGACCTCTCCTTGCTGAGCAATAAGATAATCCATCAGTGTATAGCTACCCGAGAACTTGAACGACAGACCATGATCTGTAAAGGACTTATCAATAGAGTATGTGCTAATAAATCTGCTACCATAATATACACTATCCTTTGTGCCCACGAGAGTAAAGGAAGGAGCATATTGATAGTTCGGCAAAGACTCCTTTCTATTACGTGTGTAGCTACAAGTCAAGTCCATAAAAAGCATATTGATCAAATTCTGATAATTCAGATTGAATACGCTACCACACAATGTCTCAGTATACAGCTTAGTAGGTAAAGAAACCTCTGTACGGTAATTACGTAATAGGAGGATCGGGCTGTAATACTCATCCAAGGCCTCACGTTTCTCATAAGATGCACCCAAACGCATGGTCCATTCGTCGGTAAGCCTGCTTTTCCAACTGATGTGAGGGGCACAACTCACAAAATCATTCCGGTCTTGCACCTTACGATCCCATTGCAAGCGTAAAGAAGTCCACATCACGGGCAAGCTAAACGAAATATGCCCGGCCGATGAATAACGCCACAGGATATCCGGCAAAATCCCTGAGTGCAAAGATTGTACTTGAGCCTCGCCTCTTTCATTGCTACCGGCATTGAATGACGTGTACCGACTATCCTTGTACCTCAACGCCCCTCCTATACTCAGGCTATACTTATTATCCTCCAGGGGGATTATGGTAGATATCTTGTTGTAAGTATAAAGTTCCTTTTGCTTATAATGGTTTTGTCGCAGTGAAGGATTTTGTGCTGTTTCTCCTTGGGCAAAATCGAGCCACTCCTTTTCATTATTATACTGGATCAATGAGGTTAAGTCATAAGTAAGCTTGCTTGCGGAAAAAGAAGCTTTCAGGTTGTTTTGGAATTTAGAGGGTTTGTACTCCTGATTTTGTGTGATATTTCTGTCATTGTCCTGCATCAGCATACTTTGAGACAGTCGCGAGAAAGATGTTTTGAGTTCATCCAGAACGTAAATCTTGTTGGCATTGAGTTCATACTTCAGCTCTGGCGTGTATACATCATGCTTATTCTTCTTATAACTTTGTTGCCGTATGGTTATCGGCACCGCATCTAAGGTCTCGAAATGATACAAGTTATCTGCATGCCGGCGATCACTATAGGCGGTGATCCCTAACCTCATCTCGGAATTCTTACCCAGATCGACAAGATCATTGAGACTTGCCGAAAAAGATTTGTTCCTCAAATATCTTTGCGGTGAGAGCGGTGAAATAAATAGATTATCAATAGAAAGGAAAGGATAGGGCTCGGCAAGGTAGCTTTCAATATTCATAACATTGATGTGCTCTTTGTTTGTGGAGGAAAGGTCTCGCCCTCTATTGTTCATCTGAGCTGTAAGCATGAGTTGATTGCGGGGCAAGAGTTGCATGAGAAATATGGTATTATCGTAAATAGCAGGACTACCGCCTATACCGCCCTTGGCCTCGCCGAATGGTCGCACCAAGAAACCTTTTTTGAGTTTTACGTTTATTGCGGCATTGTCGCTGTATGTTTTGTCTTTGAGAGCCTTTATCGGCTGGTGATTTTCCAGCACCTGTATCTGAGACACTGCCTCTACCGGCATATTCTGTGATGCTTGGTTGTATCTACTGCCCAAGAGATCTTTGCCCTCGATGTAGAATTTATTGATCGATTTTCCTTGATATGATAGTGTGCCGTCATCCGCCACACTCACACCGGGCAGCTTCTTGAGCATATCTGCCAAATATTGGTCGCTCTGATCCACAAAAGACGAGGCATTGTAGACCAGCGTATCGCTTTTGCGCTTGATAGGCTGGGCTTTTACCACCACCTCTCTCAGATTGAAGTCCTGCTTACTTAGATAGACTGTATGCACAGAGCGCTGCTGTAGCATACGGATCTCCACTCTTTGCTTACGATAGCCCAGTAGTGAGATACTCACATAGGCACTATGCGAATCAGCAGACAGTGATACCTCTCCCTGCTTATTGGCAAGGCTATAGGTCTGTGCTTGGTCAGATGCAGTGAATACTCGGCATACGGCATCGGCAATAGGCTTTTTGGTCTCGCTATCTTTGATGCTGAGGGTATACTTACTTGCTTCTTGTGCACAAAGGGGGTTCTGACCAACGGAAAGTAAGCAAGCCAGTACACAAAACAATAATCTCAATTTCATCGGCAAGGCTATTAACTCCACTATTATTGTAGCTCTATGGGGTTATATGGTTTGGGTGGGACGGAGGCTTGGGTCTCTTTGTCTATGATCACGCCACGAGCAATAAGGGACTTCACCGGATCGGCACAGTAGTTCTTCTCTGCCTTCATGGCATCTTGTCGTGTCACGCTTTTCCATTTTCCATCGGACATATAGATAGGGTCATTGCCCTTTATGACCTCCAGTCCTGCCAGCGTAAAGTCATAGTGGCCATGGGTATCGGTTAGTTTAAAAATAAGTCCAGGCAATCCGCCGAATAAGTAAGGGCCAAATGGTAGCTCTACCTCCTCTGTGTACCATGCCACATAGTCTCTTCCACGAAAAGCAGTCGTAGCCTTTTTACATTTGTACCCGGCTATGATGCTATCGCCAGGCGCCAGTGTCCACTGCTGCGTGGGTGTTTTTTCTGAGTAGGTATAGTCGTTCAGACCGATACTGATATAAACGTTAGTTAAATTTGAAGTTCGATTCAAGAAGACAATGGGGCTAAATCTGTTTCTCAAGGCCTTATCTTGCATGATGGGCATCAACTCTAGCACAGACTTCTTCTCTGTAACACCTACATCATAGATAGAATCGCGTCTGTACTGATTGTAATCCCAGAATTTATTCACCGAGTCTCCCACCTGTAGCATACATAGTCCTGATATCTTGTGATCTGATTGTGCATCAGGTTGCCTCTTCATATCATAATATACACGGTATTTGGCATGATCCAATATTGATACTTTGGCAGGGTCCAATGACATGTTGCCCGCCCCCTGTATTTTGGGTTGCTGAGCATATAAGCACGACACTGACAAGCCTAATAAAGCAATGAAAAGAATGTGTTTGTTCATTTTGCGATATGTTATTTTTCAATGATATTAAAGATACTAAATATGTTAAATATACAAAGAATATTTGCTGCTCCCGAAACTGTCGACATATTTGCCCGAAACTGTCGACATATTTGCCTGAAACTGTCGACATATTCGCCCAAAACTGTCGACATCTTGTAAGGATAATATAAAACAATCACCAAAACATTCATACAATAATATGTTATGAACATTTTGGTGAAACAGAAATTAATACCGACAGATCAATTAATGATTTTAATGGAAAAGGGCTCTATCTCTACGATCTTTTGTTTGTACAAAGCTCCGGCAACCATCTTGAATGTCTTTTTACTCATCCCGGTAAGAGCTTCTATTTGGTCCGGATCACTCTTGTCTCCGATGGGAAGCGTACCACCGTTGCGGTGCAACAGTCGCATCAGCTTGTCACTTCCGCTACTCACTTTGTCGTATCCTACGGGCTTTATCGAAAGATCGAGCTTATCGTCTTCTCGCATTCTCACCACATATGCCGTTAGCTCGGCTCCTATATTCAAAGGCATGGGGCATTCATTACGATAGATGATACCTTTATATTTACTATCGACTATTACCTTGAATCCGACCTCATTCTTTTCATACACGATGGCTTTTACAGCGGCTCCCGGCTTATAATCGGGTATAAGGTTGCCGATGTGCTTGTTTATTTTGGTAGATCCTACGATCTTACGGCTTATGAGATCAATATAAAGGTAAACGACAAACTCATCACCTTCATGGATCAGAGTCTTCTGTTCTTTGAACGGGACAAAGATGTCCTTATGAATCCCCCAGTCCATAAAAGCCCCGGCATCAGTGGTGCCCACGCAAGTCATCAGGGCGGCATCGCCTACTTCGGCGACAGGGTGCAGGGTAGTTCCAATAAGGCGGCCCTCATTGTCATGATAGATAAACACATCCAAAAGGTCACCACTCTCTATGTCATCGGGAAGATATTTCTTAGGTACCAAAATCTCCGCCCCGTTACCCCCGTCAACATATGCCCCAATAGATACGAGGCGCAATACTTCCAGTTGATTCATTTTGCCCAACCGGTAGGCTGTTTTATTATTATCTTCCATCTTTGTTTAATCGGGTAATATTACGGATTCATCCATCAGCTTAGGAGTTACGAGTACGGTATACGTCTGCCCGTCACGCTCGAACTCTACCACCGCCTCTGTATGGCCTTGCGGATTGACATATGGTCTAAATGAAAAGAGGTAAGAGAACACGGGGGAGTACTTGTTGCTGTCAAAAGCCTTGGCTATCTGTTCATAGCGTTCCTTGTCCCAGTAACGACAGTGCTTGACCTGACTGCTATTGGTAAACTCATTGCGCATGTCTCTATACTTGTTCGTTTGGTTCACAAAGTTGATATAGTCATTGGATAATGCCACAGGCGACGATTGTTTAATCTCCACACCATTGATCTTTACAATCTTGTCACCATCTCTCATCCCGGCTTTGAATGCAGGTGAATCAGGCTCCACATCTACGATTTTGCTAAGGTCAAAAGAATCAAAAAGGAGTCCCATGGCATTGTAGCGATGTATGCCGAAGCGATAAGCCGGCTTCACTGCCTGACGAATGAAAGGAAATTGCAGCATCATAGCGGGCACAGTGTACTCAGCATACGTCTCCAGAGGCATAGGTTCTGATAGCAGCTCCTGCGATGTACATTTCCACAGTTCGACTTTAGGATTTTTACCACTGAGCATCCTCACGGTAAACTCAAGGTGGTAAGGTGCAGCTACAGCAGGCACGCCCAGTGGGATGAGTGGCAAATCCACCATCTCCTTATTGTCAAAGTCATACCTCCATGATCGCATAGGAGCTTCAGGTATAACAGTGATATCCTTATTGGATTGCAAGGAATAGAAACAATCGACTATGATATCGGCTCCCGTGGAGACTTCTTTGAGCCCCACTTCTTCGAGTTGCTCTCGGAGAATATCGGCAATCTTGGCATCTCTATCCGATATATCGGCATCGACTTGTGAGAAAGTGAATGTATGAAGATGAGACGGATTGAATGTTTTGTCCGTTTGGAAAAGAAACGGATAAGTAAGTCTGCGCTCATTCATGTCCTCCAAGCTATAGAAAGCGAACCCTTCTGCCAGCTGCGCTTCCGTGAGCGTATTCTTGGGTTTGCAGTCTTTTGACAAGAATCGTTCCATATGCTTGCCTGTGAGATTGGATATTGTGAGTAGCCTGATGTCAGCTCCTCCTTTGAGAAGAAGCTCTACCTGCTGCTCGTTGAGACCAACGGTGGATATGTCATTGATCTTTTCAATGATGTCATGTACCTTAATGCCGGCTTTGTCGGCTGCGCTATTGGGCAGTACCGATATTACCACGGGCATGTCAAATCCCCATCCGGTCATGTTGCTTCGCTGGAAGCTCATCCCTACACGGCATACTTCATTGCTCGGTATTTGGGCTTGCAGGAGCGTAAGCCCCGTCAATAGCATGAAGAAGAATAGTCCTAATCTTTTCATAATTCTCAATCTTATCTCTTGTCTCTGTCTGTTATTTGTTTGATTGCTGGATGATTTCTATCGTCTTTGTGAGAAGAATACTTGCTGTTTGTTGCCTCACATGCCGGCGTGTTCCGGGCACAAAGAGTCTTTGGGTAAAGGCATTGTCATCGCCCCATGCAATACCGATCCACACGGTGCCCGGTGGGTCGGCGGGGTTGTCGGTAGATGGTCCGGCGTAGCCTGTTGTGGACAGTCCGATGTCAGCACTCATGAGTAGCCTCACATTTTGTGCCATTTGCATTGCCACGGGTTGGCTGACGGCGGTGTATTTGTCGAGATCATGGCGGTCGACTCCGAGCACTCGCTCTTTGATATCATTGTGATAAGCCACGATGGAGCCCTTATATACCTTGGATACTCCTGCTACATCGGTGAGCATGCTACTGACGAGCCCGCCGGTGCAGCTCTCCGCCACGGCGATGGTGAGGTGACGGGCGGATAGTAATTGAATCAGTTTTTGGAGCAGCAATTGGTCAGCCATCTTTCATTTGTTTATAGCGTTACACGGGCAAAGGGCACGGCATCGATAGGACAAAAATCATTTTGGACGTATTTGAAGTAACCGCTCATGGCTACCATGGCGGCATTGTCGGTGGTGTAGGCGAATTTGGGGATGTAAATATTCCAGCGATATCGCCGGGCATGATCGGCAAAAGCGTCTCTAAGCCCTGTATTGGCTGACACGCCACCTGCCACAGCCACTTCGTTGATGCCAAGTTCTTTGGCAGCCTTGCGTAATTTGTGCATCAAGATGTCTATGACGGTAGCTTGCAATGAGGCGCAAAGGTCGGCTTTATGCTGCTCCACAAAGTGGGGATTGTCTTTGAGATGATCACGTAGGGTGTAGAGAAACGACGTTTTGAGTCCGCTGAAGCTGTAGTCATATCCCGGCACATGAGGTTTGCTGAAGGCAAAGGCGTGGGGGTTGCCCTCATTAGCAAGCTTGTTTACTATGGGGCCACCGGGGTAGCCGAGTCCCATGACTTTGGCGCATTTGTCAAATGCTTCTCCGGCTGCATCGTCTATGGTTTGTCCTATAATTTGCATTTCATAGGGTGATTTGACGAGTACGATCTGGGAATTGCCGCCCGAAACGAGCAGACACAGGAAAGGGAACCGGGGGCTGCAATGCTCCTCACCCTCTTCTTCAATAAAATGGGCCAATACGTGGGCATGTAAGTGGTTGACCTCCATCATGGGTATGCCCAGCGAAAGTGATAGCCCTTTGGCAAAGCTGGTGCCCACGAGCAGCGACCCCAATAGGCCGGGGCCACGGGTAAAGGCTATGGCGTCGAGGTCGGATGCTACTATGCCGGCTCGTTTGATGGCTTCGCTCACGACGGGGATAATATTCTGCTGATGAGCACGGCTTGCAAGCTCGGGCACAACTCCGCCGTAGGCGTTGTGAACTGATTGGCTTGCGATGACGTTGCTCAGCAAAGTGTGGTTACAGATGACTGAAGCGGAGGTATCATCGCACGAGCTTTCGATGCCGAGTATATAAGTTTTGTTACTGTGAGACATGATTATTGCTTATTACAATTTTACAAAAGTAACAAAATAAATACGACCATTTAACGCTTTTTAGTACATTATACTTATAAAAATAAGTGGATGGAGCCAAAAACGTAAGCGCGATTCTGCCCCAAAGGGCAAAGCAAGGGCGCATGCCGCTGCGTGGAGGAGGGGGTGTTGTGAGGGTTATGGACAAGGCGTGTAGGCGTGGTAGCAGAGGCACGTCAAGGGGCATGCTCAGGGGGCTATGAAGCGGCATCAGAAAAGGGATGTAGACTTGTGCCGAGGGGGATGTCGACAAGCCCCCAAAAATATGTCGACAGTTTCGGCAAAATATGTCGACAGTTTCGGGCAAATATGTCGACAGTTTTGAGCAAATATGTCGACAGTTTCGGCGGAATATGTCGACATTGCAAAAACGCCTCATCTGTCATCGCCGGCAGGCTCTCTTTGCACTCCCTTACAAGGCTACAAATTCACGCCTGCTTTGCAGCCCCCGAAGCTCGTGCGGCAAGACGACACGGGGCGATGCAAAAGGGCTGTCAGATGAGGGGTTGGCTGATGATCTCAAGACATTTGTCCACGGCCTGCTGCACGGAATGGATGTCTTTGACTCGAATGATACGGCGGTTTTTGAGCTGCTTGATCTCGCACTCGCGCGAGTGATAGCCTATGAAGGTGAGCAGCTTGGTAAACATGTTGGAGCGGTAGTAAAGGCTCTTGTCATCGCCGATGAGGTGGAAACTCATCTGACCACCTCGCAGCACGATCTTCTCTATGCCCAAGTTGCGCCCCAAACGACGGAGTTTGGGTACGAGTATAAGCTCAAGGGCTGAGACGGGCAGACGCCCGAAGCGGTCGGTCATCCTTTGTCTGAAAGCCTCCAGCTCATTGTCCGTCTTCAGGTTGTCAAGCTCACGATACAGCAATATGCGCTCAGCATCCTGCGGCACATAGTCCTCGGGAAAGGACAAGTCCAGATCACTCTCCACCAAAGTCTCCACCACAAACCTGTCGGCAGTGTCGTCATCCTCCTTCTTGTAAAGCTCGGAGAACTCCTCCGCCTTAAGCTCGCTCACCGCCTCTTCAAACACTTTCTGGTAAGTCTCATAGCCCATGTCGGCAATGAAGCCGCTTTGCTCCGCTCCCAGAATATTACCGGCTCCCCTGATATCGAGGTCCTGCAAGGCTATGCGTATGCCACTGCCGAGGTCGCTGAAGCTCTCGATGGCTTGCACCCGACGGCGAGCTTCGTCGGGCAATGACGACAGCGGCGGCGTGAGCAGATAACAAAACGCTTTGCGACTGCTGCGCCCCACACGCCCCCTGAGCTGATGCAGCTCGCTGAGCCCATAGCGGTGGGCATCGTCGATGATAATGGTGTTGGCGTTGGGTACGTCGATGCCATTCTCAATAATCGTGGTGGCGATGAGCACATCGTACTCTTGATTGGAAAAATCGAGGATTATCTTCTCCAACTCCGTGGGTGACATCTGCCCGTGACCTATCACCACACGGGCGTCGGGGACTTCCCTCTTCACCAGCTCCGCCACCTCACGGATGTTCTGTATACGGTTATGCACAAGATACACCTGCCCATTGCGACTCATCTCAAAGTTGATGGCTTCCCTGATCACATCGGAGCCAAAGCGGGAGAGTATCGTCTCCACCGGATAGCGATTGGGCGGAGGGGTGTTGATGTTGGACAAGTCCCGGGCTCCCATAAGAGAGAACTGCAAGGTGCGCGGGATGGGTGTGGCAGACATCGTGAGCGTATCCACATTGACCTGCATCTTGCGCAAACGCTCCTTGACTGCGACACCGAACTTCTGCTCTTCATCGATCACCAGAAGCCCCAGATCCTTAAACACCACATCCCGGCTCGTCAGCCTGTGAGTGCCTATAATAATGTCTATGACGCCTTCCTTGAGATCGTGCAATATCCGCTTGACTTCGGCTGCGGTGCGTGCTCGTGATATGTAATCGACTCTTACGGGAAAATCCTTGAGTCGCTTCGTGAAAGTCTGATAATGCTGATAAGCCAGCACCGTAGTGGGTACGAGTACTGCCACTTGCTTGCTATCGGCAGCGGCCTTGAACGCTGCCCTCACGGCAACTTCCGTTTTACCAAAACCTACGTCGCCACATATCAGCCTATCCATCGGGCGGGGACTTTCCATATCCGCCTTGATATCTGCCGTGGCTTGCGCTTGATCCGGCGTGTCCTCGTACATAAAAGAAGCCTCAAGCTCATTCTGCATATAAGAGTCCGCACTGAAAGCAAATCCCTGCTCCTCACGCCTCCGGGCATAGAGCTTGATAAGGTCACGCGCAATGTCTTTGACCTTCTTCTTGGTTCTATCTTTAAGCCTCTGCCACGCTCCCGAGCCTACTTGACTCAACTTCACTTCCGCCCCATCCTCCTGAGCCCGATAGCGCGAAAGCTTGTGCAGACTATGCAGATTGACGAAGATGACATCGTTGTTCCTGTAAATAATCTTGACTACCTCCTGCTTCTTACCACCTATATCGGCAGTGATAAGCCCACCAAACTGCCCGATACCATGATCAGAATGCACCACATAATCACCCGGGCTGAAGGTATTGAGTTCCTTGAGCGACAAGGTGACCTTGCCTGATCGAGCTTTGTCACTCTTCAGATTATACTTGTGATACCTATCGAATATCTGGTGATCTGTCAAAAGTACCAACCCTATACTCTCGTCTACAAAGCCCTCATGCAGCGTAGTGTTTATCCGCTCCGGCACGAGAGATTCTTCTCCTCTTTCGGCAATGATGTCGGTAATACGCTGATATTGACGCTCGGACGAAGTGGTGAGGTAAGTGCGTTGTCCGGCTTCTTTCCAGAGGATCAACTGCTCCGTGAGCCTGTCGTAGTCTTTGTGGAAGATAGGTTGGGGCGATATATTGAAAATAACGTTACTGCTATCGGATTTTTCGGACAGGATGAGATGCTTAAATGAGGCATAGCTCTGTACCATACCATGGGGCGATGCCAAATGGACGCGCATCTCCTCCAAAGAGTCGAATCCCTCACCGTCGTTTTGCGAAGGGGCATCATCATAAATCTCTCGGATCTTATCCAACCAAAACCCCCGATGATGGGTAGCCACCAGCGTGTGGGGGGCAAGGAGATCGAGCAGACTGCTTGTGCTCTGCTGCACTTCTACAACGTTGGGGATGAGGGTTATTTCGTGCAACGTCTCAATGGAAAGCTGGCTCTCTACTTCGAAAAGCCTGATGCTCTCTACCTCGTTGTCGAAAAAATCGAGGCGGAACGGCTGCTCCTTCGCAAAAGAGAATATATCCATGATGCTACCGCGTATGGCAAACTGCCCCGGCTCGTAAACATAGTCGGTACGCTCGAATCCCCACTCGAGCAGTTGATCACGAATGAAATCGGGCTCTATGATTTGTCCTTGTGTAATGACCATGATGTCTTGCGACAAGCTGTCTCCGCTCACTACACTCTCGGCGATGGCTGCCGGGTAAGAGATAATGATGGGGGGATGCTTCTTCTTACCGCTATGATCAGCAAGGTGCGTGAGCACATCGGCTCGTAAGATGATATTGGGGGCATCGGTGTGACCGTATTTGATACTGCGCTTGTAGGCCGAAGGGAAAAAGAGCACGGGACGATCGGTAACAAGGTTTTCCACATCGGCATATAAATAGCCCGCCTCATCCTCATCATCCATGATGCAGAGGATAGGATAGTCGTGGCTGAGCACAGACACAAGACAAGATTTGGAGGAACCTTTGAGACCGGAAACGGAGACGGATTTCTCTTTTTTGATAAGGCTTTTCAGTGCGTTTATCTGAGGATGTGCACCGAAGAGATCTAGCAGATCTTTCCCGTCAATCATACTTTACCATTTTATAAAAACATCAGTAACATCAATTGGGCTGTAATAATACGTAAAAACATCGACATGGGGTATACGGTAGCGTATACTACAGCGGGGTCGTCAGAGTCGTCGAGTGAGTTGGCATAGTCGAGTGCCATAGGATTAGCCATGCTACCGCAGATCATACCAGCTGTTTTGCCTAAGCTCACTTTGAAGACTTTGTTTGTAATCACTCCAATAATGATAGTAGGCACTAATGTAATGATAAAACCGATACCTACCCACAGCAGTCCGTCACCGCGGAATATAGTCTCGAAGAAGTGTGCGCCACTGGCAAGTCCCAATCCCGCAAGGTAGATGACGATACCCATTTGTTTGATGACTTGGATAGCACTATTGGTCATGTAAGTGTGTACATGGAAGCGTGGCCCGAATGCACCCATAAGGATACCCAAGATAATAGGACCGCCGGCAAGTCCCAACTTGATGGGCATACTCACACCAGGGATAAAAAAGGGTATCATACCCAATACGCAGCCCAAGAATAAGCCTACAAATAAGCTTACGAGCTTAGGCTTGTCGAGGGTCTTTATCTGATCGCCCAATAGTTTTGACACCTGACTTACTGCATTGTCGTCGCCCACGACAGTAAGGCGGTCACCAATCTGCAAGTAAAGATCGGGTACAGGCAAAAGCTCTATGCCGGCACGGTCTACACGAGTAATATTGATGCCATACTGATTTCTAAGCTTGAGCGTGCCCAGCTTAACCCCGTTGAGCTTACTTTTGGTAATAATAATTCTTTTGGATACCAATTGACTGTCAATGGCGTCCCAATCGATATCAGGTCTGTTCCAGTCATGGCTATCATCGCGTTTGCCAAAAAGAGCACTGAGTCGCTCCACATCATCTTCGTTGGATATGATGAGCAAGTGATCTCCCTGCATGATGGTACTATTGGATTTGGGAAGTATAAGCTCTCCGTGGTGCCATACGCGAGAGATTACGAAATGCCTATCGGTAAGCGCCACGATCTGCTTCACGGTTTTGTTGAATACGGCCGGGTTGATTACCTCAAACTCGGAGACAAAGGCCTTGCGTCTTTCATCCTCATTCTTGGGCAAAGCTTTCACTCGCCAAAAAGACATCATCGACAATGCCAAAATAACGCCTACCACACCTAAGGGGTAAGTAACGGCACAGGCAAGAGCCATATTGGCTAGGTCAGAAGTGCCAGCGGGATTGATTTGTCCCAACGTATCCTGCAAAGCAGCCAAAACGGGAGTATTGGTCACAGCTCCAGACATGATGCCCAGCATATTGGGCATAGATACATGGAATAATACACTGAGCATCCAACACAATATCAGCGTGACTATAATCAGGAGCAACGAAAGCCCATTGAAAGCAACTCCGCCACGCTTAAGGGAAGGGAAAAAGGAGGGTCCGACCTCCAACCCTAAGGCATAAACAAAAACAACCAATCCGAAACTCTGGGCAAACGCCAGCATATCAGGATTGACTGTAATACCAAAATGAGCAACAAAAATACCAACAAAGAAAACAAAGGTGATGCCCAAAGATATGTTACCGGCTCTCAGCTTACCAAGCATAAGCCCCAAGGCACATACAATACTTAAGATAATAATGGTTTGTGTGATGGAGGGAACAATAAAAAGATCCCTTAGCCAAGATTCAAATCCAATCATAGGATGTCTTTTACAGGAATAGTGAATAAGTATGAATAAGAAGACTATTTCTTCTTCTCTTGATGAATCTTTATTAAATTACAGTATCTGCTTACAATATTTGCACGCAAAGCTTTGCCCCCGGATATTCCTAAAAGCGCCTTTAACCCCATGTGAACATACCTTCCGAGACAAACCCTTGGCTTTGTAATGATGTATCCCACACATTATTCTTTAAGAATCTCCGCTATACCAAAAAGCCATCCACATCGTATGAGATAGGATGGCTTTTCGAATTACTTTTGAGCCTCTTGTCGGATTCGAACCAACGACCCCGAGATTACAAATCACGTGCTCTGGCCAACTGAGCTAAAGAGGCAGGTGGGTAAGCGATCTATATCGCGCCGCTACGACCAATTACCCTTGCTGCGATCAAACCCTGGGGGAATCACTGGGAGCTGGCCGTATAGGACTTACCCGACGACAAAAGTAGTACTATTATTTGAATCTGCAATACCCCTCTCCTATTTTTGCATAAAAAATAACACTCGCATCTCCTGCCAGACCGACAGTATTGCAGGGAACAACTATAAACATGGGAGAGATAGCAGGCTTATAGACAATCCGTTTTACCTCTACTCCAATAAAGAGTAACAGGTATAAAAATTTTCTTTCTTCACGCTGTATTTTTTTCGTCTTACTACAAAAGAATATCGCTTTGCACCTCGTTATTGGCTGGGAAAACAAGTTTAGAAACTATAATTTCACAATACTTCGCAACAAAACACAAAAAATAGCGTGCAAATGTCATTGAGATATCATTCCTTTCTATACTTTTACGTCTTGTTTAACGACTATTTTTTTACACATGAGAAAAGACATCAGCTTACTCATCGTTTTGCTTTGTTTCCTGAGCCTAAACACGCTCTCAGCACAAAGCCCGCAGAAAACTGCTGCAACTAAAATGCCTGTAAAGTCTGACAAAATGACTTTCGAGCAGTTTTTCGACAAATTTGCCCACGACCCCAAATTCCAAAAGTCTCACACCACCTTTCCTCTCAAAACTACAGTTACCGATACTGAAGCACCGGACTCGGTGATTATTTTAAAAGAGAAAGATTGGGAGTTTGACGATCTCACCAACGCCGAGACTTATGAATGTGACATCGAAGTCAATCAAGAAGAAGCGGAAAACGGGGGGTATAAAGTGGAAATTAAAGGTGTAGATACGGGAGTACAAGTCTTCTATCACTTTGCTCGCAAAGACGATACATGGACTTTGGTACTCATCGAAGATTATTCCAACTGATTACATGGTTTAGAGGAATAATACTTCATCAGTATCCTTTTAGCCAGAGGATATGCTGTTAGCATATCCTCTTCATTTTTTATCCACAGATATATCCCATGAAAAGTCAATTATATCTATACCTTGATGCATTAATTATCATATCATAATTATCAAAAAATAATAATTACATTTACGTATTCATAAATTAGCAAAGCTATGGTAAGAATAAACAATCCTTTTGTAACAGGCGGATACGTATCTGATGAATATTTTTGCGATCGAAAAAAGGAAAGTAGCATTTTGATTCGCGAGATTGTGAATGGTAATAATGTAGCCATCGTATCCACACGCCGCATGGGTAAAACGGGACTTATTCAGCATTGCTTCCATTCCAAAGAATTATCCAAGGGTTACTATAAATTTTTCGTTGATATTTATGCAAGCAAATCATTAAGAGACTTTACATTCGCTCTTAGCAAGGTTATACTTGAAGGGCTAAAACCTTTTGGAAGAAAAGCCATGGAGAAGTTCGTCAATAGCGTTTTATCTTTGAGTGCAGGTATCACGTTCGATGTCATGGGAAATCCTTTTTTCAATGTCCAGCTGGGTGACATCCATAATTCGGAAGCAACTTTAGAAGAAATTTTTGAATATCTCTCCAAAGCTGATAAGCCTTGCATAGTAGGAATAGATGAGTTTCAGCAAATTACAGGATACCCCGAAAGTAATGTGGAAGCATTGCTGAGAACTCATATCCAACACTGTCACAACGCCCACTTTATCTTTGCCGGTAGTCAACGCCACACTATGGGCAATATGTTCTTGAGTGCGTCACGACCATTTTACCAGAGTGTTTCCATGATATATCTCGAGAGTATAGACCTGAAGAAATATATCAATTTCGCATGCAAACATTTCGAGGCTGCACATAAATCAATAACACCCGAGACAATTACAGCTATCTATGAGCGTTTCCATGGAATTACATGGTATATGCAAAAAATACTCAATATCCTTTTCTCCACGACTCCACCGAATACAAAATGCGATATTTTAGCTTTGGATGATGCCATAGCCTCAATAGTCACATCATTTAAATTTACCTATCAAGAAATTCTATTTCGTCTACCTGAGAAACAACGCAATCTTCTTATAGCCATCTCTCATGAAGGAGAAGCTCGGGCTATAACCTCCGGTGAATTTGTCAAACGCTATAGCCTTTCCTCCCCCAGCTCCGTGCAGTCTGCTCTAAATGGATTATTAGAAAAGGATTTTATTACCAAATCCAATGATGCGTACAGAGTGTACGACCTGTTTTTTGATATTTGGATCAGAGAAAACTACTAAAGCTCCAAACAGGAAAAACGATAAAGAGATAAAAGCGATTGGAAACGATCGCTTTCATCTCTTTATACAAAATTATACTAATAAGACTTATTTCACATTGTGAACTTTAATATTGAAAACAACATCAGAAAGAGCAACGTCATTTACAGCAACGAGTTTCAATTTTATATCTAAATCTTTATCAGTGAATGTTGCTGATATGACTTCAAATATTGGATTCTCAAGATATACGTCATTTGTAAAATTATTATGTCCTTGTATTACCATACTTGCATCATCCCAAAATAGTTCTCTGTTTTCTCCATTTCGTTTAATATGAAATTTTAGAGATCTCGTCCATTTCTTAACAATAGCTTGCAAGTAATTTTTAACATTCTCATCTGATATTTTACTTAGTTTTTCTTTTAGAGACTTAGCTAAATCATAACTTGAGGTTACAATCAAATCATCTTTCAAATCAGAAAGCTTTTTAAAACCCTTAATCTCATTTAATATTTGACCAAGCTCTTTTTCCGTTTTTTGATCTTGTAATTCAGTATAAAACATTAAAGAATTACTTTGATCATTTCTATTCCTATTATTGGCATCTAAATAGGCAACATAAACCTTCTTGTCATAATCCAAAGCTAATTGATAATAATAACTAAGATTTTCGTATACACCACGCATATACTTATCTTTTGCAAAATCGTTAGTTATATGCATCTTCATTCCATAGAATTCATTCTTATCAAAACTCAATGAGGTAATCACATCACTGACAACTTTATTATACGCAGTTCTGAAAGTGATTGCACCGTTAGAATATTTAAGATCGACAATATTAAGCTTGCTTAGCTCTTGATCGGTAAGCTGTCGTCTTATTCCATCTTGTTTAGAAGCGTAGAATGCAACATATTTTTTAAGATAGTCTACAGTAAATTCATTGACTTTATTATGGATAAAGAGGTCATCAAATTTAAATTCTTTCAGATATACATCCTTACCAACCTTCCACTGTCCGTAGCCACGCTTTGCAATCTGAAAATCTTCCAGTTTAACTTCAGCCTTCTTAAAACCGTTAAGATCAAAATCCTTCTGAAAATTAACCTGATTTATAGTACCCTTTACATGTAATCGGAATGAGCCTACAGCATCGTCCATATTGGTTAAAGAGGCTTCAGTGATATCAACTTTCTTACCATTAATATCTTTAACTCCCTTGATTTTTTCTATAGCCTTTTGAGCCTCATTAACGTCTTTGTTCTTATCAAATGCAAAATAGATAATCAATTCATCCAATTCGAGATCAACCTTGACTTCTTCTTTCACATCTTTTGCGGTAGCGTCCTTCTCATCCCCGCTCTCACCCGTAGGATTATTCTCATTTTCTGTTTTTTCACCTTCGCCTACCACTTCTTTATCTGCTTCACCAGCATTTTCTTCATTTTTATTGACCGGCACTTCTTTTACAGAGGGAGAGATTCTCAATACCGGTTCGTCCTTACCACACGAAACCAATAGTGACAACACTCCTAATGAAAATATTAATTTTCTCATAAGATTCTTTAATAAGTTTAAGTAAAAATTTAATGATAATATTATAGTTAGGGATTGATTTTGAAATCATTCGGCGCAAAGATATATAAAAATTATTTACAAAATAGCACGTAATAATACAGGATATTAATGATATAAGAGTCTTCCATGTAGCTAAAATTCACATAACAAACTGAGTCATAGTCACAAGAATAAAATTAACCTAACAAAATGCAACTAAAAACACTAATGAAAAGTTATTACCAAACATATCCCAATTACATACAGCCGTTATATGCACAGTGTGCTATCAAAAAGATAGCACCTCAATGACTAAAACGCCGATTCTACAAAATAATTCGCCTCTGGAGATAGTAGTTTTTTGAATAAAATGCCCTTCCCTCTTGACAAAGGGGAGTATAATATTGTATCTTTGTATAAGGATGATAAAACAATACTCCTAAAAGGCAACACTTCCAATATATTTGATATTAATTATATACTTACTATACTACGAGCTTACATGATAACGAGACCTAATATTCTATCCTCAGCTCCACAGAGAGCTTTTTTGTCAGAGCGATCTTACATAGCTCCTCGAAATATCATTTTTACATATTGTCAGGATAAAATTATCAGCCCAAAATATCAAATTGTAAAATTGTAAAAACACCCCTATAACATCAAAATAAAAATCGGTAAAAGACTGTTTGAGCCTTTTACCGATTTTTTTCCATGCACTATGACTTCTTTTTTTGTAACTACGCTTCTATATTTTTCTAACTGAGACTTTATATTTTTCTAACTAAGAAATCTCACCGACTTAGTTAGAAAAAAATAGATACCTAACTAAGAAAATATTACAGCTTAGTTACAAATTTCGCATAAACGGATGGGACGCATCTATAACGTTCCACACATAAAACAAACAAAACAAATAGACACAATAAACCACCAATAAATATCATAAAGTCGAAAAAACACAAATATCACAATAAAATAACAATATCAACACTTGGGATATTGTCACCCTCATGAAGCTAATAACTCTTCACAAATAACCAATTCCCTAACATATTGTAACTCGCAATACCCCCAAAAGGAGATAACAAAAGCTAATTGCAAATGCGATATAAAAAACTCCCCAATGGCCTGGGCCTATGGGGAGTAAAGCAAAATGAAATAGAAGTAAATACCTCTAACAACTATATTTTGTGAGGAGTGGGATCATTATGATTATAGAAAACATTGGACCAGACCACTTCATCGTCATACAAAGCCCTTGCCAGTTTACTGAAACCTTGGGTATAGTTTTGAATACGAACGGTATCCTTTTTGACCACACAGAGGTTGTACATCAGATTCACACCATAGCCTTCAGTGCGCAACCTCCTGAGGTTATTATCAGAAGCTACAACTCCGCCTTTGATATCCAGGGGATAAGGTCCGTATTTTGCTTTGACGAGTCCTTGTATTTTGCTCGAGCCATCGTTCCAACTTCCATAGTAAGCATAATATGCATAGTCAATCATCTCTCCCACCGGCGTGTTATCTACAGTTCCTGAAGGACTGTGACCAATCTGATACCAAGTAATGATTTTGTCCGGCATGGCCTTGCGTGTTTCGTAAACGAGACGAGCAGCACTTTCGGCCGATGGTTGGGTAAATCCATCGCCCGGCTCACCATATTTGGAGTACTCATCATCAAAGTCAACTCCATCAAGGTGATAAGTATCAACAAGCCTCTTAAGTTCGGCAGCAAAAGCCCGAGCTCTTTCAGGGCCGAGGTTTGCTACACCAGACTTGTCATGGTTGCCCAAAATACTCAGGCATACTTTGATCCCTTTGTCCTGAAGAGGCTTGATGTACCTATCTGCTTTTTCCAAAAGCTCCTGCACATTGGGGTTGAGATGCACATATACCCTATCAGTCTCATGGTCATAGTTGATATTTGCTGCAAAGATCTGCACGATATCCACAAACGGTTTTCCACTTTTTTTCATGGTAAATTCTCCTGCGTTGAGGATATTATTGTCATTTACCTCAACATAGCAAATAGTTTTGATAGCAGATCCTTTTTCCTCATGGGCAGGCAACATGTCACCATTGAGGTTGGTAAGCTGGGAAATGTCGTAGGTATCCAAGCCTCCTTTATCATTGATGGACGAATGCACCCCTAAAGAAGTATCCGTCATAGGAGCCTCTTGGGAGCAAGAACAGAGCAAGAAACTTGCCCACACACAAGCAAGAAAAGCTGTGCTTTTGATAAAAAAATGTTTCATAGCTGTAAATTGGTTTTAAACGTTATAAAAATAAAGAAGCGTAAAAGAATTCCGTAAGAAACGAAATCATATTTGTTTTGGTAAAAAAAGCAGAACAAACTCCAATATAGCCGGAATTGAGGTGAGGCTATATTGATTTTCGTGCTGTCAAGATAGGCAAAAAGTCTTAAATAATAAGGCCTGAAGCTGTAAATCTATTGCCCCTGAAATAAGAAAAGTTATTTGCCCAACGGTTGTATTTGTCGGCGGATGTATTTGGATACTTCGAGATACATATATCCCGTTTTGCCGGAGCGTATTTCCGATTCGCTTTCGGCAAATTTACTATTGGCGTATTCTTTTGATTTTTCGAAAGCGAGACGAGATATTTGGCTTTGCGACTTCCCTTGCATCGTGGAGTCGAGCTGGTCACCAGGGAAAAAGTCATCCAGGTTTACATCCCCAATCATAGTTGTCTCCAAAAAAGTTTTTTTCTCTTTCTTCTTGTCTGTATAGTACCCCACAAACATATGACGAGGTGTGCGCACCAAGATGGGATCAATATTTACGGCTTTGAGCAGTGAAGCAAACAAGACACTACCATCGACACAATTGATCTGTGAAGACTCCAGAGCATCATCGAAAGTACGTACTCGCTGCGAAAACACAACATTGCTGGACAGGCTGGAGGTAGTGACAGAGCTGTAGCGGAAGTTACGTTTCTGCAACACATGCCATAGGGCATACACTTGTTTATCCACCATTTCAGGGCTGCCGTGGTATCCCATAAAGCGATTTACAATACGGGTATTGAGAGCTTCACGCAGTAGTTTGTCTATCATGGGGTTCTCCTCATTGACATATGCCACAAAGAAAAGGCTGGTATCATGAAACTTTTTACCGTCAGTGGTATAGCCCAATAGGCATTCGTTGATGCCCCGCACAGCAAAAGTACGTAAGCGCTGTCCCTTTTTCTTACCATTGACCTCTACATTTATCACTACACTCACGGGTGCAGCTTGTACATTTTGCCTGAGAGCATCATAATTCCAGATAATATCAGGGTATACGGTATATACGGTGCGTCCTTTGGGCAGGACAAACTCGGATACTGATTTCGCCCAGAAGGGACTTGCAGCAACTTCTATCCTGACCCTTGTAAAAGCTGATCGAGACTTCATCTTTACGGAAATAACGGACTTGGGATTTCCTACATAAGGGTAATGGGACGGTTTAATAACCTCTGCGTCCGTAGTAGCTACCGATATAATGGCTGAGGGGAATATATTGCCGCCAAGCTCATCAGTAATTTCAAAATCATATTGCTCACTCGACTTCTCTAAAAATAAATAAAGAGCTCCTGCCACAATCACTATACCCAGCAGCGCCCAAGGAATATATTTGCGATATCTCCAACTAATATTCTGCATAATAAAATCTATTCAATTATCAGTGTGACATCCAAAGTTAGTCAAATCAGGGCAACAAGCATAGCATCTCTAACATTGTCTTATGAAGATTGCCAAGTTACACACTGTCATAAGCAAGAGTATTGTGACTAATACACAATTTGGGGACAAGATGAATTAAGACCCCAAAACTTACCCTTGTTTGATGTTACGGACAAGTTTTGGGGTTTATAGCGCAGTTATCATTACGGACATAAACTCCGTTGTGATAGCAAAGCATAGGAGTTATAGGTTATGAAGCGGCTTTCTTTTCTGCGGATTTGTTTTTTGAAGTAGCCGTTTCTGTTTCCAATATATTGTTTTGCCTTGCATGCATGTCGAGCATACCATTATAGCGGCCGCCCATTTCTATTTCGATAGATTCGGTGTGTATGTTTCCGTTGACGATACCTGTACTTTTGATTACCAGCTCTTTGCACACAATATTACCATTGACAGTGCCGTAGTTTACCACCGTTTCACTTTCCAGATCGCCCTTGAGTAGAGCCTTTTCGCCCAGAACAATCCCCTGCCCCAAGCGTACATTGCCTTCTACTCTGCCTTCAATACGTATCATACTTTCCCCGGTAATATCTCCGGTAAATAAAACATCGCCACCGATAACCGTACTGATAGGTAAGGTGTCGATCATGGAGGCGCTTACTCTCTTTTTCTTTTTGTTGCTGTTTCCAAACATAATAAATCACATATCTTTTATGGTTACATAAGTTTCAGGGTTTATTCGTTCCGTACCTTTGATGATTTCATAGTGGAGGTGAGGTCCCGTGCTGCGCCCTGAACTACCGAGTAGCCCTACAAGCTCGCCGGTTTTCACACTGTCGCCCACATTTACTTTCACTCTAGATAAATGTCCGTATAGAGTACTCAGCCCATGACAGTGCCGCACTACTACACAATTGCCATACCCTCCTTTTCTTCCAGCAAAAATGACAATGCCATCCGCTGTAGTCTTAACTGTATCACCTACACTTCCTCTAAAATCAAGCCCCATATGCTTCTCGGATCCTCTGCCCGAGAAAGGATTGCGACGATAACCGAAACGCGAGCTAATAGCTCCGTCGGCAGGGCGTCCCAAGGGCACAGCCTCTACTGTATTTTTGAGATCTGAAAGTCTTTTTTCATAATGATCGGCTATCTCGTTGATCTCGGTCACGTCAAATTCGCTGGGGCCACCCATATTTTCCGTATTCTCCATTTTCATCTTGTCCAACCCTCGCTCTTCCAAAAAATGATTGAAGCGATCAATGCCGGATTCTATGGTAAGGAATGTTTGTCGAGCTTTGTTTACATCAATTTGCCTGCGTATATATTCGGCTCTAGCCAGTTTCTTCTTATAAAGTTCACTTGTATTACGATAGATCAGCAAGCCCGAGAGTGAGAGCAATACACCTATTACCAGTAATGAAAGCACGGTATACTTCCACCAGTGAAGCAGCAAATGTGTAGGGATTTGACGTACTTTGGACGTTTTTCCATCCGTACTCACTATTAGTACTGAAGTTTTGCGTTGGCGTATCATAGTTAATTGTAATCAGTTTTGTTTTTTGTTGTCATAAATCCTCTGCAAGTATAAGATTGGCTAGTAGTCACCAAAATATTTTATCAGTTCGTAACGGTGTTTTGTTTGATGTGTAGTGAGACTAGCATTAGTAAGTCTGAATAAACTTGGCTTGATATCACAACAGATAGAACAAACTGATTGATAAATTATTGAAGAAGGGATGTGGGAACAAAAATCCGATATGAAACAAGGAGTGCTCATCTCGGAATGGTAGACAGATGTATTCTCTACAATGTCTCTTTTTTTTAATAAAACCGGTTTTGGTGTGGCAATTAAACATGTATCCATGTTGCGAAGGTAAACTATTTCTCCAATTCATACCAAACCAAAGCACTAAATATTAAGCAAATAATGGTAAAAAATGGGCATTTTTAGCGACATTGCTTTGTGTTATATTTGTTTTTCGAGAAGGATCCTACAATTCCTCAATAGATAATAATACAGGGTTTGGTTTTCGAACCATTGTTTCTCTGTCGACAATCATCGTTGGTTGTACTAAGGCTTTTTGCTACAGAAAATGGCTGAAGAGGGGTTCTCACAAATACTATCTCATTAAAGATATTAATACCACCATCCATGGTTTGTGATGTGGTTATCCGGATACTATAACTTTGATAAGCAACAGAGATACTCATTGATTTGATGATAAAAAAGCACTTCCACACTTGATTATAAAGTGTGGAAGTATGCTCTCTCCCTGTATTTTTCAAAGGGTATCAGATAAAGCCTCTAATTCTTTCGATGAAAATCATCAAAAATTTTTCATATAAATAAGTTCAAATTGGATTGATCGGCACGTTGCATATAGGTAGCTACACCTGCTACTTCCACACCATCCATCAACTCAACTTCTTTTACCCCCATGACATCCATAGACATCTGACAAGCGATAAATTCTACACCGGAAGCTTTGGCCTGCATGATCAAAGATTCCAACGAATCGATATGCTTACGCTGCATCACATTTCTCATCATCTTTGTACCCATACCCAGCATATTCATCTTGGAAAGCTTCAGGGCAAGAGAACTTTTGGGCATCATAAAACCGAACATCTTATCCATCAGACCTTTTTTTACTGTGGGAGCATGCTGTTTTTTGATCACATTAAGCCCCCAAAAAGTAAAGAATATAGTAACTCGCTCACCTGTGGAGGCCGCTCCATTGGCAAGCACAAATGTAGCAAGCGCCTTGTCGAGATCGTCGCTAAACATAATGAAGGTCTTGCCTCTTCCTTGCAGCATCATATCGGCATCATCAACGCATCGTATTTGTTTGCGTATCTTAGCTACAATAGTTCCTCCACTCTGATTCATCTCAAGCAATTCGTTACCCGTAAGCTTGCACCATGCTCCTACATCCTTCCTAAAGCCGGGGTCAGAAACGTGCATCTCTATTACATCACCATGCTTGTGACTATCAATGCTCTTTTTCAAGGTCATGATAGGACCGGGACATTGTAACCCGCATGCGTCTATTACTTCGGAAACATCCTGGTTTAAAGGTTCACTCTCATGTGTATCAACCTTTTTTTGTCTGTTCCTTTCCAGTGGCAATATCGGCGTCGCAGCAGGCCAATAGATTTTATAGCCACCTGATAATATACTTATTTTATCATATCCATGAGCTTCAAGAATACGATAGGCCACATATGCCCTATGCCCTATGGCACAGTATATAATTACTTCTTTGTCGCGAGGGACTTTGTCTATTTCCTCCCTTAACGAATCCACGGGAATATTTATGGATCCCGGGATATCTCCCAACGCAGCCTCTTCTACAGTACGTACATCTAAGAGTATTTTCTTGGAGGGATCTATGTTGCAGACATATCGCCAATTACAATTTCTCACTCTGCCTGAAAGCAAATTATCTGCTACATAGCCTGCTATCGCAATAGGGTCTTTGGCACTGCCATAAGGAGGAGCATAGGCTTGTTCCAGGGTAATAAGGTCATAGATAGTACCCTTTTGCTTGATGATAAGTGCAATTTGATCCAGTCGCTTGTCTACTCCATCATATCCTACTATTTGCGATCCGTAAAGCTGACCGTTTTCAGGTGAAAAAACAATTTTTACGGACATTAATGTCGCACCGGGATAATAACCGGCATGTGAGGAAGAGTGCGTTATAGAGCTTTGGTAAGGAATATTAAGTTGTTGCAACCTCTTGGCCGAAACGCCCGTTGTAGCCACCGTAAGATCAAAAACTTTGGCAATGCCCGTACCTATGGATCCTTCGTAAGCAAGATGATTACCCAGCACCATATTGTCTGCTACGATACGAGCCTGACGATTGGCGGGACCGGCAAGGTAGTTGTGCCAAGGTTCGCCCAAGATAGGATGCGGATATTCGATAACGTCACCTACAGCATAGATATCAGGATCGGAAGTACAAAGATACTTATCTACACGAATTCCTTGGCGACTCCCCAGTTCCAGTCCGCACTGTTGTGCCAAATAAGACAGAGGTTTTACTCCGATAGAAAGAATCACCATATCCACCATCAACGCCTTGCCTGAAGCCAACTGTACTTGCACCCCACCTGAACTCTCGTTAAAAGCCGTGACTTGCTCTGATAAATAGAGGGAAACCCCTTTGTCGTGCATATGATGAGCCAAGATAGAAGCCATGGAAAAGTCTATAGGCGGCATCACCTGATCAGCCATCTCAACTAAGGATACGGCTAAACCTGCCTCATGCATATTCTCAGCCATCTCCAAACCGATAAACCCTGCACCTATAACAGCAACTGATCCTCCCTTACGAGTACTTGCAAAAGCTTTGATGGCATCCATATCCCCGGGTGTACGCAAAGTAAATATCCTTTTACTCTCAATACCCGGCAAAGGAGGCACTATGGGAGTAGCTCCGGTAGATATCAATAATTTGTCATAATCAATCTCAAAAACTTCCTTCCCGCTTTTGACTGTGACAGATTTACGATCTCTATTGATCGCAGTGACCTCGGTACGCACCATTACATCCACATTGAGCCTTTTCTTGAAACTCAGAGGTGTTTGCAACATAAGCTTTTCCCTCTCACGGATTACTCCCCCGATATGATAGGGCAATCCACAATTGGCATACGAGATATCCGGCCCTTTCTCTAGCATTACAATCTCCGCTTTCTCATCCAGCCTTCTCAATCTGGCAGCAGCAGTAGCTCCGCCTGCCACTCCGCCTATTATTACATATTTCATGATTTATATTTTTATGTTACATGAATAAGTCCGTTTTGTCAGGCAAAGGAAAGGAGTAATTACGTAAAAGTTTGATACTAATGTTACACAACGGCTACGTCATCCCAAAAGATATCTATAAGCCACAGTTATAATCCGATAAAAAGTCTTCATATGCAAAATACATATAAAAATAATTACATACATTTGTAAGAACCGACAGAGATAGACAGTTAATCACTTTAAATCATAATGGTATTATGCATAAACAATTATTATTGGGAGTAGAGGCTATAGCCCAAGGAGCCATAGATGCAGGCATATCCGGGGTATACGCCTATCCCGGCACACCATCTACCGAAATCACAGAATATATCCAGAGTTCCCGCATTGCCAAGGAGCGCAATATCCACCGTCAATGGTCCGCAAACGAAAAAACCGCCATGGAAACGGCTTTGGGGATGTCCTATGTGGGCAAAAGAGCTCTTGTATGTATGAAGCACGTGGGTATGAACGTAGCAGCAGACTGCTTTATGAACGCTGCAATCACAGGAGCCAATGGCGGTATAGTCATAGTAGCAGCTGATGACCCCTCGATGCACTCTTCCCAAAACGAACAAGACTCTCGTGTATACGGTAAGTTTGCTTTGATACCGGTGATGGAGCCTTCTAACCAACAGGAAGCCTATGAGATGACAGCACTCGCCTTCGATCTGTCCGAAAATCTGGGAACTCCGGTGATGATACGTATTACCACACGCCTTGCGCACTCTAGAGCAGGAGTAGAAACCATAGAAAGCCCAAGAAAAGAAAACGAGCTCAAACTACCGGAAGACAAAAGGCAGTTTGTATTACTTCCCGCAATAGCCAAAAAAAGATACCAACTCTTGCTTGACAAACAACCCGCTTTTGTGGTAGCATCCGAGAAAAACCCATTTACCAAACTCTTAGAGGCCAATGACAAAAGTAAAGGTATAGTCGCATGTGGCATTGCCTATAACTATCTTATGGAAGCTTTTGCAGGTAAAGTACCCTACCCGGTTTTAAAAATCACTCAATACCCTATCCCAGAAAAGCAAATGATGCGCTTACTGGACGAATGTGAAGAAATCATAGTCATGGAAGAGGGATATCCTGTAGTAGAAGAGTTTTTGAGAGGTTTCCCGGGCAATCCCCGTATCAAGGGTAGGCTCGACGGCACATTACCTCGCACTGGAGAACTCAATCCTGACCATGCAGCCAAAGCATTCTCTTTACCTATTGTGCCGGTAGATAGCATGCCTGATTTAGTCGTAGGCAGACCTCCAGCGCTATGCAAAGGTTGTAGTCACCGTGACGTATACGAAGCTTTGAACGAAGTGCTTCAAGATTATTCACAAAGCCAAGTTTATTCGGATATAGGCTGCTATACCTTAGGTGCTTTACCTCCATACGAATCCATCAATTCCTGTGTTGATATGGGTGCTTCCATCACTATGGCCAAAGGTGCGGCTGACGGAGGATTATTCCCGGCTGTAGCTGTGATAGGAGATTCTACCTTCACGCATTCCGGAATGACAGGCTTACTGGATGCTGTGGTAGAGCAGTCAAATATAACGGTGATTATCTCAGACAATGAATCTATCTCGATGACAGGAGGACAAGAGTCTTCTGCTCTCAATAGACTTGAAGATATATGTAAAGGTATAGGTGTAGAGCCAGAACATATCAAGACACTTCTTCCTGTACCAAAAAACAGAGAGGAATTACGCAGAATCATCCGTGAAGAAATAGAATACCGAGGTGTCTCTGTAATCATACCTCGCAGAATTTGTATCCAAAAGAACGCCAGAGATGTCAAGAAAGCCAAATCGGCAAAAAAATAACCTTAAAAACTTTTACAAACGATGAAAACAGATATGGTTTTAGCCGGTGTAGGCGGACAAGGTATTTTGTCCATAGCAGCAGCTCTCGGCTCGGCAGCTTTGACAAACAATTTATATCTCAAACAAGCTGAAACCCACGGAATGAGTCAGAGAGGTGGTGATGTGCAATCTTATCTTCGATTGTCTGATTCCCCCATTTACTCTGACCTCATTGCACAAGGTACTGCTGATATCATCTTATCGGTAGAGCCGATGGAAGCACTGCGTTACCTCCAATTTCTCAAACCTGAAGGATATGTAGTGACCAATTCAGCACCTTTTATCAACATCCCCAATTATCCGGAAACTCAAGAGGTTTTAGACAAAATAAAATCTCTACCGCATCATGTCCTTATAGATGCGGATGCTATTGCGAGAGATGATGTGGGGAACATCCGAGCTTCTAACTTCGTAATGTTGGGAGCAGCCTCTCCTTTTATAGAAATACCTTTTGACTACATAGAAAAAGGTATAGAAGATATATTCAAAAGTAAGGGGCAAGAGATCGTAAATATGAACCTGAAAGCTGTAAGAGCAGGAAGAGGATACGCTCAAAAATACGTTCAGGACAGATAATATAGATACAATAGAAATATTACTGCCGCCTATGCATCTATAAAATATGGATGATAGGCGGCAGTATTATTTAGTCACTATAACCAGATGTAAAATGACAACTAAAAACCACAACCTTTATTGATCTTAGAGAACAATGATATAAATTTTGTTAAATTTAAACTCGATTGAGACTGTTGCACGAGAATATCCCTTTTAATCTTACCTATGTCTCTGAATATCATTAGATTTGAGATGTAAAACCGCAATCAAAACAGTCTCTATGAGTAAGGAAAAGAACACCAAGGCCCCATCTTTTACAGAACTAGCAGTAAAACGTCGTCTGCAAGCCACCAAAAACAACTTTTTACATCAGATTGACAGCATTGTAGATTGGCGTCCCATCTCCAACTTGCTCAACAAACATTGCCTTAAGGGAGACTCCCCATTTGGCGCTTCCTCTTATCGTCCCATTATGCTCTTCAAGATCCTGCTTTTGGAGACTTGGTACGGTCTCTCAGATCGTCAAGTAGAAGAGCGAATCAACGATTCCCTCACATGGAGCGCCCTCCTAGGGCTGACGATGGATTTCGTTTCACCCGATCACTCGACCATCTGTTGCTTCCGTCCGGAGCTTATAGAGAAAGGCTTAATGGCAAAGCTATTCAAGCTTCTCAACAAGCAACTGAAACAACATGGCATCATGGAGATCAAAGAGGGCGCCATTGTGGACGCAAGCATTGTTGACAGTCCCAACAAACCAACGGGAGGGTGTCAAATTGTGATCTGCGATGATCGGGAGGATACTCGTAGCGATCAGGAGAAAGAGGCTGAAGAAGAATACCAGGTCAAAGTCTGCTCAACAAAACCCGGCGTAGATGAAGAGGCTCGTTGGGTAAAGAAATGCAACAAATATAGATACGGTTACAAGAAGCACGTCTTAACAGACACCGGGGGACTGATACATGAAGTAATCACCACAGCGGCTAATGTGGCAGATACGACACAAATCATTCCTCTTTTGGAGCAGGCTCAACTCCCCCAAGAGACAATGATATTAGCAGACAAAGGTTACACATCCAAGAGGAACAGAGGTTATCTGTTCGACCACAACTTGATAGATGGCCATGCACAAAGCAGTCAAGGGAGTGCCACTGACGGAGGGTAAAAAGCAATTGAATAGGCTGATCAGTTCCATGCGATGGCAGATAGAGCGTAGCTTTGGTAGCATTATACGATGGTTTCATGGAGGACGATGTCGCTACCGAGGAATTGCTAAAACGCATTATCAGAACCTCATTGAGTCTTTGGCCTACAACCTCAAACGTGCGCCAAGGCTACTTATGCAACAAAGCGTAAGCTAGCCTCCGATTGAAGGGGAAGCCCCCCTCAAGTAGCTCAAAAATGAGCTAAATCAAGAAAGTTAGAATCAAAATTCCTTCGTCTATTCTCTAAAATCGAGCGGAAAACTGCTCGTCTTCTGTCTCTGTCTATCGATCCGACTTTTTCAACGGTCTCATCAGCTGAATGGGCTTGGCCTGACGTCCATTATCCTTACAGTAAGCGAAGTGAACTCCTCCTCAAAGACGTCCCAATTCATTTTGGTCGAAAGTTTATACAAGGGGTGTTACTGATTCAGCAAATTGTCCGGTGTCGAGAAGATAGAAGAAGAGACTGCTCTTTTTATCATGAAAATCTGCAAGTTTCTACCGTAAAAGATACGAAAGCTTGTATATTTGATAAAGAGAAATGCCATATGGAGAGTCGTATTAATCAAATACCAAAAGCCTTTTAAGGGGAGACAAAGTACTATAATTGCACAACAACAAAGTGCCCGAAAAACAACCTTTCACCTCACAAGTGTAAGGTAGCGACAGTAATATAATGTAATATCAATGGGAAGGCAAGGGAGAAACCTATATTAGGCTCTATAATACCACTTTTACTTACGAGGGAATATGCGGAGGCATGATTCTTTGATCATTTCAGCAAACTTGTGAGCAGTAGGTTTGCGGTATCCGTCCTTGGGCCTGAGCAATGACGCTTTGAGCACGGACTCCTCCCCCTTGAGCGGAATGGCTTCGAGGGATTCATGCCCCTGAATATTGAGTCTACCCAATATAGATACCCATCGTCCAGTTTCTACCAATTCCACCGCAACACTAACCTCATTGACTTCAATATGAGATCGCAAACGCACTCCCGCTTTTCTGCAAATCTTATCTACCATATTACGTGTATGAACTCCTTCGGATAGCAAGACTACGGAATAGTCGGTGAGCATCTCCGCTGTTATGAATTTGCGTTTGGCAAGAGGGTGATCCGAACTCAATATTACCATGAGAGGCACAGTGAATAGCTCTTCACACTCCACCAAAGCCATAGGCTGTGAGGGAGAATACCCTAATGCAAGATCCAGGCGATTGTCAGCAATGAGACTACTTAGTTCTATAATGGAAGGAGAGTACCTGATCACGATATGGACATCAGGATAGTCTCGAGTAAAGAGGAGTAAACACTCCATAAAGATAGGATACAAACTACTGATCACGCCTATACGGAGCTCACCTCTATAAACTCCTTGCATCCCGACCAATGCCTGCACTCCTGCCTGGGCCTGCTCTATAGAAGCCCGGGCGTAAGGCAGGAACAACTCGCCCATCTCGGTGAGATACACATTGTGGCCTATACGCTCAAAAAGCTGTACACCCAGCTCAGCCTCCAGGTTCTTTATACTGAGAGAAAGAGTGCTCTGTGTAATAAACAGTTGTTTAGCAGCCTCAGTGAAATTGAGATACTCAGAGAGCTTTACGAAATACCTTAATGTAGTCAGTTCCATTGGCAAAATCAATCATTTCTATAAAAACAAATCATTATACAAATATAAGAGACGGGATGAGAAAACAATATATTTGCAGTGACAATTTCACGTATTATGATGAAAGGAAGAAGTACAAACGAACTACTACGCCGCTATATATCATTTGTGATCTCGCTTTTCGTGGTCGCTTTCGGCACCTCGCTCGCCATACGAGCCAATCTCGGGTCTTCACCCATCTCATGTCCGCCCTACGTATTGAGTTGTATTCCGGGCGCACGGTTTACTTTAGGTGAATATACCTTTTTCATGCATATCATCTTTGTTGTAGTACAAATCATAGTGCTGAGGAGGAACTATGACCCCATACAACTACTCCAACTTGCAGTGGGACTCCTTTTCGGCGTATATACCGATTTTACTATGTGGCTTACTGCTCCTTTACAATGGAGCAATACGATACTGGGCTATTCACTCCGCTGGGGACAATTGGCTCTCGGGGGTAGCATTCTGGCTTTTGGCATAGCATGGGAAGTGCGTTGCAATGTGTTGATGTTGGCGGGAGAGGGATTTCCCGCAGCCTTTGCCAAGGCTTTGAAAGTAGATTTCGGTAAAATAAAGATATTCACAGATACAGGGCTGGTGCTCATAGGTATTGCTTTTTGTTTCGCTTATCTGGGTAGGTGGCACTGGGAGCTTATCGGCATAGGCACATTGTTTTCTATGTTTTTTGTAGGAGCTATGGTAAGGGTTTTCGCCCCTCGTATAGGTTGGTTAGACGTATTTATGGTAGATACGAAACATCCTGCACAAACCATCAGTGCTACTCATCCGGCCAATCAATGGCACACAGTGGTAACCATATCTCGTGAATACGGAAGCGGAGGACACGAGATCGGGCTCAAACTGGCAAAGAAGCTCGGCTATTCCTTCTACGATAGCGACATCATACGTGATACAGCCCGTTTACTCGGCTATTCGTATGAAGAGGTCAAAGAAACAGAGCAGAATATATCTACGCCGCAATTACTCGAACTTATCTTTACCGGTAAGGAGATACCGCTGAGTATGAGCCCGTCACCGGCAGACAGGATATTTGTTACTGAGAGCAATCTCATCCGCTCTCATGCGTTGAAAGACAATTGTGTGATTGTAGGACGTTGTGCGGATAGTGTACTCAAAGACAACCCTCATTGCTTCCGTGTCTTTGTAAGATGCGATGAAGACAAAGCAATAGAAAGAGTGAAAACATACGAACATCTCAATGACAAAGAGGCTCGCGAAGCCATAGAAAAGACCAATCATGCAAGATCTAACCACTACTGGCAATACACTGGTAAACATTGGGGAAATCTCGACAACTACGACTTAGTTATCAACAGTACTAATATCTCTACGGATACTGCCGTGAGAATGATAGGGGAAGCACTGAAAGAAGATCACAAGACAACTATAGCTCCAGTAAAAACAGTACTTCCTGTAACGGCCGCAACTCCGGCCGTTTCTTAGCCTTAGATCATTACCTCCCTCTTATCCCTAAGAATATACATAATCTATATGGCAACACCTTTATTCAGGGGATAAAAAGAAAAGTCATTTAGCCGGGTAGGCTAAATGACTTTTCGCTTGGAGCGGAAGACGGGACTCGAACCCGCGACCCTAACCTTGGCAAGGTTATGCTCTACCAACTGAGCTACTTCCGCATTTTACATTGCTCAAGAAGGAGATATTCCCCTTTCAAAAGCAATGCAAATATAGGGTCAAATTCTGAATTACACAAGCGTTTTGTAAAGTTTTTGGTGTTAATCAGACGAGACTAATTATTCTCTAAGGAATTTATGGGTGTACCTCAGCATATTCTCCAAAGCATTTACAAGCTCATGAGATTCTTGTAACGTATTGAGGTATACCAATGAGATCTTGAGACTGTCCTTAGAGTGTTGTATTCTTTCGAGCTGACGGTGACGTAGCTCGGACAAGTCATGGTGCAATTCATTGCAATACTGTCCCAAATAATTCAAATCTCCCAACACATCACTTTCAAGATAATCTTGCGATACTTTGATAAAATCGACAATCTTGTCACGCACGGGCAAGAACTCCGATACACACTCTGGAGGCATAGGATTGAAGTTATTATCTACATGTTCTTTACAAGGCTCATCGATGCGTTTGAGACAGAAGATCATCTGCTCACAGTTGTTGGAAGCCAAGTGAAACCATGTATTCTTCTCCATCACCAATTCCTCATCTATCTTACGAAGCCCCAGTGTTTCCTTACGGCGTATTACTTTGCGCATCTCCCGTTGTTGATTGAGCTTATTGAGTGATTTTCTCAAAGCTCTTACATCTTCATTGATAAAGCCATTGGTTATACGCAGGTAGTTTTTGGAGATAAAGGAAAGAAGCTCTACATCACTTTGTCTGATATGCTGGCTAAGGAGGCTCCATATTTCCTTGCTGTCTTTAGAAGCCATCATATCCATAAACAGATCGTCCTTCTTTTCTTTCTTCTTTTTCTTATCAAAACGCTTGTTGCTTGAGAAAAGGATAAACACTGCCAACGCAAGCATAATAACCATAGCTACCGGACCACCAAAATTGATGATCATAGCTATCAGGAAGCATAAGATAAAGGCTGCACCTGCGGTAATAAACCAACCTCCGATAACGGAAAGTACACCTGTAATACGGAATACAGCACTCTCACGGCTCCATGCTCTATCTGATAGAGATGTACCCATTGCTACCATGAATGCGACATAAGTAGTAGAGAGTGGCAACTTGAGTGAAGTACCTCCCGCAATGAGAAGTCCGGCCAAAACAAGATTGATAGAAGCCCTTACCAAATCAAAGGCTCCTCCTTTTTCTATAATTACATCTTCTTTGCAGAATCTGCGATCAATCCATTTTGCCGCTTTGGGAGGGATAGCCTTATTGATACCATTGGCCAAATTCATAGAGAATCGCACCAAACTACGAGCCATGCCCGAGGATCCGAACATCTCCTCGCCGTCGCCCTGACGGGAAAGATCCACAGATGTTTTCACCACAGCCTGAGCTTTTTTGGATTTTACCAAAGCAAACACCATGATAGCACCGGCAATCAAAAGAAAACCTATCGGGGTACGTGCAGGATCGTTGAGCGAAGTCATCAGGTAGGTATCATAGTTGCCCCCGCCGTTTTGCATATAATCCGTGTAAGAAGAGAAGCCAGCCAAAGGAACCCCGATGAAGTTGACCAAGTCATTACCTGCAAAAGCCATAGCCAATGCAAAGGTGCCCAATAGCACAACGACCTTGAACACGTTTACCTTCATCCAATGCAACAATTGCATCAGCACGGTAAATATGACAAAAGAGTATAACACAATCATGAGTGTGTTACCCTGTATCCAGGTATTAGCCTCTGCTGTCATAAATGAGGCACTGCTAAGTCCCTTTATGAGCATAAAGTAGATAATAGTAGTGGTAGCCAGTCCTCCGAATATACCGATAAACCACTTCTGGGTCTTCTTATAATTAAAAGTAAAGACAAGACGTGTCATCCACTGCACTACCATACCGAAGAAAAATGCGATGGCTATCGATAAGAAGATACCTATAATAACGGACAAAGCTTTCTCGGTGTTTAATAGATCTTGCATGTGAAGACCATTATCCGGAGAAAGCTTATGCAACGCCATAAAGAACGAACCACCTAATAACTCGAAGACAAGCGAGACTGTGGTAGACGTAGGCATCCCTAACGAGTTGAACAAATCCAGCAGTATTACATCTGTTATCATCACTGCCAAAAAGATAACCATGATCTCATAAAAGGTATAATGCTCGGGACGGAATATGCCGTGACGAGCTATTTCCATCATACCATTACTAAGGATGGCTCCTAAAAATATTCCAAGCGCAGCAATAATGATGATGGTTTTGAATGATGCTGCTTTGGATCCGATTGCAGAATTAAGAAAGTTTACTGCATCGTTACTTACCCCTACTATGAGATCGAATATAGCAAGAATAAACAGAAAGGTAATAATACCGCCAAATACTGTTTCCATAAAATGAGTAACAATGTAACTCTAAGATTTTAATTTCAAGTTTCTGATGCAAATATAAGAAGGATATTTAAAGCTGGAAACACAATTACAGTTATATCATAGAATAAACTTAAAAAAATGGTTGAATAAATCACGCAGTGTGGTTATAGGGATGCTTCCAATATGCATTCGTGACATGAATATCAACATTATCAATGGTATGATTAGCATTAACTATTATTTTTTTTGTAATTTCCCATACAATCTTTTAGCAGCGGGAGGCTGTTATAGGCATAAAAACAAACAAAACAATATATATGTACAAAAAATCGGATATAGGCCTCATCGGTCTTGCAGTAATGGGCGAAAATTTAGCGCTGAACATGGAGCGCAACGGGTTCAAGGTATCAGTATACAACAGACCGCATATTGGGGGTGAAAACCCCACCGATCGTTTTATGAATGACCGTGGCAAGAATAAAAACTTCGAAGCATTCACGGAGATACTGGAGTTTGTGGCTTCACTAGAGTCTCCTCGTAAAATTATGATGATGATCAGGGCAGGTAAACCGGTAGATATGGTTATTGAGCAACTACTCCCCCTACTCGAACCCGGAGATATTGTCATCGATGGCGGAAACTCCAATTATGAAGATACCGAAAGGCGCGAACTTGAACTCCGCGAAAAGGGTGTGTTTTTTGTAGGTACAGGAATATCGGGTGGAGAAGAAGGCGCTCTCAACGGCCCATCCATTATGCCCGGTGGAGCGGAAGAAGCTTGGCCCCATATCAAACCTATATTCCAAAAGATAGCAGCCAAGGCGGAAGATGGCGAACCATGCTGTACATGGATAGGAAAAGGCGGTGCCGGACACTTTGTAAAGATGGTGCACAACGGTATCGAATACGGTGATATGCAACTTATAGCCGAAGCTTACGGGCTGATGAAGAGCTTGTACAATATGAGCAATGATAAGATGTCCGAAGTATTTACTCACTGGAATAAGGGTAAATTGGATAGTTATTTGGTGGAGATCACAGCTCACATCCTCAACCACCGTACTATCAACGGCACTTTCCTTCTCGATGAAATCCTCGACACTGCGGGGCAAAAAGGCACAGGCAAATGGTCTGTAATAAGTTCTCTCGAGTTTGGCGTACCCCTCAATCTGATATGCACAGCTGTATATGAGAGAAACATCTCGGCTCTGAAAGACCTGCGCCTCGAAGCTGCCGCAGCTTACATACGAGAACATCGCGACCACAAAGTAAGTGAAGAAAGGATACAAGAGATGCACGACTCCCTATACGCATCCAAACTGGTATCTTATGCTCAAGGATTTCAATTACTCACCGAAGCTTCCGCTGCCAAAGGTTGGAATCTTGATCTTGCAGCCATAGCTCGCATATGGAGGGGAGGATGTATTATAAGATCAGTATTTCTAAATAGGATTTCCGACGCCTATGTCAATAATCCCCTACTCCGTCACCTACTCCTCGACGAATATTTCAAATCAGAGATCATCAATGCCCTCCCGGCTTGGAAAAATACAGTAGCGGAAGCGGCCAAGAGCACTTTGCCTGCCCCAGCCTTCTCTTCGGCTCTAAACTATTTTTATTCTCTGTCAAGTGAAAGGCTTTCGGCTAATATGTTACAAGCACAACGCGACTATTTTGGAGCGCACACTTTCGAAAGAATAGATAAACCCAGAGGAGAATTTTTCCATGAAAACTGGACAGGTATCGGCGGGGACACAAAATCAACCAACTATAACGTGTAAAAATCATGCAGCAATCGACATTTAAAATGCCCGAAAGTTTGGTATTGGTTATTTTCGGAGGCTCAGGTGATCTTACGAAAAGGAAACTGATACCTTCGTTATACCAACTCTATAAAAACGGCAAAATGCCTGAGAGATTTAGTATCCTTGGATTGGGGCGCTCAGCATTTGAACAAGAAAAGTTCATCCTGCATCTTGATGAAGGTCTCAAGACTTACCTTGACAAAAAAGAGTATCAAGCCAAGACTGCCAAGGAGTTTCTACGGCACATTGAATATCTGGAGATGGATCCTTCCGATCTTTCTCAATACAATCGCTTGCAGACATCTCTTGATATGCTTGACAAGAAGATTGATAATCCGGCAAATTATATCTTTTATCTGGCAACCCCTCCATCGCTTTACGGTGTAATACCCAAGCACCTCAAAGCTATAGGTCTCAACAAATGTACCTCGACAGAGAAAACAAAGTCCGGCAGAAAGAAAACATGCGAAAGTATCCGGCGTATTGTCATTGAAAAACCTTTCGGTCATGATCTTAAGTCAGCTCTTGAACTCAACAAGATCTATAAAAGTGCATTCAATGAAAATCAGCTTTATCGTATAGACCACTTTTTAGGCAAAGAAACAGTCCAAAATATCATGGCTTTGAGGTTTGCCAATGGCATCTTTGAACCTCTATGGAATAGAAATTATATCGAAAGAGTGGAGATTACGGCAGTAGAAAATATGGGAGTAGAAAGCCGAGGAGGATTTTATGACCAAACGGGGGCGATGAGAGACATGGTACAAAATCATCTTTCACAATTGGTAGCACTCACGGCAATGGAGCCGCCGGTACAGTTTAATGAAGAACTTTTTCGAAATGAAGTCGTGAAAGTGTATCAATCTTTTAGGTCGTTAACACCGGATGACATTAGTAAAGATGTGGTAAGAGGACAATACACTGCTTCCAAATGGAAAAATGAACAACACAAAGGCTATCGGGAAGAGGATAAAGTGTCGGACAAAAGCCGCACAGAGACATTCTTGGCAATGAAACTCTTCATTGACAATTGGAGATGGCAGGGCGTTCCCTTTTACATCCGCACAGGCAAAATGATGCCTACCAAAGTATCGGAAATAGTAATACACTTCAAACAGACTCCGCACCTTGTATTCGGGCTCAAAGATGGAAGCGCAGTATCTAACCAACTTATTATAAGACTTCAACCCAATGAAGGTATAGTACTCAAGTTTGCCGTAAAAGTGCCGGGATCGGGATTCGAGGTAAAAAAGGTGTCTATGGACTTTACCTACGATCAGCTTGGTGGAGTACCCTCCGGTGACGCATACTCAAAATTACTTGAAGACTGCATGCTTGGAGATCCTACACTATTTACCCGGAGTGATGCGGTAGAAACAAGCTGGAATTTCTTTGACCCCATTTTGCAAGAATGGAGCAAGAATAAGAAGATCCCCCTATATGGATATCCCGCAGGTACATGGGGCCCTCCGGAAAGCAGTCATATCATTGAAGAAGGCAAAGTGCACGAATGGACAAATCCCTGCAAGAACCTGACTAACTCAGATTTATACTGCGAATTATGATAGTAAAACATTTTATAAACAAGAAGGAAGTTGCTCTCAACATAGCACAAGAAGTATTTTTAAAGATGTCACACCAAGGAGTGACACGTATAGCTATTTCCGGAGGCTCAACCCCAAAACTCCTTTTTGAGATACTGTCAACAGCTCCCTTTAAAAATAATATCCGGTGGGAGAATATTCACCTTTTTTGGGTGGATGAACGTTGTGTCTCTCCCGATGACGCCGAAAGCAATTACGGCATGGTGGCAAAAACACTCTTAAGACATATAGTTATACCTATAGAAAATATACATCGGATCAGAGGGGAAGCAGAGGATATATCCGCAGAAGCAAAGCGATGCTCTGAAGAGGTACTTGCAAACAGCAAAACCAACCGCCAATCATCTACCCTTTTTGATGTTGCCCTCATGGGGATGGGAGAGGACGGTCACACCGCATCAATATTTCCGGATCAAATGTATCTGCTCAATAGCAAAAAAATCTATGAAATAAGCAGGCATCCGCAAAGTGGACAAAGTAGAATAGGACTTACCGGAGAGGCTATTCTTAACTCTAATAAGATTATATTTATGATTACCGGAAATGAAAAAAAAGATCTTCTAATGCAAGTATTATCGGATCCTACAAGCACGGATCGATATCCGGCTGCGAATATTATGTACAAGGCAAAAGACTTAGAAATATACACAGACATAGCTGTAGGATAAACCTTATACTACTGCCATCATGACATAGTTCCTAAGTTTTTTACACTCACAAAGAATAAGGACTGACTTTTGTAATAAAAGTAAATCCTTTAATTTTCCATCTATAAGCGTTACCAAATAACCGGAAATACCTGATATATCAGGACAAAAGTTTTGTCGTATCAAAACGATTGTCCTGATACGACGAAACGTTCGACTTGATACGATAAAACGGTTGACTTGTCGTATCAGAATTTCAAGCTATAATTATATCGTCAGGTATCAAAATAAGTATATCTGAATAAATGTCTAAGAATATTTAGTAATGATTTCCCACTATGCAAATTAGCCCTGAAAAAATCAGGGCTAATTTATTATCAAGTTGATCAATATACCCCTTGGGGAATATTGGACGTGTAAATATTTATTTTTTTGAGACCGTTGCATAGCAGGCAAATTGCTTCGTTGCTTGCGAGATTCGCGCTTGGTCATTTACCTGAAGTAAACTCCCTGCGCACTCACTCTTATCGCCTTGCACTTTACCCTCTCTGCCCGGTCAAAGTGTCTTTTGTCGGCTTTGCCTCCAAAATCCACGAGACTGTTGACTTTTGCAACAGCCTCTTTTTACTGTGCTGTACCTTGAATAATACCATCAAGCAGTTCCTTGATATTATCAGAAGAAGGCATTGGGCCTTTCATCTTCGCAATCTTAAAGTTTTTATCTATAATAACTACCCTTGGAACTCCTATAATATTATAGTCTTTAAGTTTATTTCTGTTGATATTCCACTGTTCTCCATCGGCTTTGCGACTTTCAACACTCTGCTTCCATTCATTTATTTTATCATCAATAGATAAAGAGATAAATACAATATCTTGATTGTCTTTATATAGCTCTTTTAACTTCTCAAATTGGGGCATTTCTTTCATACAAGGACCACACCATGTAGCCCACATATCGACAAAAATAACTTTACCTTTAAACTGATCAAGACGTTGTTCCTTGCCATTAATATCCATTGCCGTAAAGTTCAACGCATTATCACCATCTCCAAACGCAACAAGATTCTCATATACTTTCTCCAGAGTCTTGCGATATTTATCAGACGTTATTTGTTTAAATTTATCTTGACCATACTTTTTCACATCAGCTTTATTATCAAAGCCGGTCAAATCATAAAATATTTCAGAAGCTTTGTACCACTGGGTTAGAGTTTTCACCTCTGGATTACCTGCTTGATTTCCCTTTATAATAAGAGGGACTATATCTTGATAGACTTCTAATTGTAAGTATTTTGAGTTAGCGAAATCTTTGACATAGGTGTTTATTGTATGATCAGATAATTTTGCGATTTCCTCTCTCATCTTTGGAATTTCAGACTCAGGCTTACCGGTCTTATAAAAATAATAAGCAAGTAAATTGTCTCCCAAGCTATTCACAATATCTGCTTTAATACGAGCTTTCTCCATGTCTATAAACTCTTTCGACAGATTTTTACGAGCAAGCAAATCTTGTTCTCTATTCTTCCCTTGCTGCAATACATACTCCAATGTTGATGGTAGATCTTTTTGGATATTGATTCCTCCAAATAAGAAAGAGCCTGCTTTAGGAAAAGGAGTTGCCTTTAAGTAATCATTAGCTTCACTTCCTTTTCCTTTGAATACTCCTACAGCAGGATCTTCATAATTAACTTCAATTTGTAAATTATCATTAGGACTAAGATAAAGAATATTTCTGCCCAAACGGAAGTAAGCAGGGTGCTTTAGTGGAACTTTTAATGTGAAATTACCATTATCATCCACTTCTATAGCTATTTTTTCACTATCATTTAATTCAAACTTACTGAGGTCATTGATAGGCATAAGCAGTGGTATTTTGCCAAAGCCCTGAAGTTTGCCACTTATAATGGCTTCGGGTGTTTTACTCTGACAATGTCCCGGCAGTAATACTATTACTGATATGCACATCAGCAATAGTGTTTTTTTAACAATATTGTTAATCATATGTATTTATTGTATATTTTAATTATCCATAAAGAAACAAAAAGTAAGTTCATAGCGTCTTTACTTATTCTCCATAAGATGTGGTAATAGCTATTATATTGGTTATGAAATTTATTCCCTTTTAAATAATAGTCTATATAAGATTCAATTTTTATATTGAAAGTTCATTAGTAATAGTAACAGGATTCTCTGTGGAGAAGTTATTAAACTTATATCGTCATAAATTCAGTTTATATTTCTATTATGTATATACGTTTAAATGCTCCAATATATTGTAATCAAGACTAAAATAGTAGCATCCTTAAGAGACAGAGACTTTAGAAAAATCTGATGTAATGTAAGAATAGCTCTATCAATAAACTCTCTATTGAATGTGAAAATCCCTACTCCTTGATTATCTTGTCAAAAAAGTAGGGATTTTGGAAAATCCGAAATACCTTATAAATACGCCGGATATTTATGGAGTCACAGTATCAAACACATTATTTATTCACCGCATCACGCACAGCATTATAGAGATCTTCTCCACGAAGTGATTTTGCTAATATTTTACCCTCAGGATCCAGCAAAATGATTTCTGGAATACCTTGAATATTATACTGTTTAAAGATATTGCTTTTTTCTTCTGCTGACAGTAATATATTATCCCAAATCATTCCATCGTGCTTAATTGCCTCAAGCCAAGCATCTTTTTCATGATCAGAAGATACACTAAGCACGACAAAATTTTTGTCTTTAAACTCCTTATATGTTCTTAGTATATTGGGCGATTCTGCCCTACACCATGTGCAGTAGCTTGACCAAAAATCAATCAATACATACTTGCCTTTGAAATCACTAAGTTTAACTTCTTTTTCATCAGGAGTCGTACCTTTGATATCAGGAGCAACTTGACCAACAGCACTAACAGCGGAGGCTTCAAGAGCCTCCACGAGTTTCTTATAGTAAGAACTTTCCTTTGCTTCTTTATCAAAAGAGTCTATATATTTCTTGGCGTTATTTATAGCCTCCATAGAGTTAAAGCTCTTGGTCGGAAACTTGTATGAATAAGCAAGGAAAAGTCCAAATAAATCTTTTCTGTCATTTAGAGCTGTTTCTAAAGCCCATTTATTAGCATCAGTCATTGCTTTGTCATAATAAGGAGCACTCTCCTCCTTGATTCTCATCATCGTAATAGTATCTTGACGCTTCTTCGCTTCAAAAAAGATATTATCTAAAGAATCTAAAAGAGGTTTATTCATGATACTATCTTTACTGTGAATAAAACTCATATATTCATCTTGGATAGGAAGACCGGTAACTTCCGTGGCTTTAGGATTGCCAAATTGATCTTTATCAATCTTAATCGTCATATTTCCTTTACCCAAGAAACAATAAATAACATTATCATAAGGTGAATACTCGCCCTTGAATGCCAGACCATATAATTCGGTGGGAATGGTGTCATTATGATATTCAAAAGTGCCGTTAATTACATCTATCGAGTCAATGGCCTGATATGGTAGATTATAGTCGGTAAGGACTCTGCATACATACAATTTTGATATATCAAAGCCTTTGACCTCTCCTTTCAGAATAAGCTTATCCGGAGCCTTTTGTGTACATGATGCCACTAAGAATAATAGTGGGCACAAAACTAAAATTAATTTCTTCATTATAATTAAATATTATTGAATATTTATCTAAATCCTTTAAGTGTGTTATCCTTACCTTTCATTAGGCTTCATATTCTTATTAAAGTTTAACACTTTAATCGGAATAGGGAAAATATATTTAGGGGAGTTGGGTTCTAATTTATATTCTTTAGAACCAACTTTGTGAACTATTGTTTTCGCAAACTTAGGATCATTGTTCAGTCTCTTAAGGTCTATGAGTCGAAAGCAGCCATTCATCACCAACTCTCGTCTGCGTTCATCTAGAACAAGTTTTAAGGCTTCCTCATTTGTATTCGCAGTAAGAGGTTTATTATTGAGAATACGATTGTCCCGAAGCTTGTTGATTAGTTCCAGAGCTCTTTCCTTCGATCCGATGCGAGCCTCGCATTCTGCAGCAATAAGATAGATCTCAGGTGTTGCTATTGAAGTATTAAGACTAAGATAAGGCAACCACACATAATATTTTGCAGGAACATTAAATGGCTTATTTGAAAAATAAAGAAGAAATCTTTTATCATTATCCTTATCGTAAATGTTAATCAAGTCCTCCGATGCACATATATAACCACTTAAGCCAAAGATATAAGGAGCTAATCTAATAAATATGTTCTCTTTATTATCTCTATCCTCAGGAATATCCAACCGCCCTATTGCTGCGGTAGGGTTAACGACATCATATTTCTTGATATCCAATAAGAAAGAGTTTTTTTCCAGTGATTTATTAGCATACTTTAAAGCTTCTGTATAATTTCCCATGTACAGATACATACGGGAAAATATTCCATCACCTACCGGCATAGATGCCCTAAATACATTACCTTTAGGCGTTTCAGGTAAATACTTTAGAGCTTCTTTCATATCCTTTTCTATCTGAATATAAACATCCTTTACAGAAGCTCTGGTAAGATTACCCTTGGTGACATCAGTGTCAAGTATCAAAGGTACACCCGGATCCTTATCTGCTGTTTGGGGGTTATAATGCTTGGCATAAGCATTGACCAAAGTAAGATATTCAAAAGCACGCCCCATCAAAGCTTCAGCCTTTATAGAGAGTTTTTCTTTTTCAGTCCCATCTTTGGAGTTCATTATATTTTCAATCACAACATTGTAATTATACAATCGATTATAGGAAAGGTTCCATATAGGATCCTCCTCGGAAGGTCCAAAGGTCTCGGATTTGAATGTATATAGGTTTGTAACATTCTTTTCCAAAGAATTGAGAGCAGGAACATTCCCCTCTCCTTTTTCCGGAAGAAAAGCATCATCCGTCATGTAAGAAGGATAGCAATCAGAGGCCTTAGTCAAGTCAGGGTTATTGAGTAATTGTTCGTACTCTTGAATGTATTTAGGAATAGTAATTCCTTTAGGTTTAATATCAAGAAATTTATCACATGAAGATGTAATGAATAATGTCAATATTGCTACCCCTCCGGTGATACAATAATTAATTATTTTAGTCATAATGAGTGTGCTTAAATTACAAGTTTACTGATACGCCAAACGAATATCTCGGTGAGACAGGCAATGTTCTTCGTGAATCTCCACCAGAATAAGAATATGCTTCCGGATCCAGGCCCTTTTTATTTCTAACCCACTTAAATGGATTATCAATTTGGAATCTAATAGTCATACCTCCAATTCCCCAATTACTGATCAATTGATTTGGCAAGGAGTAAGACAATGTAATATCTCTTAATCTTATATAGTCACCTTTCACAACATGTTTGTCAGCACTGCTCCACATCAATGAGGCTTCTTGTGAAATATATGCTCCTTTTATTCCGGGAAACGCATCCGGGTTCTTTTCATCACCAGGCTGCTTCCACATATTTAAGACATCTTTTGTTAGATTAGCCGAAGGGCCATTACTTAGATAGGGAGCAACAGGATTACGTAAAACATGCCCTCCATAGAACATAAAAGAGAAAGATAATCCCCATTCTTTATAACGGAAATCATTGAAAAAACTACCGGTCCATGGTGGAATTGTTGTTCCTGAATACACCAAGTCATCTACAGAAGTGATATAGTCAACTTTTTCCCCATCCTTAGTATACGCCAAGGGAGAGCCATCTTCAGCACTTAGGCCTGCATAACGAAAACTGAAAATACTACCAACCGGATAGCCTGTAACCTCTGTAGGAGTTGCTGCATAGCTGAAGACTATTTTATTGGCATTTTGCACATCCAACAGCTTATTCTTATTATAACTTAGATTAAGCCTTGAACCCCAGTAAAAATCTGAGCAATCAAAATTGATAGTATTCAATGAAAACTCAATTCCGGAATTAGACATCTTACCATAGTTAAGAGGTAATTTATCCCAGCCAAGTGTGGGATCCGCTTCTCGATTGCCCAACAAATCTGTTGAATATTTATAGTAATAATCAAAACTTCCGCTAATACGCGACTTGAAGAAAGAAAAATCCAACCCCAAATTAGTTGTTGCTGTTTTTTCCCATCGAAGAGTAGGGTTAGGTGGATTATCAATCACCATGTAAAAAGCATCTGTCATAGGACCATATGAGGGACCTCTAAAGGTTAGAAACGGGCCTGCCCCTTTAGGAACATTCCCACCAATACCATAAGTTGTTCGCAACACAAGGCGATCCAAGAATTCTGTACCCTTCATAAAATCCTCGTTGGTAATATTCCAACTCCCGCCCAATGACCATAAAGGTCGGTATTGGAACTTAGGATCAGTACCGAATAGGTTAGACTGGTCAATACGAATACTTCCTGTCAAGCTATACTTATTATCATAACTATAAGAAGCATTTCCATAAAAAGAAACAAATCGATCTTCAAGATGACCTACTCTATTGTTACTCAACATATCAAAAGAAAATTCCCCGGAAACGGCTTCAGTTTTTCTAAGGACACTTAAATCAATACCATTGTAAGGTTTACTTGCCAAATTGTCATCATCATACCCCAATAAGTATAGATTTGATGATGTAGTAAGTATTCTACGCCTTTCAGCTCCAGCTAAAGCCGTAATAACGTGTTTGTCAAAGGTATTATTATAATTGACTTGAGCACGTAAAGTATAGGCCGAAAAATCACTTCTGATTTCATGCAATTGACCACCTTCCGGGATATTCAATATATACTTGTTTTTTTCTTTATCGAAAGTAGTCGCATCATTGATCATGTTATTGACCATATATGAATCTTTGTCATATAGTTTCTTATCCTTTGAGCTGGAGGTCTCTAACTGATAACGTAATTCAAAGTTTAACCCTTTAATTATATCAAAGAATAATCCCGCATTAACTCTGTAATAATTATTTCTATCCAAAGAGGTTTCTTTTGACTTATTCAAAAGAGGATAATAATGCTCATTGCGCAAGCCAAGTTTTATTAGGCGTTCAAGCTCTGAATCGGACTTCTTTGAGGGCATTTCCATAGGATTGTTTTCACCATCTCTGAGCATATAATACGAAGGGTTTCGAACGATTAGAGAATAAGCATCATCCATACCTATATCTGCTGAACGCCTATCAAAATTTCCGTTTACACTTAAATCAGCTCTAAACCATTTATAGAACTCCATCATGTTTCTTACAGAGAAACCCAATGATTGATTATTGGAGAACTTACTATTGGGTAATTCTTGATTGTAATTAAGTGTTGCTGCATATCTATGTTTAGCATTCCCTCCGGTTATAGAAAGATTGTGCTGTTGCATGATCCCGGTTCGGAGTGTTTCTCTCCTGATCTGATCACGATTATCCAGACTCCTATAGGTGTTCAATTCCTGTTCAAGTTGTTTGTCTGTAATAAGATTACTTTTATGCTTATACAGTGAAAGTAACAGAGGATTTCTTCCATAGCGAAGATTAAGCGACTCATATTTCCCAGGTAAAAATTTAAATCCATACATTTGTAAATCAACCAAATCTTTACTGTCAATAAGATTGAGATACCCAAATTTAGGCTCGGGGGTAAAGCGAACGGTGCCATCATAAGACACATGAACTTTTTCGTCCTGTGATCCGGTGATAGTGCTCACAACGATAACACCATTAGCGGCCCTCGCTCCATATATTGAAGCAGCAGCAGCATCTTTAAGAACAGTAATATTTTCAATTGTCGAAGGATTTATGAGAGACAAGTCTTCGCTTGCCATAGGCATACCGTCAACTACAATCAAAGGAGCTCTACTGTCGGCCCTAATAGACGAAACACCTCTAATGAGTAAATACTTATCATTTATAAGCAATCCGGGAACTTGCCCTTCCAGCCTTGATGTGATATTAGGCTGAAGTTTCATCTTCAATGTTTTGGGAGTAACAATCGCATAAGAACCGGTTGCTCTCTCTTTCGATATTTTCTGATATCCGGTTACAACGACTTCATCTAACATTTCATTAGATGAAACTAATACAATGCTATAGTCATTCTTATTTGTGATGATGACTGTTTTGGGTTTTGAACCCACACATGAAATGAGCAGCGTTTTTTCTTTAGGAGTCAGATATAATTCAAACTTACCATCAATGTCTGTTGGCACAGCACGGTTGGTTTCTTTGATTCTAACAGATGCGCCAATAACTTTATCTCCATTTTCGTCAGTTACAACACCGGTAATTTTTCGTCCTTGAGGATTTTGTGGAAGGCCGTGATCTTTTGGTATAAGGGCGTACAAGCCGGACACTTCAGTGGCAGATAATCTTACAGGAATAGCTACCACAACTAATAATAATGCCAAAAACACAAGACCGTGGCTGCGGTTAAAGAGATCAAATCGCTTGATGCAATAAGGATTAATGTTTCTCATAAGTTTATTTTTTGAAAAAACGAGTAGTATGCATACTTCTACTTGGCAACTACTCTCTATCTATTGTGAAAATTCTATCTATAATATAGTAAAAACTCTATCTAGTCGTCCCTTAAAATCGTATTTATTTTCTGATATACAGTAAATTACACTCTTCTGTTCTTTGATAAATCTGCAAGTTTTTGTATCTTTGGATGTAGAAACTTGCAGATTTTTTTATGATACGCCCTACTCAAACAGTTCGATCACTGTTCTCTTCGCTGGACGATTTGCTCAACCAGCAACATCCTCTGTATAAACTTTCCCATAAAATCGATTGGAAAAGGTTCGAAGAGGCTTTTTCTTCCTTGTATTGCCCAGACAATGGTCGTCCCGGCAAGCCTATTCGTTTAATGTGTGGTCTTTTAATTCTCAAGCATTTGCGCAATATTTCAGATGAATCTGTTGTAGAACAATGGAGTGAGAACGCTTATTTTCAATATTTTTGTGGCATGCAGGAGTTTACACCCTCCTTTCCCTGCAATGCCTCGGAACTGGTTCACTTCCGCAAACGTATCGGCGAAAAAGGGATAGAGCTTATTCTTGCAGAAAGTATTCGTGTGAATGATGACAAAACTGAGAATGATCACCACGATACCGCTTTTATAGACTCCACCGTGCAGGAAAAGAATGTGACTTATCCTACAGATGCCAAGTTGCATAAGAAGATAGTAGGCAAGGTTCTCAAAATCGCAAGGGCTCTCAATCTGCCCATTCGTCAAAGCTATACTTTCGTATTGAAAAGAATTTATCGGGATCAACGTTTTCGTAACCATTCCAAGAACCGTAAGAAAGCTCTTAAAGCGGATAAGCGGTTACGAACAATAGCCGGACGTTTGGTTCGGGAACTTAAACGAAACCTGGGTAGTAACAGGGCGTACGACAAACTCATTTCCCTCTTTGAAAGGATTCTTTTGCAACGGCGTAATTCCACTCAAAAGATTTATTCTCTTCATGAACCGGATGTTCAATGCATCAGTAAAGGTAAGGAGCACAAAAAATATGAGTTTGGAAATAAAGTCTCGATTATACGCTCCATGACGGGAGTGATTTTGGGAGCCTCTTCTTTCCGTAATGAGTACGACGGACATACCATAGAGCAAAGCCTCGATCAGGTCAAGAGACTCACGGGAGAAAGGATTAAGAAACTGGCGGGAGATAGAGGTTACCGTGGGAAAAAAGAAATAAACGGTACGCAAATATTGATTCCTGACACTCCAAAAGCAAAAGACAGTTATTATCAACGTAAAAAGAAGCATCGACTTTTCTGCAAGCGTGCAGCAATAGAACCAACTATCGGACATTTGAAGTCAGATTATCGCTTGGGACGTAACTTTTACAAAGGGCTCTTCGGGGATGCTATCAATGTAATGTTAGCTGCTGCGGCATATAACTTCAAAAGAGCCATGAAACTTCTTTTGTACCTAATAAACAAAATCAGCGAAAACCTCTCCATTGGGAGTGTTTCGCTGAAATGTGCTTTTTAAGGAACGACTATCTATATATTAGGGTGGAAACAAATATAGCAACTTTGTGAAAGAAACAACAGAGATTAATCAAGTTTTATCTACTACAAGGGGGCTTTTTATGTATTTTTGACACTTTACAAACGTAAATTACGTCCGTATTGGTAAAAACGAGTATGACTGACTTAGCATATCTCAGGTATAAATGATACAAAAATCACTCCAAATGGGTATTTAACAGTAAGGAATCAATGTATACTTTCACAAAAAAATCAAGGACGTTTTATAACCCTATTAAATTATCTGAAATCAAAATGAAAAAATCATCTTATCTATTAGCTATTTTTACGGGTATAGCTCTATTGGTATCGTCATGTGGCAAAAATAATGAGCCAAGTCCTACACCAGCAGGAAAGGATATAGTAAAAACTATTAAAATTGATGCTTCTGATTATTCCTCTTTTAAATATTTTTCGTTTGCAAAAGGGGAACTCGTACAGCCAAGCAATGCCGGCGAAAATACAGATTGGGATTTAGGGTTTCATAGATATGACTTTCGTACCAATGGAGGACTATCTGGCAAGGGCCAAGGAGCTGCTGCAGAAAGCGGATCTAAAGAAATCTCAGAAAAAATAGTCATTCCGCAAGAATCTAAATTCAAAACAGATGAGATAGCAAAACTCGTTACCAAATATGGGGGTATGGGAGCCGGGCATACTGTAGAATATGGTATGCTACCTATCAACAAAATATTGACTACACAAAAAAAGCCTAAGATGGTAAATGGCAAACCTATCATAAATGAAGTAACAAAGCAGCCCGAGATGGAAGTATCGCACGAAGGGGCTATAGTATCAGTGGGTATGCCTCCCCAAGTACACTTATCGGGCAAAGTGTTTGTCATAAGATGTGCCGATGGCAAATATGCCAAAATAAAGATCACGGAATATCGTGATGAGAAGGCTAAGACAGGGCATATTACGATGCAGTATGTATATCCGATAAACTAAAAACCTTAACAATTAATATATCCGGCCATCTTCCTTAGTGTAATTATTATATTAAGAAGATGGCTCACTTTTTTATATGAAAATAAGAAATCTACTCATATCCCTTTCCCAATTAGGAATCTTATGTGCGACAGTTTCTTCTTTTGCAATGGCACAAGGTAAGATTCATAAATTGCCATCGTCATTGACTCCTGATGACACCACCTGTAGTAGAAGTTATAAAATAGATGAGGTGGTAGTAACAGGTACACAAACTCCGCGCGCACTCAAAAATCTACCCATCATCACACAAGTGATCAGTCATAAGGATATTGAGCGACTTCATCCCCGATCTGTAACGGATATCCTACAAATGAGTATTCCCGGAACGCAGGTATCAATGCACGGAGCTCAATACCGCATGTCAATACAAGGCCTTTCGGCTGATTATATCTTATTTTTAATAGATGGAGAAAGAGTTTCTTCCGAAGGAAATAGCATAGTGGATCTCAATAGATTGGATGTAGCCAATATCGAACGTGTGGAAATCATACGAGGTGCCGCCTCTGCAATCTACGGTTCAAATGCCATAGGTGGTGTTATTAACTTTATAACTCGTAATGTTGATAAACCTTTACAGATATCAACCACGGCAGATTGGGCTTCCGAAGGAATGCAACGTTATCATGGATCATTGGCTCTCAAACATCGAGCTTTCAGCTCTCTTACCTCGGCAGGATGGAAAGGAATAAAAGGCTATGACCTCCCCGATGGAGAAGATAAGAAATTACCTATACCGGGAAGTAGAACATGGAATATAAGTGAAAAGCTTTCCTATCGCTCTCACGATAAGAAATGGGACATAAACTTATACGGCGACTACAACCGCCGCAATCAAGACTGGGATGACAAGATCAGATACTTATATGATGGTTATACTGCCGGCACGCGCATCGGGTTCGTTGCCAACGAATCCAATAGTTTCAATTTGAGCTACAACCTCGAAGGCTATGATAGGTCTACCTACTACTATACTGCGACGAAGGATAATATAGAACCAATATTTCTACTTCTGACCCACACCACACGTCTGCAATACAACAGAGGAGGAGACGAAAATAGTAAAATACACTTCAATGCCGGCTTTGAGTCCGTTAACGAAAGCCTGAGAAGTGATAGATTCAAAAGTTCTGACACCAGATATCATGCAGGAATATACACTTTGTATGCTCAATGCGATTGGAAAGTTTTGCCCAATTTATCCCTTATCTTAGGAGCCAGAGAAGATATTCATTCTCGATTCGGCGGGCATCTTACTCCCCGCCTATCTATGCTTTACAAAGCCGATAACTGGCGTGTGCGCCTATCATACTCTGAAGGATTCAGATCACCCTCGCTAAAAGAGTTGTATATGGATTGGGATCACAGAGGAATGTTTCAGATTTTGGGCAACAAAGATCTAAATCCAGAAAAAAGTCGTATGATCGCCCTCTCTCCGGAATATCAATACAAGAATTTAAATATAACTTTAATTGGCTATTACAACCGTATTTCAGACAGAATTTATATGCGTAGCGAGAGTAATGGTAGTATCATGAGATATGTTAATGGTGATAAACCGACCGAATTATGGTGTGCACAAGCTATGATTAGGTGGAAACTTCCCTTTGGTTTAGGTATAGACATGGATTATGCCTATGTTCATGACAAACAAACTGTCAAAGGTAAGGATGGACGTACGTCTCCCGTGAGTTCTACTAGACCTCATAACCTGACAGGGACACTATCATATGATTACAAATTCTCAAACTATACACTATCAGCTAATCTAAACAATCGTTACAGCAGTAAGTTTACATCCAACATTTATAATCAAAATACAGATAACTATACTGAAGTTACCTACAAGGGCTACTGTATTTCTCGCTTTACGCTTTCAGGACAATGGAAAAATAGAGTAAAAGTAAGTATTGGTTCTGATAATCTTTTCGACCATGTATCTGACAGAATAAATATCAGCTCTTCCCTCTCTCCAGGACGAAGCTACTTTGCATCCATAAGTCTCAACTATTAATTTTTTTATATGGAATACATTGTAGAGTCAGTAAATGGATCTGCAATGTATTTTTTTATTCTCTCACACAAGAATAAATTGTTTGAGAAAATATTATAAAGGAGTTGTATCCGAGGTCTATTGCTATCCAATGAAATGTATATTCAAATAGACGAAGTCTATAAATAAAACAAGCTCCGAATTCACGTTAAACTTACGATTTCTTCTCTTTTTGTTTCCTTCGGAAATGGTTCTTTGCTGAATCAATGTATCGAAAAGTTTGGAAAAATCATCGGCAAAACAGAAAATTTCAACTATATTTGTTTTCATAAAGTGGTGTTTTGCTTGTTTATATCTTATTGACTGTCAATTACTAAGACGCAAATAATTCACCACTTTTGCAATGAAATACATAAGGAATTACTCTGATTTACAACACCTTGTAAACTCTATTATCCCTATTATTCCCTTATATCCTTTATATCGAACTCACGTTAATTAAACCAACAACAAACCTATTGGACAAGTTAAATACACACTAATTTAATTCCGCCAACGGGTATTTCTAAGCCTTCCAATACAGTAGACTTACCAATATCGTTTTTATCGACAAATGTTGTCAAGTCGTCAAATTCAATGCTAACTTCATCTTTATAGCATCTGATTTTTTTAAGTATATCGTCTTTAATTTCATAGTATTACTTTAATCTAACTTGAAAATTGAGTTTGAATGACAGTGTACCATCGTCTTCTTTGATGGCTGAAGCATATTTATGACGAGTAATACTTGAACGCTCCAAATACGCATTAGAGAATAGGTAATCTTCAAAACGATTACGGTCATAGAAATGATAGCAAAGGATTTCTCCATCTTTCTTTACGACCAAATATCCTCCGTTTGCATCAAACTTTCCGCTCCAAGCAGTAGCCGGCATCATTCCTAACGCTGCTGAAGTCAAAAGATGTTTGATTTTATAAGCATAAAAAGGCGATGCCTGCCCTGTATCATACCCCAGAGGATTAATTTCTGTAATCTGTTCTGCCAATTCTTTCAATGTGGATATACCACTATTCAATTGTTCTAAAAGCAAATTGGCAATTATGGACGGCAGATCTCCATCAAGCATAACAAGATTATTGCGGAATATTTGATTGTCAACTTTATCAAATACCAATTTGCCACCTTTCTTTTTAATTGCATTGACCCTATCTATAACTTTATTTCGTTTAGGATTCAAAGAATTAACATAGGCAATATCTTCATCAGAAAGGGTGGCACCATGAATCTTAAAATTAAAATTAGTGGCTTTACTAGCATTTAATAATGTCGAATCTCCTCCGAGCTGAGATTTTATACTGAACCCCATTTCGGATTTTATTTTGGTCCTACGGTCGTGCAAAATGATTCGTATATCTGTTTTATCAGCAGATTTTGCTTTCAAAGAATGACAATAAATGCTATTCATGAAAGCTTCGATTTGAGGAATGGCAAAAGCTCCATCGTTTTCATTGATGGCTTTCAACAAATTCTCCGCTTCCGTCAAGAATACAGATGCAGAAATACGCAGTAGTTCTTCCCCCTCTGGAGTTTGAATAACCACATCTTTATATCGCAGTTCATAGTTGAAATTACCCTCTTTTTCTTGGCGAAGAATCATGATAATTGGATAGAACAAATTCTGAATTTTGTTCAAGTTCTGGTCTCCGGCATAAACCTTACCCTCGCCTAATAATTTGAGCAGAGTGTATATTTCACTCCATTCTCCTTTATTTCCTGTCAGTGCCATACTTCTTAAATTTTGAGAGATTGATTCTTTTAATTACTTCCTGTGCCGTTGCTTGAATAGCCGGGACTGCGACAGAATTTCCAAATTGCTTATAAGCAGATGCGTCTGCTACCCCAATTATGAAATCATCCGGGAAACCTTGCAAACGTGCCCATTCTCGTGGGGTCATTCTGCGCAAACCATCTCGATTTATTTCGCCTTTGATATTAGTAACAGGTGTGAAATCTTCAAGACGATCATCAATTACAAGATTGCGTTCTCGTCCCATACCTCCCACTACAATAGCGTTTGCAACACCATTATCTGGTATTATTTCATATCCGAAACCATTACCTTTTGCAGCATGTCTTTCTTTATGAGCCACAAGGGTCTTTATATATTGGGTGGATAAATAGTATTTTGCTGAAACAGTCCTTTCTTCTTTTATATCTGCGAATGTTTTGGTTGTATCAGTTGGAACCGGATATGCAAATTCATTGACATTTTGGTCTTTCCTAAATCCCACGATATATACTCTTTCACGGTGTTGCGGGACTCCAAAATTCATTGCATTTACAATTTGGGGTTCTGGAACATAATAATCCAAATCCTCCCTTAAAACTTTTAATATCGTTTGGATTGTTTTTCCTTTGTCATGAATAAGCAACCCTTTGACATTTTCTAAAAAGAATACCTTTGGACGCTTTCGACGTATGATTTCCGCTACATCAAAAAACAATGTACCTCTGGTTTCCTCAAAGCCGAGCCGCTTTCCTGCCAATGAAAACGCCTGACAAGGAAATCCGGCACACAACATATCAAAATCATCAGGGATAAATGATTTAGTGGCTTCTTTTGTAATATCGCCAAACGGCACTTCCCCATAATTTAATAAATATGTTTTTTGAGCCTGTGCGTCCCATTCGGAGGAAAACACACATTTTCCTCCAAGATTTTGCATTGCCATCCTAAATCCACCAATTCCTGCAAACAAATCTATAAAGGTAAATTTAGGATTGTCTATAGGTAAGAATGGAACAGAAAACAAATCCGAGAATAGAGAATACTGCACACAAACATCCGAAACACACTTTCCTTCAACCTGCTTGTTATGAATATTATATACATCCTCGATCAATCCCTCGGCTTTAGCTTCATACGGCTTTGCATATTTATATCCTTGGTTATGCAGATAATGAGAAACTATTGCCATTTGTTCATCAAACGCCATAACAGTTCCATCTTCATTCAAAGAATGAGGACCATACATTTGCATAACGACCTTATTACCGCCACACATTTTTGTAATGGCAATTTTTTCGGAAGTCTTAGTATCTATATTCATATAATTCAAAATTCTATTTAAGCATTTATCTGGTGCTTTGGTTATGTCTGTCTCCCAGAATCGGAATACTTTCCAACCCTGTCTCTGCAATTCCGCATTCACCTCTTTATCTCGCTCGATATTTCTTTGGATTTTAGAGTGCCAAAACTCACAGTTACTTTTATGGTCATTCTTCCTCATCTTCCAGTTTCTTCCATGCCAAAACTCACCATCGCAAAATATCGCAATTTTATGACCTTTGATTACAAAATCCGGTTTGCCAAATACGGATGTGTCATTTTTGCGATACCTTACTCCTGCATTCCAGAGCAATTTACCAAATAGAAGTTCCAGTTTGGTGCCTTTACCCTTATTTGCTGCCATATTCTTATGGCGTTGTTCTTTTGTCAGGTGGTTCATTGGTTTTGTTTTTAGAAACAGTATATACCAAATCTAATTTGCAAAGGTACTCATTTCAATTCAACAGATATCTATAGTTGGCAGATTGGACTACCCAACCAAAACTGGGAAAAAAGTTAAGAAGCAGTTAATAATTTTTGTTTGTTATTCTTTAGTTTCTTGTAAAACTCATCTATGGTCTATTTCCAAGAGCAGAACGCCTTCTTCTTTTATTATACCAACATTCAATATATCTAAACACCTCCGGTCTCATTTGTTGAGCAGGAATGAAGCTGCTTCTAATCATCTTATACTTGTTCAACAGAGAAGTAAAGTCGGTACAAGTGTACTGAACACCTCTGTCTGAGTGGAATAAGAGTTCATAGGTAGATCTTCGATTGAGACATCTCTTTATAGCCATATTCAGAGCTGGTATCACCGTATCTACCGTCTTTAATATTGTACTTTGGCTATATCCTACTATTTTGCGATCATACAGATCTATAACCGTATTTAGTATCCTTTAATTGCTTGCGTAGTTCTTTGCTCTCTCTCTGCTCTTCTGTTAAACGCTCAATACCTCAACCCGGAAAGCTATGATTGCCAAAGGCATCAAAATCTTTAATTTATTTACTCAGTTGGCTACTGGAGATACCCAACTCTCGTGCAACTGCATTAACGCATCCTCGCTCTTTGCTTAAGCAGACGGCTTGTCCCTTAAATGCCTTGTCATAATATTTTATTCCCATTGTGTAAAGTTAATTCTTTTGCTGCTCAACTTAGTATCCAGATAAAGTTAGGTATTCCACAGTCGGCTCTCTCGTGTATTCCATAGCGTGGGTTTGCACGACAGTTTGCAACTGAATTGTGCCATTGTCCGCCCTACGGTAACTCGTCCCATTATGGGCATTTTTCCCAATTTGTCGGGACTGCTTTTTTTCAGGTAGAGTAAAACCTTGAATTTTTGTGTCTTCATACGACTTTTTTTTAAAATGTTATAAAATTACTTGTTTACAAATCGTTCTTTGCTTTGCAAAACACAGTGTATCAGCGAAAAGATCCTTTCCACACATCATTATTCCGCTTCAGGTTACCTTCGTTGTTTTTGGTAACTATCGGGGTAACGTTTTGGTAACGGAAAGTCTGCTTAATTTCGCTGTATTCAGTACTTTGACAATGTTTCAGGAGAATGCGGAATACTCAACTACAACGGATTGAATGTTTATTTGCTTGGATGTGAAATATAGTGCTTTGGGAGGAATTATTCATGTGGGAAAACGGTATACATACAGCTTGCTTGATATTATGAGAGATCCAAATCATTCGTGAATGACACTTTGTTACATTTGACAGCCATTTGTGACAAATATGTAAATTATCATAATTACACATAAAACGGGCATACAACATCATAATGACACCAAAAACAAACATATTTAATCCATAAGACATCTGAAATTCACACAAGAAGCATGCGTACATGCCATCCTGTACCCTCCCGTATTTTTATAGCTACGTCATGATTTTTTCTTAGTTAAGCTTTGCTTTTTTCTTAACTACAAAAGTAGAGTGGCTTAGTTAGAAAAATAATAAAACGCAGTTAGAAAAAAATTGCATTGTAGTTAGTCGTTCCTTAAAAAGCACATTTCAGCGAAAACCTCTCCCTTGGGAGTGTTTCGCTGATTTTGTTTATTAGGTACAAAAGAAGTTTCATGGCTCTTTTGAAGTTATATGCCGCAGCAGCTAACATTACATTGATAGCATCCCCGAAGAGCCCTTTGTAAAAGTTACGTCCCAAGCGATAATCTGACTTCAAATGTCCGATAGTTGGTTCTATTCCTGCACGCTTGCAGAAAAGTCGATGCTTCTTTTTACGTTGATAATAACTGTCTTTTGCTTTTGGAGTGTCAGGAATCAATATTTGCGTACCGTTTATTTCTTTTTTCCCACGGTAACCTCTATCTCCGGCCAGTTTCTTAATCCTTTCTCCCGTGAGTCTCTTCACCTGATCGAGGCTTTGCTCTATGGTATGTCCGTCGTACTCATTACGGAAAGAAGAGGCTCCCAAAATCACTCCCGTCATGGAGCGTATAATCGAGACTTTGTTTCCAAACTCATATTTTTTGTGCTCCTTACCTTTACTGATGCATTGAACATCCGGTTCATGAAGAGAATAAATCTTTTGAGTGGAATTACGCCGTTGCAAAAGAATCCTTTCAAAGAGGGAAATGAGTTTGTCGTACTCCCTGTTACTACCCAGGTTTCGTTTAAGTTCCCGAACCAAACGTCCCGTTATTGTTCGTAACCGTTTATCCGCTTTAAGAGCTTTCTTACGGTTCTTGGAATGGTTACGAAAACGTTGATCCCGATAAATTCTTTTCAATACGAAAGTATAGCTTTGACGAATGGGAAGTTTGAGAGCCCTTGAGATTTTGAGAACCTTGCCTACTATCTTCTTATGCAACTTGGCATCTGTAGGATAAGTCACATTCTTTTCCTGCACGGTGGAGTCTATAAAAGCGGTATCGTGGTGATCATTCTCAGTTTTGTCATCATTCACACGAATACTTTCTGCAAGAATAAGCTCTATCCCTTTTTCGCCGATACGTTTGCGGAAGTGAACCAGTTCCGAGGCATTGCAGGGAAAGGAGGGTGTAAACTCCTGCATGCCACAAAAATATTGAAAATAAGCGTTCTCACTCCATTGTTCTACAACAGATTCATCTGAAATATTGCGCAAATGCTTGAGAATTAAAAGACCACACATTAAACGAATAGGCTTGCCGGGACGACCATTGTCTGGGCAATACAAGGAAGAAAAAGCCTCTTCGAACCTTTTCCAATCGATTTTATGGGAAAGTTTATACAGAGGATGTTGCTGGTTGAGCAAATCGTCCAGCGAAGAGAACAGTGATCGAACTGTTTGAGTAGGGCGTATCATAAAAAAATCTGCAAGTTTCTACATCCAAAGATACAAAAACTTGCAGATTTATCAAAGAACAGAAGAGTGTAATTTACTGTATATCAGAAAATAAATACGATTTTAAGGGGCGACTAGTTAGGTTTTTATATCTCCGATACACAGAAACGAAAAGACCCGCAAATGGGGCAGGTATATCCCATTTGCGGATCTTTCGAGCTACATCTTAGTATGATTAGCTCATGATTGACATTTTGACACTTCTATTAATACATCCGATTCTGACAATTTGAAACAGCATTAAAGTTATCGCTTGTATAATTCCCTTCCCAGCAATTCGCTATTACCAATGTGTACATAGAGCGGAGTATGATTATTAGTAGCATATTGAGTCTTATTAATTGTATATTTGAGTAAAATTTAAATATAAAAGTGAATCCTACGATCACAAAGATACAACAATGCACCCCCCTTTGTCAAGAGCTATGATGAGATTTTAGCTTTATCAGAAAGCAATTACCTCCGGTAAATTATTATCGAAAAGCTATCATTCATATGATATTTATCTACTATTATAAGAAGACTTATATCTATGAAAACAAAAGCATGTAATATTTCAAGTTTTAGAGTGTGTAGCAATAAATCCAGATACGATAAAAAGAGGTCAATTAATCGTATCAGAACGAAATACCGTATGTTTACAAAATGGCCTCTGAAACAAATTCAACAGGCATTTCTTTACCGTCACGGCGTATAACAAAAGTAAATTTGTCTCCGGGAGCAGCTCCGAAAATAACATTCATCAAATCCTCTTCTGATGTTACAGGTTTGCCTTGAAACGAAATTACTTCATCATCTTTTCGCAAAGCACATTTTGCTACAGCATCACCCGGCAAACTAATATCCTGTACATAAAACACTTGCACTCCATTGGCAGATGCTTTTTTAGCGATAACAGGCCCTCCTACCGGAAACCACATAGGCTCTGACATCCTCTTATTGGGAATGAGATAAAGCTTTTCCAAAGACATGTCAATAATAAAATTGAACCTCTTAATGAATCCAAAACCAATAAGTCCGAGTGAACCTTCCTCTGCACCAACTCCCGTGGAACTTGAAGATATATCTAAAGTAAAACTTGGCATCTTGACCTTATTGATAACAGCACTTTGTGCTCTGACAACATAATTGTAGCCTTGATCATCAACGCCATAACTGGTACGCTGTAAATAAAATCCTGATTTGTTCAATACATCATTACGTTGGGCATACAAGGCATTGACCATAAAACAAAAATCAGCTCCGCTATCAAAGTAAGCTTCTCCGGCAATCTTACTTCCATCTCGGAGAGTTATGTCAATAGGGATGCGAGGGAAGTAATCACCGGTATGCCTGATTGAAAGGCTTGAATTATTATACTTTGCCGGGACTTTTGACCCGAGCCTTCTTAAAGTAATGATATTTTGATCATAGTCTACTTCCGTACTGTAATTCTTTATAATCTGCGCTCCAATAATACCGCTTATGGGTAGTCCTGACGGCGATACCGTATATGTTTGGAAATCCATTTGAGTCAAAGCAATATCCTTTAAAACAACAACTTCGTCAGTATTTTGAGATAATAAAGATAGTGTGTTGGAAGATGATGTTGCAAACTCTTGCTCTCCTCTTACCCCTATCACTGTATTCTTCTTATCAAAGATCAATGCGGCTTTTTGAGAATAACCTTTACTTATGGTTGTGACCTCGGAACCTGTATCAAACATAAAATAGACAGGATCCTTCTGAGAATTGACCTTTACACGGATCAAAGAAATACTTCCATCCATTATTAAAGGGATTTTGATCTCCTGTTGCTGAGAGGACAAGGGAGTTGCGATAGCAAATAATACAGCTGATAAGGCAGCTATATAAAACATGATATTCTTTCTCATTTTTTATTAAGCATTAAACGTGTTTAAGTTAAGAGAAGTACACTCCTGAAAATCGCTTTCGTGCTTATTATCAAGCTAATCACAAAGCTTCCACGAGATATAGGGAACAAAGATATAATAGAAAAGGAAATAAAACCTTCTTTGACAATCATATAATTGAGCATAAAAAGAGCCTTAACTGCTTATGAACAGATAAGGCTCTCTATTGTAAGTATCAGAGATACCAAAATGATAACTATTATTTAAAAGTCATAAAACATACCATTTGGTAGTGATAAAAAACACTATTAATCTTAGGCCGGATTGACTTCTGCGTCAGGTCTTTCGCTAAGACGCTTATAACCTTTGTATCTCCATTGTGCATTTTGCATCGAAGCATCAAACAATTCTTGAGCCTCATCAGGATACTGTTTCAACAAGGTTGCATAGCGAACCTCTCCCTTGAGGAAGTCCTGGAATTTAGACCAATCAGGCTCTTTGCTATCAAGAGCAAAAGGATTTTTGCCCTGTGCCTCGAGCTCAGGATTGAATCGCCATAGGTGCCAATAACCGCAAGAAACAGCCTCTTTTTGCTCAGCCTGAGCCTTACCCATACCAGCTTTAAGTCCATGAGATATACAAGGAGAATAGGCTATTATAAGTGATGGCCCGTTATAAGCCTCAGCCTCACGAATAGCTTTGAGAGTCTGGGCTGGGTTGGCACCCATTGCCACTTGTGCAACATACACATATCCATAAGTGGTAGCGATAAGGCCAAGATCTTTCTTACGAACTCTTTTCCCGGAAGCGGCAAATTTGGCAATAGCGCCTACGGGAGTACTTTTGGATGATTGTCCTCCGGTGTTAGAATATACTTCGGTATCAAGAACCAATATATTTACATTCTCACCTGAAGCCAATACGTGGTCTACACCACCAAAGCCAATATCATATGCCCATCCGTCACCACCAATAATCCACTGCGAGCGTTTGATAAAGAAAGACTTCATTTCCGTCATACTTCGGCATACAGGACAAGTACATTTCTCAATAAGAGGCTTAATCTGATCAGCAAGAGATTTGGATGCTTCAGGTTCTTCTCTTTTGTCAAGCCATTCGGCAAGTAAAGCCTTAAGCTCCTCTGAACAATCAGGACCTTCTATAGCCTCTTGTACTGTAGCCACCAAACGTTGGCGCATTTTCTTATTTCCGAGGTACATACCCAAGCCAAACTCGGCATTGTCCTCAAACAAAGAGTTTGCCCATGCAGGGCCTTCACCTCTCTCATTCACAGTATATGGAGTAGAAGGAGCCGAACCTGAATAGATAGAAGAGCAACCGGTAGCATTGGCAATCATCTGACGGTCTCCAAAAAGCTGAGAAAGAAGCTTAACATAAGGAGTCTCACCACAACCGGAACATGCGCCGGAAAACTCAAATAGAGGGGTAGCAAACTGAGAATTCTTGACATTTGCCTTAGTATCTACCAAATGAGCTTTTGATGAAACCTCACCTACCATCTTATCCCAATTATCCTGCTCATCATAAAGTTCAGTGATAGGCTTCATGGCAAGAGCTTTACCGTTTTTATTACCCGGGCATACATCAACACAGTTAGCACACCCCAAGCAATCCAATACATTTACTTGGATACGGAAAGTCATATCGGCAAACTGCTTGCCCATAGCTTTGAGTGCGGTAACATTAGTCTTCTCCTGCTCTTCTTTATCCAAAACGAAAGGACGTATAGTGGCATGAGGGCACACATAGGCACACTGATTACATTGGATACAGTTTTCGGCATACCACTCAGGTACAAACGCAGCTACACCACGCTTTTCAGAAGCAGCAGTACCATTGTCCCATGTACCGTCTTCGCGTCCTTTGAATGCGGATACCGGTAAGTTGTCACCTTTCTGAGCATTGATAACACGCACAATGTTGTTTACAAAAGGAGTATCACCTTCGTGTACTTCTTCTACATCATCCGGCAGGCTTGCCCATTCCGGTTTTACTTCTACCTCAGTAACATCACCGCCACGATCTACAGCAGCATAGTTTTTGTTCACAATATCTTCACCCTTCTTACCGTAGCTCTTCACAATGAACTTCTTCATTTGCTCTACAGCCAATTCATAAGGAATCACATTGGCGATCTTGAAGAAGGCTGATTGAAGTATCGTATTAGTTCTGTTACCGAGACCTATCTCAGCGGCAATTTGAGTTGCATTGATGATATAAAAGCGAATATTATTCTTAGCCAAATACCTCTTTACATGGTTAGGGATATGCTCGGCTACATCTTCTGCATCCCAAAGAGAGTTGAGTAGGAATGTACCGTTGGGCTTGAGGCCTGCTGTAACATCATAGAGACGTAAGTATGCAGGTACGTGACATGCTACAAAGTCAGGAGTTACTACAAGATAAGTAGAACGTATAGGGGTATCACCGAAACGAAGATGCGAACAAGTGAAACCACCCGACTTCTTAGAGTCGTATGCAAAATAAGCCTGGCAATATTTGTTGGTGTTGTCTCCGATGATTTTTACAGAGTTTTTATTAGCACCCACTGTACCATCGGCCCCCAAGCCAAAGAATTTAGCTTCGTAGATACCGGTATCAAAGATTAGATCTTCTTTTAGAGGCAATGAAGTGAAAGAGACATCATCTACAATACCAACAGTGAAATGATCCTTAGGTAGATTCATACTAAGGTTTTCATAAACTGCAGCAATGTGGGCGGGAGTAGTATCTTTAGAAGAAAGTCCATAACGACCTCCAACAATCATAGGAGCATCCTCCAAGCCATAATAGCAATCCTTGACATCAAGGAACAAAGGCTCACCATTAGCTCCCGGCTCTTTGGTTCTGTCCAATACAGCAATTCGCTTTGCTGTTTTAGGCATAGCCGCAAGGAAATGCTTAGCACTAAAAGGACGATACAAATGTACTGCGAGCAGACCAACCTTTTCCCCTTTAGCTGTGAGATAATCGACAACCTCCCTAATGGTTTCCGTAGCAGATCCCATTGCTATAATCACTCTATCGGCATCTTCGGCTCCGTAATAGTCAAACAAGTGATACTGACGGCCGGTAACGGTAGCTACCTTGTCCATGTATTCCTGCACGATCTCAGGAACAGCATCATAGAAAGGATTCGAAGCCTCACGGGCTTGGAAGTATATATCAGGGTTCTGAGCCATACCTCTTGATACAGGCTTCTCAGGATTAAGAGCTCTTTCACGGAATGCTTTCAAAGCATCCCGATCTATAAACTGAGCTAAATCTTCGTTATCCAAAGCCTCAACCTTCTGTATTTCATGTGAAGTACGGAAGCCATCAAAGAAATGGATAAAAGGAATACGTGATTTGATAGTAGCCAGATGAGCCACACCCGCAAGATCCATCACCTCCTGCACCGAGCCGGTACATAGCTGGGCATAACCTGTGGCGCGAGCAGACATAACATCTTGATGGTCTCCAAAGATAGACAGCGCTTGAGCTGCCAGAGAACGAGCCGCTACATGAAATACGGTAGGTAATAATTCCCCCGCGATTTTGTACATATTAGGGATCATCAATAGAAGTCCCTGTGAAGCTGTAAAGGTGTTGGTAAGCATTCCGGCCTGGAGCGAACCGTGTACGGTACCTGCAGCTCCGGCTTCGCTTTGCATTTCTTCTACTAAAACGGTTTCTCCAAAAATGTTTTTACGACCTTGAGCAGCCCATTCATCGACATACTCAGCCATTGTAGAAGATGGTGTGATGGGGTAGATAGCCGCTACCTCGCTAAACATATATGCGATATGCGCAGCAGCTTGGTTACCATCACAAGTCAGGAATTTTTTTTCTTTAGCCATTACTAATCCTGTATAAGTGAATAATTCTTTTGTAAGCAGTAAAGTAATAAAAACGTACAATCAGTCCTATCTCAAAGAAAGATTGCATGGGACAAGGTTAAGCCTGGTCTATTTTCCTAATAGAGAAAGCCAAAGAGCCAAAGCGGGATTACATTCCTATCGCCTACTGTCAGGTTATGTACGGCATAGTACCTGTCGGCACGATAGCGTGACCCCACCACTTCATCAATTTTAAAATTATATTTATCCTGAATCAGGAAGTTGATCTGAGACCTATCTCCTACTGTAACCTTATTACCATGCTTCACATGATCCAAGAAAAATGTTTTGAGTACATCACCTTTCGACACATGATCAGGATTCATGGCATACGACAGGTTGGTGTTATCAAGATAAACAACGGCCGGCTTCTTACTTGAGTCCTCATTGGGTTTGTTCAATAAGGTAATCAGGCGGGCATCAGCCAGATATTTCAGATAATTCATTACCGTAGCTCTGGAAGTATCTATCTCAGACGCCAGTTGCGACACATTGGGAGCGGCAGGTGCTCTGAGTCCAAGCAGATACAACAGCTTCCTGAGCTTATAAAGACATCTTTGCTCGATTTGCTTGATCACCAATACATCGACTTCAAGTGTCATATTGATGGTCTTAAGCAAATTTTCGGAATAATTTCTTTGCTCTAAAAAGAAGGGGTAGTAGCCGTGATGAAGATAATCCTGAATATAATCCATGGGGTTAACTTCCTTTTGAATATTACGGGCTATCTCTTCATGATTCTTTATGATCTCTTCAAGGTTATATGACGGGAGATTGAGTCCTTGCTTCAGGTTGATAAACTCCCGCATGGAAAACCCGGTAAGGTTATAGGATGACACTATGCCGTTGAGATCCTTATTCTCCTCTCTCAATCGCATAACGGATGAGCCCGTAAACACGATCTGGAGGTCAGGGTATAGATCAATACAACGTCTTAGCTCTGATGACCATTCGGGATATTTAAAGACTTGATCCAAAAGTAAAACTTTACCGCCAGCCTTTACAAAGTTACCTGCAAACTCCACCAATGTACAGGTCGTAAAGTAAAATTGATTAAGGTTGATGTATAAACATTCACGATTGAGAGAGCCATATTTTTCTCGGGCATAATCGAGAAGGAATGTAGTCTTCCCTACTCCGCGAGGTCCTTTGATCCCAATCAACCGGTCACTCCAGTCAATCTCATCCATAAGGGCCCTTCGGAGAGAAGGATTATAGTTCCTTACCAAATAATCGTGAGTTCTATAAAAGATGTCCACAGTATTTCGCTATTTCTAGGTAGCAAAGATAAAGATAAAATACACATAATGCAACTTACACATAACAAAATGCAGGTATTACGGATTTTTGTGTCTATTTACATGGTAATGTTAAAAAAGACGATTGAGTATCCAATACACTCAATCGCCTTTAAATATTATAGATAAATACTTTACCTCTTAGAATAAAGCCTTATACTTTATAACTCTTTTTAAGAATGTTTACATTATTATTCTTCCACTATTCTCACCCAATTGTGGGTGTCGGGCTCTTCACCATATTGGATGGCACGCAACTTATTGTAGAGTTTTTCACTCATTACGCCCGGCTTGCCGTCTTTGCTGAGCACATAAGACTTGTGCTCATCGAGATCATCTATCCGCAGGATAGGGCTTATCACAGCAGCGGTGCCGCAAGCTCCGGCCTCCTCAAAGGTGTTGAGTTCATCCACATGTATCTCTCTGCGCTCCACTTTCATTCCGAGATCTTCAGCTATTTGCATTAGACTCTTATTGGTGATAGAGGGTAATATGGAAGTACTTTTGGGGGTGATATAGGTATTATCTTTGATTCCGAAGAAGTTGGCAGGGCCACACTCATCGATAAACTCTTTGTGCTTGGCATCCAAGAACAACACGGCAGAGTATCCCTCGTGATGGGCTATCTCGCCGGGCTTGAGGCTGGCAGCATAGTTACCGCCCACCTTGATAGTACCCGTACCCAGAGGTGCTGCACGGTCATATCCTCTCATGATAGCCATAGGAGTAGGCTTGAAGCCTTCTTTGAAATAAGGGCCCACAGGTGTTACAAATATCATAAAGAGATATTCGCCTGCAGGCTTCACTCCCACCTGTTGGCTCAATCCCAACAAGAGGGGGCGTATATAGAGAGATGCTCCGGTACCGTAGGGAGGGACAAATTCTTTGTTCAACAAGATTGCCTTCTCTACCATGTCTATAAAAAGATCAGTAGGTACTTCCGGCATCATAATCCCTTGTGATGAACTTTGCAAACGCTTAGCGTTTTCTTCGGGGCGGAATATTCTTATTTTCCCGTCTTTACCGCGGAAGGCCTTCATACCCTCAAAAGCCTCTTGTCCGTAATGAAGACATGTAGCAGCCATAGGGATGCTTATCATGTCGGACGAAGATACTTCCACTTCGCCCCATGCACCGTTGCGATAGTAGCAACGTACATTGTAGTTGGTAGGCACGTAGCCAAAGGTCAGCGATGACCAGTCAATGTCTTTTTTGTTTTCCATTGGTTTATTCGCTTTAGTCATTAGATTAATATTTGATTTACAATATCACAAAGATAACCAATATTAAGATGAAAAGCTAAGGATAAAAACCTAAATATAGCCGACAAAAATTTAATCTTCCGTAAGGAAATCCTGCAATTTGTCAAGATCGATATCCTGATGCAGCTCACCCCTAAAAGCAAGTGAGATAGTGCCTCGCTCCTCACTTACAATGATCACCTTGGCATCAGTCTCCTGCGACAGTCCCAGAGCGGACCTGTGTCTGAGTCCCAGGTCTTTGTTGAGATCGCTATTGTGAGCCACGGGCAATATACAACCGGCGGCACGGATGCGATTGTCCGCAATAATCATGGCTCCGTCATGCAACGGGCTGTTCTTGAAAAAAATATTTTCGATGAGACGGGCATTTATTTCGGACTGAAACATCTCACCCGTATGTGAGTAGGGTGAGAGATCCAAGCTCTGCTGTATGGCTATGAGAGCTCCGGTCTTCTTGCGAGCCATATTCATACATGCCAGCACCACCGGGGCTATAAACTTGTATTCCTCTTGAGTATCCTTTTTCCTATCGAGTAGCTTTTCGTTGATTCGCTTCCATTTTTTTGCTGATCCTATGGTGGACAGAAACTTTCGCAACTCATCCTGAAATAAGATCACCAATACCAAGAACCCGATGCTCACAAACTTGTCCAAGATAGCTCCCATGAGCTTCATCTCAAACACCTGAGATATGAGTATCCACAGTACTATGAATGTGATGATACCCGTAAACAAGGCCCTACTACCTGAGTTTTTGAGCACATTGTACGTATAGTACAAAAAGATCGATACCAACAAGATATCCGTTGCATCCTTAAATGTAAAGGGTAACCACATAGCTTATAATTTGATTTTACTGCATATTTTCGTTTCGCATCACACTGTCAGGATTGGAGAGATGCACATATTGAGAGGGATTGATACGTTCATAATTACGCAATTTGCTCACGAGCTTCACACACTCCACTGCTTCCTTCACATCATGTACACGTAAGATATCGGCTCCGTGTAGCAGGCTGTAAGTATTGAGTATGGCAGTGCCGTTGAGAGCATCATGAGGCGTACCTCCAAGGTATTTATATATCATGCTTTTCCTCGATATTCCCACCAGCAGAGGCAACTGCAATGATGCATTGAGCTCCTCCATCCGAGCCATGAGTTCGTAGTTCTGATCCACCGTTTTACTGAATCCGAAGCCAGTATCCAAAATAATATCATTGACGCCTAATGAACGCAACTGCCCTACACGATCAATAAAATAGTCCAAAATATCTACCGCCACATCGTTGTACTCCGTGTACTGCTGCATAGTCTCGGGAGTTCCCCGCATATGCATCAATATATAAGGCACACGCAATGATGCTACAGTGCTAAACATCGAACGATCGATCTGCCCACCAGACACATCATTGATCATATCCGCCCCATATTCCTCCACCGCAGCACGTGCCACATCGGCTCTGAAAGTATCTACCGATATGGGCAGGTCCGGGTACTCATCTCTCAGTATCTCCAGAGCGGGCTTAAGGCGAGCTATTTCGGTAGCCGCATCCACCGCCTCAGCACCGGGGCGAGTACTATAAGCCCCCACATCCACCATACGTCCTCCCTGCGACACGATCTCTTCTATGCGATCATGTATCTCTTTGTCACCCTGTTTGCGGCTTCCGGAATAGAATGAGTCCGGTGTTACATTGAGAATTCCCATTACAAGAGGGTCATTGAGGAGTAGTAGCCTTCCGTTAAGATTGAGTGTCTGAGGTTTCATTCGTGTTTAAGTTTTGTCCAAAGTTAACCAATTCCGTGTAACATTATTATCACTCATCACCAAAAAAGTAAAGATCACTCTGATGCTACATTGCCCCGCATCGCAGAGTTATAGATGACAAGTAAATATTTATCCGTATCACAGGCCACTCTCAAGTGATCATTTGGGTCACTGTCATATGGCATGGCGTATAGTAGCCTGCGCACTAAAGAACTATGTTTTTACTAAATACACTACAGCCCACACGACACACGGAGGAGATGTCTGTTTTGACAAATTGTCAAAATAAGTAACCGGAGCAAGAGAGATAAGATTTGATATAATCAATTCATATTAAAGAAACTAAACAAATTAATAATCAATAAGAACACTCCAAAATCGGCCTTGTCTTAGTTACAACACTCGGCTTATTTGTACAGAGTTCAAATAAGGGAGCAAGTTTGATGGACGAGAATCACAAGAAAAGCACACCTTAATAAATAACACATCTGCAAAATGTACGATAAATAAATATTCAAATAATATAGGCGGCTTATAGCTTATATTTTTAGAGAGGCAGAAGCAAATTGTAAATTGTATATGAGGATGACAATCCGATCCTAATAGGTCTATCGACTTGATACGATAGGTAAGCCGACTATATAGGATAAGTCGATCGTCCGTATACGATAAATCAATTGACCGTGTAGGATAGGTCAGCCGACCGTGTATGATAAGTCGGAGCACTTATCGGACAGGGATATTGGGCCATTATGTATTCTTTGAGGAAATATAAGTGTGGAATAGCTGCCAGAGCTATGGAAAAAGCTCAGAAGAGGGCTCATGAGATACAAGAGTTACCTGTGCTATGTGCGTAATAGGCAGTAGCAGACTGTAGATCGTAGCGATAACATATTAGACGGATTTGTTCTCATATTCAAAATAGGGATAATGGGTGCAGCTCTTGTTATTTACAAAGATACAACATCGTTTACCCTTTTGTCAAGCCCCCGAAAAAGAGCGTTCAGCTCATCAGTAGGTAAAAATCGGATAAGGCTTGAAAAAGTGACAAAATGATAGTCATAACCTCCTTTTTGCCGCAAAGAATAAACATTGAAAGAATATAGTACGGACAAAGCCTATGATGAGACCGTTGCATAGCAGGCAAATCGCTTCGTTGCTTGCGAGATTCGCCCTTGGTCATTTACCGGAAGTAAACTCCCTGTGCACTCACTCTTAGCGCCTTGCACTTTACCCTCTCTGCCCGGTCAAAGTGTCTTTTGTCGGCTTTGCCTCCAAAATCCACGAGACTGTTGACTTTTGCAACAGTCTCATGATAGTAGAGAAGATTCCTATCGCAAGTATGACCCATAACACAATACCCCAAACGCTATTCATACTGAAAGCATCCAACTACCACAACACACCGGCTACAAGATTCCATAAAAAGAGTTTCTTCACCTTGGTATTGATCGTCGGTTTTACTACAACCATCGGTTTGATCATATATTATTGGGGGTATGAGGGTGTGGCCGATAGTTTTCCCAAACTTATCGCAGATGAAAAAAGGAGCCCTTACCGGCTACCACAGTCGATAAGGGCTGATACAAAAAACTAAAAAAATTATTACTTATTTTTCTTCTTCCAGTACAGCTTGTGCCGCTGCCAAGCGTGCTATGGGTACACGGAAAGGAGAACATGATACGTAGTTGAGACCTATACGATGGCAGAATTTTACTGATGAAGGCTCACCACCGTGCTCACCACAGATACCGCACTTGAGATCAGGGCGTGTACTGCGTCCTGCATCCGTAGCCATTCTTACCAACTTGCCCACTCCATTCTGATCCAATACTTGGAAAGGATCCACTTTGAGTATCTTCTTATCAAGATAAACAGGCAGGAATGATGCTATGTCATCACGTGAGTAACCGAACGTCATTTGAGTAAGGTCATTGGTACCAAATGAGAAGAACTCTGCTGATGATGCAATACGATCAGCCGTAAGAGCAGCACGTGGTATCTCTATCATTGTACCCACCTTGAAGTCTACAGAAGCACCTCTCTCTTTGAATAGCTTTTCGGCCGTTTCTCGTATTACCGTCTCCTGAGCCTGGAACTCATATAGGATACCGGTGAGGGGTACCATGATCTCGGGCAAGCACTTTACGCCCTCGGCCTGAAGCTCCAAACATGCGCCGAGGATGGCACGTGTTTGCATCTCAGTAATCTCCGGGTAAGTATTACCCAAGCGACAACCTCTATGCCCCAGCATCGGATTGTGCTCGCACAAACTCTCGACACGCTGGCGTATGGTGTGTACGGATACACCCATGGCTTGAGCCATTTCCTCTTGTCCCTTCTCATCATGGGGTACAAACTCATGCAAAGGAGGATCCAATAGACGCACTGTCACAGGATATCCATCCATAGCACGGAAGATACCTTTGAAGTCTTTCTCTTGGAAAGGCAGTATTTTATCCAGTGCTTTCACGCGCCCTTCGGCATTTTCCGATAAGATCATCTCACGCATGGCTCTGATCTTCTCGCCTTCGAAAAACATGTGCTCGGTACGGCAAAGACCTATACCTACAGCTCCAAATCCGCGAGCGATGGCAGCATCGTGAGGTGTATCGGCATTGGTTCTCACTTTTAGCTTGGCATACTTGTCGGTAAGCTCCATGAGCTCTCTGAAATCATTGTCCATCTCAGCGGCACGGGTCTCCACCGAGCCCTCATATACCTTACCGGTAGAGCCGTCGATAGAGATAAAATCACCTTCGTGCAGTAATTTACCATCGATCTCTACGGTACGTTTTTTATAATCGATCAGTAACGATCCTGCACCGGATACACAGCACTTACCCATACCACGGGCTACTACTGCTGCATGTGAGGTCATACCTCCGCGAGCGGTAAGGATACCCTCGGCAGCAGACATACCGGCAAGATCCTCAGGTGATGTCTCAATACGCACAAGTACTACATTTTTACCTCCTGCATGCTGCTCTGCTGCATCGTCGGAGAAAAAGACAATCTGCCCTGATGCTGCACCGGGAGAAGCCGGTAGCCCCTTGGTAAGAAGATGTGCGGAAAGAAGAGATGTGTGATCGAATACAGGGTGCAATAGTTCGTCCAGTTTGTTGGGATCAATACGCTTGAGAGCTTCCTTCTCGGTGATAAGCCCCTCACGCATGAGGTCCATGGCAATCTTGACCATAGCCTTACCGGTGCGCTTACCATTGCGAGTCTGGAGGAACCACAACTTACCTTCCTGCACCGTATATTCCATGTCTTGCATGTCCCTGTAGTGCATCTCTAAGTTGTGTTGTATTTCATCGAGTTGTTTGTAGATCTCCGGCATAGCCTCCTCCATTGAGGGATATTTATCAGCTCTTTCAGCTTCAGAGATACCCGCTCTTTCTGCCCAGCGTTGCGACCCGATCTTGGTGATTTGCTGTGGCGTGCGTATACCGGCTACCACGTCTTCGCCTTGAGCATTGATGAGATATTCACCGTTGAAAAGCTTTTCGCCATTGGCAGCATCACGAGAGAAGCATACTCCGGTAGCGGAGTTCTCACCCATATTGCCAAATACCATAGCCTGCACATTCACCGCAGTACCCCACTCTGCCGGGATACCCTCCATACGTCTGTAGAGGATGGCGCGCTCATTCATCCAAGAATTGAAAACCGCCATGATAGCTCCCCAGAGTTGCTCTTCGGGAGAAGTGGGGAAGTCTTGACCCGTTTCTTCTTTTACGGCAGCTTTGAAGCGTTTTACCAAATCTTTCAGGTGGGCTACGCTCAACTCGCTATCCAAATGAACACCGGCTTCATGCTTTACGTCTTCAATAATCTTCTCGAAAGGATCGATGTCTTCTTTACTTGTAGGCTTGAGTCCCAGCACCACATCGCCGTACATCTGTACGAAGCGACGGTAGGAATCCCATGCAAAACGCTCATTGCCCGTTTTTCTGATTATGCCCTCAAGAACTTCATCATTGAGTCCCAGATTAAGAATAGTGTCCATCATACCCGGCATAGATGCACGAGCTCCTGAACGCACTGAAACCAGAAGGGGATTTTCGGGGTCACCGAATTTGGAGTTCATCAAAATCTCAACATGTTTTAGTGCTTGCTCCACTTCGGGGCGCAATAACTCTACAACCTGATCCTTGCCTATCCGGAAGTATTCGTTACACACGTCGGTGGTAATAGTGAATCCCGGAGGTACGGGTACCCCTATTAGATTCATTTCCGCAAGATTTGCTCCTTTTCCTCCCAGTAGGTTGCGAAGATCAGCTTTGCCTTCGGCTTTTCCATTGCCGAAAGTGTAAACTCGTTTTGTTTCCATGTCGATGTTTTTTCTATGAGTATTATGTAAAAAAATCAAACTTAATATCTCTTAAATGTGCTTTAAAATACGTTTTGTCTTAAAAATGTATCCTTTGTGGTTTTCGATTTTAAAAAATACTTGGTAAATATACGAATAAAAGTAAAATTGCAATCATGACTTTGCGATTTAAGTCTGTTTTGTAGTATAAAAAAACATAAATCCGCCTCAAAAGCATCCATTAGGCTACTTTTGAGGCGGTATAAGTTTAGTAATGGTGTTGTTAGCTCTTAGTTTCTACCAATATAGAACGCGGTCAGTACACAAATTATCAATCCACAATGTGCATTTCATACAGATCTTGCTCGGCGGGCACATCTGATTCTCCGGAGATAGTCCTATAGAGCATAATACTGTAGATATAAATAAGAGGTAATGTGAATATAGTACCGATCCCTAAGCAGATTAGCCCCAGCAATGTCAAGCCAAGAGAAATAATGTAGTAGAGCAGCACTTCCCAGAAGTTGTTCTTGGTAATTTCCCAACTGCGGGCAAAAGCCTCTGAGAAGCCTTCTTTCCTGTCAATATATGCCGTAACGGAAAAAGTGAGTCGGATCATAATCCAAATACCGGGAATGATAAGAAATATAAACCCAACAAAAAGCATGAGAGCATAAAGCACGGAAATTACAAATACGGGAATCCACAACTTAGGCATCCAGAAGTTGCGCTTGATCTCATTATTGGTAAGTTTATGCCCCCTTGTAATTTGCAAAGCTGTACGTATTATACCGATTTGGAAGATGAGGGCAATAATAACCATAAGGATATTTGACATAAACACGACCGAATAGCTGCCAATCTGCTGGGCATTTTCCACAGAAAAATAATTGACCACATAGATGATAAAATAGATCAATGTGAATACAATGAGTATCTTATTCTCCATGAGTAGCCGCCAAGACCTTTTGATGGCGTCCGAGTGATTAAAAGAATAATGCATAGTTCCAGTTTGCTATTAATAGTTAATAATTGTGTCCTCGTATGATGATATTACTTAATGAAGAAGCAAGCACCCATGAAAATGGGAAGCATTACAACTTCATATCCCTAAAGATATTAATTATTTGCTTTCCACAAATAGGATGAATAAAATCAGGAGCAATCTGAGCCAATGGCTTCATCACAAACTCTCGACTGCACATCAATGGATGGGGGATGATGAGACGGGGAGTATTGATAATCTCACCACCAAAAAGCAGGATGTCAATATCAATGGGTCTGTCACTGTAACCGCTATCGGAAGTAGATTTAACGTTGCGTCCAAGCTCTCGCTCAATTCCTTCAGTGATGTCGAGTGTTTGGAATGGAGACAATGATGTTTGCACCTTCACTGCAGCATTGAGGTATTTATTGTCAGAGTCATATCCCCATGAAGCAGTCTCTATAAAATGAGAGAGAGCAAGGATATCTCCCACTCTCTCTCCAATAAGTTTGACAGCCGATCTGAGAAACATTTCCCTATGCCCCTCGTTGCTTCCTAATCCCAAGCAGACTACGTTATAAGAAGTATCGGGCAATTTCATCAATCAAGACTGTTATTTATAAATGTATCTATCAAATAATAAGCATTGCATCACCATATCCGCCGAAGCGATACTTGTCTTTTACGGCTACTTCATATGCTTTCATGACGTTGTCATAGCCTCCGAAAGCAGCAGTCATCATAAGTAAAGTAGAGTACGGCATATGAAAGTTTGTTATCAGCGATGTAGGGAGGTTGAAGTCATAAGGGGGGAAAATAAAACGATTGGTCCAACCTTCATATTCTTTCAAATGACCATCTGTACTTGCTGCCGTTTCCATAGCTCTCAAGGTGGAAGTACCCACGACACAGACTTGTTTGCCTAAGTCATGTGAACGATTTACAATATCACAAGCGTCTTTGGGAACAACCATTTGCTCACTATCCATCTTATGCTTGGTAAGGTCTTCTACATCGATCTCACGATAGTTGCCCAATCCGTTGTGTACTGTGAGAAAAGCCATGCGACAATCCTTGATCTCCATGCGTTTGAGTAGTTCACGGCTAAAGTGCAAATTGGCGGCAGGAGCCACTACAGCACCCTCCACCTCAGCAAAAAGACTTTGGTAGCGCTCTGCGTCGTCAGCATTTACCGCACGATCCATATACTTGGGTATAGGCGTTTCTCCCAGGTCAAAGAGTTGCTTCTTGAACTCTTCATGAGATCCGTCGTAGAGGAAGCGCACTGTGCGCCCACGTGAGGTGGTATTGTCTATTACCTCGGCCACCATGCTATCGTCCTTGCCAAAGTAAAGTTTATTGCCGATACGTATCTTACGTGCAGGGTCGACCAAAACATCCCAAAGTTTGAGTTGACTATTGAGTTCTCTAAGCAGGAAAACCTCAATTTGCGCTCCCGTCTTCTCCTTATTACCATAGAGACGTGCGGGGAAGACCTTGGTATTATTGAAAACAAAAACATCGTCTTTATCGAAGTAATCCAATATATCTTTGAATATACGATGCTCAATATCACCAGTCTCTTTATGAAGAACTAATAATTTCGATTCATCCCTGAAGTGTGTAGGCTTCTTGGCGATTAAATTATCAGGAAGGTCAAATTTGAATTGTGAAAGCTTCATGTCTATATATTTTTATTTATTTATCCGTTTGAGAAGTGATCGAGATGTCATCAAGAGGAACATAATTGGCCAGAAAAAGCTCTATATCTTCTACTTTGATGCAATTGTCGATAAGAGCATCCCCCACTCGGGTACGACGCAGAGAAGCCAGGTGTCCGCCGGAACCCAGCGCTTCGCCGATATCACGAGCCAGAGCCCTGATGTAAGTGCCCTTGCTGCATACTACACGAATAGTAATCTCCGGCAGAGCGAAATCCAATAACTCTATATCATCTATAACAAGTTCGCGTGACTTGAGTTTAACTTCCTTGCCGGCTCGTGCCAAATCATAAGCCCTGTGACCGTTGACCTTACATGCACTGTATGCAGGTGGGACCTGCTCGATGCGACCGATAAATTTTTTGGTAAGGATCTGGATCACTTGTTCACGAGTAATATGTTCATAAGGGTATATAGCATCGGGCTCACTCTCCAGATCGAAAGTAGGAGTTGTGGCTCCAAGCCTTATTACCGCAATGTATTCTTTCGTCCCGGTCTGTAACTCATCAATGCGCTTTGTACACTTACCTGTACATAGTATCATCACACCCGTAGCCAACGGGTCCAATGTACCGGCATGCCCCACTTTGAGCTTCTTCACTCCAAGATGTCGGGATGCCTGATAACGAAATTTATTGACCAAATCAAATGAACTCCAGGTGAGTGGCTTATCAAAATAAAGGATTGCCCCTTCTTTGAGATTTATTGGCTCTTTGATATCCTTCATCTTATCAATGTGTTAAAGGCACCCCGGCCAGTAGCATGATCATAAAGATCACGGATACAATGATACGATAGTAACCAAAGACCTTAAAGCCCTTGCGCGTAACATAATCGATAAAAAAGCGTATAGCAAGCATGGCTACAATGAAAGCCACCACATTGCCAATGATGAGCGTGGTCATATTCTCTCTGAAAATCTCTATGCCAAACTCTTTATATAATTTGTAACCTTTGAGTAGTGTGGCTCCGAACATAGTAGGTATAGCCAGGAAAAAGGAGAACTCAGCTGCTTGTTTCCTCGAAAGCTTTTGTTGCATACCTCCCATGATAGTTGCCATGGACCGTGATACCCCGGGGATCATGGCTATACACTGAAAAATACCCACTACAAAAGCATTCTTATAAGTTACCGAGGGTTTGTCCGATGCTTTGAAATATCGATCAAGAGCTATCATCACAATACCACCAAGAAACAACATGATCACTACAACCCAGATATTACCCAAAAGCATGTCTATATATTTCTCCAACATCAGACCTGCAATTGCGGCAGGGATGCAGCCAACTATAATAAGGGCATAAAGACGCCAACCTGTCAAACTTTTATCCCGTGTACCATCACCTGTGGAGACTGCTTTAGAGCTATCGAAAGTAAAAAACCTCCTCCAATAAAGCACCACAACTGACAAAATGGCTCCGAACTGTATCATTACAGTGAAAGCTCTGAGATAAGGGGTATTTTCCATCTGCAAAATACCTTCTGAAAGGATAAGATGTCCTGTACTTGATACCGGGAGAAACTCAGTAAGTCCCTCGACAATAGCCAATATAATACTTTGAATAACTGTCATACGATAAGAAAATGATAAGCACGGAACTACCTCGCCGACATACAAAGTCACGATCTATGGCTCCGAACGTTTTTTTGTAATAAACTATTTATTTGTTACGACCCGGTTTGGTCAGAATAGCATAAATCATCAGCACAAAGCCTATCATACAGATGATAGGTGCCAATACAATACGTCTTGAACTGAAGATATCAGGATTAAAAGATACTCCATCGGCAGATCCACCACCGGACATCAGGACAAATCCAATCAAAATAATGAGCACAGAAGCACCCATCAAGATATAATTCTTTTTACCGTACAACATATTTGAGTACTATTAAATAATTTCCCATGCGAGCTTCGCCGGGTTTTCATTCTGTTTATCAATAAAAAAGTGCTGCCCGAGCATACACGGTAATAGTCAGATCAGATTGATCTTACCATTGTTCATGCGGATATATTTCCTTGCAGCAAGCCAAGAAGTAAAGGCCGAAATCAGTATGCCCAATATCACTAAGGCAGCAGCAAGAATTAAGAGCTGATCTGATGGCAAATAATTCATTATCTCTGTAAATGCATAGATCTGTATAGCCCAAAGACACAAACACCAAAGCCCCACAGAGAATAGGCCTCCCAAAAAACCATCCAACATGCTTTGCCCTACGATAGGGCGCTGTATAAACCACGGTCTGGCTCCCACCAAAGACATTGTTCTGATTTGGAACCTTTTGGAATAGATGATGAGGCGAGTAGTATTATTGATTTGAATGTAGCTGATAATAAGCTGTATTATAGCTACACACAATAAAATAAGCTCCCATGTATGCATATTACGGCATACTTGCTGCAATAAATCCTGACGGTAAGTAAGTCCCGCATCAGCATTCCACCGTCGTAATGTATTTTCTACTTTGGTCAAACTATCAGGGTGGGTATAATCCGCCTTTAGGTTGATCTCAATTTGAGATTGGAGCGGATTGTATCCCAATACATCTACAGGATTTTCACCCAACTCTTTTTCCAAATCCTGAGCAGCATTCTCCGGGGATATAAACTTACAGCTCCGTACAAAAGGCTGCTTACTGATATAGCTGTATATTTCAGAATTCTGAGCTTCAGAGTTACCCTGAGGCAACAACAAAGTAAATGAGATCTGCTCTTTGACCTGATTTTCAATCTGATTGCCGCCAATCTTGGCCAATCCGACCCCGCCCAATATGAAGAGGGTGAGCATAATACTTACGATGCTGAGCAATCGTGTGTGAAAGAACGCCGTAGAGCGCGATTTTTTCTTTTGTGTCATACTTTGTAAGAAAGCTTTTGTACAAATGTATACCCTACAAACTACAGACTCAAAGCTTGGATATGTACACAATGAGCCCAATTTGCATGCAAATTTAATAATTCCGTCAAGCTCTGGCAAACATATTGGATTTTAATCTGTGTGCAGCAAGGCATATGATCACCAATTACTCCTTTTATATTTATTAAAAACAACGTCAATGCTGATATTATTTTACAATATTAGAGGAGAAATATTAGAATCTAACTAAATAAAATATAGAGCCAAATTTCCATCCAATCTTTATATCCAAGGCTTTATACGACTTAATTAATATAAATATATTATTTTAAGTCCAAAAGCATATGGTTTTCCATCAAAATATGTGTAAATTTGCATGTGTTGTCTCAGATTATACTTTTTCCCTCAATTTATTTTTTCCTAAGTAGGCACCGGAAAGTATATTTACCACTTCTTATATTTTTTATATATACTGCATCGGATATGATGCAGGCTATTTGACACTATTTATTTGCTCGCTGCAATAATTTACATACAGCTATAAAAAAAGCAGCCACCCATGCTCTCACGAGTGGGGTAGCCGCAGACACTATTGAACTATATAAAAAAGAGAGAAACGTTATTTTCTCCTTAAACCAAACAAAATCAGTATGGTTTTTTGCATCCCCTCACATACGAAGGGATATGACTTATCTTGTAAAAACTAAAAATCTTTTATTCGTGAGATATATCTCTTTTACTCACAATGCGGTCGTTTCCAAGAGCACAGAATTAAGCAAAAAACGCATTTAGGTCGTAATCAGACTTGCTGAATCTTTATACCTACGTAAAAATCTCACAAAAAAGAACCTGTTTTTTGTCCTCTCTTGAAAGATTATGTTTACTTCAACAAGTACAAATATATTACTATAATGCCTTTTTTGCAATGTTATTGTTGCAAAAATCGGCTATTTTCACATTATTTACAAATATGAAACAAAAAATTATCCTTTTAAGGTGTATTTATACCCAAATTTGTTAATATGAAAGAATACTTATACCTAAAACACCTATGAATAGTGTTCCTATTATTATTTAGTATGTGTTTAAGCTGATATGGAATGTTGCCCGAAGCTTCGAAATAAGGACTATAATTGGCTAAACAATTGAGATCTGACACCAAAAGGCCCTTCCATAAAATAAGAAAGCAATTCATTTTTACAGACATTCTTGATCATAGAGATATTAAAGTGAAGAGGTTAAATACAATCCGTTTATATCAATGAATCAGATTAATATATATGTTTTATCTTTTAATACAATCAACAAAGAGAGTAACTAAGAAGGATTATTAAGGCTGATATTATCTGTAAACAAACTCCCATCCTCAGCAATGGTTGAACCCAAAGCGCAAAAAAATGCGGTGTGTATGATAATGTTGATGTTTAAGATTATCCTTCTGCCATTAATTTCAATTAGCTTGTTTCTCGTCTTAATATCTACTTCAAATTTGCAACTTAGAGGTTTCAAATAGGCCTAATTTAATTTGAGAATAGTTCTTTTATCGGATGGTTGCATCCTCATACTTGATTAAGATAAACACACGGTTAGTATATTCTTACGAGTAGAGATAAAAAATATGAGAAGAACTCTTGACAAAGGGGGTAAGATATTGTATCTTTGTCATAATACCAATTTACTTTTTATACCCAGCAAATGAGCGTTCACACAAATAGTACACTTCACAATAATATAGGTAAGTATTTATTTTTCCCTATACGTTGCTTGTATATGCAGCTATTAGAAGTTACATTTTGTCAAAATAGGAGTAAAAGGAAGAAATATCAAATTGTCAAAATACAGTAAACACATCTGAAACAGATCAAAAAAGCCGTAAAGGGATATTATCATTCTCTTTACGGCTTTTTAGTGGAAATATTTCTAAGAACGATTTTCTTAACTTGACTTCATTATTTTTCTAACAAGGTTGTGCTATTTTCTTAACTACGTGGTTAGGTTTTCTTAGTTAGAAAATTAGCAAAGCCTAACTAGAAAAATATATACTCCTAGTTAGAAAAATATTGAGAGTATCTTGATAATCTATTTTTACAATTATTAGGTAATGTAACACCACATAGGTTTTACTAAATGATCCATTATAGCCACCAAAACAACCCTTTTGATTGTATTTAACCACCAAAAATATCTATTTAACAAATAATACTCTTACCTTTCTTGTCAGATTATACTCTCTCATCGATATAATAGACAGATTTACGTGAGAGATAATTCATTCCTGCGAACAACATCTATTTCAGCTCTAACCTCTATATTACAGAGCCATAACCTCCTTTTCCAAAAATCCCAACGAAACAGAACAAATTATTTTGCTTAAAGAAAGGAATTACTTTTTCAAAGAAAGTTATGTGGAGCCTCATCTGAAGGAAAACCTCATGACGTTTCTTTCAAGAAATTGTGATAATGTTCTTTGCTATCGGAAAATCCAAACTCGATCAAGACATCAATGCACAAAAACAGTCGAGAAAACCTGATTCCGCTGAACAAGCACCACATTATAGAGGATATGAAAATTTAGCCCTGAGATCCGGACATTAAATCACAAAATCTCAAGGCTACAAATATTTTGAAAAAATCCGCCCCTCTCACAATTGAAAGGGGAAATGGATATTCCAGCAATATTTTAGAATAAAAAAATGAGGTACAACAGATCAGAAATTATCCATGTTGAGCTCTGTTTTCTTTGTAGGAAACCAGCCCGGACGTGAAGTTATCATTTGCCACATAGTTTCGGGGACTTTGAGTTCTTTACGCTTATCGACACAGAGTTCGGTCTCAATCTCATTTTCTTTGCCACTCTCCAGCTTTTCCAGCCAATGCGGTTCCATAATAAGTTCTCTTCCCATTGCTACTAATGGAATACCTGATGACAAAATTTCTGCTGCATCATCAGGTGTATGTACTTCCCCCACCCCAATTAACGGGATGCGATCTTGCAAAAATTCCTTGATCACCAAAGTACGAGCCCTTGTATCCTCAGGATTCCTCATGGAAGGAGAATTGAAACTCAAAGTTGAAATATGAAGATAATCCAAGTCTTTGTTAGCCAAGGCATCTACTAAATGAAGGGTATCCTCGATAGTAATACCCGGGGTTTCAATCTCCTCAGGAGATAAGCGATATCCTATAATAAAAGGTCGGTCAGTAGTTGAGCGCACTTTTTCCACCACTGCGTCTACAACAGCAAGCGGAAAGCGCATTCTATTTTCAAGACTTCCACCCCACTTATCAGTGCGTCTATTAGAATGTGGCGAGAAGAACTGCTGGATAAGATAAGTATTGGCTCCATGAATTTCTACACCCTCATAGCCTGCTTTTACAGCCCTCACTGCTGCCTGAGCATATGCTTCGATAAGCATCTCGATTTCATCGGGCTCTAATGCACGCGGCTCTACCAAACCATCTCTCTCAGCTTTTACTGCACTTGCACTTACGGGCAATGTTCCGGGAGGTAAAGTATTGGTAGGACACATACGCCCACCATGGTGAATTTGAAAAACCACTTTGGCTCCACGTGACTTGAGAGTATCGGCTATTTTGCGCATGCTGGGGATCTTATCATCAGAGTCAGCGCCAATTTGTCCTGTAAAGGCTTTCCCTCCCGGGTGAATATAAGCACATGCTGGCAAGATAAGCCCTGCTGTAGCGGCACGTTCTTTATAATACTCCAATTCTTCATCAGATACCATACCATCGTCATGGCCTGAAAAAGTAGTCATAGGTGCCATAACAATTCTGTTTTTCAGTTCAATACCGCATTTGGGAAAACGGAAAGAAGAGAATATAAGCTCTTTTGTCTTCATAAGAAATATATCGTTAATAATTATGTACAGATAAAACAATCAATCAAATCAATGGGTTTTCCACATTTTACAATATAGAAGAAATTGCGATTGATGCATTGTCTGGATTATTATGAAAAATATTCTATGAAAAACAAGAAGTAAAAGGCACAACTCAAAAAACGGGTTATGATTTGGAAACGAGCGGATATGTTTTATCTTTACTATTCTTCTACAAAACACTAAGAACGCTTACTTGAATATAAAAATCTTCATTACAAAGAAAGAAAAACGCACCCTTTTTCTCTCACAAAATGATAATGAATATATGACTGTCGCATATGGGGATACGGAGAAAGATTGCATATGCACATTAATTATACTGCATTGTCAGCTATAATCGTAAGTTGTAATACCTTTTCGGTAAAGATTTCATAATAGACATGCCCACTTTACAAACTTGATTCCGGTGGATCATCACATGTCGAAACATGCGGAAGAATTATTCATCCCAATGGATTTATCTGTGTTGCGAAAAAAGTATATCTCACAATCAATTACGCTAAGTCATGACAACACTATTGTGAATTGTGAGGATATTTCAGTAAGTCATTCGTCAGAGATAAAAATGAATTATTGGAGGGCAAACTGGATGCCTATAAAGAAACGCTTGGAACGAAGGCAAAAGCCAGAGCGGGAATAACCGTAACAACAAAATAATATGGGATTAATAGAACGCGTAAAATGCTGACTAAAAGAAACAAATACTATAGTAAAAAATCTTTTTAAAACATCAAAAAATTCTCTATTGTAGCTATCTTTTTTATTCTAAATGATCGTCCCTTAAAAAGCATATTTGAGCGAAATAATTTTTAGAGACTGTTGCAAAAGTCAACAGTCTCGTGGATTTTGGAGGCAAAGCCGACAAAAGACACTTTGACCGGGCAGAGAGGGTAAAGTGCAAGGCGCTAAGAGTGAGTGCACAGAGAGTTTACTTCAGGTAAATGACCAAGCGCGAATCTCGCAAGCAACGAAGCAATTGGCCTGCTATGCAACGGTCTCAAGTTTGTGCACCTACTGATACAATAACTTGCAGATTTACAAGAGGAGTTGTAATATTATATTATTGATAATCTGCACATAGTAAGAGACGCTGTTTTTAAGAGCCTATGAATTAATGGCAATTGCGATTAGGTTTATTAGTAAATAAGTTGTTATATAAAAAAGGCATTCCCTTTAGAGGAATGCCTTCATAAATTTCGGAAGTAAAATCTAAAAATGATTATTCTTCTGTTTTTCTACGATCTTCTCGAGCAGAGTAGCTAATATTGAGCGCATCTGCACGACGAAGTTCTTCTTTTACATCAGAAACGATCTTCATTCTTGTATTCTTGTCTACCTTCAATGATACGGTCATCAACTTTTTACGTTCATCTTTGATCTTACCCTGCTCCCCTTTTACATAGCTGTACACAGCTTTAGGATCTTGGGTAATTTGTTCATTGATCTGTATACAAGGCTTTGTACCATACATAGCCTGATACGCCTCAGTAGGAGGACCAATATAGATGAATGTTACCAATGACTTCTCTTCGAGCTTAGTCAATTCGGTAGCGTTAGGCAAATTGTTGTAAGAAACCTTAGCCGTTACCTCACGAATTGTCGTAACCATCATGATAAAGAACAAGAATGCAAATACCAAGTCAGGTAATGAAGAAGTATTCAGTTCCGGCATTTCACGACCACCGGCTTTGCTAAATTTTCCCATTATTGCTTCTGTTTTGTTAGGTTAGACAATGGCATCTCCGAAATGTGCATCGGATATGCTTCTGTAACAGCTTTTTGCTTAGAAGGAGGTAGTTCATTAAACTTCTGATGGAAGTAAGTCATTGCAAATTTATCCCACACTTCATTATAAGCTTTCATCAGCTCATTCTGTACGCTTACGTACATCTGGTAGCTGGTTTCAATCTCATTCTTCAGTGAGATAGCATATGCATTTGTTACTACCTTCAGATTACCAAGACCCGGTATATCACGAACTTCTTTTTCTGGAAGGTCAGGACGATCATTGGGATTCATGATAAACTCCACCGCCATATCTTTTAGCTTGCTTATATCAACGTCAATCACATTATCAACACCGCCAACTTTTCTCGAAACCCCGATTTTGTCATTACGGTCCACAAGGATACGCATAATGTTACGGTCATTGATTTCAATAGGTTGTTCGTTCTGTTCCTGCTTCGGTGAAAGCGGCGGAAGACGGCGCTTAAGACCTCTATCAGTATCCATTGATGTTGTAATCAAAAAGAATATAAGCAACATAAAAGCGATGTCGGCAGATGATGACCCGTTAAGGGCGGGTACTTTTCTTTTCTTTCTAGCCATGATGCTTTTTGTTTTTAATTCTGATTATTTGATTACGTTATTCAATGTTTGCCGGCAAGCGTTTTACGAACGGTGCCCCAGATAATAGCTACAACAACCAATGTGAACATTGTATAGATTGAATACAAGAACATATCGGAAATCTTGAGCCAATGAGGAGTATTGAATTTTGCAGAATCAATATTGAGGTTTGCCATCTTAGTGGTGTCACCTATAGCATAAGAAATCAAAAGCACAATCACAAGAAGGGCAAAACCTCCCATAGATATGAGTGCCGATTTCTTATCGTGTTTGAAAGCATTGATAATACCCATAAGAGCAAAATATAATGCCGCTATAACACAAACAATAAATAATATATATGTCCAACTCAAAAGTAATCCAGTGAATTCGTAGACTTTATTCTCCCCTTCCATGTGCGAACCGCCAAAGAAGAAGATCAAAACGACAATAAGACTGATACCTATTGATGCTAATAAAGTCCAGCTGGATACTTTTCTGATTTTAGTAACAGCCATGATCTTTATTTTTTATTAGATTCTTTTGTATTTGAGGTTGTATTTGATAACCATATCAAGAAGAGTGATAGAAGCATCTTCCATACGGTTCAAGATAGCTTCAACCTTAGAAAGGATATAGTTATAGAATACCTGAAGGATAAGAGCAACGATCAAACCACCTATAGTGGTGATCAAAGCCACTTTCATACCACCGGCAACAACCGTGGGGCTGATATCACCTACTTTTTCGATTTTGTCGAATGCCATAACCATACCTACTACAGTACCCAAGAATCCTAAAGAAGGAGCCATTGCGATGAAAAGAGTGATCCATGAAAGGTTCTTTTCCAAAAGGCCGGCTTGAACGCCTCCGTAAGATACTACAGATTTTTCTACAACGTCGATACCTTGATCGATTCTCATCAAACCTTGGTAAGCGATAGAAGCAACAGGACCGCGAGTGTTACGAGCGATGTCTTTTGCACCTTCTACGTCACCACGATCAAGAGCAGCCTCAAGATCTTTAAGGAGTTTTTCGTTGTTGATATCTGCGAGGTTCAAATAGATGATACGCTCAAGACAGATAGCAAGACCAATGATCAAAGTAATAGCTACAAGACCCATAAAGTCTGCACCACCCTCAATAAATTTAGTCTTCAACGCTTGATGGAATGATTGGTTCTCGGCAGCCTCGGGAACAACAGCTTCAGGAGTTGCAGTTTCAGCAGTTGCTTCTTCAGTAGTTGGAGTTGCTGCAGAGTCTGTAACAGCGGTAGTTGTTGCAGCAGGAACAGAGTCCTGGGCTATTGCCACGTTGTTAAATCCTACGGACAGAAGAGCCATGCACGCAATAGTTGCAAATAACTTTTTCATCGTGATTTGTTTTTGAATTAATAGTTCTTTTGTTATTGTTTTTTTAATCTCTAATTCTCAATGACGTTAGTGTAACAAATATGCGGAGAGAGCGGGATTCGAACCCGCGAAACACTTTTGGCGTTTACACACTTTCCAGGCGTGCCTCTTCAACCACTCGAGCACCTCTCCAATTATATTCAATATCCATTATTATGTAACTCTTAATCAAACCTATAAAAAGAAACACCTACTTCCTTAAAGTTTTTAATTAATAAGATTACACTGATTCAACCGCAAATCTATGTTTTTTTCGTCACTTATCCTCTATAATTACCCTACTTTTTTAATTTTTAGGTGAAATATGTTCACATTTAAGAGAAAAAAGTCGCACGGCGTTAGCGGTAGTTATATTTTTTATATCATTTACTGCCTTTCCATATAAATTGGAGATAAATTCCAAGGTATATATAAGGAAAGCGGGTTCGTTGCGTTTGCCTCTTTTGGGTACAGGCGAAAGATAAGGTGCATCAGTTTCTATCAGAAGCCTATCCAATGAGATGGTGTGAATAATATTCTTCAGATGTGAATTCTTAAATGTAACTACACCATTGATACCAATCATAAAGGTAGGTAATCCAATGATTGTTTTCAACGCATCCTCATCGCCCGTAAAACTATGGAATACACCTCTGAGTTTGTCCGAGCCAACTTCATCAATGCACTCAAACACCTCTTTAAAGGCATCTCTAACATGTAATATTACCGGCAAATCCATATCTTGTGCCCATCGTAGCTGAGTCACAAGAGCATCTTTCTGCTGGCTAATAAAGGTCTTATCCCAATATAAATCAATACCGATCTCACCGATAGCCACAACATGGGTTTGCATCAATGCGTTTTTTATCTCTTGCAGTTTACTCTCATAGTCAGACTTCACCGATGTAGGATGTAGTCCCAAAGCCAAAGATGTATAATGAGGATATTGGCTGTGTAAAGATAATATACGCGGAAGGCTTTCGACATCAATATTAGGTAAGATCAGATGCGACACACCTGCCTGACGAGCACGAATGATTACATCAGCTCTATCATCATCAAATTCCGGCTCGTAAATATGGGTATGAGAGTCTATCATCCTAAGTAAGTTTATACCGACCTTGCAGACAGTTTTTTCACCAAATCATGCAGGGGTATAAGATGCGATGGTTCACATGAGAGATTCTGAAGAATACGATCAGCATCTTGCCCGTAATCATTAATCAGCTTAGACACATCTTTGTCCACACCCAAGGCCTCATATAAAGCTACTACGGATTTGTATTTACGCTCTTTGTCAGCCATACCCAAAGACAAGAGATTATTGAGTTCTTTGCGTTGCATTTCATCAGCCTTATTCATAGTCTTGATGAGAAGCATGGTCTTCTTGTTATTGGAGATGTCTCCGCCAATGGGTTTTCCAAAAACCTTCTCATCGCCATAAACATCCAAAAAATCATCTTGAAGCTGGAAAGCTAATCCGAGACTTATACCAAAATCATAAAGTAAGTCTGCCTCCATAAGCGAAGCCCCACCGTAAATAGCACCTATTTTCAAGGCAGTAGCAAGAAGCACGGCGGTCTTTAGTCTAATCATGCGCAGATACTCCTGCTCCGTGACATCATCTCTGTCTTCAAACTCCATATCATACTGCTGCCCCTCATATATCTCCAAAGACATCTTATTGAACAGATCCAGGGTCTGCGCGATAAGCTCTTTCCGTGAGGTACCGGCAAGCAATACATAGGCTTGTGTAAGCATAGCATCGCCCGAAAGGATGGCTACATTACCGCCCCATTTCTTATATACCGTGGGCTTACCGCGTCGTATAGGAGAGTTGTCCATAAGATCATCATGGAGCAGGGTAAAGTTGTGAAACACCTCAAGCGCCAAAGCCGTGTTCATCACCTGCTTCACAGCTTCTTTACCGCCGAATGCCTGAGCGGCTATACAGCACAGCATAGGCCTTAATCTCTTACCTCCGTTTGCCAGGCTGTATTTTATAGGTTCATAAAGTTTATTAGGTCCCGAGGTATTAAAAGATATGTTTTCCACACCCTCTTCTACAAGAGTCAAAAGTTCCTGATAAGTATACATGGACGGATTTGAATAATTTATGGAGTACTATATTAGAGACAAGAGCTGCATTCCCGATGAAGAAATGCAGCTCTCTCTAATGGGAAGCATTGAGATAATCTATCAATGCCTTATGAGTTTAGTTTGAATACTACAGGCAGAGTGAAACGAGCACGAACGGCTTTACCTTGCTGCATACCCGGTTTCCACTTAGGCATGGCTTTCACCATTCTCATAGCTTCTTTGTCAAGCTGAGGGTCAACACCTCTTGCTACCTCAACATTGGAGATAGAACCATCTCTTTCGACAACAAAACGTACAATTACTTTACCCTGCACATTATTCTCCTGTGCGATTTCAGGGTAATTCAAGTTGTCTTTCATCCACTTGTACATCTTTGCAGTACCACCGACAAATTCAGGGTTCTCCTCTACAATCTCAAAGATCTGCTCCAAGTTTTCTTCTGTTTTCTTAGGAGCCATTACAGGTGCAGGAGGGGGCAACTTATCACGTTCATCAGTTGAAACCAACGCTACTTTCTCTACTTTGACACTGTTGTCCATAACTTTAAATTCATCAGGAAGTGTAACCTCCACTTTTTGTTGAGGCTCTGGTTCGGGCTCAGGCTCTTCTTGTTTTTGATCCTGAATCACCAACGCATCATCAATATCTGAAATATCCAATGCCTTTTTATCGATCTTATCCGCGGCATCGCTGGTGCGTGCTTCTAACGAAACAAAAACAATCGCCAAAGCTACCACCAATCCTAGTAGGAAGGACAAACCTTTTTGATTTTCAAGATTTGCTTGAGGTGATTTTTTAATTTCCATATGCTTGCTGTGTTATTTAATATCATCCTGTGGGGACAAAAATACAAAGTTTTTTGATGTTTTCATGATAATAGACAGAAAAAAAGGGTATTTAATAAAAAAAGAGTTTAAACTATGCGTTAATTATCATTTTATCATCCCCTTCAAGATTATATTTAACCTTATTGTCAAACAATTATAAGATTGACATTCTCACGAGATAAAATAATGAAAAACAATATGGTCTCCCCCTTTTATATATGAGTAATAAGTTCCGGTATTCTTGCTCAACTAATGCCTGTGGCATATGCTGCACTATCCGTATATACATCCTGCAAAACCTGTAAGCATACATATTTCTAAACACACATATAAAAAAAACACTTACCTTTGTAGCAACAAACAACTTAATATAGCTTTTTAGAGCGATTTAGAGATTATCACTTATGTTTTTTGACAACATAGTATTCAGTCATTTTATACCCGAGATATTGGTTATCTTGGGGTATATTACATTTATGCTGAATCCATTTGGTGCCAAAGAAGCAAAATCTCTTCAGGACAATCAGGAGCTACGCATCATACACTTGACTGATCATAAACAGACAGTCAATAGGAGCACAGGTGCAGTATGCCATCTCTTCAGCAAAGTATACAATCGCAAGCTCCCACGGACAAAGCTTCTTTATATTCACTTCCTTCCGAAGCCCCGAATCTTTTGCCCTAAAACTATTGACGGATTTGACTCCGACTACCGTCTCTTCATATTCAGTAGACCTCCCCCATTTATTTGCAGCTAAACGTCTGTGTTCAGTATTTTACAAGGATGCTGAATGATGCTCTTTGTGAGGTACCCGATACCCACTAAAGCATATGTCCCTTACACTTAGGGATACCAATGAGTAATTATTTACAATAAACTGCAAACCAATATGACAAAATTATTTAGATGGCTTATACTCCCGGCTATTCTACTCCATACATTTTATATTCAGGCATCAGAACCGGAAAAGATCGATACCATACAACTGCATGAAGTGGTTGTAGAGGCATCCAAGGAACATATACAATTCAAGAGAGTTCCGGCATCTGTGAGCGTACTTACGTCTGACGAGCTAGGTTTCAACGGTGTCTACACCATGCCCAATATCAGCGTAGTCATGCCCAACCTTTTCATGCACGATTATGGCTCCAAACTTACATCATCCGTTTATATCCGAGGCATTGGGTCTAGAATAAATTCCCCTTCAGTAGGGCTATATGTGGATCATGTACCCTATTATGACAAGTCCCTCATGAATTTCGACCTCTACGACATCAATCGTATTGAAGTCTTGCGCGGGCCCCAAGGCACGGAGTACGGCAGAAACACTATGGGGGGAATCATCAACGTTACAACTAAGTCTCCTCTGCAATATCAGGGATTGGATGTAAAACTTCAGGCAGCCACCTATGGAGACTACACAGTAAGTAGTGGTTACTATGCACGCCCTACCGACAAGTTTGCTTACTCTATAAGTGGTAACTATCTGCATCGTGACGGTTTTTTCACCAATAAATTTCTCAATAGCAAAGTGGATAAAATCAACTCTTACGGCATGAGAAACAGAATGAACTATATAGTATCGTCCAAGCTATCGTTCGAGAATATCCTCAATTTTGAGATCAGCAATCAGGGTGGTTACCCCTATGCAATATACGATACAAATACCCAAAAAGTTGAAGACATCTCCTATAATCAATACAGCAGTTACAAGAGAGGGATGATCTCCGATGCTTTTCTTGTAAAATACAATACGGACAAGTACGAGCTTACATCCGCAACATCATATCAGTTCTTCAAAGACAACCAATCTATCGACCAAGACTTCAGTAAAGACTCCATAACCTATGTAACCCAAAAACAGAATCAGCACTTGGTTACACAAGATCTCACACTCAAATCCAAATGGAGTGAGCGTTACAATATGCTCATCGGAGTCAATGCCTTTTATCAAAATTTCGACAATAACGTAAGGGTTCATGCCTACCCTAAAAAGACTGAGACATTCAAGACCTATGATCATGCTATCATGGGGGCTGCTCTCTTCCAGCAGACTACTATAAAAAACGTGCTGGTAGAAAACCTCAATCTGACGGCAGGTCTCAGGATGGATATGGAGCGTGACGTACTCAAATATAAATACGACCTCATTACCCCAAAAGGAACCTCTACCAAAGCAGATACCACCTTCAAGGCTTTAAACTCTCTGGAATTCTTACCCAAACTGGCCCTTACCTACGAAATGCCCAATCATAATATCTACGGGACTATAGCCCGAGGTTACAAAACCGGGGGATTCAATACGAGCTTCTCCAAACCGGATGAGGTTACCTTCAAGCCCGAATATAGCTGGAACTTCGAACTGGGGATAAAATCATCTTGGTTCAATAAGAATCTGTTTACCGAATTGGCATTATTCTATATAGACTGGAAAGACCAGCAGATCTATCGCACACTCAAGGTAGGAGGTGCCATGCTTATCAATGCGGGACACTCTGCGAGCAAGGGATTAGAGTTTAGCTTTCACACAGCTCCTATCCACGGCTTCGAACTCATGGGGTCATACGGATTCACACATGCTAAGTTCCTTGACAACAAAAAGAATGACAAAAGTGATTACAGTGGCAATTATATCCCTTATGTACCACAAAACACATTGTCAGTACAGCTACGTAAAACTTTTGCATTAGCACCTAATGGTTTTGCCGACAAAATCATACTTTCATCCTTATATAAGGGTGCGGGCAATTTCTATTACAATGACGCCAATACACTTAAACAAAAGTATTACGGACTCCTTGACGCACGCATTAGTATCATACGCAGAGCTGTACAGATCGACCTTTGGGCCAATAATATTACAAACAAAAATTACTTGGCACACTTCTTTGTCATGGGTGCGGAAAACACGGCCTATGCCCAAAAAGGCAAGCCCTTCCAAGCCGGTGTAACTCTTTCACTAAAATTCCCGAAATGAAACAAAACGATTGGGCTAAATTCCCCATACTTTTCAGTCTATACATAGCACAGTCAATACCGATGTCTTTCTTCTCCACGGTGGTACCTATCATCATGAGACAAGAACAATATTCTTTGGCATCGATAGGATTGTTGCAACTTATCAAACTTCCGTGGGTATTCAAATTTTTATGGGCACCTGTGGTAGACAACAAAGGTCGCACATCCGGCAGTCTCAAAAGGTGGATTGTTTTCTCGGAAATGTTTTACGCATTGGTGATTTTGTGCATTGGAATGTTTAGTCTGAAAACGGACTTTAGCCTAATCGTTATTCTCATCATACTTTCCTTTATCGCTTCTGCCACACAGGACATAGCAGTAGACAAGTACGCCATCCTGACGCTGAAGAAGGAAGAGCGAGGCTTGGGTAATAGCATGCAATCTGCGGGCAGTTTTATAGGTAGCCTTTTTGGTACCGGTATCTTGCTTATGGCTTATCATTACTACGGATGGTCCAATGTTCTGCTACTCCTCTCTCTATTTATTGTAGTGGCCGTATTGCCCTTATTGCTTAGGAAAGAGCAGTCTCCCATACAGCAAGCTACCCTTCCCTCTCGCAAGGTAAACCTCAAAGATATTGTAGCATTTTTCTCCGCCCAGAACAATCTGCCACATATCCTCATTCTGATTTTTTATTACTCGGGTATCATCGGTATCATGACGATGCTCAAGCCTTTCATGGTGGACCTTGGTTACAGCACCAAAGAAATCGCTTTCATGCTTGGTATATTTGGCTGTTCGGTAGCTGCGCTATGCGCTTTTGCCAGCGGATTTACCATAAAACTTATAGGGAGAAAAAAGGCTTTGTATCTCTTCTTGGGTATAAGCTTTATTACTGCATTATACTTCTGGGTTATCTCCGGTATACAATCCCCCACCCGTGGCATGCTATATATGGGTATTGCTCTTATTTGGGGAGCCTATGGATTGTCCACCGTGGGAGTATATACTATATCCATGGATCAGGTAAGACCCGGCAGGGAGGGTACCGATTTTACCATCCAGATCATGCTCACTCACCTGAGTAGTCTTTTGATATCCTCTATGAGTGGCAAAATATCGGATTTATGGGGTTATAGTAATCTTTTTCTTATCGAAGCAGGACTCTCCTTACTTACTTTTTTCATCCTATCTCTCAGCAAAAGAGAGAAAAACATCCACGCTGTATGATTATTTCAGAAAGCCTTTTACATAAATATAACACGGCAGTGCCCAGATACACCAGCTATCCGCCTGCCACAAGTTTTGATACATCATTCAAGGGAGAAGATTTTGTGCGGTTTGTACAACAATCCAACCAAGCTTCGCCCCACAACATATCAATATATATCCATATCCCCTTCTGCCCGCAACGATGTCACTTTTGCGGATGCAACACGGTACTATATCCCCGTGAAGAAAAGATAGAAGAATATGTACGCTGTGTACAAGCAGAAATCAGGATGACGGGAGCTCACGTAGATAAGTCGCGCCGTGTAACCCAAGTGAGCTGGGGAGGCGGTACCCCCAACTCCATCAAGTATGAATACATTGAGAGCATCATGAACACCCTGAGAGAAGTGTTTACTTTCGATGACGGTGCAGAGATCGCCATTGAGTGCAGTCCGGCTTATTTAGAGTTCGAGCATGTGGATCACCTCAAAGCAATGGGATTCAACAGGATCAGCCTGGGTATTCAGGATTTTCACCTTCCGGTATTGGATGCCATCAACCGCAAGCCTCCGCTTCACCCTGTGGAAGATATGCTCAAGCATATCAAATCTCAGGGATTCAAGGGTGTAAACATCGATCTTGTATACGGACTTCCACTACAGACGGTAGAGAGCTTTGCCGAAAACATAGCAGAGATAGCACGCTTACAGCCTGACAGGCTAGCTACCTTTTCCTATGCTCATGTACCATGGTTCAATGAAAATCAGAAAAGGCTGGAGATATATCCTTTCCCTCAACCTGATGAAAAACTGACCATGCTGGTGAATACGATCAATTACCTCTCTGAGTCAGGATACGATGTGATAGGTATGGATCACTTCGCAAAAAAAGATGATGAGCTTGCTATAGCTCTCAGAGAGCACAACCTGCACCGTAATTTCCAAGGCTACAATACCAAGAAGACTACCGGTCAAGTGTATGCTTTCGGAGCATCGGGTATCAGCCAGATGGATGGTGCTTATGCTCAGAATGTCAAAAGTACTCCACTATATGTATCATTGATACAATCGGGAAAATATGCTACAGAAAGAGGCTATGCTCTCACACAACAGGACAAGATCATACGCGACACCATAGATGAGATCATGTGCAACGGCAAACTGCACTTCGGTAGTATTGCAGAGAAGTATGGAATCAGCATGGCCGACTTTTACATCTGCACAGCGTTCGACCAAAGCAAAGTAGCTTCACAGCTACAAGACGGCATCGTGACACTAGGCACTGATTCCATAGCCGTAAACGAAGCAGGAATGATGGTGGTACGCAACATTGCAGCCGCCTTTGATCCTCAATACAAGCCTGAACAAAACAAGTACTCCAGAACTCTATAAACAATATACACGAGAATAACTCACAGAAAGAGTGCTCTCTCATACAAATATGACCTCGACGCATAACCATTCTGGTTATGCGTCTTTTTGGTATTATCCCCAAAAATGTATAAGTCTTAAGAGTGTTATTATTGTTTTCCCTTCAGAAATCCAAGATAATACTCTTAAGATTTACACACTTTTTTGAGACACTATCCGTGATAGATAATAATGACAGGCCCTAATTAATGCTAATAAATGTTAAACAATCAATATGAAAGCAAAACAAAATCTTAACAAGAATGTAATTATTTGTAAACACACAAATAGAAATGCAGCGGATAGATGAAAGAAAAGGGCTCTCCTTACAGAGAACCCTTTTTCAAATCAATCAAAAATATTCCTAAAAACTAATACCTCATATCTTTCAACTCCTTCTGCAATTCTTGTCTTGCGAAGAAGATACGGCTCTTTACCGTACCCAATGGAATATCAAGAGCGTCGGCTATTTCATTATATTTATAACCCGAAACATACATTGAAAAAGGTTCTTTCAACGAGTTTGAAAGGCGTTCGATAGCCTCTGATATCTCTTTGATCTCAAGGCTGCCCTCAGGAGTTTCATACCCACCCTCATTAAGTATAGACACATTATAGGGATCAACACCATAGTCTATAACAGACTGACTTCTAACAATTTTATGATAGTTATTGATAAAGATATTCCTCATGATGGTAAGAACCCATCCTTTGAAATTTACATTATCAACAAACTTCTCCCTATTATTTAAGACTTTTAATGTAGTATCTTGCACCAAATCCTCTGCATCGGCCATATCAGCAGTGAGAGATAGTGCAAAATTCTTCATATAATCTTGCATCCCTAAAAGTTTTTTCTGAAATTGCAGTGAATTCATAACGATTATTTTTTGTTGTATGTGAACAAATTGAGCTTTTCGATTTGTTATATTACAAAGTTAAAAAAAGTTTCCAGACTTGCAAATTTCATTTTTAACATTTTTAATAGATTTTCTCTATCACATAATAAATAGAAACAATGAAAATCCCTTTTTCTCTTTTGAAAAGATTGCCTTCAGATCTCAAAAATCTATCGCGATACAAAGAATACTATGATGAGTCGAAACTCAAAAACAAACTCGTTCGATCCGGGATTGCAATAGGCCAAGTAGCCACAGAGGAGTTCTTATCTCTCTACTACTTGCTCAAAGGGGAGGGGCTACCTCTGACAACAAAGGAGAAAGCGATGCTCGTGGGATGTTTAGGATATTTTATTTTACCTATAGATATTATACCCGACTTCCTTTTCACTCTTGCCGGATTCAGTGATGATCTTGCAGTAGCAGCTATTGTGATGAGCGTATTGGGAGCGAAGGTAACGCCCAACGTAAGAGCCAAGGCTCATGCTAAGGCCATCAAGCTATTCTCATGTAACAAACTTGCGGCAAAGGCTCAATAACCACCTTTTCACATTGGACCAGCATTATTGATCGTACTATAGCTCCTATACCATAGTCAACTGCATCAGAGGGTCGTACATCCACAGCATTACAATAAAGGTAAGCACCCACATCATTCCAAAGCAAATAAAAACTGTTCGCATCATGAGAACAAAGTATTGCGCCTGGGAGTAATGTGGGTGTAATCTTTATCATTATGTAAAAACCGCACAATTTCACACCTTGAGACCGTTGCATAGCAGGCAAATTGCTTCGTTGCTTGCGAGATTCACGCTTGGTCATTTACCTGAAGTAAACTCTCTGTGCACTCTCTCTTAGCGCCTTGCACTTTACCTTCTCTGCCCGGTCAAAGTGTCTTTTGTCGGCTTTGCCTCCAAAATCCATGAGACTGTTGACTTTTGCAACAGTCTCACCTTATTTTGTACGTTTCTAAGAGGCTATGCAAACATGCATTGATATAAAATGATTACTTTTGTACCTCTGAATAAGCAGAATATTTATTCGTAAAAATGAAAGTAGTCTTAAAAAAAAGAATATATACCTATATACTCCAGACCTTCATCCCTCTTCTGCTGATGACTTTCGTTATCTGCTGGTTTGTGGTGCTCATGCAGTTCCTATGGAAATACGTAGATGAAATGGTAGGCAAAGGCTTGAGTATGGATGTGCTCATGCAATTCATGTTCTATGCCGCCTTGTCATTGGTCAATTTAGCTTTACCTCTGGGTATACTCTTAGGATCGCTTATGACTTTTGGCAACTTGGGCGAACGCCTTGAGCTACTTGCTATGAAATCCTCAGGCTTACCATTGTACAAAATCATGTACCCCATATTTGTAGCCGTACTCACTGCCGCATTGGGTTTGTTTATCTTCCAAAACGATTTGATGATCAAGTCACAGGTAAAGATGTTTACCATATTGCTATCCGCTCGCAACTCTGCACCTGAATTAGAGATCCCTGAAGGGACTTTCTACAGCGGTATCAAAGGCTACAATATCTTTGTGAAACAAAAAGACAAAAAGAACGGCCTACTCAAAGAAGTCCTCATCTACGACCACTCTCAAGGATTTGAAAACACACGTATTATAGCTGCGGACTCTGCTCGCTTGGTAATGGATGCAAGCAAGCAGTTTCTCACTCTTTCACTCTTCAGCGGACAGAGTTTTTATAACCTCAAGAGTCAGGACTTTTCGACTATCTCCAATGACCCCAGCTCTTTTGCCAAAGAGCGTTTTACAAAAAAGCAAATAGTCATAGCATTTGACGCCAACTTCAAGATGATCGACGAAAACGAGCTAAAGTCTCAATACGTCGGTAAAAACCTCTTTCAGTTGCAGCACTATGCTGACTCCGTATCAGTCATTGCCGACAGCGTCAGTACTGCCAATTCCCAGGCTATATCGGCCATACAGTTTGCAGGGCGTTACAGCAGTAGCATGCCATACGAATCAGACACAACTACGACAGCCAAACAATACAGGCAAAAGATACTCGCTATAGATAACAAAAAGTCATACCCCTTAGATACACTTGCCAAAGCGAGTAATTACGAAGATAGCACATCAGCCATAGCCAATGCCATCTCCAGAGTAGAGCTATTGGAAAGTGAGCTCAACAACAGAAAGTATCTGCAGGATGAAGAGAATTATAAATACCGCATCAATACGATAGAGTGGCACCGTAAATTCACATTCCCAGTAGCCTGCATCGTATTCTTTTTTATCGGAGCCCCACTCGGAGCTATCATCCGCAAAGGAGGGTTGGGCACTCCCATCGTGGCATCAGTTGTATTGTTTATCATCTATTATATGATCGATACTTTCGGCTTCAAAATGGCTCGAAGCGGAGAGATAAACATTGCCCTGGGTATGTGGCTAAGCACACTCATCTTGTTACCACTCGGATTTTTCCTCACCTATAAGGCCACCAAAGACTCCGCATCACTCAACACCGATGCTTACGCCAATTTCTTCAAGAAGCTCTTCGGACGTAAGGCTGTACGCAAAGTAGAGTTCAAAGAGGTGATTATGGTATATGCCGATGAAGAAAAGGCTCTTGCCGACATCGCTCAATTGCAATCCGATATCAAGAGATATATGCAACTGCCACTTATCAGCCAATCAGCCTTCAAGATACCGCTTCACTCGGAATACAACTATACCATCAGCGAGATAAGGACGAAGGTGGAAGCCATCATCGATGACTTGCGAAACAGTGCTAATACGCTTATCATAGTCAAACTTATGGACATCCCTCTTTTCCCGCAAAAGCTGAGCATGTGGATTCCACAGAATAAGATACTGAGTAAAGTTCTTTGGGTAATCGTCCCAATATCATTACCTTTAAGCATATATTTTGCTCACAAAAGGAAGCACATTGTGAGAGATCTCAACGTACTCACCAACGTCTTGGAGGAAATAAAAGCTATAATAAACAACGATAAGAAGATTTAAACAACTAAAATATAACTATGGATAACTTCCGATTAAATACAATTGAAGAAGCTTTAGAAGATTTTCGTAACGGTGAATTTGTCATCGTTGTTGATGATGAGGATCGTGAGAACGAAGGCGACTTTATTATAGCCGCTGAAAAAGTAACTCCTGAAAAAGTCAATTTCATGATGCGCTACGGCAGGGGTGTACTTTGTGTACCTATTACAGAAGATCGTGCTGCGAAGTTGGAGTTAGAAATGCAGGTCCCTACCAATACATCTGTACACGAAACTCCTTTTACTGTCACAGTAGACAGACTGGGCAACGGCTGCACAACAGGGGTATCCATGTACGACAGGTGCCAGACCATCCTGGCGCTTGCTGATCCCAATACTCACCCGTCCGATCTGGGACGCCCGGGGCATATATGCCCGCTTCGTGCTCGAAACAAAGGTGTACTACGCCGTGCAGGACATACGGAAGCAGCAGTGGACCTGGCTCGTCTTTCCGGGCTACAACCTGTTGCAGCTCTCATCGAGATTATCAATGAGGACGGCACCATGGCTCGTTTACCTCAGCTCATAGAAGTATCACGTGAATTCGGATTCAAGATCATTTCCATCAAAGATCTTATCGCTTACCGCCTACGCAACGAGAGTATTGTAGAAGAGGGAGTAAAAGTAGATATGCCTACACATTGGGGGCATTTTAAACTCATTCCTTTCAAGCAGAAAAGCAACGGACTGGAGCATGTAGCACTCATCAAAGGCAATATTGACGACAATGAACCCATACTAGTAAGAGTACACTCCAGCTGTGCTACAGGCGATATCTTCGGTTCTATGCGTTGTGAATGCGGCGAGCAACTTCACAAGGCTATGAGCATGATAGAAAAAGAAGGTAAGGGCGTTGTGGTATACCTCAATCAGGAAGGACGTGGCATAGGGCTTATGGACAAGATGAAAGCATACAAATTACAGGAAGAAGGCATGGATACTGTGGATGCCAACCTCCATCTTGGGCATGATGCTGATGAGCGTGACTATGGTGTGGGAGCGCAGATACTCAAATCAGTGGGTGTAACCAAAATGAAACTGCTTACTAACAATCCCGTAAAACGCATCGGACTCGAAGCATACGGATTGGAAGTATCGGAGATCGTACCCATAGAAGTAGAGCCCAATAAATACAATATGTTTTACATGCAGACCAAAAAAGAACGCATGGGACACACCCTTCATAATATCAAATAAAGTCATTCACGCCTTATAAGCCGTATAGCAGCCCAATAAATATCAAAGCCGAACCATGCTCTGTGTGCAAGGTTGGGCTTTGATATTTATTGGAGAGTGAGGTCATATATACTTTTACCAATAGAGACCGTTGAATAGCAGGCCAATTGCTTCGTTGCTTGCGAGATTCGCGCTTGGTCATTTACCAGAAGTAAACTCCCTGTGCACTCACTCTTAGCGCCTTATACTTTACCCTCTCTGCCCGGTCAAAGTGTCTTTTGTCGGCTTTGCCTCCAAAATCCACAAGACTGTTGACTTTTGCAACAGTCTCCAATAGCAAAAACTATCATGTAAACACTTGTCTCCCGGAAGAATTTCTAATAAGCCTCAGAAACACAGCGGATCGATTGTCCCCATGTACGAGCTCTGTAAAAGGTAGATACTAAGTCCGGAGCAGTGATTATATGCCATGCGTGATTTTCAAAGCCTGTATCAGCACACCAAAACTCACCGTTCTCCCCTACACCATCAAGAGAGCCGTCATCATTGTACCTGAATCCCGCACTGGGAAAGTAACGAGAGATATCATTTTTGTTATCTTTTTCCCAATATTGAGGATTAGAAATGTTGTCCAAACTAAGCTTGCGTACCTCTACGCCTACATGTCGTGCGGTAATCTTGAGATAAATCACATTATTTTTAGACATTTTCTCCCACTTGAATACACAGGCATATTCATCATTAGATACCCCTTTCATCTTGATTCCGTAAACGATATTATTGGGTGTAGCTCTATACTGAGCTGTATAGGTCATATTGTGACCTTGGAAGTTCACAGTTTCCGTACCGGAGTAATCACTATTGAGTTTAAAATTGGGACCTACTTTGTATAAACCCGTAAAAATCCGTCCTTGTGATGAGGTTGGGATGTGATAACCTTTGGGACAAGGATCACCTCCGTTATCACCTATATAGCTTTTTGGCGCACCATGCGCTTTCATTACCACAGAGCTCCAGGTGTCAGTCTTGGTACTCCCTGTCATCCAAGATTTATCATGTTTGTTTGTAAAGTACAAGTTTCCCCACACTCGTGCATCGTCCGGAGCGACTTGATTATCATAGGTATCTATAGTTTCCGTTTTATTATCAAAAACCACGTTCCGTCCCCACTGGAATATACCGCCCATAGTTGTTTGGGGATCACCACTTGCAAACTTATTTACCGCTTCGAGGTTAAACTCTGCAACATAAAAAAGTGGATTTTTATTATTTTCCACAACTAAGTGACATTCTGCTTTCACGTCGCCAATACTGGCGTATATTATTACCTTTCCGGGGCTTATAGCAGTGACAATGCCATTCTTTTCCACTGTGGCTATGGCTTTATCTGAGCTTGACCAAATAAGTGTTTTTTTAGAAGAAGGATCATCAGGTACAACATCTACACTGAGAGCAAGAGACTGTCCCACTTGCAAATTAGCTTGACTAGGCACTATACGCATAGAAGTCACAGGCTGGGGCTTCACCACTACCTTACACATGGCACGCTTCCCTTCCGCATCAGCATAAACTTCCGTCTCTCCTACACTAAGAGCTTTTACCAAGCCATTATTATCTACGGAAGCGATTTTCTTGTCTTTGACGCTCCATGCTACCTTGTCCAAAACAAAATCGGAAGGCTCTGCGGTCAGTTTGAGCTTTTGTGATGCACCCACTTGGATATTCAGAGAAGTAGGGTCAATAGAGATTTTTTGGAGTGATACTCTATCTTCTTTGTCACATGATACAATGAGAAGACTCGCACATATGGCAGATATAAAATAAACGATGTATTTCATTGCTGTAATTTTTTTGAGTTAAGTTATTGATATATATAAGCGGATGTAATCCATACATCCGGCTACTGCATTATCATAAAACATATCTGACGATATACTGACTGTAAGAAAGATCGTTAGAGACGATGCAGAGATCAAGATTTCATTAATATATAACTGAAAGTTCGCCCATACCAATCTCTAAAACAAAAGTATGGTATCTAAAAGTATATCTTTTTATGGTATTTTCCTGATTTCAGCTTTATATTTTTTATTCATGCACACTAAAAATAAGTTCTGAGGTTCCGGATAAGAAGGTAATGCGGTGTTATATATCTACTATCCCATAGCTTGAACAAGCTGAAAAATATTTCTAAAAAAACACCCAGATCAATCTTTGAAGTTGATCTCGTCAAAGTTTGAGATTAATCTCGTCAAATTTTGAAGTTGATATGTTCAATATTTGAAGTTGATTTCAGAGATCTTCTTATTGGTAAAAAAGGAATGATTTAGCTTGGGTCATTATCATAAATTCCAATTGTAATTTTTTGCTTGTCAAGGCTTGTTGCTTATCTCACCGGTTATACCCGAATTTCTCATTTCCTACCGACATAAGTGTAATCATAAAAATAGCTTCGACGGAGCAGCATTGGCAGATCATAGCCTCTACATGGATGATAAGATTTAGTGAGACTGTTGCAAAAGTCAACAGTCTCATGGATTTTGGAGGTAAAGCCGACAAAAGACTCTTTGACCGGGCAGAGAGGGTAAAGTGCAAGGCGCTAAGAGTGAGTGCACAGGGAGTTTACTTCAGGTAAATGACCAAGCGCGAATCTCGCAAGCAACGAAGCAATTAGCCTGCTATGCAACGGTCTCTAGTGTGAATGAATAAGAGGTTATCCGTAATGATACGGATAACCTCTTATTCATTCAAAGCTGTCACTTGCTCGTGTGAGCTTACTCTGCTTTACCGGTACGCAACTTATTGATAGCCGGATTGGCATACATTTGCAACATCTTATGGTATAGGAAAGGAATATCTTTGGTATAGCCTTCCTCCACCTCTATCTTGGCTACCTGACCGATAATATAATCAATAAAAAACTGTTTTTCCTCTTCACTGTAATGTGATGCATATAGCTCGGTTTTGTTGAGCAAGTCGAGCGCCACATAATTTCCGGGATATAAGCGGTAGTTGCTATGGATCTCTTTGTCGAGTAGTTTAGCCAGTTCTTCTGCCTGGTTTTGTTTGGGCAATTTAGGAGATATACGGTCTATGATCTCATTGAGCGGGCGGGATAGCGTAAGGTGCACTCTGCCTTTATAGCCCATAACACCGCTCTTCATATTCAAGGCGTCCTCCTGAGGGGTTTTCTTATAATTCTCATTATCTCGCTTGTACTGCATCTCACGTACTTTGAGATAGTCACAAGGATCATACTCGTATGAGCAGGTAAGCGGTACTATATTAAGCTCCTTGATACTCTCAATGAAATCACTCGAAGCACCACCCATTGCCAGCATCTTGAGGAGGCTTAGCTGTGTAGTATCATTAGCATCCTTGGCACGACCTTCACGTTGTGCTATCCACTGCGAATTGCCCTGAACTATGTTTTCATGCATATACTCCGAGAGTTCTTTGGCGGCAAAGAGCGTGTCGCGCCCCTTGAGGTTGCGCTTGACAATAAAACTATTGTTTAGCTTGACCAAAATCTTTACCCACTCATCGAGTAGGAGATTGTCGCCTATCGCTACTTGCGGTATTTTGAGCCCTGCATCGGCAGCCAATACGTTGAGAAAAGCAGAATCAAGGATGATATCCCGGTGATTGGATATAAATGTATAAGGGGTATTACTATTAAGTTTGGATTTACCCGAAAGAGATAAGGAAAAAGCTGTATTCTCTGCGATTCTCATCACCAAGAAGAAGCTGATCCTAAGCTTAAATTCCTCCACTGTGTGGCATTCTTTGGCTTTGGCTACAAGTAACTCCCAAGGGTAACCGGAGTGCAGGTTATTAAAAGTATCCTCAAGCACAGGTAGAGAAGCAAGATAGTTCACAGCTTCGGTAACCTCACAATCCATCAGAGGTCTGATAGATTCGAATCGTTTATTTTCGCTCTGTGTATCGGCCATGTTATGTAATGTTTTAGGTTATTTTTGATCCATAATAATATCACTCAATAAAGTCTTCATTTCGAGACCTGCAGCAACAACTTGCTGGGGTAAAAAACTTGTAGGTGTCATACCTGGGGTGGTATTGACCTCAAGTAGTGTAGGTATACCATCAGGTTCGATGATAAAATCTACACGAATAATACCTTTGGTACGCAAGTGATGATAAATTTGTGCCGTGAGGCTCTGTATGCTTTGAGTAAGCTCGGCTGAAATGCGGGCAGGAGTGATCTCCTCTACTTGACCATTGTACTTGGCATTAAAGTCGAAGAACTCATTGTGCGTTACTACTTCTGTAACAGGTAAGGGATGTATCTCCCCCCCAAGAGCATAACAACCGCAAGTGACCTCGGTACCTTTGATAAAAGATTCGACCATCACTTCATTCCCTTCTTCAAAAGCTGATTGTATAGCAGGCATGATACCCTCCTCATCCTTTACTTTGGTAGTAGCTACACTGGATCCTCCCACATTGGGTTTTATAAAGAGAGGCAACCCCAAATCAGATACAATATCGGATGTTGAGGGAATAGTGTCACCATGGGCCAAACGATAAGCACGAGCCACACGTATACCGGGGAAAGTACTCAAGAATTTATTGCAAACAAATTTATTGAACGTAAGCGACTCTACCAGCACGTCACCCGTATTATAAGGCACACCCAGCATATCCAGATAGCCTTGTAACAGCCCATTCTCTCCGGGTGTACCGTGTATGGTAATGAAAGCATAATCGAACTTTATATGCTGCCCTGAGGTATCCAAAAAACTAAAGTCATCGCGACATACCGGCACTACAGCTCCATCCGGGAGCGCAACTTGCCACTCATCTCTCTTAATAATCACAAGGTATGGACTGAATAAATCGGCATCCATCCATGACATGATACCGGAAGCACTTCTCAAAGACACTTCGTACTCACCGGAGTATCCTCCGGCTACAATAGCAACATTCAATAATTTATTACTCATAGGATCAGTATTCCCTATAGCTATTTATTCATTATCTAATTGAGTGGCATAAGCCCTCCATTTATCTAAAAGAATGGTAAGATCCTCGGGAAGTTCGGAGTCGAACATCAACTCTTCTCCCGTTTTCGGATGCTTGAAACCAAGAGTCTTGGCATGCAAAGCCTGACGTGGACAAATCTCCAGGCAATTGCGTACAAACTGCTGATACTTGACAAAAGTATTACCTCGCAATATTTTATCTCCTCCGTATCTTTGGTCACCGAATAAAACATGACCAATATACTTCATATGTGCTCTAATCTGATGCGTACGTCCCGTCTCAAGCCTACACTCTATCCACGACACAAAAGCAAGTTCTTCCAAAACACGGTAATGTGTGACGGCAGATTTGCCCATAGGACTCAATGGGGGGAACACAGTCATGAGCAAGCGATCCTTAGGATCACGCCCTATATTGCCTTCTACAGTGCCTTCGTTTTCATCAAAACGACCCCACACCAATGCTCTATATGAGCGATGCGTAGTTTTGTAAAAAAACTGACGACTCAGATCGGCTTTTGTTTCCGGATTCTTGGCCACAACAAGAAGCCCACTTGTATCCTTGTCAATACGATGTACAAGACCTACACGCGCATCATCGGGATCATATTGCGGATCGTCTTTGAGATAAAAAGCAAGGGCATTGACCAGCGTACCGGTGTAATTGCCATGACCGGGATGTACTACCAAACCTGCAGGTTTATTAATCACCAAGAGATCATGATCCTCATAGATAATATTGAGGGGAATATCTTCAGGGATAATCTTGAGTTCGTGTTTGGGACGTCTCAGTTGCAAAGTGATAACGTCTCTGGGCTTGACTCTGTAATTGCTCTTGACAGGCTTGTCATTGACAAAGATAAAACCCGCCTCGGCAGCTTGTTGAATCCTATTGCGAGTAGTATGTGTCATGCGATCGACAAGATATTTGTCGATGCGTATGAGCGACTGGCCTGCATCTGCCACTACCCGGTAATGTTCATATAATTTATCACCTGAACCTTGATCAAAGTCGGCATCATCAATAGCCACTTCAGAGGCTAGGTCTTCGTCCGGGAAATCCTCTTCATATTCCAAGTCCGGGTCTTCAATCATGCAGTAAAATTTGTGAATTAAAATATAATGTAACGTGATGGAAAGTTACCACCAGTTCTCGTTTTCGTCCTTCTTTTTCTTGGGTTTGGATTTACTTATGCTGTCGGCATTAGCTTTGAACAAACTATCTTTTTCGCTTACCCCAAGGGTATCGGCATAGTTACCTTGAATAGCAGTAGTATCCGCTACATTACCTACGACCAAAAGGGTTAGTTGCTCTTTTATAGGCACCATATCACCGGCCTTGAGCATTTTGCCCGACGGCGTACGCACCCCCTTGGCCAAATCCAAAAATTCGCCGGGGATTATCTGTACTGTCACATTGCTGAACCCTATACTATTGAGCAAAGTAATGGCTTGTCTACCAGACATATCAAGAATGTTGGGCAGAGCTTTTCTTTGAAGAGAAGTTGCATTGATAGTGAGAAAAACGATACGTCCCGGTTTCACTTTATGTCCCGGCTGAGGAGACACATCTACAACTGCACCTTTACGGTACTCGTCGGAATAAATGGAATCCACAACTTCATATCGCAAGCCTGCGCCTTCGAGTATTCGAGCTGCATCAGCCGTCATCTTACCTTTGACATCCGGCACCTGTATAATGGAGTTGTGACGAGTATAAAAATCGAGACCAAACATGACTATGAAAATAATGATGAAAGAGAGTAATATCATCAGCAGTATATTGCCAATAATAGGATGTTTAGTATAAAACGAGCTGTTCTTTAGCCCTTGTATTCTTGATTTTTTCTTATTCTCCATCTTAACGAATATATTTCCCCATTATAATTTTATATTAATTACGATCAATGCCGGCATTGACAAATTTCTTGAGCTCTTCCGTCCCATCCTTTTCCAATGTTTCGCTGGAGCCTTCCCAGTCCTTGACACCATCTCTCAGATAGATGATCTTGTCTCCGATATTGTGTACGGAATTCATATCATGGGTATTGATCACCGTAGTGATGTTATCTTCTTTGGTGATAGAATGTATCAGCTCGTCTATCATCAGGGATGTCTTGGGGTCAAGCCCTGAATTAGGCTCATCGCAAAACAAATATTTAGGCCCCAAAGCAATGGCACGAGCTATAGCTGTACGCTTCATCATACCTCCGCTTATTTCACTGGGGTATTTGGAAGCGGCATCTTCAAGACCAACTCTTTCAAGATAATTATAGGCTCGCTTACGTTTTTTTGCCTGAGACTCGTCGGAAAACATTTCCAAAGGAAACATCACGTTTTCCAGCACAGTCATGCTATCGAACAAGGCCGAGCCTTGAAATAACATACCCATCTCTCGCCGCAACATGAGCAAATCTGATTTCCCCATACCCACAATATCTCTTCCATCAAAAAGAATCTCTCCCGAAGTAGGGATAATAAGCCCAATCATAGACTTGAGGAATACGGTCTTGCCCGCACCACTCTTTCCTATAATCAAGTTTGTTTTGCCGGTTTCAAACACAGCATCAATACCTTTGAGAACATCTTTGTCCTCAAAACTCTTTTTTAGCGCTTTTACTTCTATCATAATTGAATCGGGGCAAAGGTCAGAATTTTATACAAGGAGCAAATTGGTGAGTATCACATCAAAGAATAGGATGAGCACACTACTCTTCACCACAGCATTAGTACTGGCAGTACCCACATCTAATGCTCCTCCTTTTACGGTATAGCCATAATAGCTGGACACAGATGATATAATGAAGGCATATACCAGTGATTTTACAATGGAGTGTAAGATAAAACGGGGTTTGAATCCGAACTGAATCCCAAACACATAAGACTCCGGAGGCAAATTATCGACCAACATAGAGGCTACATATCCGCCGGATATACCTATCCCCATAGAGATAATACTCAGTACAGGAATAAAAAGCATAAGTCCCATGATCTTGGGCAGTATCAGAAAGTTTGCTGAGTTCACTCCCATAATTTCCATGGCATCTACTTGTTCTGTAACACGCATAGTCCCCAATTCGGAAGCAATGCTGGAGCCTACCTTACCCGCAAGGATAAGACACATGATAGTAGATGAGAACTCAAGCAATATGATCTCCCTGGCCGAATACCCTATGGTAAAGCGGGGGATCAACGGGTTAGTCATATTTATGGAAAGCTGTATGGTGATTACAGTGCCTATAAAGAAAGATATGATAAGCACAATAGGGAGTGAGTCCAAACCCAACCCGTACATCTCTTTTACCAGCTGTCTATAAAACATGATATGCTTCCCGGGCTTTGCAAAAGTCCGTTTCATCAGGAGGGTATAATCACCCAAAGTTGCTAATGCGCTTGTTAACATAAAATATTAATTCTAACACACAAATATAACACTTATCTTTGTAGTCTGACGATAACAATAAAAACAATGATACTAAGAACAGAGGATTTAGTAAAAAGATATCGCAACCGCACGGTGGTAAACCATGTCTCTATCGAGGTAGAACAAGGCGAGATTGTAGGATTACTGGGGCCTAACGGTGCCGGGAAGACTACAACTTTTTATATGACCGTAGGCTTGGTAGTGCCCAATGAAGGGCGCATTTTTCTTGACGGCAATAATATTACAGAATACCCTGTGTACAAAAGAGCCAAGGCAGGTATAGGTTATTTGCCTCAGGAAGCATCAATATTCAGGAAGATGTCTGTGGAAGATAATATTCTCTCCGTATTGGAGATGACTCCCCGGACCAAAGAGCAGCAACACGAACGGCTGGAAGAACTCATCGGAGAGTTTCACCTCGAAAAGGTAAGAAAAAACTTGGGTGACAGACTTTCCGGAGGTGAAAGACGCCGAGCCGAAATTGCTCGATGTCTGGCTATCGACCCTAAGTTTATCATGTTGGATGAGCCTTTTGCAGGAGTCGATCCCATAGCTGTACAAGATATTCAGTTTATTGTGGCCAAACTGAAACATAAAAACATCGGTATCCTCATTACAGATCACAATGTTTACGAAACTCTCAGCATTACAGACAGAGCTTACTTACTCTTCGAAGGCAAGGTACTTTTCCAAGGAACTGCTGAGCAGTTGGCTGAAAATGAAATCGTTCGAGAGAAGTATCTTGGTAAAGATTTTCAACTCCGAAGAAAAACATTTACCGAGTAGTTTTTGCATAAAACAAATTTTTTTGTTTACTTTGCACCCTGATTGTGCGGAACTCAATGATGCTACGGGTAGCCGGCAATGTTGTCAGAGATACACATATCTATCTTGGAATAATTTAAAAACAAAATAAGAAATGTCTAAAATTTGTCAGATTACAGGTAAGAAGGCAATGGTCGGCAATAACGTTTCGCACTCAAAGAAAAGAACGAAGCGCACATTCGACGTAAACCTGTTCATAAAGAAATTTTATTGGCCGGAACAAGACTGCTGGATACAACTGAAAGTGTCTGCAGCCGGACTACGACTTATTAATAAGATCGGCCTTGACGCTGCCATCAAGCGTGCTGCCGAAAAAGGTTATTTAAACGCATAACACTAAGGGAGAATCGAAAATTATGGCAAAGAAAGCAAAAGGTAACAGAGTACAAGTGATTCTTGAGTGTACCGAACACAAAGAGAGCGGCATGCCGGGTACATCACGCTACATCACTACAAAGAATAGAAAGAATACTACAGAGCGTTTGGAACTGAAGAAATTCAACCCGATCCTTAAGCGCATGACTGTACATAAAGAAATCAAGTAATAATAGGAGACATAGAAAATGGCAAAGAAAGCGGTTGCTTCGTTTAAAAAAGCTGACGGACGTACCTATTCTAAGGTTATCAAAATGGTAAAGTCTCCTAAAACGGGAGCTTACACGTTCCAAGAAGAAATGGTTCCTAACGAAGCTGTTAAGGAATACTTCAAGTAAAAATACTACTCAGATATACAAGCAAGGCTGTTACCGAAAAAAGTAACAGCCTTTTTTGTTGGCTCATCACAATAGCCATATTCCACTCCTGTTTCAGGAATAATCGATCAGAAGAGACTGTTGCAAAAGTCAACAGTCTCATGGATTTTGGAGGCAAAGCCGACAAAAGGCACTTTGATCGGGCAGAGAGGGTAAAGTGCAAGGCGCTAAGAGTGAGTGCACAGGGAGTTTACTTCAGGTAAATGACCAAGCGTGAATCTCGCAAGCAACGAAACAATTGGCCTGCTATGCAACGGTCTCCAGAAGGAAGAAAGCAAAAGAAAGGCTGCCCTTATCACTCCAAAAGCTAAGGACAGCCCTACTGCCCGGTAAAAAGCGAAGAGACTTGTCGAGACTGTTGCACGAGAATTGTCCTTTTAATCTTGTATATATCGCTGAATATCATTATATTTGAGATGTAAAACCGCAATCAAAACAGTCTCTATGAGTAAGGAAAAGAACACCAAGGCCCCATCTTTTGCAGAACTAGCAGTAGAACGTCGTCCCCAAGCCACCAAAAACAACTTTTTGTATCAGATTGACACCATTGTAGATTGGCGTCCCATCTCCAACTTGCTCAACAAACATTGCCTTAAGGGAGACACCCCATTTGGCGCTTCCTCTTACCGCCCCATTATGCTCTTCAAGATCCTGCTTTTGGAGACTTGGTACGGTCTCTCAGATCGTCAAGTAGAAGAGCGAATCAACGATTCCCTCACATGGAGTGCCTTCCTAGGGCTGACGATGGATTTCGTTTCACCCGATCACTCGACCATCTGTTGCTTCCGTCCGGAGCTTATAGAGAAAGGTTTAATGGCAAAGCTATTCAAGCTTCTCAACAAGCAACTCAAACAACATGGCATCATGGAGATCAAAGAGGGCGCCATTGTGGACGCAAGCATTGTTGACAGTCCCAACAAACCAACGGGAGGGTGTCAAATTGTGATCTGCGATGATCGAGTGGATGCTCGTAGAGATCAGGAGAAAGAGGCTGAGGAAGAATACCAGGTCAAAGTCTGCTCAACGAAACCCGGCGTAGATGAAGAGGCTCGTTGGGTAAAGAAATGCAACAAATATAGATACGGTTACAAGAAGCACGTCTTAACAGACACCGGGGGACTGATACATGAAGTAATCACCACAGCGGCTAATGTGGCAGATACGACACAAATCATTCCTCTTTTGGAGCAGGCTCAACTCCCCCAAGAGACAATGATATTAGCGGACAAAGGTTACACATCCAAGAGGAACAGAGGTTATCTGTGCGACCACAACCTGATAGATGGCATCATGCACAAAGCAGTCAAGGGAGTGCCACTGAAGGAGGGTAAAAAGCAATTGAATAGGCTGATCAGTTCCATGCGATGGCAAATAGAGCGTAGCTTTGGTAGCATTATACGATGGTTTCATGGAGGACGATGTCGCTACCGAGGATTGCTAAAACGCATTATCAGAACCTCATTGAGTCTTTGGCCTACAATCTCAAACGTGCGCCAAGGCTACTTATGCAACAAAGCGTAAGCTAACCCCCCGATTGAAGGGTAAGCCCCCTCAAGTAGCTCAAAAATGAGCTAAATCAAGAAAATTAGAATCAAAATTCCTTCGTCTGTTCTCTAAAATCGGGCGGAAAACTGCTCGTCTTCTGTCTCTGTCTCTAGATCCGACTTTTTCAACAGTCTCCGATTATATTCTTTACTAACCATATCCTCATAAATATCATTTTTTATATGAAAAATTCATTCTTAGCCCAATTTTCCTGTGCAATCCTAAGCCTGTGCACATTTACCTCTTGCGGACAATCCCTCAGCACAAAATTTCTGGAAGGAGAATGGGTTCGTACAGACGTAATAGTAACCAAGAGTAAAAGTGAAGTTCCTGATTATTACATGCAGGCCGCCAAAGAAATTACTCGCAACTCTACGATCAAGTTTGAAAACGATTCCATTTATACAGAAACTTTCATGAAAAATAGATTTGACCCTACCACTCACCGTGAGCGCGGGGTATATCGTGTAAATAAAAGCAAAGGCCTCCTAATCACTTACCCCAAGATAATAGAATCTTTTGAAGGTGAAGGACAATGGTCTACTGAGAATATTGAGAAAGTTTCAAGCTTAACACCCAGGACATACAAAATAAAAATTCACAGTAGAGATAGTATTGATACGGAATTCAATGCTAACAACCTTACAATAACAATTAAAATGAAACGAAAATAGAGTCTTCTACTCTCACTTCTCTGTAGGGAATAATAATTTCTAAGCTATCTGAGATTTATAGTTCTACAGGCAAAAATGGAGAAAACACTAAAAGTTATTTACGTTATTTAAACATTATTTTACCCATACATGTTATTAATTCAAATAATTTGACTAAATTTAACACAGAATAAGTTGCAAATAAAAACATCAAAGTGATAACCGACAACTTGTACAAGCATCTATTAAATGAATAATATATGGGCTTGAACGAGAATATGAAATAAACAAATAAAGACAAAAAAGAATTGAACACATGAAAAAGTCATTGAAATGTATTGGTTTTATGCTATTTGCATTAGTTGCCGTAGCATTTGTTTCTTGTAGTAAAGACACTGATCCCACAGAAGTAGATGTATTTCTCGGATCATATACAGGTAGTATATCATATATCAAAGGTGATAAAATCATCAAGCCTGACAGTGGTAAAGTTACAGTTGCCAAAGCAGGTTCAGAATATATGTTTGCATTCTCAGATGGAATTCCTGACCTCAAAGACGTGAAGTTTAACAAGAAAGATGATCATACTTGGGTTGGTATTTCTAGTGGTATGACCGGTTTGATTACAATCTCTAAAGATAAGCTTGTAATGGCTGTAACCAAAGACGGAGCCGCATGGACAGCTAATTGTTCAAGATAGCATAAGCTGATCAAACAATAGATTCCATAAAATCAATACTCCCTGAGGAATTTACACCGGATACACCGGAATAATTCTTCAGGGATTATTATTTTTAAGCCCAAGCCTTGATAGTACTGTAAAAAGGCTAATATAAAATGTATAAAGTCGAATGAAGTTTACATGAATTACATTTTGCATTCCTCACTACTCACTAATCCATAAACACTATATTCCTTAACCCTCGTAAACAAAGCCACTCTTGTTTATCAAAAAAAATTATAATACACCTGACATATTGGCAAAGATTTTAACGTGCAAGGTTTTTGATAAAGTACCATAAGGGTTAGTCTTTAAATAACCTGACTTATTCCAGTTTTCGACTAATCATAACAACTAACTCAATATTAATATAACTTTTATGCTAACTTTGTTCGTCAATTAATGCAAGTAGCTATAGAACCTATCATTTGTAATATAGGTTAGTAAATAAAGATTTGTTATTCAATAAGCAATCAAAGACATAAGAAAAAGTTTTTTCACGATATAAATGGCAACAAACAACAAAGACAAGAAAAACAAAAAGCCTGTTAGGTTTAATGAAATGTGGATCTACGGCATTGTACTCATCATCCTCACAGCTTTGATGTTCATGCCCGGGAGCGGTGGCATAGGCAAGGAAGTAAGTTGGAATGAGTTTCAGAATATTGCAAAGAAGCAAGCATTCAAAGAAATCACTGTTAATAGAGATAAAAAAGACGCAGTGGGGATACTCAAAAGAAACATGGCTGACAGCGTGTTCAAAAAAGGAGAACTTCCCAACAATCGCGTAGAAAAAGCTCAGGAATATCGTATTTCTACACAAATACCATCAGTAGACAAGTTCTCTGATTTCTATGATCAGAATCAGATTCAAGCCAAAGTAAATTACGAACAAGAAAAATTCAACTTTTGGGGAATATTCCTTAGCTTGGGACCGGTCATTCTCTTGATCGTATTCTGGATCTATATGGTTCGTAGGATGAATAGCGGAGGAAACAATGCCGGCGGAGGTGGAGGTATTTTCAGCGTAGGTAAATCTAAAGCTCAGCTTTATGACAAGAAAAATATACATGTAACCTTCTCTGATGTAGCAGGCTTGCACGAAGCCAAAGAAGAGGTGGAAGAGATTGTACATTTTCTCAAGAATCCTGAGAAATATACCCAACTTGGAGGTAAAATACCCAAAGGAGCCCTCCTTGTAGGCCCTCCCGGAACGGGAAAAACTCTTCTTGCCAAAGCTGTGGCAGGCGAGGCTCATGTTCCTTTCTTCTCTATGTCAGGATCTGATTTTGTGGAGATGTTTGTGGGTGTAGGCGCTTCTCGTGTGAGAGATCTTTTCCGTCAAGCCAAAGAAAAAGCCCCTTGTATCATTTTCATTGACGAGATTGATGCAGTAGGTAGAGCCAGAGGTAAAAATGCCAATCTCGGAGGTAATGACGAAAGAGAGAATACTCTGAATCAATTATTGACAGAGATGGATGGTTTCGGTACCAATAGCGGTGTCATTATATTAGCAGCTACCAACCGAGCAGACATCCTTGATCAGGCATTACTCAGAGCCGGGCGTTTCGACAGACAGATTTATGTGGACTTGCCCGACCTCAACGATCGTAAAGAGATCTTCCTTGTTCACCTCAAACCCCTCAAAACGGATACCAGCGTAGATGTAGACTTACTGGCACGTCAAACTCCGGGATTTTCTGGGGCCGATATTGCTAATGTCTGCAATGAAGCTGCTTTGATAGCAGCCAGGGAAGGACAGCAATTTGTCAATAAGCAAAACTTCATGGATGCTGTAGACAGAGTGATAGGCGGATTGGAGAAGAAGAATAAAATCACCACAGAAGAGGAACGTCGCAGTATTGCTATACACGAATCAGGACACGCCACTATCAGCTGGATGCTACAGTATGCCAACCCTCTGGTAAAAGTAACTATCGTACCTCGTGGTAAAGCTTTGGGTGCGGCATGGTATCTACCCGAAGAAAGACAAATTACCACTACAGATGCTCTTTTGGATCAGATGTGTGCCACTCTCGGTGGTCGTGCAGCAGAAGAACTCTTCCTTGGAAGAATCTCTACCGGAGCTGCCAATGATTTGGAAAGGGTTACCAAGCTTGCATATGCCATGGTAGTCTATTATGGAATGAGCGAAAAACTTCCCAATATCAACTATTATGAAATGCAGAACGAGGGCTATGGTTTCAGCAAACCATATAGCGACCGCACTGCCGAATTGATAGATAAAGAAGTCAAAGAAATCATCGAAAAGCAATATGAGAGAGCCAAAACTATCCTCAAAGAGCAAGCCGAAGGTCATCATGAACTGGCAAGATTGCTTCTCGAAAGAGAGGTTATCTACACTGAAGATGTAGAGAAAATCTTTGGCAAAAGACAGTGGATATCACGCTCAGAGGAACTCATCACGGCTCAGGAGGAGAGAAAGAAACAATTGGGTGCAAATGAAAACACACAATTGACCCCGAGCGATAAAGGTGAAACTCAAGTTGCACAGGGAGAAAATGCTCAAACTCCCAAAGAGGAAAGCAGTACTAAACAATATGGTGAGGGTGATGACGAAGTGGCGGCCACCAAAGCATCATCTGACGAAAAATTATAACTGATTTATCTCCTATATATGAAACCAGTAATCAAAAGACTTATTACCGGGCTTATCTACATTGTGGTTATCTCTATGGCCGTATTGCTCAAGAAGCCATCGCTTTATGTAGCGGTGTTTTCATTGATGATTATGATAGCCATTATGGAGTTTTGCCGTCTGGCAAAAAACAACAGGACTCGTCCATTGAGAAGCATCCTCGATGGTATAGCAGGGGCTTATCTTTTTTCCGTAAGCCTTATCTCAGCAGTATCAGGTTTTGAACGCATCCTATTTGCTCCCTATATCTTCTACATCATCTATATTATGGTGAGAGCAATATATTCTGAGGTCAAGGGGCTACCCCAAGAACTCTCGCGTACTGTATTGGGACAAATATACATTGCGGGCGGTATGTCATTGGCAAACTTCATCCTCTTTAGCTCTACCCCGGCAACGGCATCATTCGATCAGGCTAGAAGTACCCTACTCTTTTTCATCTTTGTGATAATCTGGATGAATGACACAGGGGCATATATAATAGGGTCATCTTTCGGGAAAAAGCGACTATTTCCATCTCTTTCCCCTCTCAAAAGTTGGGAAGGTTTTTGGGGCGGATTAGTCTTTTCAATGATCTCAGCCGCAATTTTCGGGCATTTCTTTATTGAGATAGACAAGCCTTTGTACATTTGGGTTATCTTGGGAGCACTTATTTCGGTGGGTGCTACTTGGGGAGATCTCTTTGAGTCTTCACTCAAACGTAACGCCGGGGTCAAAGACTCAGGGCGTATGCTGCCCGGTCACGGAGGTATGCTCGATAGGATAGATAGTATCCTCTTTGCTATCCCTGTAGCTTATATAGGATTTATTTTGTTCGGGATATAAGAAACTCTGTCCCATAATATAAAATAGCCCCCCAAGAAAAGCGATCCATGAATTTGACTTCATGGATCGCTTTTCTTGGGGGCTTGATAGGAATGAAGTAATGCGCACATCATACAGCCTTCTATGTTTACATCTATTCAAACTATTACAACAACATTTTCACCTCAAAGCCACTTGGCACTACTCCCAAAATCGATCACAACTACACCCATCATAACCGACCCTGAATAGAATATAAAATTTTAATTATAAGAGGAAAAGATCCTCCCAAAGATATAAATCATGCAGTATATAAGTAGATTTTTGTCATAACATGCTTTCACTATGCCATTATAATTGTACATTTGTCTTTCGATAATCAAATTTTGGCTACAATACATTATCGAAAATATGGAAATAAAACACTTGGTTAAGGAAAATTCTCTTCTTAGCCGTTATGTATCTGAAATGAGAAATATTCAGATTCAGAAAGATAGCTTGAGATTTCGCCGCAATATAGAACGTGTGGGCGAAATTATGGCTTATGAAATCAGCAAAACTTTCGACTACAAGACTGAAGAGATCCGTACTCCACTGGGTTGTTGTTCCTGCTCACTTCCGGGAGAACAGGTTGTAATAGGTACAATACTCCGTGCGGGATTGCCTTTTCATCAAGGATTTCTAAGCTATTTGGACGATGCTGAAAATGCCTTCGTTTCGGCATATCGCAAGTATAAAGACCGCCTCAACTTCGATATATTTATCGAATATATCGCTTCCCCTGATCTTACAGGCAAAACGCTTATTCTTGCAGATCCCATGCTCGCTACAGGTGGCTCTATGGAGCTTGCTTTCAGGGCTCTTCTTACCAAAGGACAACCCAGACACATTCATTTGACTTCTATCATTGCTAGTCAGCAAGCCATCGATTATCTTGAAAGTATTTATCCGCAAAGCAATATTACACTTTGGGTGGCTGATATTGACCCTGAGTTGGATGAGCATTCCTACATAGTACCGGGACTCGGTGACGCTGGTGACCTTGCTTATGGCGAAAAACTCTAAGGAGTCAAAAATCAAGGAACTCGAACTTTTAGCTCCGGCTAAAGATCTTGACACGGCTCGTGAAGCAATCCTTCACGGAGCCGATGCCATATATATAGGAGCACCTCGCTTCGGAGCCCGAGCGGCAGCAGGTGTCACCTTGCAAGACATAGCTACGCTTACTCACGAAGCGCATCGATTCAATGTAAAGATATACGTTACCCTCAATACCATCCTCTTCGAAAACGAAATGGAGGATGCCCAATCACTTATATGGGACTTATATCATGCAGGAGCAGATGCCCTCATCATTCAAGATATGGGCATTCTGTCGCTTGATCTGCCACCCATCCCTTTGCATGCAAGCACCCAGTGCAATACACGCACAGTAGATGATGTGATCACACTGGAGTCATTGGGATTTACACAAGTCGTGCTTGCTCGTGAACTAAATATTGAAGAAATCACAACGATAGCTTCCCGCACTACCGTTCCTCTCGAGGTATTTGTTCATGGAGCACTCTGTGTAAGTCTGAGCGGACAGTGCTACCTTTCTCAGGCGATCAAGGGGCGTAGTGCCAATAGAGGCGAATGTGCCCAAATGTGTCGCTTACCCTATACACTTATCGATGCAGATGATAACGTAATTATCCGAGACAGACACCTCCTATCACCCAAAGATCTTAACAGGTCTACATCTATTGACCGACTTATAGAAGCAGGAGCTTCTTCATTCAAAATTGAGGGTAGGCTCAAAGGGCAGACTTATGTAAAAAACATAACAGCCCACTACCGCAATATCATAGACGCCTATATAGCCGACCACCCTGAGGGATACAAACGCTCCTCTTGCGGTACGTCTGTGATTACATTTCAGCCCAATCCAGCCAAAAGCTTCAATCGGGGATTTACTGACTTTTACTTTCACAAACCCACACACAAGCACCCTAACCAGCTTGTCATCAATGCAATATCACCCAAAAGCATAGGAGAACCTATAGGTATAGTAAAAGAATGTAAAAAAGGAATAATGAAAATGGATGCCACTACCGACCTGCATAATGGTGATGGTATCTACTATGTAACGCAAGATGAACAATCGGGCGGAGCAAAGATAAACACAATTAATGCCAAAGGAGTTATAGGCCTTAACAATCCCATCAATCTACCTGCGGGAACAAGAATATACAGAAACTTAGACCATAAGTTTGAAAGACAGCTTAGCTCACCCACAGCAGAGCGGAAACTAAGAATCGATATTAACCTGAGAGAAACTCCTGACGGATTTGCTTTAGACATGTGTTGTCCTGAGCTCCAAATTGCCAAGGTAACAAACGCTCTTGATTTCGAGCATCAGCCGGCAAAAAAGTTTGATCGCCAAAGAATACAAACTGAGTTGGGTAAGTTAGGCAATACTATCTTTACACCCGGCATCATAGAAATATCATTGGATAGCGAGCCTTTCATCCCTATGTCATTACTGGGAGAGCTCCGAAGAGAGACAGTGGAAAGCCTACTGAAAGCAATTGACATTAACCAAAGACCTTGCACCAATAAGCTTACACAGGTAATGAAGGACAAAGTATCAGCTCTTCATACTCCCTCAGGGTTACAAGAAATCTCATATCTTGGGAATGTATCCAATAGTTTTGCCCGAAAACATTACCTACAAAGAGGATACAAGCAAGTGGCTGAAGCTTATGAGCTGAATCCCTCTTCAAATGCAATACTTATGTTTACAAAACATTGTTTACGCCGTCAGATCGGCTATTGTAACAAAGAAAATACTCATAAAATGCCTTTCAAAGAACCTCTATTTCTCCTGCAAGATGGGAATAAGATGCAACTAAGTTTCGACTGCAAAGAATGTATGATGCATATTACCTTGTGCAACGAGAAAAAATCGAATAACAGGAAATAAAAATATCTTCACCTCTTGACAAAGGGGGGTGACTTGTTGTATATTTGTATCAGCACAGATTATATTTATTATATACACATTCATTACAGCTGTTATGAGTAGTTAATCAAAAAACATACGGGGATTCAACAATAATACTATTTTAGGGTGGGAATATTCTATGCAACTTTGCACGCATCCTGATCACGTAAATACGACAAAAAGACATTCAAAGTAAAATATCAAATTGTCATAATGTAAAAATATAGTTCATACATCAATAAAAAATCCGTAAGCGAACTTTATAAGCTCGTTTACGGATTTTTTACAATAAAGCTTAAACGGCTTTTATTCTTAGTTACAACATCATTTTTTTCTAACTATAACATATTATTTTCCTAACTAGGCAATTGAGTTTTCCTAGTTGAGAAAATAACAAAACATAACTAAGAAAAAACCGTAGCCTAGTTAGAAAAATAATAAATGACATTCCTCCATAAGATAAAAACCCAAACACCCCCCAAAAAAACAAAAGCACATAAAAAGCCGGCAATATCAATTATCTTAACACTGTCAATCCAAAATCACTATCAATACGACAATCAGAAAAAATTCATTTTTAGCTGATTTATGAGTGTAAAAGAAGAGAAAATCCATCCTAAATGAAATAAATCGGAACTGTACCCTTTGAGTTAAAAAAGCCTTTTGTAAATAAATATATTGACACAAAAGAAATGGGAGAAACATACGATGATGCTTCTCCCATTTTGATTTTAGAGTAGTGGCAAACTTATTTTCTTGCTTTTCTGAAAGTATGTTTGAATTCTTCGATTTTCTCCACTCTTTTCAGACGTTGAACTTCGGGTTCAGACCAAAGTTCTTCTTTCTCCGCAGGTCGTACATAAGCCAAAGCATCTCCTTTGGTTACAGTTTTACCCTGAGCCATCACTTCTGTAAGACGACCGGTAAAATTGCTCGCTACCGGTTCAATATACCCTGCCGGTGTTTGGATAAAGCAGAATGGCTGATTAGTCTTTACTTCACTGCCCACTGCGGGTGGTACTGATTTGTCATCCAAATCAACCTCCCAGATAATCTTACCTGAGGCCGGTGAAACGATAGCTTCCGTACCCAGACGTTTAGCTTTGAGAGCATCCTCCTCATTATAGCCTTGTTTTACCAAAGCATCGGTCTTAGCTTTTTCTACTTCGGCTATGAATCGCTCTTTGGCTACACCGCTCTTGTAATCGCGATATTGGCGATCGTGCATGGCGAGTTCGAAAAGCTCTTCGTCGTCAGGACCATATTCCCAGCCATTCTCATCCATTTCTTTACGATATTCGTCGAGAGCATCAGGATAGTTTTGCTGTGGATCATCATCAGTAAATTCAAAACCTTTTTCTTTTGCCAAAGCAACGAGTTCGGGATCAAGCTTGCCCGGAAGACGACCGGACTTACCCAAGATCATACCCCAAGTATTCTGGTCAATAGCTTGCCAGCGACCTTCGCCACGAACCATGTTGTATACATTCATCAAAGCTACGTTCTTGACATATTGGCTGAAAGGCGTTACCAATGGAGGATAACCCAACCGAGGCCATACGTAAGCCACCTCATCAAACAACTTCACGAGCAAGTCATCGATAGTAAGTTCGGGCTCACCTTTGCCTCTGAGGAACATATTGATACCGGCATGTACCCCTTTGAGGTCAGCCATCATAGAACCCATCATACCGCCAGGCAGACCGCAACCAACCAGTAAGGATGACATATGTTTGTTAGTGGGGTCGATGAAGTATCCCAAGAAATCATCAATAAACTCCTGAGTGAGTGAACGAGCTTTCATGTAAGCATTCATATTGATTTCAGGCACTTGGAATCCTGCATCAAAAAGCATCTCACGAATAGTGATTACATCCGGATGCACTTTACCCCAAGATAGCGGCTCCATAGCTACGTCGATGATATCGGCGCCGTTTTCGCATACTTCCAGCATAGAAGCAACAGAGAAACCTGGGCCCGAGTGGCCATGATATTCAATGATTACTTCAGGATGTTTTGTTTTAATATCCTTTACTAATCGGCCTAAAAACGCGGGACGGCCTACTCCGGCCATGTCTTTAAGACAGATTTCAGGAGCACCGGCAGCAATAAGCTCATCGGCAAGATTGGAGTAATACTCTACAGTGTGAACCGGTGAATGAGTAATACATAACGTAGCCTGAGGTATCATACCGGCCTCAAGCGCATACTTGATAGATGGTATAATATTACGGGCATCGTTGAGACCATCGAAAATACGAGTGATATCTACTCCTTGTGCTTTCTTGACCTTGTACATCAGTTTACGTACGTCTGCTGGTACCGGGTACATACGTAAACCATTCAGCCCACGGTCGAGCATGTGTGTTTGAATACCTGCGTCATTTAATGGTTTAGTAAACGTGCGAACTGCATTGTTTGGGTTTTCGCCATAAAGTAAATTCACTTGCTCAAAAGCACCACCATTGGTCTCTACTCGAGCAAAGCAACCCATCTCAACAAGCACAGGCGCGATCTTAGCCAATTGATCCAAACGTGGCTGGTACTTCCCTGAGGATTGCCACATGTCACGATAAACTAGGCTAAATTTGATTTCTTTTTTCATAGAACAGATGTATTATAAATGATTTATAATGTTGTGCGTTTTATCTTTTTGTTTTTCAATTTGCTGTAAAGTATGCACCCACTGGCAAGCAACTATTCCGGCGGTTTCCGCGCGAAGTCTACTGTCGCCCAGAGTAATACCATGGTAACCCAGATTAACGGCCAGCTCTATCTCCTTCAGACTAAAATCACCTTCGGGTCCGATAAGAATAGTAGCTCCGCTTCCCGGTGGAAGGATCGAAGCGGGTATCTCTCTCAAAGGTAATGAAGCATCATCTACACAATGAGCGATAAGCCCTGAATTGAATGTCAAAGGTCGCTTGACAAAATCTATAAACGGTACATCTACTTCCAAGGCGGGTAGCACGGCTTTGAGAGATTGCTTCATGGCACTTATCATCACTCGTTCTATCCTCTCGGGCTTGACTGTCTTACGCTCGGAATGCTCCGTTTTCAGAAATACTATGCCGTCAATGCCTATTTCAACCAATTTTTCGACCATCCACTCCATGCGGTCAAGATTCTTTGTCGGTGCTATAGCGATGACTATAGGGCCATTCCAGTTTCTCGACCAAATAGTGGTCTGATCAATGCTGACCATACATTCCTGACGTTTGAGAGAAACTATTGTAGCCACATGGACTTTGCCGTGTCCGTCCGTTATCAGTATTTGATCCCCTACCTGCTTTCTCAATACTCTTCCGCAATGCATTGCTTCCGGCTCAGGCAGCTGTCCCGTTATGCCGATTTCGGGTGCATAAAACAACGGCAGTTCTGTCATTCCTTTCATTCCTGTCAATGGTCTTAACTAATCATTCTCAAAAATAATGAATATATCGAGATACTGGTTAACTTTGTTGCATCAATTAATGTTTTTTATCCATAATTATTTTTTTAAAGTGAGAATCGACATCATAACTGTGCTTCCGGAGATGATCCAAGGCTCCTTCGAAACGTCCATATTAAATAGAGCTCAAAAGAAGGGTTTGGCAGAAGTACACCTGCACCAGCTAAGGGACTATTCCAATGATAAGTGGAAACGTGTAGATGATTATCCCTTTGGAGGTGAAGCCGGTATGGTGATGAAAGTAGAGCCTATAGATAATGTTATTACCGCTTTAAAAAAAGAGCGTACATACGATGAGGTCATTTATACCTCCCCGGATGGAGAAACATTCAATCAAGCTATAGCCAATGAGCTGAGCCTTTACAAAAATATCATCATACTCTGTGGTCATTACAAAGGCATTGATTACAGAATCAGAGAACATCTTATCACCCGTGAGATTTCTATAGGGGATTATGTACTTACGGGGGGTGAGTTGGCGGCTGCAGTAATTGCTGACGCTGTAGTAAGGTTAATCCCGGGAGCTATAGGAGATGCAGAAAGTGCATTGTCCGATACTTTCCAAGATGATCTATTGGCTCCCCCGGTATATACCCGCCCGGCAGATTATAAAGGCTGGAAGGTTCCCGAAATACTCTTGAGCGGTCATGAAGCAAAAATAAACCAGTGGAAAATGGAGCAATCACTGGAAAGAACTCAACGCCTAAGACCTGATTTGTTGAAAAAATAAGGCTTTGCTGTATTATTGTCATATCGTGGTACTCTTTTTGTGTACTTATATATGTATTATAATGCATAGCTATTAACAGATTAATAAGGTAAAGCTGTAAAAATATCTGCTCGTGATATACTCATCAGTCATAAAAAGCTTGTTATGAGTATATATATTACCTTTGGAGGTAATTATGCACGAAATGATTTTGGACAGAATACTCCTATTAAAATAACATCATCAAAATATGAATAACGAGAACAAACAACACTCGAATTCTATGGAAGAAGAGGAATTGACAAATCAAATGACAGAAAGTCAGTCTGATAAGCCTGAAAGTGAAGATATGTCTGCCATAGGTGACAAGGTGACAAACGAAATCGATGAAATAAGAAAAGAATTGGCAACTCTCAATGATAGTCACTTAAGATTAATGGCGGAATATGACAACTACCGCAAACGCACCTTGAAAGAGAAAAGCGAATTGATTAAAAACGGTGGAGAAAAAGCTTTGACAGAGCTACTCCCTGTCATAGATGATATGGAACTTGCTCTAAAAAACATCAAAGAATCCAATGACTCCGAAGCGATCAAAGAAGGTCTGTTTCTAATTTACAACAAATTTATGGACTACCTTGGGCGACAAGGAGTAAAGGCTATAGAAACAGAAAACAAACCTTTTGATGATGAGCAATGTGAAGCTATAGCGGTAGTTCCTGCGCCAAATGAAGACAGCAAGGGTAAAATATTGGATTGCATCAAGAGCGGATATACCCTGAACGGTAAAGTAATCCGCCATGCAAATGTCGTGGTCGGACAATAAATTAAGAATTGACCTAAAGATCATATAATAATCACGATGGCAAGTAAAAGAGATTACTACGAGATACTCGGGGTTGACAAAAACGCCACTGACGATGTACTCAAAAAAGCATACAGAAAAAAAGCAATACAATATCACCCGGACAAAAACCCGGGGGATAAAGAAGCTGAAGAACATTTTAAGGAAGTAGCAGAAGCATATGACGTGCTTAGTGACCCGCAGAAACGTGCCAGATACGACCAATTTGGACACGCCGGAGTAGGTAGTAGCGCTGCAAGCAATGGTGCTGACTTTGGAGGAGGTATGTCTATGGAGGATATCTTCAGTAGGTTCGGAGACTTATTCGGCGGACATTATGGTGGTTTTGGTGGCTTTAGTGGTATGGGCGGCATGGGAGGAAGGACTCAAAGAAGAGTAGCCAGAGGCTCAGACCTTAGAGTAAGAGTAAAGCTTACATTGGAAGATATCAGTAAAGGTGTAGAAAAAAAGCTAAAGGTAAAAAAATACGTTCCTTGTTCTCATTGTCATGGTGAAGGGACTGAGGACAGCAACGGCAAAACTACTTGTACGACTTGTCAAGGCACCGGTACCGTAACCTCAATAAGCAATACTTTCTTGGGACAAATGCAAACCCAAAGTGTATGTCCCACTTGCCACGGAGAAGGAGTAATCATCACAAAGCCATGCTCTCATTGTAGTGGTAAGGGCATAGAGATTGGAGAGGAATTGATTAGTTTCCATATTCCTGCTGGAGTGGCAGAGGGTATGCAGCTCACTGTAAACGGCAAAGGAAATGCAGCCCCTCGAGGTGGTATTAGCGGAGATCTTATCGTTGTGATCCAGGAAGAGCCGGATCCCAATCTTATTCGCAATGGGAATGACCTTATCTACAATCTACTTATCTCAATTCCTTTGGCTACACAAGGGGGCTCTGTAGAGGTGCCTACCATAACGGGAAAAGCCCGTGTAAAGATAGAGCCAGGAACTCAACCGGGCAAAGTACTCCGATTGAGAAACAAAGGACTACCGAGCGTAAATGGATTTGGGACAGGGGATCTGTTGGTCAACGTAAATGTCTATATCCCCACAATACTTAACAACAAAGATCGTGAGACGCTACAATCTATGGAAGCTTCTGACAACTTCAAACCTACAGAAGAAGCCAGAAAGACTATAGACAAAAAATACAGAGAAATGCTGAGATAATATTGCTCATCTGCAAACAAAAAGATAAGTCATTGCGGGTCGTAACCTTCATGGGTTCGACCCGTTTTTATTATATTTGCTTCTATTATAAAAGATATAGACATATGAACAGACTCCAAAAATGGTCTCTCTTAGTATTTATTTGTGTTGTCGGTAATGTAGCCCTTCTAGCACAAAATAAAACTAAGGAAGCCTTGGCAATGAAAAAAAATGCAGAGGCGGTGGATTTCTACATTGAAAACATGGACAACCCTACAGAAATAAGAAAGGCTATTACGATGCTGGATGAAGCCATCGCTATAGATCCTGATTATGACATGTCCTATCTCAACAAAGCCCAATACCTGAGCATTTGCGGAGATACCCAAAAGGCTATAACTGTACTTGAAGCTGCTGTAAAAAGATTTCCCGAGAGTTCTCGATTCTCTTTCTCTTTGGGTATGTTATACGAAAAGATAGGCCATACAGCACAAGCTAAAACGGCATTCAAACAAGCACTCCTAAAGTTTGAAGCATATGCACAAAAAGAAAAGATCGATAAAAATGTGGCAGATGCAGAGAGAGCTTACCTCAATTTTTTCATTGATCACAATGTTACGGAAGCTCTGAATAAACTAAATGATGTGGCTGCACAGCAAAAGGATGCAGACAAATACAGCGCAGACAACACAAAATATTATATTGATGAATTATCTCAAAGTTCTTATCAAGATATTGTATCCCGATATTGGCATAGATAAAGTGAACTTCCGGGACATCAATATATATATTCCTAAGAAACAAAAAGGCTCTATTTCAATTGTGTGAAATAGAGCCTTTTTGAGTTGAGGGCAAAGAAAATTTTTAATATTCTTACATCCTTTTTGAGACTGTTGCAAAAGTCAACAATCTCGTGGATTTTGGAGGCAAAGCCGACAAAAGACACTTTGACCGGGCAGAGAAGGTAAAGTGCAAGGTGCTAAGAGTGAGTGCACAGAGAGTTTACTTCCGGTAAATGACCAAGCGCGAATCTCGCAAGCAACGAAGCAATTTGCTTGCTATGCAACGGTCTCTTTTTATACAATGGGCATAAATCAAAGTATTCAAAGATTATTTCTGAGGCTTGAAAGTAATGGTTTTGCCATTGATCGTCAGTTCTCCGCCATCTGATTTAGTTGTCCATTTCATTGCTTCATTTTCGTATTCAGCACCTTTGGCCCAAGCAGTAGTTTGCGGCAGCACTTGATCTTTGTAAGTATCATAAGTAATAGTTACTGTAGGCTTTTCACCGCTAGTATTATAAACAGCGCTAAGGCTCTTTCCGTCCTTACTGATAAACTCCTGTGATATGACTTGTTGCCTGCTGTTTGTCTCTTCACTTTTGCAATCAGTTTCATTGAGTGGTCTTACATTTATTACTTCAATAACTTCGTAGACACCATCGTATTCAGCAGCAAATCCCTCAGTTGTTTTACCCTTATCTACCACTTTGAGTTCTGCATATATGGGGGTGTAATGCTCTTTAGCGTCTTTTGTCAACTCCTCATATTGAGCTTTCAACTTATCGGTGGTATCCTCAACCCAAAAAGCGTCTTTGCTTCCGCAAGGAGTAAATACCTCTCCTTCATGTCCCATAACCAGCTGTCCTTTTACTGTTATATACGCTACTGAGTCTGCTGATGCTATTTCTTGAGAATCAGTTTTTTTATTTTGATGGCAAGATAAAAATGTTACTACCATCATAAATACGATCAAAATTTTCTTTTTCATAATTTTGTTGATTTTAGCTTTTATTATTTAAAATATCCCATAATCACAAAAGGGGAAAGCACAAAGTTAAAAATTTATCCCACACCCGTTCAAAATGCAGCTATTTACTATGAAGTAATGTCCTACTATATAAAGGGTTTTCGGATAGCCCAATTAAACTTTTTTAAACAAAACATAGTAGGTCACACAACATCCCTGAGAATAAAGTCATTTCACACCCTAATTATGCACTATTTATTCTTAATTTTAACACTTATAAACGAATCATATTTGTATATTTGTTTGTATAGTATGAGGTACGGTTGTAATTATCACCAAAATAGAAATAGCTTTATGAAAACTTTGCACTACATCATATACTTAAACTTAACCTTGCTCCTTGTAAGTGCCTGTGGCAACCAGAATAACAAGCACAGGAAAGATGAGATCAATAATGTCCCTACTACCAAACAACAGGGAACCAAAACTCCCCTATTGGGAGAAAGAATCAGAGGTAATGTTTTACTTAAGGCAAACCCCAATGGATATGATATTGCCGAACTTTATGATAGCACACAAGTCTCTTGCACTCCTCTTAAAAATGGGTGGTATCAGGTGGGAGTCATATGCTCTGTGGATATAAATAAAATGAAGGGTGGTATTTTCCGAAAAGGAACAAAACTCACAACGGACAATAACAAGGTAATAGGTATGCTCCTGAAAGATAAATCACAAGAGGAACTTTTCATGGACGATCATAATACTATACAACTTACAGGTTATGTACAGGAAAAAGACATCTACAAGGAATCTATTATAGAAAACTATCTGAACGAATTCCTCAAAGATAAAGCTTCACTTGTAAAGTCTGACTTTGACTCCGCTTTTCACTCTTTTGATTTCAAACCCTTTGATATAATGTCTCCCTACGAGGGGTATCTGATGTATGAAAATTGGATAGAAGATCCGTCGCCTATCAGCAGAGTGCTCATCCTTTTTAAGGATAAGAATTTTGTAGGATTGGTACATTCACGACCAATTGAGCCCTTGTCGGCTATGAAAGATTATAAACTGGAAAGGGATCTGAAACTCCTAGTATTTGAAGATTTGCCAAAAAATTCTCTAAAAAAAGTAATGGATGATATAAACGAATTTCTCACACATTCTGATTAATCCCAATAAGGGGGAGTGAGATTGGACTAATGTCTGTATATTATATCACAACACTTTACAACGGATTTCAGCAAATCAAACAGTGTAAAGAAATCTCCTTTTGTGCAGTTTCTGTGATCAGGATGATTGATAATTGGCAATAATGTATTAAATTTGGCAGGAAATTTCAGATTGTTTCATATCTATAATACGATAATTATGGCTGTTCTCATCAATGAAGTTTCCCACACATTCGGAGAGTATTTACTAGTACCGGGTCTTACTACACGTGAGTGTACCCCACAAAACGTCAGTCTCAGGACGCCCCTGATCAAACATAAAAAAGGGGAAGAATCCAAAATAAATCTCAACATACCTTTTGTTTCGGCTATCATGCAGTCTGTATCCAATGATACACTGGCTATAGCATTGGCAAGAAATGGAGGGCTTTCTTTTATTTTCGGCTCTCAAACAATAGAGGAACAGGCTGAAATGGTGAGTAGAGTAAAGCGTTTCAAAGCCGGGTTTGTACAAAGTGACTCTAATGTTAAACCTCACGATACATTGGCCAATGTATTGGATATAAAGAAACAAACCGGGCACTCTACCATAGGAGTTACTGAAGATGGAACACCCAACGGTAAACTTATGGGCATCGTAACCAGCCGTGACTATCGCTTGGGAACGGATTCTCTATCTATGCGCGCAGAGGAATTCATGACACCAATTGATAAACTCATCGTAGGCAAATATGGAATTACTCTCAAAGAAGCAAACAATATTATCTGGGAACATAAACTGAATACCCTGCCTATCATTGACGAAGAAGGGCATCTGAAACACTTTGTATTCCGCAAGGACTATGACAGCCACAAAGACAATCCTATGGAACTTTCCAATAAGGAAAGCAAAGAGTTACTTGTGGGTGCGGGGATAAATACAAGGGACTATAAAGAACGTATTCCCAAACTTATAGAAGCAGGAGTGGATGTACTTTGTATAGATTCTTCCGATGGTTACTCAGAATGGCAGTCTGAAACTCTCAAATGGGTAAAAGAGACTTATGGAGACAAAGTACCCATTGGAGCAGGCAATATTGTGGATGAAGAAGGGTTCAGATATCTTGCCGAGGCTGGAGCTGACTTTATCAAAGTAGGTATAGGTGGGGGATCCATCTGTATAACACGTGAACAAAAAGGAATTGGTCGCGGTCAGGCAACATCTGTTATGGATGTGGCAAAAGCTCGTGACAACTATTATAAAGAAACTGGAGTGTACATCCCAATTTGTAGCGATGGTGGTATTGTGCATGATTACCACATGACTCTTGCTCTGGCAATGGGAGCCGATTTTTTGATGATGGGACGTTATTTTGCTCGTTTCGACGAGTCTCCCACACGTAAGATGAAGATCGGGAACAATATGGTGAAAGAGTATTGGGGCGAAGGATCGAACAGAGCTCAAAACTGGCAAAGATATGATAACGGAGGCTCTGAAAATCTCAAATTTGAAGAAGGCGTAGATAGCTATGTTCCCTATGCAGGAAAGCTCAAAGACAATCTCAATGTGACTCTCAGTAAAATCAAAGCTACTATGTGTAGCTGTGGTTCTATAACGTTGCCACAACTCCAAACTACAGCAAAGGTAACATTAGTTTCCAGCACGTCTATTGTAGAAGGTGGTGCTCATGATGTTATTCTGAAAGAAAGAGGATGATTACCATAGTGGGCCCTACTGCTTCGGGTAAAACTTCTTTTGCTGCTCATCTGGCAGAACGTATCAATAGCGAAGTAATCAGTGCCGACTCCCGACAAGTTTATCGGGGAATGGATATCGGGACAGGCAAAGACCTGTCAGATTATGAGGTGAACGGTAAACATATACCGTATCACCTCATTGATATTTTACCGGCAGGATACAAATACAACCTTTTTGACTTTCAGCACGACTTTCACAAGGTTTATGACAGTATGCTCCGACGTGGGATCAAGCAGCCTATACTTTGTGGAGGAACAGGAATGTACGTCGAAGCAGTTCTGAAAGGTTATCATCTTCCCGATGTTGAACCCAATGAAAGTCTTCGAGAACAACTTAAAGGGAAGTCTTTGGATGAACTCACTCGTATATTGCAAAGTTATGGCCCATTGCACAACAAAACAGACGTTGACTCTGCCCAAAGAGCCATAAGGGCAATAGAGATTGCAGAATATATATTACAAGAAAAAAAAGGAAAAAGCGACAAATCAATTTACACAGAGTTTAAGCCTATAGAGAGTCTGATCTTGTGTACTCACCTATCGCGGGATGAAAGAAGAAATCGGATCAGTGAGAGATTGAAGAAAAGAATCACAGAAGGTATGACTGATGAAGTAGAGCATCTGATTAGTCAAGGTGTAAAGCCCGAAGACCTTATTTATTATGGACTCGAATATAAATTTGTCACTCTTTATTTAACAGGACAAATAACATATCAAGAGATGACTAAAGACCTCGAGATAGCTATACATCAATTTGCCAAAAGACAAATGACCTGGTTTAGAGGTATGGAAAGAAGGGGTTTTACATTGCATAGAATTCCCGCCTTAGCCCCTATGTCTGAAAAAATAGAGCGCGCTCTTGAGCTTATGCATCAATATCATTATGAATATTAATGGCACCACAATGCCTCAACAAGATAAATACAATGATCACATATAAAGATCTGGTAAAGTCATCACGATTCTTCCTAATGGCGGGTCCATGCGCCATAGAAAGTGAAGAAATGGCTATGCAAATTGCGGAGAGAATAGTAAATATTACGACCAAACTCAATATCCCATACATATTCAAAGGGTCATATAGAAAAGCTAATAGATCCAGAATCGATTCTTTTACCGGTATTGGTGACGAAAAGGCGCTGAAGATACTCGGTAAAGTAAAAAGCACCTTTGACATTCCGGTAGTAACCGATATCCATGAAACGCACGAAGCAGCTATGGCTGCCGAATATGTGGACGTATTACAAATCCCTGCATTTCTCTGTAGGCAAACAGATTTGATAGTCGCTGCTGCCAAAACCAATAAAATCGTAAACATCAAAAAAGGCCAGTTCTTATCCCCCGTTGGGATGGAACATGCAGCTAAGAAAGTAACAGACTCGGGTAATAATCAAGTTATCTTGACAGAGCGTGGCAATTCGTTTGGATATGGTGATCTCGTGGTAGACTTTACTAATATCCCTCAAATGCAAAGGAGTGGATTTCCCGTAGTCATGGATATTACTCACTCACTGCAACAACCCAACCAAAGTTCAGGAGTAACAGGAGGGAAGCCTGAACAAATAGAAATCATAGCCAAAGCAGCCATAGCAGTAGGTGCGAATGGAATCTTTATAGAGACTCATCCCAACCCTGCGATTGCCAAAAGTGATGGGGCCAACATGTTACCATTAGACCAATTGGAGGGATTGCTCCACAAACTCATCCGCTTGCAAGATGCTCTCTAATCAATAGGAGACTGTTGCAAAAGTCAACAGTCTTGTGGATTTTGGAGGCAAAGCCGACAAAAGACTCTTTGACCGGGCAGAGAGGGTAAAGTGCAAGGCGATAAGAGTGAGTGCACAGGGAGTTTACTTCAGGTAAATGACCAAGCGCGAATCTCGCAAGCAACGAAGCAATTGGCCTGCTATGCAACGGTCTCAATAGGATAGAAAATATGGAAATTCTTTTGTAAGGTTTTCAGCCCTAAAAGCATTTTTTAGTATTAAAGATCTTCATACAAAAATAAAGGATGTCAATTATGACATCCTTTATTTTTACTATCAGATAGATTTTCTTTAATTGCCTTTTTTAAACATTCCTAATAGCTTTTGGAAAATATTCTTAGGCTTATTCTGTGTCTGACTGTTATTGCCATAGCTATATCCGTAACCATAGCCACCGTAGCCATATCTCTTACCATAGCCATAGTGACTGCGTGCCACCTTCTTGAGGTCGACGCCATTGATTACGATAGAAATATTGGGCAACTTATGCTCACGATACAAAGTATTGATAAGTTCGAAAGCACTCTTTTCCGTGTAATTCTCACGAGACACATATACAGTCGTATCAGCTATACGTGATGCGACCAAAGAGTCTACAACCAACCCTACCGGTGCACTATCAATAATTACATATTCATAATGCTGTCTGAACTTTTTCATCAACAGATCCAATGCGGGACGATCCAAAAGCTCTGCGGGATTTGGAGGAGTTGCACCTGCATTTAGGATATGAAGATTTTCAGTTTCTTTCGCTGTGATAATATAAGGCTCATAATCGAGCGAGTTCTCCGCAATAATATTTGTCAATCCTTTTCGAGGATTTTTGAAGCCGAATACATTGTGAAGCTGAGGGTTGCGAATATCCATACCTATGATAATCACTTTCTTTCCCAGCAAAGCCAAACTAACGGCAAGGTTACTGGATACAAAAGATTTACCCTCACCGGATATTGTAGAAGTAAACATGATTACTTTCTCATCCTCTTTCAAAGTAAACTGAATATTGGTTCTCAACGTTCTGAATACTTCAGACATCAGATTATTGTCATTCTTCTTGACCACAATAGCAGAGTCTCTTGCTGATCTCTCAAAGGGAATATCTCCGATTATAGGCAATTTAGTCAACTTTTCGACCTCTGAATGACTTTCAATCTTAGTGCGGAAGAAGTCTAAGATAGTAATGATAAGCACCGGTAATATCAAACCAAGCAACAACCCTATCGCAAGTATTAAAGGTTTTTTGGGAGATATAGGGTTGGTACTTGCCAATGCTTCATCGATAATCTTAGCATTGTCGGCAGTAGCAGCCATAGCTATAGAGTTTTCTTCTCTTTTCTCCAAAAGCATCAAAAACAGCTTAGCCTTGATCTCTTGTTGCCTGTTTATATCGGTAAGTACACGTTCCTGTGTAGGAGCATTACTGATTTTTTCATTATAGAGGTTTACTTGCCCCTGTATTGCACGAGCATTGATCTTGAGTCCTCGGTATGCACTGGCTATTGACGCACTCACATTGTTGCGCAACGTTTCGAGCTCAGCTTCTCTTTTTATTACGATAGGGTTATTCTCTGAAGAAGATCGTATGAGTCTGTTTCTCTCAAGAAGTTTCTCATTGTATTGATTGATGATTCCCTTCAGCGTTTCATCATCCAATCCAATATTGCTTGGGATTACTTGATTCTTATTGGCAGGATTATCTACGTATTTTTTCAGATCCTCCATGATATAAAGCTGAGTGCTTACAGTTAGCTGATCCTTATTGATATCAGCTCTGCCTTTGACTACCATTTGGTAATCCTCCACAGTAGTAAGTCCTGCACTTCTTTTCGTATCTTCTATGCGCTTCTCTGTTGTACCAAGCTCTTTGCTTATGATATCCAAACGCTCATTGATAAACTCAGCAGTCCTTACAGCCACTAAGTTTTTATCCATACGAGAGTCATCGTTATAAGTCTTGATAAGGGTATTAATGAATTCCTCACCCCAATCCTTATCTAATGATTTGAAATGAATAACGGCCACCGAACTTGTTTTATTAGCCAGATCTACAGACATTCTGGTAAGAATATTCTTCGCTACTTCTATAGGGGCAGTTACACTTATGTAGACAGACTCATCAAAAAAGTCGGAATAGTTCTTCCTTGGAACAAGTTCAAAATCACCTACATCAGTTTTTAAAACAGCAGGGAATTTCGAGAAACTTTCCTTGTGCGTATTCTCTTCTTTGTCTTTCCATACTACTTCCAATGAGCCATTGGTCTGAGGTTTAGCAGTAAAAGAAAAAGGGCGCATCAACTTATCCAATGTGCTATCGGACGTATTCACCTCTAAAGGATAATTATAAAAAAGATAATTGGTGCCTACAGATCCTTTTGTTTTATAGCTATTATATGCTTTGAGTGCAATAACCGTTTTTTTGACGATGGTTTTAGATTGCAGAATCTCCATTTCATTGGTTACGTTATTTGTCGTAGCCAAAATACCCAAATTCTGGAGGCTCATCATTTCATTGGCAGCACCTTGCTTGTTCTTTTCTTCTTTGAACATGATGGTGGCACTGATATCATATTGCTTTTGGGCATAACGCATATATATCATTGCGGCCAAAATACATACAATAACAGAGGCAACGAACCATCTCCAATGAATGATATATTTAGAAATTATTGCTTTGAGGTCCTGAGCTTCGCCCTCTTCATTATAAGGAGTGTTGGGTTTAGAATACAAATCTTCCATTTATACTGTATAGGATTATTTCAAGATGGATATGACCAAAGTAGCAATAGATGTGAGCAATGAGGCTACAGAAAACCAAATAGTTGTACCGGCAGAAATTCCGGAAGATTGTGCCTTTGCCTTATTGGGCTCTACATACAAAACATCTCCCTGCTGAAGATAATAGTAAGGAGAAGATATGATATCACTTTGCGAAAGATCAAGGGTAACCAGTTCTTTTCTTCCGTCTGCAAGTTCTCTTAGTAGTTTCACGTTTTTTCTATTACCGTATATTGTAAGATCGCCAGACTGTGCTATGGCATCAAAGATATTAAGTTTCCCATTATTTGCAACACATATACCGGGGCGGTTCACTTCACCCACCACAGACACCTTATAGTTTATAATCCTGAGATTTACACTGATCCCTTCTTTAAGATATGCTTTCAATTTGTCTTTAATGACATCTTCTGCCTGATTTTCAGTAAGACCTACAACTTTTACTTTACCAAGTATGGGCAAGCTGATCTCTCCGTCATTACTCACAACATAAGAGGGATATGCGTAAGGAGATATAGCGCCGTCAGGAGTGACATTGGTATTACCGATATTGAAGGGTTCCAAAATTTCTTTCTCAGGTGTCGCTGCAGAAACAGTCACGGTGAGCAGATCTTTGGGGTGGATAACGGCATCATAAAGCTTCGACTGAGAAATGATATACTTCGCTTCGCTCTCCTTGTCTTTGCTTTGGAAATATGCAACGTCTTTAACACTTCCACAAGATGTCAGTGCGGCTACCAATACGCAAAGACTTAGAGTTAGTTTTGTAATTTTTGTCATAAAAACTGAATGCTTCATTTGAATTTTAGTAACCGCTACAGCTAATGATCTTCAAGAAATCTTTTACAAAAGTATGCTTGCAAAAACAATCTCCCTACAACCCCAATACAAGCGGAATGTAACCAAACCGACTCGCCATGTTAACAAATGTTTATGAACGAAGTTGCATCAACGAGCAATATGTAACGCTTTATTTTAACTGCGCAAAGTTAACTAAGTTTATTTGTTCAAACAAGTTTTTCACTTGTTATTATATCCCCGTACAAAAGATATGTTAAATATTTAAAACATTATAATTATATAACTTAAAAAGGCGTTCATCTACTGAATACTGCATTTAATCTCACTAAAATTCTTTTTTCTTTTATTATTATTAATTTTGTGACTCTAAAATCACTATTATTAAATACAGAATATGATTATAGCTGTTGATTTCGACGGTACGATAGTAAAGCATAGATATCCTAAAATAGGAGAAGAAATTCCATTTGCTACAGATACTTTGAAAATGCTCATTGAAGATCGCCACAAGCTTATCCTTTGGAGTGTAAGAGAGGGACATCTGCTCCAAGAAGCGGTAGATTGGTGCAGAGAACGCGGTGTAGAATTTTACGCTGTAAACCGTGATTTTCCGGAAGAAGAAGATGGATCAAGAGGTTATTCAAGAAAAATCAAGGCTGATTTATTTATTGATGATAGAGGTCTGGGAGGACTTCCCGACTGGGGTACCATCTACGAAATGATCAGTAGCGGGCGTCCACTGGAACCTTATCAAGAATCAGGCAACTCACCTATTCAAAACAAAACTTCAGAAAAAAAAGGATGGAGAAAAATATTTGGATAAATTTTTAGCCTTACTTAAAGGTCTGATTTATCTAAACATTATATATTCTGAAAGAGATTTGAGTCTCTAAAAATGAAAAAACTCATTTTGTAAAAAGAATATTTTTTCTACCTTTGCACCGTCTTTTAAGATTGTCAAAAAGAAATGACTCCGTAGCTCAGTTGGTAGAGCAAATGACTCTTAATCATTGGGTCGTGAGTTCGAGCCTCACCGGGGTCACTCTTGAAAACAGTCTGTAAGATTGATTAATGACTCCGTAGCTCAGTTGGTAGAGCAAATGACTCTTAATCATTGGGTCGTGAGTTCGAGCCTCACCGGGGTCACTCGATTATATGAGCGGTTATCTTTGCACGAAGATAACCGCTTTTTCATTATCCACTCACGGCCTAGCCGACTTACAATATATTACTTTTCTTTGCGATTCTATAAAACTAAAAAGACCAAAAAGAGCATTGTTCTATTAATGCCAAGACTTGTTACAGCATAGACTGATCTTTTTTTTATAAAATTATCGTCACCTCTTGACAATGGCCTATCCGATGCTGTATCTTTGTCTCAGAACGAATGATTTTAAATTCACATTTACACACAAATCTAATTCACATATAGACACATCAATATATAACAATATGAAATCTCCAATCAATAATATCATAATACAGCACTGCCCCCCTTGTATTTGCACTACGGAACGTCATATCTGAATCTGCCGTCATCCGGCATTACATTTTATCAAGATAAGAGGATGATGTAAAAATATCAAATTGTCAGAATGTAAAAAACAACGAGCCGTCATAATAAAAGCCGTAAAAGGGGAAGAACATTCCTTTTACGGCTTTTTCTGTTTTGGGACTATACAAGCTTTTTTCTTAGTTACATTATCCTATTTTCGTAACTAGATTGTGTGATTTTCTTAACTACGTATCAGGGATTTCTTAGTTAGAAAAATATCAAAACCTAACTAGAAAAATAACATGACGTAGTTTTAGAAATATTCAGAGATTTTGTACTTATATACTACTCTCAATATTTATCATTCGTAGGCCTCGAAGTATTATCAAAAAGATGCATTTCTAAGCAAAACAATAGCATATTAATATTGAAAACAGGGATAAATATTCAATTTAACATTAGCAAAATCTAAGATTTTAATGAAATACAAATTATGATTTTTCACACTAAGGTGTTGAGAAATTCGATAGATGTTACTTTAGTTCTTATATCTCTTTGAGGGCTGATTGCTTCTTTGACTTCCTCAAAGCAATAGGTTTTTACAAATTGAGACCGTTGCATAGCAGGCAAATTGCTTCGTTGCTTGCGAGATTCGCGCTTGGTCATTTACCTGAAGTAAAGTCCCTGTGCACTCACTCTTAGCCCCTTGCACTTTACCCTCTCTGCCCGGTCAAAGTGTATTTTGTCGGCTTTGCCTCCAAAACCCACAAGACTGTTGACTTTTGCAACAGTCTCTTATTAAGATATTATGGCAAATATCTCCCCCCATCTTTGGTGTAGTAACCTCAGGAGACAACTTACAGATAGAGAAAAGGAGACTGCACGTTTGTTATCCAATTTTCAGCATGGAGTCAATACTGTACTGATTTCGCCTCGTCGTTGGGGTAAAACTTCCCTGGTGCAGAAAGTGTGTCAACTAGCACAGACAAATCATCTCAAGATCGTGTATCTGGATATCTTTTCGTGTCGTAGCGACAGAGAGTTTTATGATACATTTGCAGAAGCTGTGCTCAAGCAGACTTCATCAAAATGGGATGAATGGATCGAGAATGCTAAGTTAACGTGAGTTCGGTCTAAGCGTGATGTACTAAGTGGGTTGATGGATTGTGTATGATTTCTAGGTTTAATTCCGGCTTTTTGGGTAGCAGATTGTAGGCAATTATGCCGGCAATCAAATTAATGGCGAAATTATTGACGCTTCTGTGTCGTGTATGCTCTATTTGACAAACGTTTTTGAGTAGGTCATTAACGGTTTCCACAAGTGCTCTTTTTCTGAGTAATATCCTATCATACAGGCTCATCAGAGTGTTTTTCATGTTTTTCTTTATCTTCGTAATCATGTGTATGTCGTCAATGAAGAGCTTATCGAAAAGACTTTGTGAGATGTATCCTCTGTCGGCAACAAGTTTGCCGAATAGTTTCTTCGTGAAGGTTCCGCCTTTAAGTGGAGCACGGTCATCCGTATTCCCCGGTGTGATTTGATATTGAATGATTTCACCCCGGTCGTTAATCACAATATGTAGTTTGAAACCATAGAACCATCCCATACTGCATTTGCCCTTTTGGGCCCATCCTTTCATGGTCTTATGCCCGTGTGCCCGCTTGATATGGCAGGTGCGTAAAGGTGTGGAATCAATGAATGAGATACCGGTGCATTCGCCCAAACAACACATATTGAGAAATGAAATTAGTTTGAATGCCACCTTGCTTTGTAATTCCACAAAACGATTGTAAGAGACCAACGAAGGAAAATCCGAATGACATTGTTGCGTAATATATTGAAGATAAAAGGACTTAAAATCGCGATACCTCGAATGATGGAAAAGAATCAGAATAGTCATGATTTCAGCATCGGACATCCTAAACTTGCGATTTCTTCGCTTTTTGTTTCCTTCGCAAAGGGTTCTTTGCTGAATCAAGGTATCGAAAAGTTTGGAAAAATCATCGGTAAGACAGAAAATTTCAACTATATTTGTTTTCATAAAGTGGTGTTTTGTTTGTTTATATCTTATTGATTGTCAACTACTAAGATACAAATAATTCACCACTTTTGCAATGAAATACATAAGAAATTACACTGATTTACAACACTTTCTAAACTCTATTATTCCTATTATCCCTTATATCGAACTCACGTTAAGTTATTTTTGTCACGCATCAGTCCAAAATATCTATAGAACCTGATCCTATGTCCGACTTCTCTTTGTATCTCGAATTTAATCCACAAAGTGATGACATTAACGAAATACTTCAATTACCCGAAAAACAGCTCATAAGAAAGGTTTTAACATTGTGGTGTGCATTGATGAGTTTCAACAAATAGCAGAATTCAAAAACTCAAAGAATATCCAGAAATGTCTACGAGGAGTGTGGCAATTACAAAAATCCGTGTCATATTGTCTATTCGGCAGTAAAAGCATCTGATGAATGAGCTTTCTGAAAAAAGGAGTCTTCCACTCTACAAATTTAGTGATTCAATATATCTGTCGAAAAACAGTACACCTGACTGGGTAAAATATATTTGCCAACGTTTTGAATCTACAGGAAAACGAACATCAAAAGAACTTGCCAAAAAGATCTGCTATACAGTAGACAATCACTCATCATAAGTGCAGCAATTGGCTTGGTTAGTATGGATATACACACAAGAAGAGGCTAAAGATCAAAACTTTGCAGATGCTTATCAAGATATCACAGACCCAAACACGCCCCTGTTTGAGAAACAAACAGAAAGTCTTACTACATACCAAATGAACTTCTTACGTGCCATTATAGATGGAGTACACAAGGAATTTACAACGCAAGATGCGTTGCAAAAGTATCAACTCGGATCTTCAGCCAATGTAAGTATTGTAAAAAAGCTCTTATAAAAAAAGAATTGATAGAGATTGAAAAGCAACAAACAGTCATCCCCGACCCTGTCATGAAAATATGGTTGAAGAGAGAGCTGGTAAACAGATCATCCATAGAAGCTCTATAGCGAGGTTGCCCATACTCTCTACCCAAACAGGGAGCAAAGAAGTTACCATCAAAGAGATTCTAACAATCATAAATAAACGGTGAAAAATAGACAATTTCCTATGCTAATTGGCAAGAATATACACTTACTTTCTGATATTTGAGTAAGACACAAAATATATTCTTAATTTTGCCGAAAATAATATTACTTGGTATATCCTCATGGAAAGAAAAGTCAGAGTACGTTTTGCCCCAAGTCCCACAGGAGCATTACATATAGGTGGTGTACGCACGGCCCTTTACAATTACCTTTTTGCACGCCAGCACAATGGTGATATGATACTACGCATCGAAGACACAGACAGCAATAGGTTTGTGCCGGGGGCAGAAGATTATATCAAAGAATCACTACAATGGTTGGGTATTAAATTCGACGAAGGAGTCGGTTATGGAGGCAATTTGGGGCCTTACAGACAAAGTGAGCGCAAAGATATTTACAAAAAATACGTAAAGCAACTTCTTGACGATGGCAAAGCTTACATTGCATTTGATACTCCCGAAGAGCTGGAACTGAAAAGGAAAGAGATAGAAAATTTCCAATATGACGCACATACACGTGATTTGATGAGAAATTCTCTGACCATGCCCCAAGAGGAGGTAAGCAAGCTCATTGATGAAGGCACCCAATATGTAGTACGCTTCAAAATAGAGCCGGGTATAGATGTGGAGGTCAATGACATTATTAGAGGCAAAGTAGTAATCAACTCTTCTATATTGGATGACAAAGTGCTCTACAAAAGTGCCGATCAATTACCAACGTATCATTTGGCCAACATTGTCGATGACTATCTGATGCAAATAAGTCATGTAATCCGTGGCGAAGAATGGCTTCCCAGTGCACCACTTCATGTATTACTTTATCGCGCCTTTGGGTGGGAAGAGGTTATGCCCCGCTTTGCACACCTTGCACTTCTACTCAAGCCCGAAGGCAATGGCAAACTGAGTAAAAGAGATGGAGACAGATTGGGCTTTCCCGTATTTCCACTAGAATGGAAAGACCCCAAAACAGGTGAAATATCCAGCGGATATCGTGAAAGCGGATATCTGCCGGAAGCTGTTATAAATTTCCTGGCTTTGTTGGGTTGGAATCCCGGTAATGATGTGGAAGTAATGAATATGGACGAATTGATACAACATTTCAACCTTGAGAAATGTAGCAAGAGCGGAGCCAAATTTGATTACGAAAAAGGCAAATGGTTCAATCATCATTATATCCAAATGATGGACAATGATAAGCTGGCCTCTCTGTTCATGCCCGTGCTATCAACGCATAATATTACCACAACACCGGAATATGTATCCAAAGTAGTAGCCTTGGTCAAAGAGCGTGTAAACTTTGTGAAAGAACTATGGGACCAAGCTTCATTCTTCTTCGTAGCACCATCTGAATACGATGAAAAAACAGTAAAGAAACGCTGGAAAGATGATAGTGCTACGCAGATGCTAGAGCTAAGCCAATTGCTACAAAGCATTGACAATTTTGAGGATGCAGCCACAGAGACTTCAGTCAAAAACTGGATAGAGGAGAAGAATTACAACATGGGTAAGATCATGAACGCTTTCCGTCTCGCTCTTGTAGGAGAAGGCAAAGGCCCACACATCTTCGATATTACAGCCCTGATAGGAAAAGAGGAAACTCTAGAGAGACTTGACAAGGCGATAAAGACTTTGGGATGAATTTACTAAGCAGTTTAGCCGGACATCTATACGGATTGGGGATAAAAGTAGCAACCCCCTTTAACCACAAAGCCCAACTAATATCTGAGGGAAGATCTCGCCTATGGCCTTTTCTGCAAAAGGAAAAGAAAGCTCTTCAGGATAACCCCGTCATATGGGTACACGCCGCTTCACTAGGGGAATTTGAGCAAGGAAGACCTCTTATGGAAGCTTTTAGGATTTGTTACCCTGATCATAAGATATTGTTGTCATTCTTTAGTCCTTCAGGGTACGAAGTCAAGAAGGATTATAACGGTGCTGACTGGGTGGTTTACCTCCCGGAAGATAGCTATAGCCATGTGACACGATTCCTAAATTATGTAAATCCCGTGATGGCTATATTTGTGAAATATGACTATTGGCCTACGTTTCTCACAGAGTTGCATAGGCGCCATATCCCCACCTATATTATATCCGCGATCTTCAGACCTGATCAATTGTTTTTCAAAAAATACGGACTTTGGTACCGAAGGCTTCTTACCTATTTCGACAAGCTCTTCGTTCAGGACAGCGATAGTAAAGCGCTACTGCTCAGGCATAATATAAACAAGGTGACTGTAGCAGGCGATACACGCTTCGACCGTGTATCGCGTGTAGCAGAGAATGCCAAAGAACTTCCACTCATAGCAGCATTCTCAGTCGGTAACACAGTGCTGATAGCAGGTAGTAGCTGGCCTGTGGATGAAGAGTTCATTGCTGATTATTTCAATGGTCGCAAGGACTTGAAACTCATCATCGCTCCACATGAAATAGACGAACCACACTTACAAGAAATCGAGAGTCGCATATCCCGCCCATGCATACGCTACACTCAGATCGAGGGGCAAGACTTAGGTTCGTATGACTGTGTCATCATAGACTGCTTCGGATTGCTATCCTCTATTTATCGGTATGGCGATATGGCCTATGTAGGAGGAGGTTTCGGACATGGCCTTCACAATACATTGGAAGCTACGGTATATGGTATACCTGTAATTATCGGGCCAAATATGAATAAATTCAAAGAGGCCAAAGATCTGATTCAGGAAAAAGGTGCAGCCTTAATAGGATCGGCAGACCAGTTCAATACCATAATGGATAGTTGGATGGATAACAAAGACATTCGTGAAGCATACGGGCTGAATGCCGGTAGATATGTAAAGCAAAATACGGGAGCTACTCTGAAGATTCTTAGAGAAATCAAACCTCTTCGATAAAGATTATACTTAGACTTATTGCCCGCTGCAAAAGGCTATTATGTAGGATAGTAGCAATTCAAACGAAAGAAGCTGACTTCATTGATTGTGAAGTCAGCTTCTTCTATCTCTTCTAACGAGGTGTATTATCTGACAAAAACAAAAAAAACAAGAAGTATCAAATATATCAACATAGGCACATAAACCGAGGTGTATAGGTCAAAAAGGAGGCTGTTTTTTGACCTATACACCTCAAGAAATAAAATGTTCCGCATTTGGCGGAATACAATATCATTGCAAAGCAGTGAAAAGCCTCCTCCCCCAAAAAACACCGCCCAAAGGGCGGAAAAAGAACATCAACAAAAAACGGACAAAATCACCCTTCCAATCATCAAAAACGAAAAATACCCAAAACCTGAACCCTCTCTCAAATCAAAAAAAAGCAAACCGAAAAACGCTCAAAAACAAAGAAAACCGCCCTGCCAAAATCCCTGCTAAACAAGATAAATATAGCGGGTTGGAAAAGAGAAGAAATAGAGCGTGAAACGCCCATGCACAATGACCTTGAGTAGAAAAATGCAAATTGAGACTGTTGCAAAAGTCAACAGTCTCATGGATTTTGGAGGCAAAGCCGACAAAAGACTCTTTGACCGGGCAGAGAGGGTAAAGTGCAAGGCGCTAAGAGTGAGTGCACAGGGAGTTTACTTCAGGTAAATGACCAAGCGCGAATCTCACAAGCAACGAAGCAATTGGCCTGCTATGCAACGGTCTCAATTTGTTGATAACTTTTTGAAACTAAGATTGAATGGGAAGAGCCCGGTACAATACCGAGCTCTAGATCAGAATAAATAATTATTAATTTGTTCAATTGTTGCGACTAATTCATTATGAAACAGTCTCAAGTTAAATATTACAACTGAAGATACTCTATAATAGATATTTATTTCTTATTCCATCCATCAGGCATCTTTATAAGCAAATCATAGTTTTTAATAATTAGCTTAGGACCCTGATAATAATTAACTTTAAAGTTTAAATCATTGCCTTTAACAATTAAACTTACCCCTTCAACAAAGACTGAATATTTTTGCAATGATTGCTTAGGAAAAGATTCGAGCGTCATAAAATCCTCTGATAATTTAAAAATTACAGGGACAGAATCATCTCCATTGTAAGGCATCATAACCTTAAATATATTTGCTTCCTTTCCTCTAAATACGCTACCCTTAAAATCATCCGTACCAACCAAAACATCATACTCATTTATGGTAGCTTTTCCCAAAGGAATCCATGTTAAAGCCTTTGTGGCTGAAACAATAATAGAAGACTTACCTGAATATGAAACTTGCTTCTCATCTTCAAATGACAAGTTAAATGAATAACTTTCCAGGTAAGGTAAAGATTTAAAATCTTTAACCTTAATAATGATATACGTAGATGATACACCTTTTTCAAAGTTGACACTTGAAGGAATATCGAAATACGTCAAAACTTCTTTGGATACTTTGGTTATTAATTTAGCAGTATATTCCTCATTTGGATTAGATCTTGCCACCTGGATTTTTATTTCAGGTTGTGCTATAGAGGTTGAATAGCTTTTTTGCAAGAATGTAACTCCATTAAATCCTGATTCAACGGAATATTTTACACCTTCAGGCTCTTTATTGCAAGATGAGAATAACCCAATAGCACAAAGAAATGCCAAAATTAATCTTAATATATTAGTCATGTTCTTTTATTTTAAAGTTGGACAATTGGATTTTGATCTTTACCCGGATCCATTGATTTGTTTCCATTAAACTCCTCCATAGGAATTGGCAAAATAAAATTGGGAGCAGCTGCAGTGGTATTTGATGCATCAACCTTTACTCTATGATTAGATCCGCTATAAGACCTATTGTAGCCTAAATGTAGCCTTTGCAAATCCCATATTCGAGGTATTTCACACCATAATTCAATTCTTCTTTGTAATAGAATCTCCTCCATCAATGTAGTTGGAATTTGATTAGTATCCTTACTATAATCCTTACTATCAGATAATTTAGACAATACATCCTGAGCTTTTGGATCGCGCAAGTCCATGAGTTTTTTAAGATTAGCTTTAGCATCTCCAAACTTCCCTAATTGACACTGAGCTTCAGAAAGAATTAATAACATCTCTTCCATTCTCATATAAATATAGTCACCCGTCTGATCACTTGGATTATCAAATTTGAATTTTTCTTGACAATATGAAACTTGATCTCCCAATGCAGCATCCTCAGGCAGTACACTATTCCACCAAGACTCTTTACCAGATTTCCTTAAATCTGTACCAGAAATTTGGTTGTATAATCCCGTAGAAATGAGTTTTCTTGACTTCTCTGCATAAAATCCTTTGGAATTAGAAGCATCAAAATGACCAAAAATAGAAAGGATAGTCAAAGACTGATCTTTTAATATCTTTGAGCCCCACAATACAGAAGGAGCGTCAACCTTATTAAAATGACCTAATTCCTTCATTGTTGCTAATTTCTTAGATGGATTTGACAAAGCTGCTTGAGCAGCGATTTCTGCCTTCTCAAAATCATGCATAACCAAAGCAACCCTTGCTTTGAATCCTTGTGCCACATAATAGTCAATATGAGACGGATCAACCTGATTTTTCCGTCCAAGCTTCTCAAACATAGAGATTGCTTCATCTAAATCCTTATTGATTTGGGTATATACATCCTTTACCGTACCTCGAGGCTTACCTTCGGATTTGATAGATACCGGCTCTGTATAAACAGGAACACCTGGCTTATCTTGATTACCATCATATGTTTGTTGGTATAGCTGAATAAGATTAAAATAAGCAAATGCTCTTAAAGCTTTAGCTTGGGCAACCACATTTTGGCCTAAAGGATCAGTCAGTCTCTTCTCCGAGCCTATAATCTCATTTGAATTATTAATAATTGTATAATTCATATTCCACATCTGATAAGAATGCCCACTTTTGTGAATGTAATCACCTGCTATTTGTAGTGTATAGTCATAGTAAAACCAACCTGATCCAGATTCTTTTATAACTAAGTCTTCCCCCCAGGCACTGCACATAATAGGAATAGTCATCAATCCTGGATTTTCATGAGTCCAACCACTTCCCCAACCAGCAGTATACAGAGACCTATATATACCATTTATTGCAGTTTGGGCATTTTCGCCATCTTTAAAAAGCATATCATAGGGGACCTTATCTGTCGGATTAGTATCTAATTCGTCAGAACAAGAAGGAAATGCAAATATGGCTAATAATGCCATTATATATATATTTTTCTTCATAAAGCCAAAAAAATTAAAATTTAACATCAAGACCAAAAGCAATCATTCTTGTAGAAACGTAGCTATGAGATGTACCCCCTGTTAAAGACATCTGAGGATTCATTCCTTTCAAATGGGTAAACATATACACATTATCGCATGTAGCCGTCAATCTTAACCCAACTATACCCCATTTTTGAACCCATGTCTGAGGTATATTATAACCCAAAGAAATATTCTTTATTGCAAAATATGAAGCATCAATAAGATCAGAATCAGTCGTTGTATACTTAGAGCCTATTTTTATTCTTGGGATATTCGTTACTTGCCCTGGAGTTCTCCAAGCATTCTTAATATGAGTAGAAAAATTAGAGCCTAATTGATCTGGTCTTAAAAATCCGGAATACACTCCATCCAACATTTTCCCGCCAATAGAGTAAGTACACATAACACCAAAATCAAAGTTTCTATATTTTAATGAGTTTTGGATTGAACCTGATAAATCAGCAAATCTATTTCCGGCGACTACTCTGCATGACTCAGCCTTTGTTCGGTTAGATGTGATATATTCCGGGCCTTTAGCTCCGTCTTTATCTGTATCCCAAACTTTAAATAATTGTTCTCCTGTTGCCGGATCAATTCCCGCTGATATAGGTAGAAAATAAGAGTCATACACTTCTCCTTCACGTGTTATACGCGATCCAGAAATAATATCTTTTCCATTAATAAGCTTATCAACTTTGTTCTTCATTGTAGCCCCCATTAAGGAAAGATTCCAGTTAAAATCTTTAGTTTTAATTATATCCCCAGACAGTGAGACCTCAAACCCGGAGTTAGTCATTGAACCGACATTATCATTATATCCATCATAACCTAATGAGGAAGCCATCGGAACGAACATTAACATATCATTTGTTTTTCGAGAATACCATTCTATACCAAACTTCAGTCTGTTAAAAAGTGAACCCTCAACCCCAATATTAAAATTACCATTCTTCTCCCATTTCAAATCAGGATTTGCTAGGCTTCCCAACATCGCTCCAGGGAAGCTGGCATTTGGATATCCTAAGTCATATAATTGTTGCCAAGCATATAACATACCTATACTTTCATTTCCTTGCACCCCGTAACTCATTCTTAAAGAGAGCTCGTCAACCCATTTTACATCTTGCATAAATTGTTCTTTGCTGACTCTCCAATTTCCGCCTACAGACCAGAAATTACCCCAACGTTTTTGTTTTCTAAAACGAGAAGAAGCATCCCTCCTATAACTAAATGAAAAATAATATTTGTTATCAAAATCATAATTAAATCTTGACAAGATAGACTCGATACGATGATTATTCATGATACTGGATGAGGATTGTTGCACTGCAGCTGCATCTAACTCGTAAAGACCAAGAAAAGGAAAATTAGTTTTGTAACCAGACAGTTTATTTGCTTTATAACTATAGAACTCATGTCCCAATAATAAATCCACATGATGAGTATTAAACCTTTTATCATAAGTCAACAATTGATTGAAGGTGTAGGAAAAGAATCTATCACTGTAGTGTGTTGCAGATCCATGTGACTTCTTGCCATCCCCATTATTAGGATTTCTGTACGAAAAAGCTCTATAATTAATTAAATCAAAATTAAAATTTAATGCAAATTTTAGCCCCTGAAGTAAATTGTCTTTGGTATTTTCAATATTTATATATGTTTTACCACTTAGATTGTCATTATCTGTATTTGACTTGTCGTCGTACAAGGTGGCGACTGGATTATTATTTGGGATAGCTCCAGCCGGACGAAACTCTCCATAATCGAACACAAGCTTGCCGTCTTGATTAATAGGATTAAAGTTTTCATCTAATTTATACAAAGGATATATAGTAGGCATGCGTTGAGCAGTAAACCATACATTTGCATTTTGAGAACCGGAACCTAATGCATAATTACTCTCTGACTTTGCATAGTTAAAACTTAAACCGCCATTCATCCAATTAGTCATCTTAGTGTCAATATTCATTCGTCCCGTATATCTCTTAAATGAAGTTGTTTTTAACAGTCCAAGCTCATCCAAATATCCGAGAGAGTACATCCATTTAGTATTATCAGATCCTCCTCTAACAGAAACAACATAATCTTGACGTAAAGGATTATTTCTCATAGCCTCCTTTAACCAGTCGGAATGATAATTCAATTTGGCAGAAGGATCCACAAGGCCTGTTGCCGGGTCAATTAATTTCTCTGCAGGCATGTTGTATGGATTATACATCTCTTTATTACCGAAAATAGGCTCATTACCGGAGACCATATCTCTGACTGCTTTTTTGCCGGCATCGATAGGATCTAGACCTGCATCTAAATTAGTATTTTTATAGTGCTGATACATTGCCTCAATAAAGCCGGCAGCATCAACAGTTTCATATCGTGGAATTGCACGAGAAGAAAAACCCCAAGTTGCTTTAAAATTAACAGCAGTTTTACCAGCTCGCCCTTTTTTAGTTGTAATCAAAATTACCCCATTAGCTCCTCTTGCACCATAAAGAGCTCCAGCAGACGCATCCTTCAAGATAGTTATAGTTGCAATGTCATCTGGATTTATAGAGTTAATATAACCATCATAGGCAGCACCATCCACAACATATAACGGGCTTGCACTTGCATTCATTGAACCAATACCACGGATCATGATTGAAGCCCCCTCCCCGGGTTGTCCAGAGCCCGAAGTAGCCATAACCCCGGGGGCTAAACCGTCTAAAGCTTTCGTAACGTTAGAAATAGGTCTTTCAGCTAACTTATCAGACTTTATTACAGCTGCAGACCCTGTAAAAGATTCTTTTTTTGTTGTTCCATAAGCAACAACCATAACTTCATCCAATTGTTTGGAGTCGGATTTCATGATAATCTTCATATTGGGCTGGATTTTGACTTCCAAATTAGCCATACCAACAGAAGATACTACAAGAATTTTGGCATCAGCCGGTACTGAGAGGGTAAATTTACCGTTCACATCCGTAGCAGCACCAATCTTAGTGTTGCCTTTAACAAAAACAGATGCGCCTATGATAGGCTCATTGTCTTCAGCAGATATGACTACACCCTTCACAACCTTCTGTTGTGCCAAAGCAATCCCTATCGAGGCAAAAAGGATTGCAAAAAACAGCGTAAATCTTTTCATACTCTAAACTTTAAATTATTATAATGTTAGGAAATTATTTATGACTTAAATTCGAATGACCTCTCCTCATTATTTTTTATAGTATTAGTCCTGCTAATATAGCAGTTTGTTTTTTAATACAAAAATCTAGATAACAAAAATTTACTTCAGGATGATTATTCCTGTCAATTAGGAATTATAACATGAAAAAAATAAAAGAAATCAAATTATTTTAAAATAAAAGCATCATAATGAACAAATCTATCCAAATGACACTATTTATTTAGTTTTTAAAATTTGCTTTTTATGTTTTTGGTATTCTGTAATTGATTACAAATTTATAAGTGATTGAAATAACAGATTGACTTCTAAAAAATTCATCACGAGAAAATATAAAAAACACTCTGATGAGCCTGTATGATAGGATATTACTCAGAAAAAGAGCCCTTGTGGAAACCGTTAATGACCTACTCAAAAACGTTTGTCAAATAGAGCACACACGACACAGAAGCGTCAATAATTTCGCCATTAATTTGATTGCCGGCATAATTGCCTACAATCTGCTACCAAAAAAACCGGAATTAAACCTAGAAATCATACACAATCCATCAACCCACTAGCACCCCACGCTTAGACCGAACTAACGTTAAAATAAATAAAATGCAACAGGCATAAGCAAAGCAGGTCCAATGCTTTTTAATTTGATAAAATAGAAAATAAACACATGTATACTCTTTGCCATTATAAAACATATGTGTCATGAGATGCGTTATTGATATAGTTTATGATATGATTGAAAGGTTCTATTTAAAATATTTGTTATGCCAATCCCTCTCATTTATCTTTGCGATAGCAAGAAACAAGACAATTAATAAAATTAATAAAACAAAAAATTTATGGCAAGTTTAGTAGGAAAAAAAGCGCCTTCATTCAATGCAACAGCAGTGAAAGGCAGCGAAATCATAGAGAATTTCTCTTTGGATCAATATCTGGGTAAGAAGTATGTAATTTTCTTCTTCTATCCCATGGACTTTACCTTTGTTTGCCCCACAGAACTTCATGCTTTCCAAGCCAAGTTGGCTGAATTCGAAAAGCGTGATGTGGCAGTAGTGGGTTGCTCGGTAGATTCACAGTTCTCCCATTTCCAGTGGTTACAAATGGACAAGAGCCAAGGTGGTATCAAAGGTGTAGAGTACCCTATTGTGTCTGACTTTGCGAAAACGATTTCGGATAACTACGGTGTTCTTGCAGGAGAAATGGATTACGATGAAGATGGCAATGCCTATATGACCGGCGAGCCGGTAGCTTATCGTGGTCTATTCCTGATTGATAAATCGGGAGTAGTGCGCCATGTGGTAATTAATGACCTCCCTTTGGGGCGTAATGTAGATGAAGCACTTCGTATGGTAGAAGCTTTGCAACATGTTGAAAAATACGGTGAAGTTTGTCCTGCGAACTGGAATGAAGGCCAAGATGCAATGAAAGCAGATAACAAAGGTGTATCAGAGTATCTAAGCAAGCACTAATCTCTCTTCCGACCAATCTTACAAAAGATTGTTTAATGAGAGTATCATATAAGAATTCTCATTATTTACGGGATGAGAAAATCATAAATAGCAAGGGTGATGTAAATCAATAAGATTTGTATCACCCTTACTATTTAATATCAATAAAAGATTATTGTAAATGCTTTCAAACTCCCAGCTCTTCACATTATATCATAATGGAGCAATAGCGTATGAATGTGATTTTATGTTCAAGCAGGAGCCACTACTTTGATGGATCGCGGTAGCACTTCTATAATAATCTTCTTACCCATGTTTACAGCATCGCCATCAAGATGCACCACACCGTCCTTTTCCCTGCAAATGGTTACTTTCTTTGTTTGGTAAATCTCTGTATTGGAACTCTTATCCAACTGCTTTGTAAAAAGTTGTAAAGCCATCTGTGCCGCTCTTATATCATGAAACGGTTTCATAATCACCAGATCCATCACTCCGTCTTCCATGCTGGCATTGGGTGCAATATAAGCATTGTTGCCATATTGATTAGCGTTGGCAGCAGCAATCAAGAAAGCCTCCTTCTTCAACTTTTGGTCATTAAACTCCACATCATAATAACCGGGAGTATAAGATATAAACTTTTCAATAGCTGTCTTGACGTAAGCTATGGGACCACGGAAAGGAGACTCGGCAAACTTGGCACTTACTTCGGCATCAAACCCCATACCACAAGTACAGAAAAAAGGATGCTCATTGGCCTTACAACAATCTATAGTCCGTACACGGCCTTTTACCAGTTGCTCTATAGCCCTACCCTCGTTCATTGACAAGTTCAGCGCTCTTGCCAATCCATTACCCGATCCCTTGGGTACAATGCCCAAGATAGCGCTGGAGTATAGCAAAGCTTTGGCTACTTCGTTTACTGTACCATCCCCCCCCACAGCAATGACCATATAATACCCATGGTCTACCGCTGTACGGGCAAGGTCATAAGCATGTCCGCCTTCTTTGGTATAGGTAAGAAATAATTGGATATCTGTGTCTCTGAAAGCATCGGCCAAAAGTTCCGGAATACTTCCTTTGGAGCTAATCCCTGAAATAGGATTGATAATAGCCAGAGCCTTTTTCATCTCATATCCAGATTAGCAAGGCGTGTCTCAGCCAAGCGCTCATATTTCGTCCCGGGACGACCATAGTTGCAATAAGGCAAAATACTGATGCCTCCGCGAGCCGTAAAGTCTCCCTGTATCTCAATGTATTTAGGATCCATAAGCTTTATCAGATCTTTCATGATGATGTTTACACAATCCTCATGGAAAGCTCCATGGCTACGAAAGCTGAATAGATAAAGCTTTAAGCTTTTGCTTTCCACCATTTTTATATCCGGGATATAATTAATGTATATTGTGGCAAAATCAGGCTGTCCTGTTATTGGGCAAAGACTGGTAAATTCAGGACAATTGAATTTGACCCAATAATCATTATCTTGATGTTTGTTTGTAAATGCTTCCAATACTTCCGGGGCGTAGTCCTGACTGTAAGTTGTAGAGTTGCCCAAATGAGTTAGTTCATTTTCTCCTTCTCTGATACTGCTCATAATATATTACAATATTGTATTACTGATTAATAGGAATAAAAGTGATAGCTTGCCCCCCACCGGGAGCCATCATAATGTTTATCTTAGAATTGGCATCCACAGTCTCTTCTACTATTTCATAGGCTAGAGGGTTTGTTCTCCAATGTGACTTCTCGGTATCCATATAGCGTGTTGCTGTATATTGCACTCCTTTTTCCAAGAAGTTGAGAGGGATATTTACTTCCTTAGCTTTTTCATTGGTTATAGCACCCAAGAAAAATCTATCTTTTGCTCGTCTTGCCACCACATAGAATTCTCCCGGCTCGCCGGCTAAGGGATATGAACTATCGATGTCGGTATCATAGTCCTTAAAAAAACGAAAAGCAGGATGATCCTGATAGTTCTCGATCTGATCTGCAGCCATCTGTAGCGGAGAGTACAATACTACCCAGTTAGCTATTTGCTTAGCAAGAGTGCTGTTTACCCGGCTATTGCCTTTATCGAGTCCATTCCATTTCTTACGCTTGGGAGATTGCTTACTCTTCTCTAGCTTTATATCAAAAATCCCGGGGGTATAATCCATTGGTCCTGATAAAAGGCGTGTAAACGCCAAGATTGCCTGATGCTCGGGAGGGTTACCTTCGCTCCAAGCATTCCATTCCATTCCGCGTGCACCCTCACGAGTCATCATATTAGGATAAGTTTTTCTTATACCAGTATCTTTAATGGGTTCGTGAGCATCTATCATTATTTTATATTTAGCGGCAGTCTCCACCACCTTGCGATAGTGGCGTACCCCATACTGCGAATGATGTAGATATTTACCAGGAAAAGCACCCGCATAACCTGTCTTTACAACATTTACGCCACGGGCAGCATACCAAGCAAAAGCACTATCGAGCACACTTTCGTAATAGGGGATATTACCACCTGTCTCATGGTGACCGATCAGTTGAATATTTTTGGATTGCGCATAATTGACTATGCTATCCATGTTAAAATCGGCATATGGACAAGTATAACAAAAGTGTTGGCTACCGCCCCAGTTTTCCCAGCCCTCGTTCCAACCTTCAAAAAGTACAGCCTGAATATCATTGTCGGCAGCAAAATCAATATACTTCACGGCGTTTTCAGTGGTAGCACCATGCCTGTCATCCATTGTCCATGTTTCTAAGCCCAAATGCATTCCCCACCAAATACCAACGTATTTCATGGGCTTTATCCAGGATGTATCTTTTATTTTGGATGGTTCATTGAGATTGAGCCATACATTGCTGGCAGGCAAGTCTATCGCTCTTCTGCCAATGATAATACTGCGCCAAGGTGTCACAAACGAAGCCCCCATACGGGCCTTAGTACCATCGGGCAGAGGGATAAGCTCCGCTTTCAGTCCGAGAGCATTAGAAGGGTCTTTTTTGAGTGTCATCTCAGGAAAATCCGTGAGAGCCGCTTCATGTAGCGAAACGTATAGCGAGTCTGAGAATTTAAATGTAATAGGCGTATTGGCATCCTTAAGTTTGGAAAGAGCTAATTTACGGTATAGCAATTCATATGTATCCCCATTAGCGGGAATAGACCATGTAAGCGCATCGTGAGTAAAGCGAAAGGAAGTCAATTCATCTTTGATCATTACGGAATCAGCCTTATTCTTAGTCTCATAAGCATAGCGAAAAGCCATACCATCATCAAATACTCTGAAAATAACTTCCATTAAGCCTCCATCATCATTCTTAAGAGGTATGCGCATCTCATTGTAGCGGTTACGAACTTCTTTATTTTCACCCCAAGGCATGGTGTAAGAGCTATCTACACCGGCAGTACTCACTAGTAGAGGTGTAAAACCATCGCTTAGCCTTTGCCCACTGGATGCTACAAATCCCAGACGAGACTTATCGATCAATAAAGAATCATCTACTTTAAAGCTATAAAACATCTCACCGTGATCATTCAACACAAACTCTACCGCAAGCCTATTGTCGGGAGAAGTGATTACAACCGGTTGCTTGCGGGGATATCCGCATGAAGAAAACACTATGCACAGCACACTGCACAGCAAGATAAGTTGGCGATGTATATGAGGATGTTTCATAAGTGCAAAGATAGGCAAAATCAGATTAGGTTATAATCCCACAATACCAAACAAGATTCGATATCACTTTAACACAATACCTCATAACGCCCCTACGTCCAAACATCTTGTATCATCCCCTCCTCACCATAAAACCACACACACATTTATATAAAAAACTCCCGCGTGGCTTTGTAAGCACATGCGGGAGAAATCATTTATGTAATAAAAAGAGAAGCTTTCAGAAAAATCTCATATAGACTTCTCCACCGGCATTACAAAAGCCCTAAGTCCCTGTTCCGGGGTAGCGGTATCGAGCTGATGCAGGTCACTCAATATCGCATCCACCCTATCTTCGTCACATATCACCATCATAGCAGAGTTCATGGTAGGCCAAGCGTGTGAACCCAAATGCGGCTCACCATCCGCAGAGCCTTGACCGGCAACCTCCGTCCAAGTAGTATAACCTTTCAGGGTGTTCTTGTGAAGAATCCGCAATATCAATGGGTGATATGCCTGATTATATGTTATGAATATACATTTCTGCTGTTTCATGCTTTATGATGCTTTACTTTGAGTTTTTTCTCCAGTCGTTTACGTTCTCTTTTCACTCCTATGCCGGATATGGAAGCATATACTGTGGGCACAATGATCAGTGTAATAAGTGTCGAAAATGCCAATCCCCATGCCACAGTGATCCCCATGGGTTGCCATAGCTCTGAGCCTTCGCCAATACCTATTGCCAGCGGCACCATACCCAATATAGTAGTGAGGGTAGTCATCAATACAGGTCTTAAGCGCGATTTTCCGGCTGTGGTCACAGCTTGTAGGATACCCATGCCTCGCTCACGGCAGAGCCTTGTATAGTCGATAAGCACGATACCGTTTTTCACCACTATACCCATAAGCATGATAAGCCCTATCAGAGCCATGGCCCCAAAAGGTTTTCCGCTCAACAGTAAACCTATAATAACACCACTTATAGCAAATGGAATAGCAAACATAATCACAAAAGGATCAACAAGACTCTCAAACTGTGCCGCCATCACAATAAACACAAGCAGTATGATAAGTAGCATGAGCGTACCGAGATCGGCAAAAGATTTCTGCTGGTCTTCATATGTTCCCCCTATAGTATAGGTAATGCCTGAAGGGATTTGCATCGACTTCATGGATTTATTGGTATCCTTGACCAAGTCACTCAGCGCTGCGCCTTTGGCCACTGAGGCCGTTACTGTCACGACACGAGATCTGTCCTTACGATCGATGGTCGGGGGAGTATCACGCTCTACAATATTGGCCAAGTCTCCGAGACGTATACCTTTTCCCTGTGGGGTATATATCATGATGTTGGATATGTCCGTCATAGACTCACGGAATTTAGGATCAAGATGTACCCTGATCTTATACTCCTCACCGTCTTCCCTGTAATAAGAAGCGATATTCCCCGTCAAACCCGCTTTCACAAATGAAGCAGCACTACTGATATTAAGCCCATTATCGGCCAGCTTCTGCCTATCGAACTCAATACGATATTCCGGTTTGTAGTCCTTACGGCTGATATTGGCTTCGGCACATGCTTTAGACTTATGCAAGTCATCCAAAAGTTTCTTGGCCACTTTGTCCGTCTCCAAAAAGTCATGTCCAAAGATATCTATCTTCACATTAGCTTGACCTGTGGCTCCTCCTCCTTGGCCTGAGCCTATGGTATAGCTTGATACTTCGGGGAAATCATCCACTATCTTACGCAACTGAGCAGAGATCTCACCAATACCACGCTCACGCTCGGACCGTGGCAAAAGATTTATGTAGAAAGAGAGGATGTTATTTCCGTTTTCATTGATTGCAGACATACTGTTGTCCTCATCAGCCTGCCCTGCCGTCATGGTACATACATCAATCTCTTTGACCTCTTTGATCCATCGGTCATAGATACGCTGTCCCACCTCTTTGGCAATAGGCATATTAGTTCCCACAGGGAGCTCCACCGTCGCTGTAAGATAAGAGTTGTCTGCTTCCGGCATAAATTCCGTCTTAAGCAATGGAGACATCATGAGAGTCAAAATAAATAATCCCAATGTTCCCAAAATAACCAATGTGCGGTGATGCACCCCCCAATGCAAGAAACGCCCGTAATAAGTATCCACTTTGTCGAGGAACTTATCAATCGGTGTGAATATCTTCTTTTGCAAGCGAGACTGCTTGGGATTACGTTTGAGTAAAAGCGAACACAGCATCGGAGTCAACGACAAAGCTGCTATGGTAGATACTATCATCACGATACTCACAATCCATCCCAACTGACGGAACAATATTCCCGTAAAGCCCTGCACCATCGTGAGCGGAAGGAATACCGCCAACATAGTCAAAGTAGAAGCTATTACCGAAATACCCACCTCATTGGTAGCATGCACTGCAGCTTGCTTGGGATAACTACCCCGCTCTATATGCTTGGTGATATTCTCAAGCACCACAATAGCATCATCCACCACCATACCTATAGCTATGGATAGGGAGCTAAGCGATATAATATTGAGAGTATTGCCTGTAGCCATCAGGTATATAAACGCTCCTATCAATGATATAGGGATAGTGATAACAATGATAATAGTCGCTCGCCAACGCCCTAAGAAGAACAACACCACTAACATAACTACAAGGAAAGTAATGAAGATAGTGCTCTTGAGGCTATCTATCGTCTTTACGATAAAAGTAGAAGTATCCACTACATATTTCACCTTGACATCAGAGGGCAGGCCGCTTCTGATCTCAGGGAGAGCTTTGGCTATAGCTTGTGATATCTTCACCGCATTGGCATCAGCTTGCTTACGTACTACAATGATAGCACCACGGTTATTATTGGCATAGATCTCCTGCTGGCGTTCAGCCTCTGTATCTACAACACGAGCTACATCCCTCAAGTACACATTATGGCCTTGATAATTGGCTATCACAAGGCTTTCGAGCTCTTTGGGGTCTCTCAACTCACCTTGTACTCTGAGAGAGTTGGTCTGCGAACCCACATCAATAAGCCCCGTAGAGATGTTACGGTTTTCAGCGCCTACGATCTGAGCTATTTGAGCTATAGGGATATTGTAAGCCTGTAACTTGTATGGGTCACAATAGATCTGAATCTCCCTGTTTACGGTTCCTACCACCAATACCGTACCCACACCATCGATGCGAGCCAAGCGATTGGTAAGTTGATTCTCCAGTATTTTTTTGAGAGATCCTGTACTCTGTTTGGCTTCCGCCGATAGTACCGTAACAGGAATATCATTGGAACCGAACTTAAAGATCATAGGACGCCCTACTTCATCCGGGAGCAGGTTCGATATGAAGTCCAGCTTATCGCGCACATCGTTGGTAGCCTCGGCAATATCCGTTCCCGCCTCAAACTGCAAGGTTATTACAGAGATGTTATCCTGGCTTTTTGACGTAATATGCTTCAGGTTACTGATACCGTTGAGCACATTCTCCAGTGGCTTCGTTATATTCGTTTCGATATCCTCTGCACTAGCTCCGTTATACGAAGTCAGCACCATGATATTATTAGTCTCGATATCCGGCATCAAAGAGGTTGATAGCCGTGTAAGCGAAAATAAGCCTAAAACAAATATCCCTATGAAGATGAGACTTGTGGTTACCGGTTTCTTGACGGCAATTTCATAAATACTCATAATTGCATTATCCCTTCTTTATTTTTACGGTTCCACCGTCCGTAAGATTATTCAAGCCCGCAGTGATGACCACTTGGCCGGGCTTCAAACCCGAGATCACCTCGAAGTATTTACCCTGCACCTTACCGGCCTCCACTTTACAGTAGTGAGCTTTGCCTTCATCATAGAGATATACATATCTATCTCCGCTGCCCGGCTGCTTCATTACAGACTGGTAAGGTACCAGCACAGACTCCTTGTTTCCAAAACTCATATTCACACGGGCATACATTCCCGGTCTTATCTGCTGGTCTTTATTGGCAATTTCTATCTCCACAGTGAAAGTGTGAGACATAGGGTCTATCGTAGGATGAATAAGCGATACATATCCCTCGAAAGGTTTATCGCCCAGTGCATCCACTGTTATATTTACCGGCATTTTGAGTTTGAGTGATTTATAATAGTCTTCTGATACATTGATCACCAACTTCACCGGAGATATCTGCTCCACGGTAAGTATAGGAAGCTGTGGTGAGGTCACATCACCATCATCATAGTTCTTGGCTGTGACAAGACCTGATATAGGGCTGCGAAGAGAAGTGTTCTGAGCGAGATTACCATACTGCGAGCGAGCTATCTCCATGGCTGTCTTGGCTGATTCCCACTGAGACTTGGATATGCCTCCTATCTTGTACAGCTCATCCATTCTGGCAAAATCAGTCTTCGCCTTATCCAGTTGCACTCTGATCTGTGAGAGCTGAGAGCCTTCCATCCGAGCCAAAGCTTGCCCCTGACTGACCCGATCACCTACTTTCACATAGATCTTTTCTACACGCCCTCCCATCTGAGCTGAGATATTGTTCTTCACTTTGGAAATTATGGCAGCGGTAAACTCTTCTTCTATATTAATGGAACCGGTAATCACCGATGCCGTATCTACCAACTTTGCTGCTGATTCTGTGGAGTCTTGTGCTTTCTTGTTATCCGCTTTATTGCCACAAGAATTGAACATCGGTGTCACAACCATCAGAGCTATGATACCCGAAAATATAAATCTCTTATTCATCTGAGACTGTTGTTTATTTGAGAATTATTCTTGTATGTATAGATGGGTTCCACTCCGGAAAGTTTATCCATTTCCGCACGTGCCACCATAAAATCATATATCGCTTGATTATAGTTCAGCTCCGCTTGCAACAGAGCCAGATCCGCATCATTGAGTTCTACCAGAGTGCTTTCTCCCGTTTTATACCTCACTTGGGCAATCTGATATCCTTTTTTGGCCATACGTACCGCTTGTTCGGCAGCAATATATCGCTGCACGGCATTCTTGAGCTGCGTGCGTCCATTGAGGATACCCAGCCGTGTCTGTTGCTCAGCATCATGGCGCGACATCTCCATTTGTTGTAGTGATATCTTATTAGCTTTGACACTGTAATACCTATCACCTCCGCTAAACAATGGAATTTTCAGGGTGAGGTTGAGCATTGAATAAGGTGTCCAGCGTTTGCTATCGTCCAAATTGAACTTATTACTCATGTAATTATAGTTGTACAAAAAACCCAATGACAAAGTGGGGAGATAAGCCAGTTTACTTATCTTGAGGTTGTCCTTGAGTTGTCCTTGCTGTATACTCAACTGGCGTAGAGCAGAGTTATTGGTAAGTATAGTATCCACAGGTGCCAGACTTTTTGAGATCAGGTCGTCTTTGTAATGTGTCAGAGAGTCCTTGATTATGATGTTGTAATTCTGATCCAGATCAAGCAGAACTTTGAGACGAGCCTTCGCCAAGTCAACAGACTGCTCGGCCTGCACCATATTGGGCTCAATATTTCTCCGTTGCACATCGCTACGCAACAGATCGAACTCCGCCACCAATCCTCTGTCAAACTTTTCTTTGATTTGGTTATAATTGAGAGTGGCATTATCATGGCTACGCTTAAATACCTCATAGGAGTCTTTGGCCAGGAGTATGCTGTAATATGCCTTCTTCACTTCAGCCACAAGATCTATCTTGCTACCTCTCGATTTCTCTTTGGAAAGCTCAATGTCTTTTTCCGTCACAGCCAACGTGCTCCATAACTGCGGTGCAATGATAGGAATACCCGCCTGCACCCCCGTCTGTATATTATGAGTTTGTCCCACCTCGAAAGCCACCGGCTCTCCTTTGGTAGGCATTCCCGGCATACCGTCGAAATACATTTTCTGCTTCTTAATGGTGTAAGAATAATTGGTATTCCAATCGATTTGAGGCAGAAATTTGCTCCACGTCTTTTTATGATCGTAATTCTTTTTTACAATCTCCAGATCCGCTACTTTTATTTTGGGATTCTCACTGAGAGCTACTCTCACGGCATCATCGAGTGAGAGTACCAAGGTACTATCCTTCTTTTGAGTATTGGCAGCCAACTGCATGCTACAACAGATGGATGATATTGACAATACGGAAAAAACCCTGACAATCCGTATCAACTCCTTTTTTAATATTCTATTCATCAAAAAGCTCTTTTATTCAACAGAAAATGAACATTCATTCTCCCTCTTATCAACGCATTTCCGATAATATAATTTGAATAACTAAAGATATGTTCAACAGCTAATCTAACAATTATGAAATAGCGTCTTTTCTATTTGGGACAAAGCACCTGATTTTCCAAACCTGCCCCGGTGCCTCAGGGCAAAAGTAGCGAACTATCGCCATAGCTCAAGAATCTGAATCCGTTTTGCATCGCATAGTCATATACTCTGCGCCAGTCCTCACCAATAAAAGCAGAAATGAGCAAAAGCAATGTGCTGCGAGGCTGATGAAAATTGGTAATCATCCCCTGCACGATGCGAAAACTATAGCCCGGAGCAATCAAGATACCTGTGGGAAATACAAGTTGGGATGTATCGTTGCGATCAAGCCAACTCACTAGCGCCTTCAAAGCATCCTCTTTGACCGGCAAGACAAGGTCTTGCGTTGTTCGATAAGGCTCCCACTGTGTTACGCACAACTCCTCTGCCGTAAGAGAGGGCTGAGCCATCAATTTCACACCCAACCAATACAGACTCTCCAGTGTACGCACAGAGGTAGTACCTACGGCAACAACCCTCCTGTCCTTGCCCTGAAGCATCTTTTGCAAGGTATCACAATCCACAATAACAAGCTCCTTGTGCATCATGTGTTCTCCTATCGTATCACTTTTTACGGGTTTGAATGTGCCTGCACCCACATGTAGCGTTACATCCAGTATACCCACCCCCCTACGCTGTAAAGCATCATTGACCTTTTCAGTAAAATGAAGTCCTGCGGTGGGAGCTGCCACACTACCTTGCTCACGGGCATATACCGTTTGATAAGTGATGAGGTCCGTTTGCTCCGTATCTCTATTGAGATAGGGCGGTATAGGCAAGATGCCCATAAACTCCAAGATGTCTCCAAAGGTATACTGCTCACGATCCCATGTAAAATGCACAGTATCGGTATCCAACCTATGTGCAGTGAGGGTGATGTTGCCATCAGGATGCTCAATGGTTTTGTGCAGCGGAGCCTCCTTCCACCTCTTGGCATTACCTAACATACAATGCCAAGAACATCCGATATGTGACTGCAAAGACAATTCGTAAGTATGAGGGTTGATAGGGTCAAGACAAAAAACCTCGACCTGCGCACCGGTATCCTTCCGAAACAAAAGTCGTGCACGTATAACCCGTGTATTATTGCGCACCAATAAAGTATCAATGGGCAATACATCAGGCAAATCACTGAATGATGTATAAGAAATATCACCTTTACGGTAGACGAGTAATTTAGATGAATCTCGCTCGGTGAGTGGATATTTGGCTATTCTGTCATCAGGAAGATTATAATCGTAATCTATAATCGAAATTTGCTCTGTTTCCATACTACGCAAAAGTACTTAAAATAAGTATAATAGTATGTAAATGCATTATAATATTTTTCTACACAAAAAACGATCTCACCTCTTGACAAGCTAATCTTTATACACATCTTTTAATTTTTTTGTTTCATGAAAGATAGTACAGTGAGGTGCTCATGGAAAACCTTTAGACCTTTGCATATGGTATTATATCCTGGAGGTCCGCCAGATTTTACATAAGCTTTCCATGATCCCAGTCGGGCTATTATCCACGAAGCCCAAGCTAACGAATCTTCCCGAAAAGGATTATTCCCATCTTTTGATCGAGGAGACTCTTTATGTAGCATTTCCATCTCTAGATGCAGCATCTCGCACTCTTCCTCTGTAAAGAGTCGATTACATGAAACGCTCTCATTGGCAGTGTCATATTTTTTCTTTAGAGTCATACACTTTAGCACAACATAGAACCCCATTGCCATAAGCTTTTTCATCGCCATACCGTTTTCTAATTGGGCAGAGGTAATACCCAAGCCTTTGGTTTTCATTAATCTAAAGACTTCTTCGATATGCCATCGATACTTGTACCACTGTATAATCCGGAGTGCATCTTCCTTACTCTTTACTTCGTGCGAGGTGAGCAAACGCCATTCGATAGGCTTTTCACCCTCGGGAACGCTACCGGCATCTTCTCTGACATGAACGTAGTGGCAGCTAATACTCTTTGAAACATCGTCTTTACCATTACCTGTGTTGCCGAAAGTGACTGGTGCATATTTGACGTCGAACAACGCCTTGCGAGGTTTACGCCTATTTTGCCTAGTGATCTGGGATGTGCAACTGAAACTAACCGGTTGTTTATCCAACCATTCGATGATACGTTCTTTTTTAGATTTTGAATCTCCCTCGAGAAGCCGATTGTGAATGGAGCGAATCAGAAAATCACATCCTTCTTCCAACGTCTTACTCATGACGGTGTAGATATCATTCTCACGATCACCCACCATGGTTTTACGTAAATTTTCTGGCAAATTCGCGTTTGCCATTTTAGCCGATGCAGCCCAACGAGACGATTCTTTCTCATTAAATCCAATTTTTTTACGCAGCTGTTTCTTCTGGCGTGCGTCTTTGCGATCTCTGTTATACAACTCAATCGAACTATAACCCATAGGGGTTTCCGTCTCAGGGTCAAAGAGCAAGCAAGGATGAGCAAAGATGCTGTACTCCGAACTCTTGTTGGTTCCATACCCATAATCTTCGTCATTAGGGTTTAATCGGCCACTGATATTATCAAAAGTAAACTCTGTAGTATCCTGAATGCAAAGCACATGCTTAAGATCTTTGCAACATTGTGCGCTATTTGCGGTAACGCAGTCCAAAAACTGATCCATTTTCCATCTTTTATTATTTAGGAGTCGATAAGCCCCCTGCCTTTCTGCATGATTCTTAAAACAACTGTTCATGACCCCGTCCACACGACGTGTCATTGCTGCCAAGACGAAATATAATCGCTTAGCGATACGTGCATCTTTTATGACGCCTGAAAATGTTAAGTTACATATATAAAGATACGAAAAAAACAACGAGGATACAATGCAAGAAATTGAATAAAAGTATGTTAAATCGTTGAGATATGTGTATAGATTAGCTTGACAAGGGGGGTGTCATTGTTGTATCTTTGCTGACAAGCACCCCTCAAATATATTTATTACGTCTATTTACTTTCGGTTTTATATTGTCATGGCTATACTTACAATTACAATAATACATTGCCTTTTAATCGCCATCAGGCTTATTGCTGTGATGGGGGCGCCGTCTTCACTCATGAGTGCTTTGCCGTCATATCTCTATAATCACTGTTTATACAGAGCCGAGATAGCAGGATGCTACAGCTACGGAGCTATACCACCCGTGATAAATAAATATCATAGCATGGTGATGATACAAAAAATGCACTACGATATTTGGGAGAGTAATAAGCTTGTATTGACCGAGAGATATATACACATTAAATGTGCTGAGCAATATCTTACTCATCCTTACTTACATCAAAACAAGCCAATTGCTACACCGAAATTTACATCTGTATACTTATAAGTACCTTGGAGATACCGTATTGCAGAAAGATCAATCAATTGATTTTATTATCCACATCAAATAATCCATCTTTTTACATAAAATAAAAAAGGAGGGCTCAAGGTTGATAACCTAGAGCTCTCCTTTGGTTTTATGCAAATATTATAGCTGCTTTGTGTCCGTATTTTAGTTAAAATGTTTCCGTGTTTTAGTTAAGACACGACAGCGTTTTAGTTAAGACACCAAAACATTACAGCTAAAACACGAAAACGTTTTAACTAAAACACGAAAGCAACACCGTTATTATACGTTTCAGAAAGAAAACACCAGTATATCAGCTCACAATACCTTATTGTAATAACTTATCGAGACAGGAAAAATCTATATCTTTAGAAAATTAAGTATCACAATGTCACACTCATTACCTTATCACAGCTGTAACACGTTGCTTCTCTTATACTCTATGCCGTTATAGCCATGTAATGGTAACATATTGAAAGCGACGAGCACCCGTTTTTCACAAAAAATCAGATGCAAAAGGGATAAATTCCCCGCCGAAGCAAAAGAGACCGTTGCATAGCAGGCAAATTGCTTCGTTGCTTGCGAGATTCGCGCTTGGTCATTTACCTGAAGTAAACTCCCTGTGCACTCACTCTTAGCGCCTTGCACTTTACCCTCTCTGCCCGGTCAAAGTGTCTCTTGTCGGCTTTGCCTCCATAATCCACGAGACTGTTGACTTTTGCAACAGTCTTAAAAGGGATTAGAGGCAAGAAAAGCCCTTTAAACAAGAATATATTTACCCCCGGACTCATCATATAATAAAAAACCTGAAACCCGCTCATAAGCGGATTTCAGGAATATGAAAGGGTTATGACTATAGAAACCTAAAACTCAATACCGGCCTTGAGAATAAGACCATTGTAGCTTTTTCTATATTTTCTGACAGTTGTTTTATCCTCATACAGTTCTGTAGTATCGCCCCCCTTGATGGAGTATCCAAGACCTACATACAGAGCCAAGGGTATGCTCTCCGTCTCTATCGCATAGCGCCCACCTACAGTGAACTCGCCGAGAAAGCCATTGAGCTTGCTCAACCCGAATCCCGCTTTGATATCGGCATACGGAGCAAGCTGACGGTCAGTCATTTCACCACGCAGATTACCGAAGATTGAAAAGCCTGTAAAACTGTTGTTATGATTTTCACTGATAAAGTCAAAACCGGCTCCAAGCCCTGCAAAAAAGTTTTTATTGATCTGATATCCGTGTGAGGTGTAGATAGAGAAAGAAGGAACCGCAGGTACCAACCCTATTTCGACAAAACCTCTGTAACCTAAAGTCTCGGAAGAATCAAAAAGCAGAACGTTTTTGTCCCAGTCCTCTTCTTCCCTGCTGATATCAGATTTCTTGAATAAAACCACATTACCATCAGAAGTCTCTATTACCAGACTACCGTCTTTGCGGGTATCAATCACGTGTCCTTTTATAATAGAGCCATTCTTGAGATAATACACTTTGTCCTTGGAAGACTGAGCAAATACAGTGCCTGCAACCAAGAGAAAAAGCGTGAAAATAGAGATAAGCTTTTTCATGAGTTAATTGAAAGTATAGTTATTAGTTAAGTATTTTATTTGGCATAACTTATTGATCGAGTTTCACGTATCACTGTTATTTTTACTTGTCCGGGATAAGTCATTTCGTCCTGAATACGTTTTGCCAGTTCACCTGACAAGGTAGCGATAGAGGCATCGTCTGTGTTATCGGCACCCACTATTACACGCAGCTCACGACCAGCCTGTATAGCATACGTCTTGACTACTCCGGGATATGAGAGTGCAAGCTGTTCCAAATCGTTGAGGCGCTTGATGTAAGCCTCTACGATCTCACGGCGAGCTCCGGGACGAGCTCCGCTGATAGCGTCGCACACCTGTACTATGGGAGCAATGAGAGAAGTCATCTCTATCTCATCATGGTGAGCTCCTACAGCATTGCATATATCAGGTTTCTCCTTGAACTTCTCACAAAGCTTCATTCCCAAAAGTGCGTGTGGCAATTCGGGTTCGTCATCGGGCACCTTACCGATATCGTGTAGCAGACCTGCCCTCTTGGCTTTCTTGGGATTGAGTCCTAACTCAGACGCCATGATGGCGCACAGATTGGCTGTTTCACGAGAGTGCTGTAGTAAGTTTTGGCCGTAAGAAGAACGATACTTCATCTTACCTATCATCCTGATGAGTTCCGGGTGCATGCCGTGAATACCTAAGTCTATCACCGTGCGCTTACCGGTTTCTATCACCTCTTCTTCTACTTGTTTTTTCACCTTTGCTACTACTTCCTCAATACGGGCGGGGTGTATACGTCCATCCTGCACCAACTGATGCAGAGCCAAACGTGCCACTTCGCGACGCACGGGATCGAACCCGCTGAGCACTATAGCTTCGGGGGTATCATCTACGATGATCTCTATACCGGTAGCAGCTTCGAGAGCACGTATGTTACGACCTTCGCGACCGATGATACGTCCTTTGATCTCATCGCTTTCGATATGGAATACAGTCACTGAGTTTTCTATGGCGGTCTCTGTAGCTACACGCTGTATAGATTGTATCACGATGCGCTTAGCCTCTTTGTTGGCTGTCATCTTAGCCTCCTCGAGTATCTCAGACACATAAGCCTCTGCTTGGTCTTTGGCCTCGCTCTTCAAGCTGTCTACCAACCGATCTTTGGCTTCCTCGGCAGATAGTCCGCTGAGAGATTCGAGATGCTCAAGCTCTTTGACTCTGAGGTCTTCAAGCTCTACTTTTTTCTTATCGATGATACCCAACTGGGCTGTAAGGTTTTCTTTGATGGCGTCTATCTCTGCATTTCTTTTGGAGAGTTCGTCCTGTCTTTGGTTCAAAGAATGCTCACGGTTTTTGAGCTTTGATTCTACTTGTTTGAGTTTGTTGCTACGCTGAGAAACTTGTTGTTCGAGCTCACCCTTGAGCTGGAGGAACTTTTCTTTTACTTCCAAAAGCTTTTTTTGCTTCAGGACTTCCGATTCTCTTTTTGCGTCTTCTAGTATTGTCTCTCTTTTCTGCTTGAGGATACGCTCATTCAAAAACCACATGGCAGCCGCTCCCAAAACAAAAGCAAAGGCAATAAGCAATATTGATCCTATTCCCATATTCTAATAATTCTTTAGCTAATTATTCTTGTTATAATATCCTGTTTTTACTGTAACGTTTAAGGCGAAACTTTCATTGACGAGAGCTTTGTGGCCATGAAAAACACAAGGAAGTAACGGGATAGAAATCTAAGAACAGGTCACAGATTAACGATGATAACGAAGCAGAAAATCCTCAATAGATTCATTGAGTTCCTCCACCTTACGGTGCAGAGCTTCCTGATTCTTTTCGGCCTTGAGTCTGTGATAATGATAAGCAGCATCCACGGCTGTCATCATCAGATATCCGTTTGCAGGGATAGTCGACTCATTGGGATATTTATGGCGATAGCCTTCGAGCCTACCCGAGATAAACGAGCCTGCTCTTCTGAACAAAGGCTCTTCGTCTCTGGGAATCAACATGGTCAAGTGATTGGAATCTATCACCAAGTTGATACGCTGAATATTATTTTCGCTTTCGGGCTTCAACATTATTCGGTTTCTAAAAGTGCTATGCACTTGTCAACATCTCTGATTAATTTTGCCAAACGAGCTTTGGCATCTTTCACCTCTTTATCCTCAGCTGAAAGAGCTTTGGCTGTCAGTAATGTCCTATTCTTTGTTTCTGCTATTTTAAGCAATTCGTCAAATTCCTTAAGTTGGTTTTCCTGACAGAGAATTGTCTTGCGCAAGGACTCAATCTCATCCTGCTGCGCACGAACCAAACCCATCAGCTTTCGAATATTACTTTCGAGCCTCAAAAGGTTTAATTGTTCCCGATCAGTCATAGCTCCACCTTTATAATGCAAAAGTAACTAATTACTTTGATAAATTTATTAAATCACTACATTTTGAATGTTTTTCTGTGCAAAGGAGTTAATCCGAATATTTCTATTGCGGCACGATGAGCCTTTGTAGGGTACCCTTTGTTTGTGCACCAATCATAGGCCGGATAATCCTCTGCCCTGCCTCTCATATAATCGTCTCTATAGGTTTTGGCCAGAATGGAAGCCGCTGCTATAGAAGCATACTTACCGTCGCCCTTGATAACGCATGTATGCATTATACTCGGGTACGGATCAAATCTGTTACCATCGATAAGCAGCCTATCAGGCTTGATGGTCAAGGAGTCAATAGCTTTGTGCATAGCTTTGAAAGATGCATGCAAGATATTGATCTCATCTATTTCTTCAGGACTGCAAATACCCACCGCCCATGCCAGTGCGGTCTGCTCGATCACAGGGCGAAGCAAATAACGTTTGCGTTCGGTGAGTAGCTTGGAGTCATTGAGTAATGGGTGGTAAAAAGTGGGTGGCAAAATAACGGCGGCAGCAAATACAGGGCCTGCCAAGCAACCCCTGCCGGCCTCGTCACAACCACACTCGACAAGTCCGTCGTCAAGAAAAAAGCTTTCAAGCATATTGCCTTCCCCCTAAGCTCTAAAGCATGTTTACGGCTCTCTTCAACGAAGAGATGAATATATCTACTTCTTCCGGGGTATTATAAACTCCCAAAGAAGCTCTCGCTAATGCATGGTAGCCAAAATGCTCTATCAAAGGCTCGGCACAGTGATGCCCCGTACGGATAGCTACCCCCATACGATCGAGCAACATACCTATATCATAAGGATGTTTGTCTCCGATAGCAAATGACAATACACCGGCCTTACCGGGTGCGGTACCTATAACCTTAGCTTCAGGGATCTCCAACAGCTGATCTGTAGCGTATGTAAGCAAGTCATGCTCATGCTTGATAATAACATCCAAGCCGATCTCATTCACAAATTGAAGAGCTTCGGCAAAAGCCGTAGAGCCTACAAAATCGGGAGTACCGGCTTCGAACTTATACGGAAGTTCGTTGTAAGTCGTATGCTCAAAGGTTACTTTGGAAATCATCTCGCCACCTCCTTGATAAGGCGGCATAGCGTCTAAAAGAGACCTTTTGCCATACAAAGCTCCTATGCCTGTGGGGCCATAGATTTTGTGTGCGCTGAAAGCATAAAAATCGGCATCCAGATCCTGTACATCGACAGAAGCATGAGCTATACCCTGAGCTCCGTCGATGAGTACGGGGATATTGTGTCGATGAGCCTCGGCTATGATTTCCTTGACGGGATTGATAGTACCCAACACGTTACTAACATGGGTTACCGCCACGATGCGGGTTTTCTCATTGAGCAAGGATTTGAAGTGTTCCAAATCCAGCTCTCCCCGATCATTGATTTTTATTACTTTGAGCGAAGCTCCCTTGCGCTCGCACATCATCTGCCAAGGTACAATATTGGAGTGATGCTCCATAGTGCTTATAACTACTTCGTCACCATCATGTACAAAGACCTCGCCAAAAGAGAATGCGACCAGATTGATCGACTCCGTAGTACCTCGGGTAAAAAGTAATTCCGCAGGATCAGGTGCATTGATAAAACGAGCCACAACCTTGCGGGCATTTTCATGCCTTTCTGTTGCTTCCTGACTCAAATAATGCACTCCGCGGTGTACATTGGCATTGGCTGTACGATACGACTCTTCTATCTTGGCAAGTACACGTAAAGGCTTCTGGGTAGTAGCGGCACTATCCAAATATATCAAGGGTTTATTATAAACCCGGGTATTAAGTATAGGGAATTGATCCCTGATTGTATTTATATCAAACATAATAAACAAAGATAATCATAAAACTAATTTATGAATATTATTCTTGATATGCATATCATCGCCCACATTATAATGCAATTGCAAATAACATAAAAAAAACTCCCCGCCTGAAAATGCCTCTAACAAGAGTATTTTCAAGCAGGGAGCAGAATATAGAATTGAATAGACGAGAATCAGATATAGTCAATGGACTTGAGATTCCTATCGGTATTGCACAAAGCGGCAATAAAGCCGAAGACTCCGAATATTGCTATCAATACGGACGTGAATGTAAGGTATCTTGAGTCACATCTACGACGATGGACACAGAGGAAAACAATCACCAAAAACAGATTTAATAAAAGGCTCTTGGCACTGAAATCAATAAGTCGAGGAGCAATAAAGCCGGAATTAGGGTTTTTGAAGGTCAGTCTGAAAGGAAAAATCCAGCTATGGATTTGCTCCCAAACCTTAGTTTTAGGATGGAGCTGATAATGATCGACCAAGGTAAAACTTCTGGCATCAAGGGCATAGGCTGTACGTCCGTTTTGATTATCAACCCATAGTGTCCAGTAAAGCGGATTGGCAAAAATGCTGAGTTTATCTTTATCCACATCGAAATGCTCAAGCACTTTTCTTAAGCCAAAGTTTTTGTTGAATAAGGCATAGAGAGCATTGTCTTCACTCACTACAAAACCCAGCAATGTATGATCTTTGACGGAAATCGGCATCATATACTTTACTTTGATACGCTGCGAGGCACGCGTATCATTCACAACTGCATTGCCTCGGGCTAGTTTAATCTGAAAAAGTTTGCCCTGTGAATCCAAGCTGAAATAACCATCATCAAAAGGCTTTTTGGCATAAGGAATACCTACTGCCCACTGAGCAGGATAAGAAAAGCCTTTTTGTTTCAGGGCCTGATCAAAAAGAGCACTTTTAGGTTTGTTGATTTTATTATCGGCACTCTCGATAAAAGCGAAAGTATTACGCAAGCGAAACATATCGGTAGGATCAGAAAGATTGACCTTGCCTGACTCCGATTCATACATAGGATAGAGTGCTATGCCTGCTGCATTCTTCTCCTCAGGCTTGTAACGGAAAGTAAATGTGTGCTTACCGATAAATTCCGGCGAAATAGACACACCATCCACACTATCTGGGAGGTTGCCATCCATAATAAGTTGACGGTAAAAGAGCATAGGCTGTAAAGCGTAATAACTTTTTTCGGTGTATTTATTACCATTGACATCCTTGTATTGCGTCTTACCTTTTCCCTCATTTACAGTCATCATAAACCGCTTGGCAATGGAGCTGTAATGAATCATGGGAAACCTATCATAGGAATAAGTAATAAAGCGTACAGCACTCGGTATAAGCCAAGATGCCAATAAGGCCACAAAGAGGAGATATATGATTTTGATACTATTTTTCATTTTCGTTTGTCTTTTAGTTTTTTATCTATTCAATACCGTCCACAAAATGACGCAGGGAAATCCACACAAAAGATCCGAAAAGAGGGATCAATAGCGCAATTATCCATAACGACGGATTATAAGCTGTGGGCTCGTGCGATAAGAAGAATAAAGACAAAGCTCCCAATGCAACCAGAACATTAATGATCCTTTGGCTCCATTTGGGCTCAATCATCACCCATACCATGGACAAATAAGCTACACAACTGCTTATGATAAGTGGCAAGGCAGTATAAACCCAGGCAATAATAACCTCATACGGATAAATAGTTATGCACCACAGTATAAATAAGCCGAAGGATAGTACATTGATAATAAGCACCAAGATCCCGCCAAACAATAGCATGTCAGAAATAACTTTGTTGTGGCTTAGGGGCAGATGCAAAGTTAATTTGAGACGTTTCTTACCCAACTCTGGGCCAAACTGCGCCCATGCTATAAGAATACCAACGAGTATAGGGAAGAATTTCAGGGTCATAAAAGGAACCATGTTTTTGAGAATCATCAATTGCCAGAGATAAAGATTGCCCACTTCTCTTCCGGCTATGTACATCTTGGAGCTTTCAAACACGAAAGCTGCCAACATGAAGACGAGTAAGACAAAGAAGATACGACGGGTTTTGGCCCATTCTTTATAACAAATATTTTTATTCATGATTTTTTGCGTTCTGCTGTTAGTATTTTCCTGTAAGACCAATAAAAGCATCTTCGAGGCTTAGTCTCTCTACTGTCATTTGCTGTAAGGGAGTGATACCCATACGAGAGAGCTCTACGAGCACTTCTTGCTCGGACAAGAATGAGTAAAAGGACCACTCATCACCTCTATTTTCAGTAGACTTGAAGTCTTTACTTTCTAAAATCTTGACTTCAGGATGCAACAAAACTCTGTAACGGTGAAACCCCTCGAGAATCTCTCGGGTAGGTCTGTGAAGCATGAGTTTACCATAGTCCATAATCATACAATCATCGATAAGGAACTCCATATCTTGGATGATATGAGAGGTCAGAAAAATAGTCTTATTACCGGCATGAGCCCAGTCTCTCAAATATTCCACAAACAACCTGCGATAGCCCGGGTCAAGCCCCATAGAGAAGTCATCCAGAATCAAAAGCTCAGGATCCTGAGCAAAAAGTAACCCCAAGGCAACCTGGGAGCGTTGCCCACACGACATTTTACTGATAGGTTGATTGGGCTGTACCTTGAGTTTGCTCATCAGATCATAGTAAGCCTCTGCGTTCCACTGGGGATAGAAATCTCTGTAAAAGCGCTCGATCTGTTGAATATTAAAAAACGAGTACTGTACATGTTGCTCCAACAAAAGCCCTATACTTGCTTTGGTATGAGGGTTCAATGTCTTGATGTTTTCACCCAAAAGATAACACTCTCCGCTGCGGGGTTTGAGAAAACCATTGAGGATGTTGATTATGGTAGTCTTACCTGTACCGTTCTTTCCCAGTAATCCAAGTACTTTGCCTCGCTCTACCTCGAAAGAAAGATCCTCGTAAACCAATTTGGTCCCATAATAATGTGTAATATTATGACACTGTATAACTTTGTCCATATTTAAGTGATTGTGATGTTATATTAAAATACATACCCCAGCGTAACGCCCCCTTCATGAGTATGAGAATGCACGGCAGCATAGCGAGTGAATGTATAATGAGGTGAGAGGAAAAGCCTGCCGCCCTTGAGTTGTACAAAGGAAGTTCCCTCCAAAGTAATCCCCAAAACACTTCCTTGCCACCTGTCGTATCGAAGCTCCGGGATGGAATTGGTAGACATGCTATACTCTTTGTTCCGCAGGATAATATTGGATGTGAGGGTATGCCTGTACATTCCTTTGATACCTATGCGGTGTGTCCACTTACCGGCAAAAAGAGAATATCGAGGATGAACCGTAACATGCAACCAATCGCCTCCCAACTGACGAAATGGAGCTGAATACTGTTCGTCCTGATCTTCCCATGCTACTTTGAGAGTACCCTCCCACATTCCTTGATTTGTAACGTATTCGCAAGCTGCTAAGCCTGACAACAGACTTTGCTTGTGCACGTATGGCTCTTGCGAACCGATCAAAGGGTATTTGTCTGTTGAGGGCAAGCCATACAAGTTTTCCTTCCCCGTGGTCTTGGCATATATACCCTCTACCATATAATAATGCCGAAGAGCTCCACGTCGAAAGCTTCTCCCCACGGATGCTTTCACTGTAGTACGTAATAGCTCAAACGGCTGGAGATTGCCATTCTCATCCAAACTTTTGGTAATATGTTCCTTTCCAAATGAGAAACAAGACATCCAACCGTCTGTATCCCCTGGGGTAAAAGCCACCTTAGTAGCCCATGAATAGCCTGATAGATACACATTGGCATCATCAGCTTTGTATCGCGAATGTACTAAGCCCAAACCTGTATAATGATGAACTCTGATACGAGACTTGTCACCAAAAAGCTTTATGCTACTATGTTGTTTGTATTTGCCCCCTTCCAATCCCACGGATAAGCCATAGCGGGATGTTATGCTTCGTCTCAAAGAAATGCGCGCTTTGAGATCGGAAATTATATTGAGCGGGCGAGGGTCGGTATGCCTCGAAGCCACGGCAGCTCTGTAATCTGCCTCAGCTCCTAAAGTGAATTTACCTATGTGAGTGGCATAGCCTCCGAGAAAGCTATATGTTTCTGTCTTCATATTCCCGCCTACAGAGTCAACTATGATATAAGGATATATGAGGTCATAGTCCGAGCTATTATTCCACATCACCGACTTCCTCATTTCATTGGAATAAGATGCCCTACCCCATGTGTAACTTTTATTTGACAACTTGTGATGAGCCTCTAAGTTGATGCTGAAGTCATGTCTACTTTTGCCTACAGCATAGGAATCAATGTAATCACGACTTTTGAGCCCGTAAATCTCCACCTCTCCCTTATAATAAGAGAGAGGTTTGAGGTAAATCTTATCGGAAGGCAATGTATAAGAGCTTTCCAAGGAACGAGTCTGTAGAGAAAATATACGGTAAGGCATAGCCTTATCACATTTACCACAGCAACGCCCTTTTTGCGCCCATGCAATATGGGAGCATAAGCATCCCAACAAACAACTAGCGACTATAGCTCTCCTGATGTTTTTTATCATAAATGCTTATCGTGTACCGGGCTATTTAACCATAGAAGGCTTTTTGATTTCGAAATCTTCGGTGCTGTTATTGGTGTCTTGATAGATTTTACGCCCGCCTTTCGTCTCCGCAATTTTTCTGATTACGGCCTTGTCTCTATTACGATCCTTATCGGTCTCATTGATATAGGTGTATCCTCTATCCAATGTTTTGGACATGATGTCCCAGAAGTAATTGTTTTTGATAGAATGGTTCACAGCGTCTACTACCCAATTATTAGGTATTTTGTAGCCGTCTCCTTTCATCTGTTTGACGGTTCCGGCCGAATTGACATTATAAGTATAGCTGTATTTGTAATTCTTCAAGAAATCTTCTTGAGAAACTTTCAATTTGGCCAGGACATAGCTCCTTGAACCCAAGTTGTGAGGAGTCCATACTGACTTAGAGTAAGAATATATTTTGATCAAATTCTTTACCGTAGGGATGTCTTCATCCAACTTATTATCATCATACCATTCAAAGTCAGCTTTACTGAGATCAGGATAATTGGATTGTATAGCACTGTGATTCTTGGCAATATCGGCTATTACAATTTGCTCGCCGGGCTTGATAGGATACTCCTTACCACTGCCGGGTATTTTATAGACAACACCCACAGGGACATCACTATCAAATATCGTAGGGGATAAGTCTTGGCGCCTCATCGATGACATGAATTCCGTTTCGCACAAGACCAAACTATCAGCATATAATACACGATCAGAATTATTGTAAATCACAAAGTATTTACTCTGACGGTAGTCTTTGCCATCAGGGGCCTTGCTTCCTACAACAAAAAGCTCGGAAAGAACAAAATCCGATACTTTACTAATTTCAAATTTGGCTGTCACTTGCTTTTCGCCTGACTGCACTTCCACATTTCTCAAATAGCTATACACTGATACAGCTTTATCAGCTCCTGGAAGATGGGCAGTGGCTTGCACTGTGATGTTATAGATCCCTTCCGAAACATCCAGCCTGAAAGCATTATTCTCCACCTTAGGCGTGAAGGTGTAGCTTTGAGCCTCATTGTTGACATTGACAAGCTTGACCTGAACATTCTGCAACTCTACATTTTTGAGATCTCCATCTTTTTCGATGTTAATCACAATGCCTTTTTGCGGTATGTTGGGTGCATTATCATGGCTACAAGAACTTGTACCCCATAAAATACCCATACATAAGATCATTAACTGTAAAATTGATTTTTTCATTCCTGTTATATTATTTAGATATTCACATTGATTTCCATCCCGAAGTAGGGATCAGATTGCCTACGGCTACGAAAGCCGTTTACATTGAGAGTTTTCAGATAATCAAAAAGTCTATTGACAAATAATGCGACTTTAAGATGTTTGCCAAAGCTTTTGGAGCCTTTAAAATTGAAAAATACCGATACCGGGCTTTTACGTGAAAAACGTTCATTGCCATTACTCTTATCGATGAGCCACTGTAACACAGGGTCTTGCTCCGCAGCTTTATTATAGGGATGTTCTATCCCCTTCTTATCGATATAGGATATAGGTGCTTCCGCTATCCTTTTGCTTGTAAAGGCATCATACCATGTGCCTTGCATACTCAGCATAAAGTTCATGCCCAAACGTGGCACATAGGTATCCAACATAAGATTGGTACCAAAGTAATCGGTGGTATAGCCGTCATCAAAACGATAAAGCCCTACATAAGGATACTCATTCCCATCAAGGATGATAGAAGGTTTCTTGTAAATAGGCTGTGAGTTCTCGTAATTATTATGGAAATAAGCCCCGTTGAAGGTGATACGGGTGAGCACAATAGGCAGACGGGGCGAACTGTATTGAAATTCAATCCCTCTTTTCTCCGTACGACTGCCATTGCCCCACATGGAGGTAGACTTGAGCAGAGTGTCACGGACAAAAGGTAACTTGGTGTAATCAGGAGGGACAGTAATGTGTTCGTGGTCTATACCAGAATAGTCATATCTCTTATACTCCAAAGCTCTGAAATAAGATTGGGCACGAAATCCGTTATCCAGATTCTCACGATATACAGTGAGCGATAAATTGTGACGGCGATAAGAAGCGTCTATCCTGAATTCCAGTTTATGATTGGCTGCAAATGAGAGCTTATAGTTGGCAGGATCAGTTTCATAAGAGCGGAACACAATACGTCTCAACTCCGGCTTGGGATGGTAATAATTGAGCTCGACCAAATCATCATAATAGCTTTCGGGATATAACTGTGCTATGCCCGGTGCTTTACTGAGCTTACCATAACCTGCCTCTAAAGCAAGTTGTAGTGGATAATCACAAACACTGAGATCAGGTAAAATCCATTGAATGCTAAGGCGTGGGTCGAAGGCTATTTGGTTATTCAACTTATAATGGTGGTCAATTCCCGGTATTGCAGTAACCCTTACTCCCGCAATGGCATTAAGCTGATGCTTACCCAACTGCATCTTAGTCGTAATCTCGCCAAAAACGGAAAGTTGATGAAAAGCCGGCACAGCACTGAATTTGCGATTGCGTGAGCGCATGTCACTTGGATAGGGAGGCTTAAAACGATCGAAGTTGAGACCTCGTCCAAAATTCTTATCAGTCTGCCACTCAGCACCTATTTTATATAAGGAAAGTATATTACCCCACTGTTGCCTACCATCAGCTACTACCTTCGCATTCATTGTAAAAGGCGTACCTTTCACATCAAAATATGAGATATACTCAGGGGAAATATATGAACCTATAAACTCTCCTTCTCCTTCCACATTTGGGATGGACAGAGGTCTATTCAAATATACTGTACGGCGCCGCTTCATCTTGTCATCTCCCAACGAAAGATTTACAAGGCTGTTGAGCGAACTAATCCAAGATCCTTCCTTGAAGTGTAGCAGTACACGATTGGTCCAACTGTAACGGTTACGCGAGTTTTTGAAATAGTCGTCTCTCACGGTTATTTGTTCACTATCTTTCTTATAGTCATCGAAAGACCCCGTAAAGTCAAGATTACTCTCCCAAACGACACGCACAGAACCTGCAGAGCCATTGATATGATTGCGCAGGGATATAGCTATCCTCTTGAAGTCCTCAAGTGGGTCACGAGGGTCTTTGGTACTATGGATATAAGAGACACCTGTATTGAGGCTATTGTTTCCCCATGCCCATCCTTTACCGGCATAGTAAAGTTTGGAAGTAAGGTCCGATTTGAATCGCAACTCCCATGGTTTGGCTCCTTTTTTGCGGATAATCCGTACCAATCCATCCGTAAGGTCGCCATATTCTACAGAGGGTATGCCTCGCTCTATTTTGATTTGCTCTATATCATCAGTGGTAAGTGTGCGCATATCCACCCCTTTGCCTACCGATGACTTATTATCCACAAAAGTTTCGGCAGAGGAGCGTACATCCTGCATATCGGCATTGGTGCTGATTCGTGCGCCATCTATCACAAAGGCCGTACCCAAAGCCCCTGTCTGATACTTATCTCCCGGTGTATTATTTTCTCTCAAATGGATGGTATTCACCCGATTCATTACAGGATCCACAGCCTTACCTCCGGGCAGCAGTTCCAATACATCGGTAAAACTCGAAGGCTGCAATAGACTCAGAGCTTCTTTATTGATTGTAGAAGTAGTGCGTATAGTTTTGTTTTCGGTAGCAGTAACGACCACATCGCCCAAGACAAAGGCTTGGCTACTTAAGCGTACATTCAGTGTTGTATCCGAATTGATGTAGATTTTCTTACTTTGGTTTTGGTATGATACATTGGATACTACTACAATATACCAACCTTTAGGTAATTTTGATATTACATACTCCCCTTGAGTCGAAGTTATTGTACCTGAAACCAATTTCTTTGCATCATCGAACAGACGTACAGAAGAGTACTCCACTGCCTGTCCGTTACCGGCATCTAATACCGCCCCCCTGATCGTAAATCCCTTGCCGGAGCTTTGTCCCGTAAGATTGTAACCATGACAAAGGAGCAGACTTACGAAAATAATAATCCCTCTGAAAAAGAACTTATAATAACCTCTTAGCATCTCACTGTTTTTAGTCTGTCAAAATTATAGGCTCTGTTTTTCAAAGTCAATCCCAACAAATGGTGATTCTTGCTCCGGCAAAAAAAAGCTATGAGATCCAAATAAAACATAACTACCCAAAATGATTTGAACATAGATTATGCGAACAACACGACCGCATATTTGTTATAGATATGGAGAATTCAATGAAGAGTCTCTATAAAAATTTAGATTATGGCTGATTTAAGATTTAAAGGAAAATGGAACGAGCTGAAAGGCCGCGCTAAACAAGAGTGGGCTGATCTAACGGATGATGATCTACTTTACGAAGAAGGTCAGGAAGATGAAATGTTCGGCAGAATCCAAAAGAAAACCGGTAAGACTATTGAAGACATCAAGAACTGGTTTGACAAACAGCTTGACAAAATTTAAGACACTAACCCCACACATGAAGTTGTATTAGAAATGGCAAGTTTTCTTCAGCTTAAAAAGCGGCATAGTAGAGTCAAGAATACAGTATCTTTTTTCGTCTGAGGTGATTGCCAAGAAAGAATCTTTTCATTTGTAAAACAACTCATCAAGCTCCGGGAATCAAGGTTTCCGGAGTTTTTTTGTTGAATATTAATCCTAATTGGCACGAGCAATTTCCACGGACCTCACACTTTGCAGGGAATAAATCCAAATTTTATTTTCTCAAATTCGACCCAAAAGCTTGACAACGGGGATAGCGATGTAGTATATTTGTATATAGGTATTAAACAGATTATATAAACACGAGCCGATCACTCAACAAAGAAATATAGCTCAAGATGAACAACAAACATTGTACTTCTAGAACATTGAAAGCCTATCCTTCACCTATTCCATCAATGGGTGTGGAGTACCTCTGTTTACATTTTATCCCCCAAAGGCAAGAGCTATAAAATATCAAAATGTCAGAATGTAAAATATCATAAGCCATCACCTATAAAAAGTCCGCAAATGGGATGAATCATCCCATTTGCGGACTTTTTATATAATAACTGGAAAGTCGTATTTTTTCTAACTAGGTTGCAATATTTTTCTAACTAGGTCTTCTTATTTTTCTAACTAAGAATTTTGGAGTTTGTAGTTAGAAAAATAATAAAAGCTAACTAAGAAAATAACACAGCTTAGTTAGAAAAAATACATCACAGCTATTCAAGCATTCTCCGCACAGACTCTACCCCAACCCCAAACAAACATAAAAGCATAAAAAAACCAACAAAAGACACAATTTAACGCAAAAACACACGAATACATTACATTATATCAGCCCCTGATTAAATAAAAATCTTATTACATCCGTCTTCATAACCATTAATAAAAATCCCTTATTTTCAGACATATATCTCATTATTTAAGAGTTTAAATTATATAAAAGTCAGACATAATTATATTTACATCAAGACCTTATTATAACGTGAGTTCGGTCTAAGCGTGGTGTACTTAGTGGGTTGATGGATTGTGTATGATTTCTAGGTTTAATTCCGGCTTTTGGGGTAGCAGATTGTAGGCAATTATGCCGGCAATCAAATTAATGGCGAAATTATTGACGCTTCTATGTCGTGTGTGCTCTATTTGACAAACGTTTTTGAGTAGGTCATTAACGGTTTCCACAAGGGCTCTTTTTCTGAGTAATATCCTATCATACAGGCTCATCAGTGTATTTTTCATGTTTTTCTTTATCTTCGTAATCATGTGTATGTCGTCAATGAAGAGCTTATCGAAAAGACTTTGTGAGATATATCCTCTGTCGGCAACAAGTTTGCCGAATAGTTTCTTCGTGAAGGTTCCGCCTTTAAGTGGAGCACGGTCATCCGTATTCCCCGGTGTGATTTGATATTGAATGATTTCACCCCGGTCGTTAATCACAATATACAGTTTGAAACCATAGAACCATCCCATACTGCATTTGCCCTTTTGGGCCCATCCTTTCATGGTCTTATGCCCGTGTGCCCGCTTGATATGGCAGGTGCGTAAAAGGTGTGGAATCAATGAATGAGATACCGGTGCATTCGCCCAGACAACACATATTGAGACTGTTGCAAAAGTCAACAGTCTCATGGATTTTGGAGGCAAAGCCGACAAAAGACACTTTGACCGGGCAGAGAAGGTAAAGTGCAAGGCGCTAAGAGTGAGTGCACAGGGAGTTTACTTCTGGTAAATGACCAAGCGCGAATCTCGCAAGCAACAAAGCAATCTGCCTGCTATGCAACGGTCTCATATTGAGAAATGAAATTAGTTTGAAGCCACCTTGCTTTGTAATTCTACAAAACGATTGTAAGAGATCAACGAAGGAAAATCCGAATGACATTGTTGCGTAATATATTGAAGATAAAAGGACTTAAAATCGCGATACCTCGAATGATGGAAAAGAATCAGAATGGTCATGATTTCAGCATCGGACATCCTAAACTTGCGATTTCTTCGCTTTTTGTTTCCTTCGCAAAGGGTTCTTTGCTGAATCAAGGTATCGAAAAGTTTGGAAAAATCATCGGTAAGACAGAAAATTTCAACTATATTTGTTTTCATAAAGTGGTGTTTTGTTTGTTTATATCTTATTGATTGTCAACTACTAAGGCGCAAATAATTCACCACTTTTGCAATGAAACACATAAGAAATTACACTGATTTACAGCACCTTGTAAACTCTATTATTCCTATTATCCCTTATATCGAACTCACGTTTTTTAAAAGAGGCGAAATGCCTCTTTTTTTGAGACTGTTATACTAGAATATTCCTTTTAATCTTGCCTATATCGCTGAATATCATTATATTTGAGATATAAAATAGGAATCAAAACAGTCTCTTTTCGGGCGACGAGTACTTAAATTCAAGAATTAAGATTATAATTCAAGATTTTAACAAAATATTAGATTTTTTTTATATCTTTGTCTCTCGAACAATCAAGTTATATTGTAATCTTTATTCGCAATGCTTTGTTCTGCACTTGCATGCAGGTCTTCCCATCGTAAAAATCGACATCAAAATCAACTTTCTTGTTTAGGTAATTTCATCTGATTACAGCGATTTTGTTATTCAGTCGATAAAAAATATCTTTTAAGTTTTATATTGAAGAGATTTTCTCTCTCATAATAATAGGAGATTTATATAGTGTGCAAAAACAAATGCACACCCGGTGTATCTCTTTAGTTGATAAGTGTCGGTTGCATATTTTAGGGAGCAATAAGACTGTCTTTGTATGAATTTATTTCCTTGTTTTATTGCATATTAAAAATTAAAAAGAGTTGCTTACTATAAGCAACGTGAATTATGACATTTAGAGATTTAAAGATATCGGAGCCTTTACAAAATGCTTTGAAAAATAAGAAATACGATAAGCCGACTCCCATACAGGAGAAAGCCATCCCCGAGATCCTAACCGGACGTGACCTTCTAGGTATAGCGCAGACGGGTACAGGTAAAACAGCCGCTTTTGCAATTCCCATCATTGAGCAACTTATTCATGGTGCTCAAAGTCGTCAGAGAAACATCAAAGCCCTCATACTTACACCTACCCGCGAACTTGCAATACAGATCGGTGATTGTATCAATGACTACATAAAGTATACTGATCTGAAATATACAGTAATATTCGGCGGCGTAAGCCAGGTGAGCCAAGTAAAACAAATCAAACAGGGTACTGACATTTTAGTCGCTACTCCGGGACGATTGTTGGACTTGATTACTCAAGGAGTGATAAGGCTGGATCGCATTGCGCACTTTGTGCTTGATGAGGCCGATCGCATGCTTGATATGGGCTTTATACACCAAATCAAAAGACTTTTACCCCTTTTACCCCAAAAGAAACAGACTCTTCTATTCTCTGCCACCATGCCTGTGTCTATTGAGCGTTTTTCCAAAACTATTTTGAATAGACCTGCAAGGGTAGAGGTAGCACCCGTATCATCCGTTGTAGATACCATAAGTCAAGGATTGTACTTTGTAGAAAAACCTGACAAAAGTAAACTACTTGTTGATATTTTGGGGCAGGACAAAAACAAGACCGTCCTTATCTTCTCACGTACCAAACATGGTGCAGATAAAATAGCCCGTGTCCTCAATAAGCAGGGGCTCAAATGCGAAGCAATACATGGCAATAAGAGTCAAGTGGCGCGCCAGCGCGCTCTTACCAATTTCAAATCAGGTAAGATACGTGTCATAGTAGCTACGGATATAGCTGCCAGAGGTATCGATATAGCCAATCTGGAACTTGTGATCAATTATGATTTGCCTGATGTACCTGAGACGTATGTGCACCGAATAGGGCGCACGGGGCGAGCCGGCAACACCGGATCGGCTCTCACATTCTGCTCAAGAGAGGAGAACGATATGCTCAAGAGCATCCAAAAATTAACAGGAAAAAAAATAAATACTGTAACATCAGTATCTGCATAAATAAACAACTATGGCCATATCATATAATAAAAGAGAGCAAGAGAAGAAAAGGCAGAGTAAGAGGCTCGAAAAGCAGAGGCGCAAAGAAGACCGTAAAGCCAACGCTGGAAGTGGTTCGCTGGAGGATATGATAGCTTATGTAGACGAGAATGGGGTGATTACAGATACACCTCCGGTAGAAAAGATACGGAGTGCTGAAACTAATAAATAATATCATAGGCATCACTACCCCATGTGATCTGCCACAAGATATTAGTAAATATAAATAAAATAGATAAATAAGGATTTGTTTTGTCCGGAATCGATTTTGATAGCGTTTTTGCTTATGATTTGACCTCTCTGGGAAACGGTCTTATAACAATTTAAAAAACAAAAAAAGATGAACATTTATGTGTCAAATCTAAGCTATAGCACCAATGCAGATAGCTTGCACCAATTATTTTCAGAGTATGGAGACGTTACTTCAGCTAACATTATTTCGGATCGTGAAACAGGGAGATCTCGCGGATTCGGTTTTGTAGAGATGCCTAATGATAACGAAGGCGAACACGCTATCTCAGAATTGCATGAAGCTGATTTCGAGGGTAAGACTCTCAACGTAAACATTGCACGTCCTCGTGCAGAGCGCTCAGATAGAGGTGGCTATGGTAATAACAACTATGGCAACAACCGCAGAGGCAATGGTGGTGGATATAACAAAAATCGCTACTAACAGACATCTGTTTCCCCAATAAAAATAACCGCTTATCAGGAATCTGGTGAGCGGTTTTTATTTATGCAGAGAGAGAGTCATGCGCAGCCACTCTATTCTATTGTTTCAAAAGTAGTGGTTATTGTCATTTTGATGTTATTAGGCCTGTATATCAAGCATTATGATATTGGGTCTGTATGCAAGAGGGGCTTGACAAAGGGTGGGCGATGTTGTATCTTTGCGTGACAAGAACTGTTTTAAACCCCAATTTATACTCATGGCTATGACATGCAAGACAAACGTATATTAGAAAAGAATATGAATCATGTATTGAATATAAGAGCCCTTAATATATTGATTCAACCATTCTGTAGCTTGATGTCTACACCTATTCATATATCATTCTCGATATCAACAAGAAAGGACGTGGTTTTTCTGAGTTTTGGGTCGATTAATTAGTCAAATCTGTTTTATTTGCTTATATCTTGTAAGTCAATAATTTCTTATCATCATATTCCTATAGCTGACATACTGATTTGTGGTATTTAGCAGCTTGTGTAATTCCGACATGCGATTTCCCCTTTTTATATACAAATAAATTGATTTTACAGTCAAGACAGTCTAATATTTTAGTTAGTCGTCCCTTAAAAAGCACATTTCAGCGCAATCCTCTCCATTGGGAGTGTTTCGCTGATTTTGTTTATTAGGTACAAAAGAAGCTTCATGGCTCTTTTGAAGTTATATGCCGCTGCAGCTAACATTACATTGATAGCATCCCCGAAGAGCCCTTTGTAAAAGTTACGTCCCAAGCGATAATCTGACTTCAAATGTCCGATAGTTGGTTCTATTCCTGCACGCTTGCAGAAAAGTCGATGCTTCTTTTTACGTTGATAATAACTGTCTTTTGCTTTTGGAGTGTCAGGAATCAATATTTGCGTACCGTTTATTTCTTTTTTCCCACGGTAACCTCTATCTCCGGCCAGTTTCTTAATCCTTTCTCCCGTGAGTCTCTTCACCTGATCGAGGCTTTGCTCTATGGTATGTCCGTCGTACTCATTACGGAAAGAAGAGGCTCCCAAAATCACTCCCGTCATGGAGCGTATAATCGAGACTTTGTTTCCAAACTCATATTTTTTGTGCTCCTTACCTTTACTGATGCATTGAACATCCGGTTCATGAAGAGAATAAATCTTTTGAGTGGAATTACGCCGTTGCGAAAGAATCCTTTCAAAGAGGGAAATGAGTTTGTCGTACTCCCTGTTATTACCCAGGTTTCGTTTAAGTTCCCGAACCAAACGTCCCGCTATTGTTCGTAACCGTTTATCCGCTTTAAGAGCTTTCTTACGGTTCTTGGGATGGTTGCGAAAACGTTGATCCCGATAAATTCTTTTCAATACGAAAGTATAGCTTTGACGAATGGGTAGATTGAGAGCCCTTACGATTTTGAGAACCTTGCCTACTATCTTCTTATGCAACTTGGCATCTGTAGGATAAGTCACATTCTTTTCCTGCACGGTGGAGTCTATAAAAGCGGTATCGTGGTGATCCTTCTCATTTTTGTCATCATTCACACGAATACTTTCTGCAAGAATAAGCTCTATCCCTCTTTCGCCGATACGTTTGCGGAAGTGAACCAGTTCCGAGGCATTGCAGGGAAAGGAAGGAGTAAACTCCTGCATGCCACAAAAATATTGAAAATAAGCGTTCTCACTCCATTGTTCTACAACAGATTCATCTGAAATATTACGCAAATGCTTCAGAATTAAAAGACCACACATTAAACGAATAGGCTTACCGGGACGACCATTGTCAGGGCAATACAAGGAAGAAAAATCCTCTTCGAACCTTTTCCAATCGATTTTATGGGAAAGTTTATACAGAGGATGTTGCTGGTTAAGCAAATCGTCCAGCGAAGAGAATAGAGATTGAACTGTTTGAGTAGGGCGTATCATAAAAAATCTGCAAGTTTCTACATCCAAAGATACAAAAACTTGCAGATTTATCAAAGAGTACAAGAATGTAATTCGCTGTATATCAGAAAATAAACGCGATTTTAAGGGGCGACTAGTTAAAAGGTTTATGTGTTTTAACTAAAACGTTTTTGTGTTTTAGTTAAGACATATACCTATTGCAATTAAGATAGATTTGTGTTTTAGTTATAGCTCCTTTAGTGGTTAATTTTCGTTGCGTATCTTCAAGACGATTATTTAATTCTGTTTTGCAACTGTTACCACCTATTTTGTTTACTCCTTTCAAAGAGAAATTTTATAGGAAACACCATCTTCAATAAATTTAGTTGGTATACAATCAATAATTTGCAGAAAAATTTTCACGATATCTTAGTGCATGTGTAATGTAGTTATGACATTTAATAAGCCGATGTAGTATCTTTTTGTAATCTCCGGCGTTGCTTTTTTTAGCCTTATCTATTTAATTCCTTTTGATAAAATCAAGCCATAATATGATATTTACAAAAGAGGGAAATGGACTTGCAAACTTATTTGAGACATAAAGTTAAGCGACATTTTTAATTGATTCTTTTTTAAGATTATACTGATTCCAGTATCGACAAACAGGATTACATTATTCTTAATTCCATCACCAATGTTTCTCTAAAGCAATCGACACCATTAGCAACTATCAAGAAAAGCAGTGCTATCTGGACAACGACAAAGCCGGAGCATCCGCATATATCTAAATCCGAAATAAATGCGGGTTGAACATATTAGATAAATCTTCCATTTACAGGGAGCATAAAGATTTGAACGACTACGTATGCGGGAAGAAACAAGGTTTAGAATTACCCGTGAAAAAGAAAAACCCGAGATTGAAATTATAAGGTGTATCGACCCGGCTGTCAGGGTCTATACGCCGCCATCCCCGATGGGCTTTTAGAGAAAAGCCATAGCTTATTAGGGTATTTTCTTAACGCTTCGTTGCACTCCCACTAAAAGGGCCCCAATAAGCCAAAGGTTTTCACCCTTTGGAATCTCCCTTAACGGTCTTGCGACCGTAGCCGCATGAGCGGCAAACGAGCGGAAATAAGGATATGTTTTCCGCTATCAATGAGTGCCTGTTGGCAAATAGTATTAACACCAAATCAGACTAAGTTATGGGATTTGTCGTATTGCATATAGATAAGGCTCCCGGCAACGATGCCGGTATGACCGCCCACATCGAGCGAACCATAGACCCGGCAAATACCGACAAGGAACGCACCCACCTGAACCGGAAGTTAATCGAGCTCCCGGAAGGAGTTGATAACCGGACACAGGCTATCCAACACCGCCTCGATAATGCCGGGCTGACCCGTAAGATTGGTACAAACCAAATCCGGGCGTTGCGGATTATGCTATCTGGCACGCCGGAAGATATGCAGCGTATAGAGACTGCTGGGAAGCTCGACGAGTGGTGTGAGGACAATCTCGCATGGCTTCGTAAAACCTACGGCGCAGATAACGTAGTGCCGGCAGTCCTACATATGGATGAGAAAACATCCCATATCCAATGCTACCGTCGTTCCCATATTATGAACCTTATAAGGCGCAAAAAGATATGAATTTGTTTTTCGGTGTATTTTCCAAGCTAAGCGAGCACTTACGGATAGTACAGTTATGTAAGGGCATTGGGCTAACAATAGAGAGTATTAGAAAGCTATTCAACGGCGAAGCTGTACCCATTATAGGAAAACTCCATTCGCCTGAACACGACCGAGATTTTAACATACAGGATGCCAAACTGCAACTATTCAAGGAGCCGGATAATCCGGACAAGTTCCGTCTTTCCCTTAACGGTCAGAATATCCTTGACTAGTTCAAATAGAAATATCAAGAGATGAAGCTAGTGATAATACCTCATATCAAACCTCCGGCAAAGCAGAAACTAAATAAGGGTAAAGGTTTGAATAAATAATCGAGGCTGACTCACAGATGTTTACTAAATTTGCAAACGGCAAGTAACTCTTCTGGTTTAGAGAATATTCTTTTTACGCATTGCGCGTTTTGGATATACCAACTGCTTTGTCCGAAAAATAATAGTCTAATATGATAGCGGTTGACTGTAAAATATACGTATGTTTTTGATGTTAGCTGCAAACTTAATAAATGTAGCGAGTAAAATAATACAAAATATGCCATGGGATTTTCACTGGAAATAAAAGAACAAGTAATGATTGCGACAGCAAGACATTGTTGTGTTTGTCATAGTTATAAAGGGATAAATTTAGAAGTTCACCATTTGATACAAGAAGCAAATGGAGGTCCCAATACATTTGAGAATGCCATTCCTCTTTGCTTTGATTGTCACGCAAACGCAGGGCATTATAACAATAAGCATCCTAAGGGAATTAAATTTTCTATTCCGGAATTAACTAAAGCACGAAATAATTGGTATGATTTTGTGAAAAATAATCCAATAGTTGAGAAAAAACTTATTTCAAATCAAATACATACATGCTATTATGTTCTTCGCGCTTTTGATGTTTTAGAGTCAGTAATCAAAGGAGATTTTTCTTCTATTGACAAATACAGAAACAGTGTATTTTTATCTGACAACTCAATATTAAAAGAATGGAAAGAAACTCTTAACTCGCATTTGAAGGACTTCGGCTCTAATGTTGAGCAAAAAATGATCATGGAAGTTCGACTATTTAATTCTATTGAGGAGTATTTTCAGGAATATGAAGGAGTTGAGATGACAGACAAAACAAGTGTGGAATACCCTTATTTTGAAGCAAAAAGAAAATGTGATTGGTGTTCATTACTGAATATTTTAAAACCAAATTCATTTTTAGAGCAATTGAGTAAATCAGGAATTAAAGCCGAAACGTTTTGCACCTCGTTACTTCGCAGAAATGAAAATTCTTGTGGTGGAGAAGCTTTCGAATTTGCTTATACTGAGTATTTAGAAATTTCCCCTATCAGTTTCATTTTTCTTGGAATAACAAATACCTCAAAGGAGCAAATAAAATTGAACAGCCTATTAACAAAGGAAAGCACAAAAATTCTCCTCCCCAATTTCAATTTACTTCCTCGTGAAATGGTTTTAGTTCCAATTGCAACTGCTATCAATTTCCAGGAAATTGACAGAAGCAAAATCATTATAGAACACATTGACGGAGACAGAGGACAAGATTTTTCACGGATACTGAACGGCAGTGATTTTAATGAAGATGATGTTTGTTTCTTTAATGAAAAAATTAACCCAAACTCTGTTATATATAATGATAACGAGGGAGAATATGAAATTGAAATTCACGGTTTTGATTTCAATAATTTATATAGCATAAATAGTTATTGGCAATGCGGATCTTGTCCACATTTATTCGTTATTAATAAGCACGGAAAACAAAAATATGTTCGCGAACTGTTAAAATCAGCCTCTTTCAAGCAAAGATTTGACACAATTACAATTCCCGATGAAATTTTTGAAATAGTAATTCGTGAACTTGAGGACGAAACAACTTACATTGAGAGAATCCATATTAATAGTAGATTGTATTGTGAAAATGTAGTTCTAAGAAAGGGAGAATTCCTGTCTATACCCGTAAGCCCTAATGATAAATTAATCATTAGGGGGCACTATGAGCCTTATATGTTTGCAAATTCAACGTTGAATGATATCTGGCGAAGAAATGAAATAATAAAACAATCAAATGTCCACTTTAATTTTTATTGACAAAGTGATATAGAAAATACAAAAAATAGTCAACACTTAACAAGCCCCGCAACATTATGAGTATGGGGTAAGAGATATTGGAGGACATAAAATGAATGGTGATTATAAAGTTGGCGAGTTGATTTATGATGCAAATATTTATGATGGATTAAATACTTTCCTATATGATTTGCAATTTTAAAAAAAGTGGCTGCCGAAAAATAAGGATGCTAAAATACTTGAACTTTGCTGTGGCACAGGCAGACTTACGCTTCCCATTGCAAAGGAAGGGTACAGTATTTGTGAAGTAGATTACACTTCTTCCATGCTTAAGCAAGCAAGGGTAAAGGCTTCCGAAGCAGGATTAGAGATTAATTTCATTGAAGCAGATATTAGAATGTTAAATTTGCAAGAGAAGTTCGACCTTATTTTTATTCCATTTAATTCAATCCATCATTTATATAAGAACGAAGATTTATTCAAGGTGTTGGATGTTGTTAAAAACCACCTCAAAGACGGAGGTTTATTTCTGTTTGATTGCTTTAACCCCAGCATTCAATATATTATTGAAGCCGCAAAAGAGCAGAAGGAAATTGCAGCATATACAACTGACGATGGAAGAGATGTATTGATAAAGCAGACCATGCGATACGAAACTGTAGCCCAGATTAATCGCATAGAATGGCATTATTTTATTAATGGTGAGTTCAATTCTATCCAAAATTTGGATATGAGAATGTTTTTTCCTCAAGAACTGGATTCATATTTGGAATGTACTGGGTTTAGTATTATTCACAAGTTTGGAGGTTTTGAGGAAGAAGCGTTTAATGATAATTCAGAGAAACAAGTATATGTTTGTCAATGCTAATCTGGGCGATAGATTTGAAGTTGTGCAAAAAAAGAAATAGGAAGTAATATGAGCAAAAAAGAGAGAATAACCGTACAGGGTATGGAAATAACCGTTATTTCGGAGAAAAATAGTGATTATATTTGCCTTACCGATATGGTAAAAGGTCAAGAGGGTGAAGACCATATCCGCAACTGGATGCGCAACCGCAATTCCCTTGAGTTTCTCGGCGCTTGGGAGATGTTGCACAACCCCGCCTTTAAAGGTGTCGAATTCGACACCTTTTTGCATGAGGCAGGGGCAAACCGTTTTAATATGACACCCCGCAAATGGGTTGAGGCGACCAATGCTATAGGTCTGATTTCTAAAGCTGGGCGAAACGGCGGAACTTACGCCCACAAGGATATTGCGTTCGAGTTCGGTTCGTGGCTCAGCCCGGTGTTTAAACTCTATTTGATTACCGAATATCAACGGCTTAAAGAGGCTGAAAGCAATCCGATGCTCGGCGAATGGAGTGTGAAACGGGTACTTAGTAAAGTGAATTATACGCTTCATACCGATGCCGTCCGTGATTTTATCATTCCCAAAATTGATGTCGAGCGTGAGAAAGCATACGCTTATGCAGATGAAGCCGATATGCTGAATCTCGCTTTGTGGGCTTGTACAGCAAGGCAATGGCGGGAGGCAAATCCCGAATACGCAAAGAAAGGGTTGAATATACGCGATACGTCAAGTATTAACGAATTGGTTGTATTGGCAAATCTTGAGTCATTTAATGCAGAACTTTTGAAACGTGATATGGACAAATCTACACGATACGCCTGCTTACACGAAATGGCAGAACGTCAACTGACACGTCTCAATGCCATAGACGCAGAAAAAGGATTTAGGAAATTAGAAGCAAAAAAATAAAGATGCTAAACCTTTCTTCATCCGAACACAAAGGTATGTTCCAAGAATGAAACGTCAATTTGCACTAAAATACGCTATATTTGAGGGTATTTACTGATTTTACAAAGGTCAAGTATTTGTACCATATCTGTGCGATAGAATTGCAAGTGTCTGATTTACAGAATCAATAATATTTGATTAGGTAAAAAAGGTGGGGCACCAGAACATTGCTTCCTTCTGTCAGGATAATTGACCCGATTCTATAAATTCCTCCAACAGAGACCGTTGCATAGCAGGCAAATTGCTTCGTTGCTTGCGAGATTCGCGCTTGGTCATTTACCTGAAGTAAACTCCCTGTGCACTCACTCTTAGCGCCTTGCACTTTACCCTCTCTGCCCGGTCAAAGTGTCTTTTGTCGGATTTGCCTCCAAAATCCACAAGACTGTTGACTTTTGCAACAGTCTCCAACAAGATATCTGTAACATCTAAATAACAAAATAGGAAAGTCATAATGACTTTCCTATTTTTATTGTGATCCGCCTGGGGTTCGAACCCAGGACCCCATCCTTAAAAGGGATGTGCTCTACCAGCTGAGCTAGCGAATCGACCTCGAAAGCAATCGTTTTGTTCCCGATTGCGATGCAAAGGTAGTGTTTTTTTTAAAACTGCCAAACGTTTCCTTAAATTTTTTCCTTTTTGCGCTTCTTTTTTTTCTTCTCCAAGTCGTATAAACGCTCGGCTTCTTGCTCTTCAATGTATGCAACATCGATCAAAACGTATCGTTTGTAGATGGCGTAGAGAGACATAGTCATAGGCAAAGCGATGAGTAGACCAAAGAACCCTAATATGTATCCCCAAAAAGCTATGGAAAACAAAATAAGTGATGGTCGCATGCCCATTTGTCTACCCATGATATGGGGCGTGAGCACGGTGTCCTGAATTATTTGTACGATACCCAGTACTCCGTAGGCAAGCAAGATGCAGAGAAATACATTTTGACCGGTCTGGGCAGACTGGAGTATTGCCAAGAATGTGAGCGGTATGAATCCTAACAACTGTAAATAGGGAATGAAATTGAGCATACCTATAAAGAGACCTATTACTATAGCCATGGGGAGCCCTATTATCTTATAACCTATGGATAGCAAGATACCCACACTGATAGCTATAAGGGCTTGTCCGCGGAAATAGCTATTCATGTAGCCGTCTATTTCATACATAATGCTTTTGACCATGCTACGGGCATCTATGGGAAAAAGATTGATAAAGCCATGAGCAAGTTTTTCAAAGTCCATCATGATGAAAATGAAATAAGTAATCCCCATAAAGAAAACTACGGTCCAAGAGAATACAGAAAGAGTACTGCTGATAAGTTTTTCGATTTGCGCCATGACCTGCTTGCCACTCTCAAAGAGTTTCTCGCTATTCATGGACGCAATGATGCTATCCAGATTGGCATTCTTTTCGATGTAAGCTCTCATTTTGGGCGGAATCATCTCTGTGAGAGTCTCTGCATTGGTATATTCTTGCAACATCTGCCAAGTTTTGTCTATCTCAGCCTGAATGGTAGGTGTGAGCGTGAATACGGTGAGCGTGGTTACACCCAGTATGAAAAGCAACACCAAAAGTACGGAAACTACTCTGCTGCGTACTTTGAGTTTGTGCTGGACAAACTTCACTATGGGCATAAACACATAAGCAAATATCCCTGCTAACAGGAAAGGGATCAGCACAGGCTTCATGTAATTGAAGAATATGATCAATGCCACCACTAAGATGATCAAAAAGAACGCCCGAGCCGTTCTGTCGAAAGTAAATTCCCGGGAGAAGAAATTTGCCATAGCCTCGTTGTCCTGTATTCGTTTTATTTTACAGCCTTGCTGGATATAGATATACTATCAGATCTGAAGGGGAAATCTTTGGAAGGAGTTCTCTCTGCTTCCATCTTTTGCAACATTGTTTTTACACGTTCAGGATGTTTATCTGCCAGATTATGCGTCTCTGATAAGTCATCCTTGATGTTGTAGAGCTCTATAACGGGTTTGTCCGTATTCTTTTTCAGCACTATAAGTTTCCAATCACCGTCGAGCAAGGCTTGTCTACCTTTGTACTCGTGATATTCCCAGTAAAGAGAGCGTTGCTTAGGCCGGAATTTCGAGGGATTTATCCATGAATCCCAAAGTGATATCCCATCTGTTTTAGGGCTTGGTGATCCAAGCATGTCGGCGAAAGTGGGCATCATATCCCAAAAAGCACCTGCAGTATTGTTTACTGATCCGGCTTTGATCTTTTGAGGCCACACCACTATCATGGGTTCCCTGATACCGCCTTCATATAAGTCGCGTTTATATCCCCGTAACGGTCCGTTGCTATCAAAATAATCAGGATCTGCTCCGCCTTCGAGGTGAGGGCCATTATCGCTGGTGAAGATAATAATGGTGTTTTGATCCACGCCCAACTTACGAAGGTGCTGCACTACCTCTCCTACATAGGCATCAAGCTGTGTTATCATCGCTGCAAAAGAAGCATGGGCATCTTCAGATGGCGGATAGCCGTCGCGACCGTCCCATGGGCGGGGCACTACTTTGCCCTTATACATTTCGTATATGGCATCGTGTGGGAGATTGAGCTCTGCATGAGGTAGTGTGTAGGTAAGCATGGCAAAGAACGGCTTGCCTTTGGCTACACTTTCTGTGATGAAGCCCAATGCTTGTTTTTGGATAAGCTCGGGAGCATAGGTCTTGCGTCCATTGTTGAGATTGGAGTAGATGTTCTCCTTTTTTCCCGTATTCCAAAGATGAGGAGGGTAGTAATAGTGTGCAAGGCGCTGGCAGTTGTATCCGTAGAATTTATCGAAACCTCTGTCTTGCGGTTCTGATCCGCTACCGGGATATCCCAATCCCCACTTACCAAACATACCAGTGGCATAGCCATGCGACTTAAAGAGATTGCCCAGTGTGGTGCGCGAAGGGTTCATCGGCATTTGGCCCTCAGGCTCGATCTCATTATTTCCCCTCACCGTAGTATGTCCCGTATTAAAACCTGTGAGTAGCGAAGCCCGTGAAGGTGCACTCACTGTACATCCGGCATAAAATTGATTGCATTTCATGCCTTCACTTGCAAGAGAGTCAATGTTGGGTGTTTTGATAATCTTCTGTCCATAGCAACCAACATCACCATAACCCAAGTCATCTGCAAGGATGAAAACAACGTTGGGGGCAGGTTTCTGAGCATTAGCCATAGAAGATATGGCTAATACGCAGAGTGTCATGCCCCCACCTTTATAGAAGTTTCTTTTCATTGAAGAATTAATGAATTGGTATCTTTTCAATTCTTTCTGCATGTCTGCCTCCGTCGAACGGAGTAGTCAGAAAGGCCTCCAATATATCATCACTTTCTTTGTCACTGATAAATCTGGCAGGCAAAGAAAGTACATTGGCATCATTGTGGGCTCTTCCTAAGCGAGCTATTTCCTCATTCCATGAAAGAGCAGCTCTTACGTGCGGATATTTATTCATTACCATGGATATTCCGTTGCCTGATCCGCAGATAGCTATTCCTCGGGTTATTTTACCCTCTTCTATGGCATGCCCCATCTTGTGAGCAAAGTCGGGATAGTCAACTCGCTCTTCGCTAAAGCAACCAAAGTCTTCAAAAGGTATTCCTTTTTCTTCCAACTTTGTTTTTACATGCTCCTTGAGTTCATATCCCGCATGATCGCTACATATCCCTATTTTATCCATAATATTACTTCCTTATTAATTTGAGTACTTGCTCTTTTACATTTTGAGCGGTAAAGCCCAGCTTTTCATCCAACACCTTGTAAGGAGCAGAGAAGCCGAAAGAGTTGAGTCCCCATACACTACCGTTTTCGCCAACCAACGATTCCAATGTCACAGGCAAACCTGCAGTAAGCCCGAAGCGCTTGATTCCCTGCGGAAGTACTTCTTTTTTGTAGGCCTCATCTTGCTTGGAGAAGAGACCTTCCGAAGGTACAGATACAATCTGAGCTTTTACACCCTCTTCGTGTAATAATGCTGCACCTTCTATGAGAGTAGATACTTCTGACCCGCTGGCAAGCATGACCACATCAGGTTTTTCATCTTTCATCACAATATAAGCACCCTTTTCTGCTTGTAATGCTTCTGTGTAACGGCTATTCTCAGGATTCATTACCGGTACATCGTTGATGTTTTGGCGAGAGAATATAAGACCGGTGGGAGTTTTAGTATTCTCCATTGCCATCTTCCATGCTACGGTAGCTTCGTTTACATCAGCAGGTCTCAGCACCAACATACTGTTGTTGCCTCTGTGGTTTTGCAGTTTCTCGAGGAGGCGCACTTGTGCTTCTTGTTCTACCGGTTCGTGAGTAGGGCCATCCTCTCCCACACGGAATGCATCGTGTGTCCAAATAAACTTTACAGGAAGTTCCATGAGTGCAGCCATACGCAAAGCGGGTTTCATGTAGTCTGAAAATACGAAGAAAGTGCCACAGGCCGCTACCACACCTCCGTGCAAGGTAATACCTATACACAAGCAAGCCATGGTAAACTCCGATACTCCTGCTTGGAGGAATGCTCCGCTAAAGTCTCCTTTCTGTAGTACTGTGGTCTTTTTGAGGAATCCGTCAGTCTTGTCTGAGTTGGAGAGGTCTGCAGATGAGACTATCATATTTTCTACCTTTTCTGCCAATTTACCCAATACCGTAGCCGATGCTGCACGCGTAGCCTGGTTGGGTTTCTGCTCTATGGATGCCCAATCAACGGAGGCAATCTCACCGTTGAACCAGCTATCCAGCTTCTTTGCCAAATCAGGATGCTCTGTTCTCCAGCGATCTTCTTCCTGTTTTCTTTCGTCCATCAGTTTGTCCAGTTCAGTCATGCGTTTGTGGTACATCTCCTTTACTTCGGGGAATATTGTGAAGGCCTTGTCATATTCACCGCCCAGTTGCTCCACGGTACGCTCTATGCTTGCTCCTGCTGCACTGAGAGGTTGACCGTGAGTCGACACCTTGTTTTCGTATGACGATCCGTCGGCAGCGCATGCTCCTTTACCCATAAGTGTATGTCCTATGATAAGTACCGGCTTTCCTGCATAGGCCTTGGCTTCTTTGAGAGCCTCTCTGATTTGATTGACGTCGTTACCGTTGATCTCTAGTACATGCCATCCCCAAGCTTTATATTTCATAGCCACATCTTCTGTAGTCACTTCTTCCACTGTCGAAGATAACTGCACATCGTTCGAGTCATAAAACATGATCAGATTATCAAGTCCTAGATGACCTGCTATTCTACCTGCACCCTGCGATACTTCTTCTTGTATACCTCCGTCTGAGATATAAGCATAAATTGTTTGGCTCATCACCCAGCCGAGTCTTTGCTCCAGGAACTTTGCTGCGATGGCAGCTCCTACGGCATAGGTGTGTCCTTGTCCCAGAGGGCCTGAGGTGTTTTCTATCCCTCTCTGCACATTACGCTCAGGGTGTCCCGGTGTCTCACTTCCCCACTGGCGAAATTGTTGCAGTTCTTCCATAGAAAAACGACCGATCAATGACAACTGAGCATAAAGCATAGGAGACATGTGGCCGGGATCGAGGAAAAACCGGTCTCTACCGCTCCAAGAAGGGTTTCTGGGGTCAAAAATCAGAAATTCGGAGAAAAGCACATTAATAAAATCAGCTCCACCCATAGCTCCGCCAGGATGACCACTTTTTGCTTTTTCTACCATTGAGGCTGCAAGGATACGGATGTTGTCCGCAGCTTTTACCATCAGTTGATTATCGTTCATGATTCGGAATATATAATTTAAATAGGTTTTTACAGCGATTAGTATTTACTCTTTTACAAAGGTAAACATTAAACTATTTCAAACTTAATAATCTTGCCTTAAACAAACAAAAAAATCGGACTTCTTTCTCAAATACACTTTCTTAGCCGTTTGGTTGCATTCTTTGAATTGATCAAGTGTGATGACTGATCAGGTGCTTTGGGGAGCTAACGGGCGTAGAGCGAGATGAGATTATTACCCCCTTTCCTTACCTCCCTGTAAACAGGATACGCCTGATTGGTTATTTAGTGTGATTTCAATATAATCGGGTTTTTCAAAAGACTGTTCTTTTGTAGAGCTCGCTTATAAATCGCAAATTTTTATCTAAGTTTGTTATATAAAGATTATAGCGAATGAATACCTCCATTATACTCATTGTCATACTATGCCTGCTTACCTTGGGATATCTATTTCTCAGGGGTATAGGCCGGCGTAGCAAGCATGCGCTTATCAATTCCGTTTCTTACGGGGAGAGCAAGCGCAAGGAACTGCTGGAGGATACTATCAAAGTCCTTTATAGGGCAGAAGGTAAGGGTGAGTATAATCTCAAATCATTATCTTCTCAGCTGGGAATAAGTACTTGTCGCCAACAAAAAATATTGAACATCCTACGTGATCGCAACTTTATTAGTCATGATTCTATCAAGCTCACTGTTGCAGGAGAGGACTATGCACGTAAGATCATACGGTTGCATCGACTCTATGAGCGTTACCTTGCTGAGCAGTCCGGGCATAATCCCAAAGATTGGCACCGTCTCGCTGAGCGTATGGAACACCGGTTGGATGACGAAGACGTAGAGAAAATAACCCGTATACTCCGCAATCCTATTTACGATCCTCACGGAGATCTTATATCAGATGAGGGAGTAGCGAGTAGTGAAGCTAAAAATGAAGTTTCTTTGGATCGTGTACAGAAGGGATATAGATGTGAAGTACTCAGGATAGATGATCATAATACCGAAGCGTACAAAAGGTTTACGGAAATAGGTGTTTATCCACATACAGTGATATTTTTGGAGGAGAGTTCGCCACATTCCGAGAAGTATTCCGTTATGATAGAAGGTGAGAGATATACATTGAATCAGAATGAAGCTTCGGCTGTAGAGGTAGAAGTTCTGTCCAGGACGCCCGAGGATGGTACTCTAAGGACGGATTCGATAAGGCTCACTCTATTGCCTTCTGGCTCTGAGGCTGAGATCACAGGGCTTTCACCCGGCTGCAAAGGCCCTGCACGTCGCCGATTGTTAGACTTGGGATTTGTGAAAGGCAGCACAGTATCTATCGATCTCAGAAGTCCCATGGGCAACCCCACTGCTTATGTGATCAGGGGTACAGCTATAGCACTGAGGAGGGATCAGGCTAAGTATATATTGATAAACCCTCATACTATAAAAACGTTTGTCTGATGAACCAATGTGATAATAACAATTGTGCTGGCTGTACTGTAAATACAGCCGCACACTCTCTCAGGAAGATGGGAGAGCAAAGCGTGAATACACGTTATACCATAGCATTGGCAGGCAACCCCAATACAGGGAAGAGCACCGTATTCAATGCCCTTACAGGGCTCAAACAGCATACAGGCAATTGGCCCGGAAAAACGGTGGCAAGAGCCGAAGGTAGTTTCCGATATTCGGATGAAAACTTTAAGGTAGTGGATTTGCCGGGAACTTACTCCCTACTCTCAACCTCGGAAGACGAAGAGATCGCACGTGAGTTTATTCTCTTTGGGCATCCTGATGTTACTGTCATTGTAGCTGATGCTACAAGGCTTGAGCGTAACATGAATCTCATACTGCAAATTCTCGAAATCACCGACAAAGTTGTTTTGTGTGTCAATTTGCTTGATGAGGCTCAGCGCAATAAGATAGAACTCGACATACGGGCTCTATCCCGAAGGCTCGGAATCCCTGTAGTGGGAGCAAGTGCCCGCTCAGGTAAAGGTATAGATGAGTTGTTGGCTGCTATCTATTCCGTAATTCAAGGCACCTATATATGCCACCCTTACAGAATCAAGAGTATTCCTGAGGATATTAACCGTAAGGTATCTCTTTTGGATGAAGAGATCAGAAAGGTTAGCCCCGATCAGCTCAATAGCCGTTGGCTTAGTTTCAGGATGATCGAGGGAGATGTAGGCGTACTTGACAGATTCCCGCAAAAGAATATACAGGACTTAGCCATGAAACTCAAGATGGAGATTGGCGATGGTTTTCACGACTTACTCTCTGAAGCCATATATGCCGATGCTGCCGAGATATGCTCCGATGTGGTGAGACAGTCCAATAAAAGAGGTCGTGCACCACTGGATGTGCGTATCGATAAGATCGTCACCTCCAAAGTATGGGGATTTCCTATCATGGTACTTCTCCTGGGCGGAGTATTGTGGCTTACTATTGTGGGTTCTAATTACCCATCAGAATTGCTAAGCAATTTTTTGGTCGGATGGTTGCATCCCACACTCAAATCATTGGGCGATTATATACAGATGCCTTGGTGGCTGTCGGGATTTCTTTTCGATGGAGTCTACCTTGCCACAGCTTGGGTGATATCTGTGATGTTGCCGCCTATGGCTATATTCTTTCCGCTCTTTACCCTGCTCGAAGATTTTGGTTACCTCCCGCGTGTAGCTTTCAATCTGGATGAGATGTTCAGACGCACGGGAGCTCACGGCAAACAGGCTTTGACTATGAGTATGGGTTTTGGGTGTAATGCAGCCGGGGTGGTTTCCACACGTATTATAGATAGTCCCAGAGAAAGGCTTATCGCTATCATTACCAATAATTTTTCGCTTTGCAATGGGCGTTGGCCCACGCAGATTCTTATAGCTTCCATATTCCTGGGAGCCGTTGTGCCACCTGCTGTGCGGGGTATTGTAAGTATAGGCTCTGTATTGGTGGTAGCTTTGTTGGGTGTAGGGTTTATGTTCCTTACATCTTGGCTACTCTCCCGTACGGTATTGCGTGGCGAAGTCTCCACTTTCAACCTGGAGCTTCCTCCTTACCGTCCGCCCCAGTTTTGGCGTACGCTGTACACTTCACTTATCGATCGCACCCTTATTGTTTTGTGGCGTGCCATTGTCTTTGCTGCACCCGCAGGTGCGTTGATCTGGCTTTCTTGTAATATCACTATTGCAGGATCGAGCATTGCCGAATACCTGATACGCATCCTTGAGTATCCGGGTTGGATCATGGGCCTCAATGGTATCATACTGCTGGCTTATGTGCTGGCTATCCCCGCCAATGAGATCGTTATACCCACGGTGCTCATGCTCACCGTTCTTATCACGGGAGTGCATGGAGGTGCAGGCAATGGAGTTTTATTTGAGGGTGATGATAACCAGATCGCCTCTCTGTTACACGCTGGGGGGTGGACTATACTTACGGGAGTAAATTTGATGTTATTTAGCTTGCTACATAATCCGTGCAGCACTACTATTTATACTATTTATAAAGAAACGGGAAGTCGGAAATGGACAGCGGTAGCCACATTGCTGCCTCTGATCATGGGTATAATAGTGACCATACTGGTAGCATTTGTATGGCGCTTGTTCCTTCCCGCATAAAACTAAAAAAAGAGATTGATCATGATATTGGAAACCAGTTGGGAAGTTTGTAATAAAATGGGAGGTATATACACGGTGCTCAGTTCGAGAGCTCGTGTGATGATGGAGAAACACAATGGTCGGGTTGTTTTTATAGGGCCTAAGATACCGGCTCGGGATGCTGCTCCTGCAGACTTCGTAGCCGAATGTCCCGAATATCTGCAAGACTGGTTCGATAAGGAAGCTCCTTTTTTGGGGCTGGAGGTTCAAGTAGGGTATTGGAAAGTCCCGGGGAATCCGCCGGCTGTTCTAGTCGATTTCGCCCCCATGTGGGAAGCCAGAAGTGTGGTTTATTATGAAATATGGGAAGCTTATGGTATAGATCATACCAAGGGATATGGAGACTATGATGAAGCCTCCCTATTTAGTATAGCCGCAGCCAAAGTGATGATGAGTCTCTATCGCCATCTTCATCAAGGTGGTGAGCGCTCTGTTGCCATCTTCAATGAATGGCAAACGGGCAACGGGCTTCTTTACCTCAAGAAATACTGCCCCGATTTACATACAATGTTTCTTACTCACGCCACTACTGTAGGGCGCTCTATAGCAGGAAATAATAAAGCTCTATATGCATACATGGCGCAGTATGACGGTGACGTCATGGCCCGCGAACTCAATGTGGAGGCCAAGCATGCCGTGGAAAAAGCAGCAGCGCACAAGTGTGATTGTTTTGCTACAGTGAGCAAACTCACGGCTATGGAATGTAAACAATTGCTCGACAAAGAACCCGAGGCTGTCCTTCCTAATGGGTTTGAACCTGATTTTGTCCCTGTGGGCCAGGAGTATATTGCCAAGCGAAAGGAAGCGCGCGAACTCCTGTTACGAGTAGCTAAAGCTCTTACGGGGCATGAGATTAATAAAAATGCATTACTGATGTCGCTGAGCGGCCGCTATGAGTACCGCAACAAAGGGATTGACCTGTATATCGAAGCTCTTCACAAGGCCGGACACAGCACCGAGTTGGGTAAGGAGGTCGTCGCTTTTATATTAGTCCCTGCATGGGTATCTGCTCCCAGAGCCGATCTCAACTACTTGCTACAGCATAGCGAGGTGTCTAATGAAGCACCTTTGCAACATCCTGTGATTACACATTGGCTCTTCAATATGTCGGAGGATAGTATAATGAAACAGTTGCATACCTTCGGCATAAATAATAACTCGGGGGGTAAACTCAAAATCATATTTGTACCCTGCTACCTCAATGGTGCAGACGGGATTTTCAACAAAAGTTACTATGATCTATTGATCGGTATGGATCTTACGATCTATCCTTCCTATTACGAACCGTGGGGGTATACTCCGCTGGAGAGTATAGCTTTTGGGGTGCCTACTATTACAACCAACCTTTCGGGTTTTGGACTATGGGCTTTGGACGAATTGGGTAAGAATGAAACACTTGCCCCTGAAAAATATCCCGTCAAGATAGTCATGCGTGATGATTTCAATGCTGCCGAAGCCTCATCATCTATTGCAGATAAGATTTGTTGCTTGAGTCGTGGCACATGCGGTTCTCCTGATGATTTTCGCGAAAGTGCATTACAGCTGTCTGTCAAAGCTCAGTGGTCACATTTCTATTATTATTATCTCAAAGCATACGACTTTATTTTTGAGCAACGCGTAAATCAGAGTCATTGAATATCTCTGTACTCTACATATAGTCATCCTAATTCATAAACAACAATGCGGGGCGGTAATCATTGCACATGATACCGCCCGTCTTTGATGAGACCGTTGAAAAAGTCGGATCGAGAGACAGAGACAGAAGACGAGCAATTTTCCGCCCGATTTTAGTGAACAGACGAAGAAATTTTGATTCTAATTTTTTTGATTTAGCTCTTTTTTGAGCTACCTGAGGGGGGGCTTCCCCTTCAATCGGAGGCTAGCTTACACTTTGTTGCATAAGTAGAGACTGTTGCAAAAGTCAACAGTCTTATGGATTTTGGAGGCAAAGCCGACAAAAGACACTTTGACCGGGCAGAGAAGGTAAAGTGCAAGGCGCTAAGAGTGAGTGCACAGGGAGTTTACTTCAGGTAAATGACCAAGCGAGAATCTCGCAAGCAACGAAGCAATTGGCCTGCTATGCAACGGTGTCAAGTAGCCTTGGCGCACGTTTGAGATTGTAGGCCAAAGACTCAATGAGGTTCTGATAATGCGATTTAGCAATTCCTCGATAGCGACATCGTCCTCCATGAAACCATCGTATAATGCTACCAAAGCTACGCTCTATCTGCCATCGCATGGAACTGATCAGCCTATTCAATTGCTTTTTACCCTCCGTCAGTGGCACTCCCTTGACTGCTTTGTGCATGATGCCATCTATCAGGTTGTGGTCGCACAGATAACCTCTGTTCCTCTTGGATGTGTAACCTTTGTCCGCTAATATCATTGTCTCTTGGGGGAGTTGAGCCTGCTCCAAAAGAGGAATGATTTGTGTCGTATCTGCCACATTAGCCGCTGTGGTGATTACTTCATGTATCAGTCCCCCGGTGTCTGTTAAGACGTGCTTCTTGTAACCGTATCTATATTTGTTGCATTTCTTTACCCAACGAGCCTCTTCATCTACGCCGGGTTTCGTTGAGCAGACTTTGATCTGGTATTCTTCTTCAGCCTCTTTCTCCTGATCGCTATGAGTATCCTCCCGATCATCGCAGATCACAATTTGACACCCTCCCGTTGGTTTGTTGGGACTGTCAACAATGCTTGCGTCCACAATGGCGCCCTTTTTGATCTCCATGATGCCATGTTGTTTGAGTTGCTTGTTGAGAAGCTTGAACAGCTTTGCCATTAAGCCTTTCTCTATAAGCTCCGTCCGGAAGCGACAGATGGTCGAGTGATCGGGTGAAACGAAATCCATCGTCAGCCCTAGGAAGGCACTCCATGTGAGGGAATCGTTGATTCGCTCTTCTAATTGACGATCTGAGAGACCGTACCAAGTCTCCAAAAGCAGTATCTTGAAGAGCATAATGGGGCGGTAAGAGGAAGCGCCAAATGGGGTGTCTCCCTTAAGGCAATGTTTGTTGAGCAAGTTGGAGATGGGACGCCAATCTACAATGGTGTCAATCTGATGCAAAAAGTTGTTTTTGGTGGCTTGCAGACGACGTTCTACTGATAGTTCTGCAAAAGATGGGGCCTTGGTGTTCTTTTCCTTACTCATAGAGACTGTTTTGATTGCTGTTTTATATATCAAATCTAATGATATTCAGCGATATAGACAAGATTAAAAGGACAATTCTCGTGCAACAGTCTCAATTTGTAAATACAATATACAGTGAGGGCTGCACTCAAGTCTTTGACTTGGAGCACAGCCCTCGGTATTGAGAGATTACTACACCACCCTACTACTGCTTAGGGAATAGTGGATGTAGTTCTTAGTTCTGATTTTCTTTGGCTTCTGCCTCCTCGGCAACCAAGGTTTCCGACAAAGCTTCGTCGCCCAACATTCTGTTCTTCTCGGCTACAGCACGCTCGTAATCTTCCATAGGCATGACTACCAACTTCTTGTATTCACGAAGACCGGTACCGGCGGGAATAAGGTGACCACAGATGACATTTTCCTTCAGGCCGTCAAGATTATCCACCTTGCCTGAAATAGCTGCTTCGTTGAGCACTTTGGTTGTTTCCTGGAAGGATGCCGCAGACATAAAGCTCTTGGTCTGCAAAGCTGCACGCGTGATACCCTGAAGTATCTGGCTGGCAGTAGCAGGCTTAGCATCACGCACTTGTACCAATGTGAGGTCGCGACGCTTGAGCATACTGTTTTCGTCACGGAGTTTGCGGAGAGTAACGATCTGACCAGGTTTGAGGGTTTCGGAGTCACCGGCATCGATAACTACCTTCTTACCCCAGATGCGATCATTTTCTTCCATTACCTCAATCTTATCCACAACCTGCTGTTCCAAAAAGATAGTATCACCCGGATCGACAATCTCGACCTTACGCATCATCTGACGCACGATAACTTCGAAATGCTTGTCATTGATCTTTACCCCCTGCAGGCGGTACACGTCTTGCACCTCATTGACAATGTACTCTTGCACAGCCGTAGGGCCCTTGATAGCAAGGATGTCGGAAGGAGTGATGGCACCATCGGACAGAGGCGTACCGGAACGAACAAAGTCGCCCTCCTGTACCAGCAACTGCTTTGACAGCGGCACAAGGTATTTCTTAGTTTCGCCGATCTTGGGCTGGATAGATATTTCACGATTACCTCTCTTGAGCTTTCCGAATATCACTTCACCATCTATCTCTGCAACTACTGCAGGGTTGGACGGGTTACGAGCTTCGAACAACTCGGTAACACGTGGAAGACCACCGGTGATGTCACCGGCTTTGCTCACGGCACGAGGTATCTTGACGAGAACTTCACCGACTTTTACAATGTCTCCGTTGTCTTTCATCACGTGAGCACCCAGTGGTAAGCTATAGTTTTTGAGCGGATTACCTGAAGCATCGGTGATATGTACACCGGGAGCCATGGTTTTGTCTTTGGATTCAATGATGATTTTTTCCTTAAGACCAGTAGTTTCATCAGACTCGATCTTATAGGTAACACCTTCTATCACATTCTCAAACTCGACCTTACCCGCAACTTCTGATACGATAACGGCATTGAAGGGGTCCCACTGGAACAGCACATCGCCCTTTTTCACAGCATCGCCTTCGTTATAGAACAAAGAAGCTCCATAAGGGATGTTGTGTGTAGAGAGGATGATGTTGGTATTGGGATCGACAATACGAAGCTCTGCCATACGGCTGATAACAACATTGTAGATCTTGCCATCCTCGCCCTGAGTCTCCACTGCGCGAAGCTCTTCGAAAGTAAGTATGCCATCGAATTTGGCCGCAAGGCTATTCTCAGTAGCTACGTTGGAAGCGATACCACCGACGTGGAATGTACGCAATGTAAGCTGTGTACCCGGCTCACCGATAGACTGTGCAGCGATAACACCCACAACTTCGCCTTTCTGCACCATGCGGTTGGATGCAAGGTTGCGACCATAACACTTAGCACAAACGCCTTTTTTGGACTCACAAGTAAGTACGGAACGTATCTCGACTTGCTCGATAGGCGATTCCTGAATGCGCTGAGCAGCATCTTCACGAATCTCGTCTCCAGCTCTTACGATAATCTCACCTGTAGAAGGGTGGATAACATCGTGAACAGACACACGACCTAAGATACGCTCATATAATGTAGCGATGACTTCTTCGTTTTGCTTGAGCTCTGTAGCTACAAGTCCGCGAAGTGTACCGCAGTCTTCTTCGTTAATAATAACGTCATGAGATACGTCAACCAAACGACGAGTAAGATATCCTGCATCGGCCGTCTTGAGAGCGGTATCCGCAAGACCTTTACGAGCACCGTGGGTAGAGATGAAGTACTCAAGTACCGAAAGACCTTCCTTGAAGTTGGAGAGGATAGGGTTCTCGATAATCTGACCACCTTCTGCCCCGCTCTTTTGAGGTTTCGCCATCAAACCACGCATACCAGAGAGCTGACGGATCTGTTCTTTAGAACCACGAGCTCCGGAATCCATCATCATGAACACAGAGTTGAAACCGGCATTGTCCTCAGACAAATGCTTCATAAGGATATTGGACAAACGGCTGTTGATGTGCGTCCAAGTATCGATGATCTGGTTGTAACGCTCATTATTGGTGATGAATCCCATGCTATAGTTTTGCATGATCTGCTCCACCTCTTCATAACCTTGCTGGATAAGGGCGTCTTTCTCTTCGGGGATAATGACGTCACCGAGGTTGAATGAAAGTCCGCCTTTGAAAGCCATGTAGTAACCGAGGTTCTTGATATCGTCAAGGAACTTGGCAGTAACAGCCACTCCACATATCTTGATCACATTACCGATGATATCGCGCAAGGCTTTTTTACCCAAAGTTTCGTTTACAAAACCTACTTCTTGGGGTACAAACTCATTGACCATAAGACGACCTACAGAAGTCTCAACGATGCGATGTACATTTTCGCCATCGACAACGTCATCAACATAAACTTTTACCGGAGCGTGGATATCAACTTTACCCTCGTTGTAAGCAATAGTAGCTTCTTCACTACCATAGAATACAAGACCTGAGCCTTTGGCGCCCGGACGTAGCTTGGTAATATAATAAAGGCCCAGTACCATATCCTGTGAAGGTACGGTGATAGGTGCACCGTTGGCCGGATTGAGAATATTGTGCGAAGCAAGCATCAGCATCTGCGCTTCCAGAATAGCTTCATTGCCGAGAGGCAAGTGAACGGCCATCTGGTCACCGTCGAAGTCGGCGTTGAAAGCCGTACAAGCAAGCGGGTGCAACTGAATAGCTTTGCCCTCGATCATCTTGGGCTGGAAAGCTTGGATACCCAAACGGTGAAGTGTAGGTGCACGGTTGAGCAATACAGGATGACCTTTCATCACATGCTCAAGAATATCCCAAACAACGGGTTCTTTGCGATCCACAATCTTCTTCGCGCTTTTTACCGTTTTCACAATACCACGCTCAATGAGTTTGCGGATTACAAACGGTTTATAAAGCTCTGCGGCCATATGCTTGGGAATACCACACTCATGCATTTTGAGCTCTGGTCCCACAACAATAACCGAACGAGCCGAATAGTCGACACGCTTACCAAGCAAGTTCTGACGGAAACGACCTTGCTTACCTTTCAAGCTATCAGAAAGAGATTTGAGAGGGCGGTTGTTATCGGAACGAACTGCGCTGGATTTACGTGAGTTATCGAATAGAGAGTCTACAGCTTCCTGAAGCATTCGCTTTTCATTGCGCAAAATCACTTCGGGAGCTTTAATCTCGATCATTCTTTTGAGACGATTGTTACGAATAATTACACGACGGTAAAGATCGTTCAAATCGGATGTGGCAAAGCGTCCTCCATCCAATGGTACCAAAGGACGAAGATCGGGAGGAATAACCGGAATAACTTTCATGATCATCCACTCAGGACGGTTTACCCCCTTCGATGAACGGAAGCTCTCAACTACCTGAAGGCGCTTCAAAGCCTCATTCTTGCGTTGTTGAGAACCATCTGTATTAGCCTTGTGGCGTAATTCGTATGAAAGACTATCAAGATCAACACGGCAAAGCAGATTATAAATCGCTTCCGCACCGGTTTTACAAATGAATTTGTTGGGGTCGCTGTCTTCCAATGCTTCGTTTTCAGGATGCTCAGCATCCAGCTTATCGAGCAGCGTGAGGTACTCGTCTTCTGTAAGTGTATCCAGTGTCTGTACTTCATCAGCAAAGATACCGGGCTGAATAACGACGTAACGCTCATAATAGATGATGGTATCGAGTTTTTTGGAAGGGATTCCCAAAAGATAGCCCATCTTGTTGGGTAAAGAGCGGAAATACCAAATATGAGCTACAGGAACTTCCAGCAGGATGTGTCCCATACGCTCACGGCGTACTTTCTTCTCTGTTACCTCTACACCACAACGGTCACAAACAATACCTCTATATCGAATACGTTTGTATTTACCACAGTGACATTCAAAATCTTTTACCGGGCCAAAAATACGCTCGCAAAACAAACCGTCTCTTTCAGGTTTGTAAGTACGATAATTAATAGTCTCCGGCTTGAGCACTTCACCGCTTGAATTTTCCAGAATCTCCTCAGGAGATGCCAGAGAAATACGAATTTGCGAGAAATTGCTCTTTATCTTATTATCTTTTTTAAAAGCCATATGTCTTTAACGATGTAAAGAATTAATTTGATTCTTCCGGTATCCGGTGGCAAGCTTTGTTGGCTTACCACACGGAGTCGAAAGCGTTGTGATGTATTTAATCTAAAGAGAAGCTTAGACCCAATCCCTTCAACTCATGTAATAACACATTGAGGGACTCGGGAATACCCGGTGTAGGCATAGGATCGCCTTTCACTATAGCTTCGTATGCTTTGGAACGTCCTATAACATCATCAGACTTGATAGTGAGTATTTCCTGCAAGATATGTGATGCTCCAAATGCTTCCAGAGCCCAAACCTCCATCTCACCGAAACGCTGACCACCAAACTGGGCTTTACCACCCAAAGGCTGCTGAGTAATAAGAGAGTACGGACCGATAGAACGGGCGTGCATCTTGTCATCGACCATGTGACCAAGCTTGAGGAAGTAAGTAACCCCCACTGTAGCCGGCTGGTCAAAACGCTCGCCGGTACCACCATCATAAAGATAAGTTTTACCATTGCGAGGTAAGCCTGCCTTGTCGGTCCACTCATTCATATCATCCAATGAAGCACCGTCAAAAATAGGTGTGGCAAATTTAACGTCGAGAGTTTTACCTGCCCAAGCCAAAACGGCTTCGAATATCTGCCCGAGGTTCATACGTGAAGGCACACCCAACGGGTTCAAACAGATATCTACAGGAGTACCATCTTCCAAGAAAGGCATATCTTCCTGACGGACAATTTTGGAAACAATACCTTTGTTACCGTGACGACCCGCCATCTTATCACCGACCTGTATCTTACGTTTCTTGGCGATATAAACTTTGGCCATTTGCACTATACCTGCAGGTAACTCGTCACCGATAGTCTCATCAAGTTTTTTACGACGCAACTCGGAATCAATCTCTTTGGACTTCTTCAAATAGTTTACAATAACTAATTTGATAAGCTCATTAGCGTGATCGTCGTCAGTCCAGTCGCTCAATTGTATTTCGTTGAATTGAAGTGCTTCAATATCCTTGCGGTTAAATTTAGCACCGGATTTAATCAACTCAGTATCCAAATAATCTCTTACTCCCTTTGATGTCTTATTGGCTGTAAGTTCCACCAATTTATCAACCAAAGAAGTTTTGAGCTGATTTTGTTTTGACTCGAACTCCTGATCCAGTCTTGCAACGATCTCTTTAGTCTCGGTACGGCCTTTTTTCTTCACAGCCTTGGAGAACAATTTAGTATCTACAATGACACCGTGCAGTGAAGGTGTAGCTTTGAGGGATGCATCTTTTACATCGCCTGCTTTGTCGCCAAATATAGCACGCAATAGTTTTTCTTCCGGAGTAGGGTCAGACTCACCCTTAGGTGTAATTTTACCAATGAGGATGTCACCCGGGCCGATGCGTGCACCAACACGTACAATACCGTTTTCATCCAGATTACGAGTTGCCTCATCACTTACATTAGGAATATCCGAAGTAAGTTCCTCAAGACCACGTTTAGTCTCACGAACTTCCAACACGTACTCATCTACATGAACAGAGGTAAAGAAATCCTCACGAACCATACGTTCGTTGAGCACAATAGCATCCTCATAGTTGTAACCCTTCCAAGGCATGTATGCAACCTGAACGTTGCGACCAAGAGCTAACTCGCCCGCTTGGGTAGAATATCCCTCGGTAAGAACTTGATCTTTGACCACACGATCTCCTTTGGAGCAAATGGGTCTAAGGTCGATAGTTGTACTTTGGTTGGTTTTACGGAACTTAGGGAGTTTATATGTAGTGATAGGATCTTCAAAGCTGACAAACTGCTCTTCTTCGGTTCTATCATATTTGATCTTGATACACTCAGCATCTACAAATACTACTTCACCCTCACGCTCAGCCACAATCTGTGTTCTGGAGTCATGAACCAATTGCGCCTCAATACCCGTACCAACAATAGGAGCTTGCGGACGCAACAATGGCACCGCCTGGCGCATCATGTTTGATCCCATCAAAGCACGGTTAGCATCGTCATGCTCAAGGAAAGGAATAAGTGAAGCTGCTATAGAAGCAATTTGCGTAGGAGAAACGTCCATAAGGTCCACCTGATCAGGTGAAACAACGGGGAAGTCTGATTCAAAACGTGCTTTAACACGATCATTTCTGAAACTTCCGTCTTCTTTTACCGGAGCGTTGCCCTGTGCCACAATCTTCTCTTCTTCTTCTTCGGCAGTGTAGTAGTGCAGTCCTTCTTGAGAGAAATCAACAACACCCTTGCTCACCTGACGATAAGGGGTAGCTATAAATCCGAGATCGTTGATCTTTGCATAGACACACAAAGAAGATATCAAACCGATGTTAGGACCTTCAGGTGTTTCAATAGGACATAAACGTCCGTAATGTGTATAGTGAACGTCACGAACCTCAAAACCTGCACGCTCACGGCTAAGACCTCCGGGGCCGAGGGCCGACAAACGACGCTTGTGCGTAATTTCGGCAAGCGGGTTGGTTTGGTCCATAAACTGGGACAATGCATTGGTTCCAAAGAAAGAGTTTACTACAGAAGAAATAGTCTTCGCATTTACAAGATCTACGGGAGTAAACACCTCATTGTCGCGTACGTTCATACGGTCACGTACAGTTCTCGCCATACGAGCAAGTCCCACACCAAACTGATTATAAAGCTGCTCGCCTACAGTGCGCACACGACGGTTGGACAAGTGGTCGATATCATCTACAGAAGCCTTAGAGTTTACAAGCTCTATAAGATACTTGATGATTTCGATAATATCTTCATTGGTGAGGACACGGGTATCCGGGTCGATAGAAAGATTTAGTTTCTTATTGATTCTATATCTACCTACATCGCCCAAGTCATATCTCTTGTCAGAGAAGAATAAGTTGGTAATAACTTCGCGAGCACTGCTATCATCGGCAGGCTCAGAGTTGCGAAGCTGTCTGTATATATAATAAAGAGCATCGTGTTCGGAGTTACACGGGTCTTTTTGTAATGTATTGAAAATAATCGAATAGTCGGAAACACTCTTATCTTCATTGTGAAGCAAGATTGTTTTCGCACCTGATTCCAAAATGAGTTCGATGTTATCATCATTCAACTCCACTTCACGATCTACAAGCACGGTGATACGCTCCATTGAAACAACTTCGCCGGTATCTTCATCACTTAGATCATCAAAGTAAGTTTTTGTAACTCTGGCCGCGAGTTTGCGACCGATGTATTTCTTGAGATTGGCTTTAGAAACTTTTACCTCTTCAGCCAAGTCAAATAAGTCTAAGATCTGCTTATCAGTCTCATATCCTATCGCACGAAGCAGAGTAGTTACGGGCAACTTCTTTTTGCGATCGATATAAGCATACATAGCGTTGTTGATATCGGTGGCAAACTCGATCCAAGAGCCCTTGAAAGGAATAATACGAGCTGAGTAAAGCTGAGTTCTGTTGGTATGCATGCTAGTCCCGAAGAACACGCCCGGAGAGCGGTGCAACTGGGATACAACAACACGCTCGGCTCCATTTATCACAAACGTGCCGGAATCGGTCATATAAGGAATAGGACCTAAGAAAACATCCTGAATCACAGTAGAAAAATCCTCATGATCAGGGTCTGTACAATAAAGTTTCAGCTTAGCTTTCAGAGGGACACTGTAAGTTAACCCTCTGCTAAGGCACTCTTCAATAGAATACTTGGGAGGATCAACATAGTAATCCAAAAACTCAAGCACAAAATTGTTACGAGTATCAGCAATAGGGAAGTTTTCAGCGAAAACCTTATATAGACCCTCTTTCTTACGCCTTTCCGGAGGAGTGTCTAATTGAAAGAAGTCTCTAAACGACTTCAATTGAACTTCAAGAAAATCCGGGAATTCAAGCGGATGTTTAATTGAAGCAAAATTTATTCTCGGTTTGATTTGGTTTGAGGCCATCTAATTCAGGAGTAATATTGACTTGGGGAATTATAGACACGAAATGGTTAAGAATCCTCTACACGAGGAATCTTAACCATATTTACCTGAAAATCAGGTGTAAGAGAAATTACTTCAACTCTACTTCAGCACCTGCTTCTTCGAGTGCTTTCTTAAGAGCTTCAGCAGTATCCTTATCTACACCTTCCTTGATGTTAGAAGGAGCTGCGTCTACAAGATCCTTAGCTTCTTTCAAACCAAGACCGCAGTGTTCTTTAACAGCCTTAACAACCTGAAGTTTAGCAGCACCTGCACTCTTAAGAACTACGTCGAATGAGCTCTTTTCTTCAGCAACCTCACCGGCAGCAGCAGGACCAGCTGCAACAGCTACAGCAGCAGCTGCAGGTTCGATACCATATTCTTCCTTAAGGATAGTAGCGAGTTCGCTAACTTCTTTTACAGTAAGATTTACTAGTTGTTCAGCAATAGCTTTAATATCTGCCATTTTTATCTATTTATTAAAAGTTTTTATTCAAATAAGTTTTGTTGATTTTATCTTTCTTCCAAGGTCTTCAACACACCATGGATAGTCTGACCTGCAGACTGAAGTGCAGAGATAACGTTCTTTGCAGGAGATTCCAACAAAGCGATAACGTCTCCGAGGAGTTCCTCTTTGCTCTTGATAGATACCAAAGCATCCAAGTTCTGAGCACCTACGTAAATGCCTTCTTGAGCATACGCAGCTTTGAGTTGAGGTTTACCTTCACCCTTAGAGTCTTTGGTAAAATCTTTAATCAGCTTAGCAGGGCCATTAGCCGACTGGCTAAACATGATCGCAGTATTACCTTTCAATACGCTGTAAATAGGAGCAAAATCCACTTCAGAGGCAGCCAAAGCCGAACGCAATAGCGTATTCTTCACCACCACCAATTTAATTTCACTTTTGTTACAAGCTCTTCTGAGGGCCATTGTTTTATCAGCATTCAAGGCCTCGATATCCGTCAAATAGAAGTGAGGATATTCGTTGATATAACCTTTGAGTTGCTCTATAATTAAGCCTTTATCTTCCTTTCTCATTTCTTAGTTCCTTTAGTATTAATCTTCAACAGACTTAGGATCAACCTTGATACCGGGACTCATAGTACTTGAAAGATAAATGCTCTTTACATATGTTCCTTTTGCAGAAGAAGGCTTAAGCTTAATCAGCGTAGAGATAAACTCTTGTGCATTCTCCTTAAGTTGTTCGGGAGTAAATGACACTTTACCAATAGAAGTATGGATAATACCAGTCTTATCTACTTTGAAGTCAATCTTACCGGATTTCACTTCACGAACAGCCGAGGCAACATCATTAGTCACAGTACCGCTCTTAGGGTTAGGCATCAAGCCTCTCGGACCGAGTACACGACCCAGTGCTCCGATTTTACCCATGATAGCAGGCATTGTAATGATAACGTCAACATCCGTCCATCCGCCTTTTATCTTTTCGATATATTCGTCCAATCCAACAAAGTCCGCACCGGCTTCTTTAGCCTCAGCTTCTTTGTCAGGAGTACATAATGCAAGAACCCTTACTTGCTTACCGGTACCGTTGGGCAGTGTTACCACGCCACGTACCATTTGATTAGCTTTACGAGGATCTACGCCAAGACGTACGTCAACATCTACAGAAGCATCGAACTTTGTGGTTGTTATTTCTTTCACCAACGCAGTAGCTTCCGCCAATGTGTACGCTTTCCCGGCCTCAATCTTACCTAAAGCTAACTTTTGATTTTTTGTTAGTTTACTCATGTTACAATTGAAGTTAAAAAATTACCCGGGAAAATCCCCTTTAATCGTAATACCCATACTTCTAGCTGTACCGGCTACCATTTTCATAGCAGCTTCTACAGAGAAGCAGTTAAGATCAACAAGCTTGTCTTCAGCAATCGCACGAACCTGATCCCATGTAATTTCAGCCACCTTCTTACGATTAGGCTCGGCTGAACCACTCTTCTGCTTTGAAGCTTCGAGCAATTGTATTGCCACAGGAGGGGTCTTAACGATGAAATCAAAAGACTTGTCAGCATAGTAAGTAATTACTACTGGTAATACTTTACCGGCTTTCTCTTGGGTTCTGGCATTGAATTGCTTGCAAAACTCCATAATATTGATACCCTTGGCACCCAATGCAGGTCCAACGGGGGGAGAAGGGTTTGCAGCTCCTCCCTTAATTTGCAATTTTATTTGTCCAGCAACTTCTTTAGCCATTGTTCAAAAATTAAAAGTGTAAACACTAGATTTGTAGTCCATCGTAGGATTCCGTAACAAAAACCTACTCTTTCTCTACTTGAGCATAACTCAGTTCAAGCGGAGTTTTTCTTCCGAAAATCTTCACCATCACTTTAAGTTTCTTTTTATCGGAATTAACCTCCTCTACAGCAGCTTCAAAGCCGCTGAATGCACCGTCAATAACTTTGACGGTATCGCCCACGAGGAAGTTTACATCATAATCGCCTTCCATATCCGCCATTTGGTCTGCCTTACCGAGGATTCTATCCACTTCAGACTTGCGCAACGGCACAGGAGCACCGTCACCCAAAAAACCAATCACGTTGGGAGTGTTCCTCAGTTGGTGCGTTACTTCACCTACCAAGGCAGCTTCGATCAAGATGTACCCCGGTAAATATGGGCGTTCCTTTACAACCTTCTTGCCCGCTCTCTGAGCCACTACCTTTTCTGTGGGAATAATCACACGAAAAAGATAATTACCCAAATCGCTGTTCTTCATTTCCGCTTCCAGATATTCTTTCACTTTATTCTCTTTGCCACTGATGGCACGGAGAACATAAAATTTTTTATCAGCGTCTGACATATCTTATAAACTTAACGAAGAATCAAACTATAAATCACATCAATGATTTCACGGAAGCCCAAGTCCACTAAATAGACAAATATCGCAATGATAAGGGAAGCAATCATCACTACGATAGCACTATTGGTCAACTCGGAGCGAGAGGGCCAAGAAACTTTATGAGCAAGCTCGTTATAGGAATCCATAATATAGGATCCCGTATTTCTTAATAGTTTCATTTCTACGAAAATTTTGCACGGGTTGAGAGACTCGAACTCCCGACACCTGGTTTTGGAGACCAGTGCTCTACCAACTGAGCTAAACCCGTGAATAAAACCGACCCTCGACAAGAACCCTTATCTAAGGGTCGGTTTGATATATTTTATTGAAATCTGCTTTGAGCTTACGCTGCTTTGGCAGACATTTTGACCAAATTAGTCAACAAGTTCAGTGATCTGACCTGCACCAACTGTACGACCACCTTCACGGATAGCGAAGCGAAGACCTACGTTACATGCAACCGGGTAGATAAGTTCTACGTCGATAGTCACGTTGTCACCAGGCATTACCATCTCTGTTCCTTCAGGAAGAGTAATCTCACCTGTTACATCCAAAGTACGGATGTAGAATTGAGGGCGATATTTGTTGTGGAACGGAGTGTGACGACCACCTTCTTCTTTCTTCAAGATATAAACCTCAGCCTTGAAGTGCTTGTGAGGAGTAACCTGACCAGGTTTAGCGATAACCATACCACGCTTGATCTGATCTTTATCGATACCACGAAGAAGAAGACCTACGTTGTCACCTGCTTGACCTTCGTCAAGAATCTTACGGAACATCTCAACACCTGTTACCACTGACTTCATACCTTCAGCACCAAGACCGATGATCTGAACTTCGTCAGAAGTGTGAATAATACCGGTTTCGATACGACCTGTAGCTACAGTACCACGACCAGTGATAGAGAACACGTCTTCGATAGGCATCAAGAAAGGTTTATCAACATCACGCGGAGGCAATGGAATCCAAGTATCTACTGCATCCATAAGCTCCATAACCTTGTCTTCCCATACGGCTTCACCATTAAGGGCTCCCAGGGCAGAACCACGGATAATAGGAGTATTATCACCGTCAAAGTTGTAGAATGAAAGAAGCTCACGCATGTCCATTTCAACAAGCTCAAGCATTTCCTCATCATCAACCATGTCGCATTTGTTCATGAATACAACCAAGCGAGGCACGTTCACCTGACGAGCGAGCAGGATGTGCTCACGAGTCTGAGGCATAGGACCATCAGTAGCAGCTACTACAATGATAGCACCGTCCATCTGAGCAGCACCGGTAACCATGTTCTTCACGTAGTCAGCGTGACCCGGACAGTCAACGTGAGCATAGTGACGGTTAGCAGTTTCGTACTCTACGTGCGAAGTATTGATTGTGATACCGCGTTCCTTTTCTTCAGGAGCATTGTCAATTGAATCGAATGAACGCAACTCAGACAAACCTTTCTTAGCCAAAACTGTAGTGATAGCCGCAGTCAAGGTAGTCTTACCGTGGTCCACGTGACCGATCGTACCAATATTTACGTGTGGTTTCGATCTGTTAAAGTGTTCTTTTGCCATAACCTTATTATTTGCTATTTTAGTTAGTTGTGTTTAGTTTTTACGTTAAACCACAATTTAGAGCCGATGCCGGGACTTGAACCCGGGACCTCTTCCTTACCAAGGAAGTGCTCTACCGCTGAGCTACATTGGCAATCTACATTTAACTGTGGGCAGTGATGGATTCGAACCACCGAAGGCGAAAGCCAGCTGAGTTACAGTCAGCCCCATTTGGCCACTCTGGTAACTGCCCATAGACTATCACCAGTGACAACAGGGCTACCAAAAGTGATTAATCGGGTGCAAATATAGTGACTTTTTCTATATCAGCAAATAGTTGATTAAATAAAAAGTCATTTTTTATATGCACCAAACAGTTATTCTTCATATTACATCACAGGTTCATAGATGTATAAAAAGACACAACCCCTGATCATACAAAGGCAAACAAATCCCTCCCGATCAGAAATGCATCAGGAGAGTAGCTACCCGTATAATCACTTGCGCACAATGTAATCCGAATGTAAAGATAAATAAAATTTTGAACATCAACACTTTTCATGTCAGATAATCTATCTTTATCTTTGCAAATAACCCACTCCGTTTACCGCCACCATTTCGAACTAAAAGCATGACGCATTCAGAGCTCGGCCACAAATACTACACCCCAAAGTGAGAATTGTCAGAAATACCCACTGCCCTCCCCTACTCCTATAGCAGGAGAAACAGTGCACACAGGACACATGATGCCGAGCACATTATTAGCCTTCAAATCAAACCTCATTATCCGGACTTGTCCTCGTCTTATATTACCAGCAATAACCTATCATACACACAAAAAAGGTATGCCGAAAAATGCTCCGGCATACCTTTATTTTTTATTTATGTATGATTGCTATTTTGTTTTACTTTTTGCCGTTCAATGTCTCTTTTCTCTTTACAAGCTGTTTTTTCAAGGCATCGATGGACAGATCTATGGATTCCTCAAAGGTATCACTTATCTTTTGAGCAAATAGGTCGTATCCGTCAACAATAAGTTTTATAGACGCATCTTTATTTTGTGCTGCCTCCGGCTTTACCACCTTGAGGATTACTTCAGCAGCCTGAATACCATCTACAAAATGAGTTAATTTATTCAATTTCTTCTCAATAAACTCTTTCAGTTGGTCGCTTGCATCGAAATGCAACGATTGAATTCTAACGTCCATAGCTTTTATAAAGTTTTGTGCTCTTGGATGAGCGTTATACATTTCTCTGAGCTGCCTGAATGAAGTATGAGTATATTGCACCGTGGTAGATATGCTCGAATGTCCCAACAACTCTTTCACAGCCATTAGATCAGCGCCTTGATTGAGTAGGTCTGTTGCAAATGAATGCCTCAGGGCGTGAGGGCCGCGTCGCGAGAGATTGGGCACGGAAGCAAGCATACGGTGCACCACCTGATATACCTGACCTGTTTTCATTGGCTCTCCTTTCAAAGATAGAAAAAAGGATTTAGAAAAAACAACTTTTTCGGCCTTAATTTGCATCCAATTGTTAATCATTGTATACAAACGTTGCCCAAACGGAATAAGCCTCTCTTTATTGCCCTTGCCATGAACCCTGATTACCCTCTTGCCCATGTCTATATCAGTATCCATAAGACTGCTCACCTCAGAGCGTCTCATTCCGGTCTCATATATCAATTCTATGATCAGACGATCTCTCACTCCTATAAAGTCTGTCGGCTCCTCATCTCCCGTATCCAACAATGCCTCCACCTCTTTCTGAGGCACATATACCGGCAAAGGACGCTCTCTCTTGGGGCCTTTGAGCAAAGCCACAGGGCTCCCCTCCAGCACACCAGACTTTACCAAATACTTATAATAGCTCTTGAGTGAACTCAAGCGTCGCCCCACAGATGCGGGGCTCTGGCCCTCTTTGATCATATGCGAGAGCCATGCACGGGCAAGATCGGCATCGCCACTCCCCGGCGCAAAAGGCTCGGACAGATAGTTAGCCACAAAGACGCAATAGCGTCCCAAATCATCTTTATAAGCTTTGACGGTGACAGGCGAGTAGTTCCGCTCTGCCGAGAGGTAACTGCAAAATTCGATTATAGAAGAGTGCAACATAAATATACTTTACTGATATTAACCGTTTAAAAGTAGTAATAAGCCCTCAGAATCAGGAGTGTCACACAAAAAAAGACACCTCCGCAATAGAGATGTCTTATCAATAAGGCTTATAAGCATGAACAGAAATAATGCCTCATCAAGAGCACTAACGTCACACTGCAAGGGGCAAAAGTTACACCTTGAATTAATCTTCCTGTTGTTGCAGTTGCTTTACGTAAACGGCTTTTTCCATTTTCTTACGCTTGGCCACAGAAGGTTTAGTGAAAGCTTGACGAGCTCTCAGCTCACGTACAGCACCTGTTTTCTCAAACTTTCTTTTAAATCTCTTCAGAGCTCTTTCAATGTTTTCGCCCTCTTTCAATGGAACTACGATCATAATGATTTTTCTTGATTTCTATTTTTTATGTTATTATTTCCTTTATTACCTATATTTTGGTTCGCAAAGTTAGAAAGAGTTTATTGAAACACCAAAACTTATTATCATAAAATATTCAGAATCCGATACAATTCCTGTTTTCTCGGCACATTTGAACACTTCATAAATGAGGCTCAATACCAGCGAATGGGGTATGAATCCGCCTTTAGCTTTCAGTTTGCACCCAATACGAGGCTATGATATGCAAAAAGTAAGATCTCCCCGATGCTTCACAAACATGGTCCCGAGATTATGAACCAAAATTCCAGGGGGCTTGACAAAGGCTTCGTAGTGTTGTATCTTTGCTCTTGGATGAATTACCTATACACACTATATATACTAAATCAAAAACTTATTTACAATACGACTACGGAATATGAGCACTATCACAGATAATACACTACAAACAATTGCATCAGATTATTCCCCCAGCGAATATACCACATGCATTAGGAAGCTCATGGTTTGGTATATTTTACTCACGCCATATACTCACGAGCGCAGGATACATCACTGATCCTCAGCATACTTCTCTCTTTACATGGCTTTACCAAAAAACACTACCCTCATTCACATAAAGGCTACTCCAATGATAGCGATATGCCTTGCCCTATAATAATAGCAGACTGAGCCATCCGAGACTGTTGCAAAAATCAACAGTCTCGTGGATTTTGGAGGCAAAGCCGACAAAAGACTCTTTGACCGGGCAGAGAGGGTAAAGTGCAAGGCGCTAAGAGTGAGTGCACACGGAGTTTACTTCAGGTAAATGACCAAGCGCGAATCTCGCAAGCAACGAAGCAATTGGCCTGCTATGCAACGGTCTCATCCTGCAAAGCAACCCAAAATCATCATATAAAAACGACAGACTCATCATAGACGGACGTTCGACCTATCCTATAAAGTCAGCCGACCTATCATACACGGACACTCGACCTATCTACAAGGTCTATACACCTATCCTAATAGAATCTTTCATTCATCTCTAAAAGCCACCTGTTTGGACACGTCTGTAAAAAAATGACATATAAACGGTATACTTTCTTAAGATATTCATTTATCGCACGGGATACAGACTACCGATTTATTTAGCCTATTATTTTCCGGCTTTCAGTCCCTGAAAAAGAGCGTCCTTATTTAGACTATGTACAAATAAGCTCATTTTTATAACTACGAAACATAATAAAAAGGCCCATTTGCCAACTTTATAAAATTACTTAGATAACACAAAAACAGTCCTCTAACCTTAAGACCTCAGCCCTTGTATTTTGCCTCAATACTATCATTTTGTCAAAACACGAATCCTGCCCTCCGTTGTGTAGCAATAAAGCCTCTATCACTATCGACATCTCACTCAAAAAAGAAATATTTTCTGAAAAAATAACTATGACAGAGAACAAAATCAAGGGGTAGTATTGTTAATAGAGCAATGTACAATACTCAGTTTTTACGAGAGCTAGTCCTGATGGTTGATATTTGTTGAATCAAATATTCTTTTCAACCCGTTACATTTACTCATTCATAAAGCTGTCTTCTTTCTCCTCAGGAGCGAGAAGTATGGTTTGTATGGCAAAATGATAAGATAATGAGCTGATAAATAAGCAAAAATATCACTATACGTACAGCACCCAGTGTAAAAGCAGAGAGTACATGATGCCGCAGACACAGAAAAAAACTTAAGAGATCAGACAAAAAAGGTGTAAAGATATTTGGAGATTTATAAAAAACAACTACCTTTGCATCGCAAAACAAAACAAACTCTTCCTTAGCTCAGTTGGTTAGAGCATCTGACTGTTAATCAGAGGGTCCTTGGTTCAAGTCCAAGAGGAAGAGCTCTTTTGTAAGCACGCTTTTTCTATTTTAAAATAATTCTTCCTTAGCTCAGTTGGTTAGAGCATCTGACTGTTAATCAGAGGGTCCTTGGTTCAAGTCCAAGAGGAAGAGCGTTTTTAAGGGTCGATCTTTTATGAACAAAAAGATGACCCTTTTTTTATTTGAACAAAGAATTTGTTTTGAATTTTTAAGAATGATGCATTTGTTTATATCTTTTATGTCAGGGTTTGTCCTTTTTCGCATCTTTGATACTTCATCTGATCCGTATAGCCTGCTATACAGGGCAAAAAGAGTTTCTAAGCCATCATAAAGAGACTGAGAACATGACATAAAAAAGTTCAAAAACAGCTTCTAAATTTAAAGGAATATTTTAACCATGGACTCTAAACAGGCCTATCAATTAGAGCACGAAAACATACCCAAGCTGCTCATGCATTACACTATACCGGCAGTAGTGGGCACTATGGTTAATGCTCTATATAATATAGTAGACAGGATATTCATAGGACAAGGAGTGGGAGAGTTTGCTATCTCGGGATTGGCTCTCACGTTTCCTATCCTGATTTTCCTACAGGCCTTCGGGATGCTTATAGGTGCGGGAGCTTCCGCCAGAGTATCTATCCTACTGGGCCAACATGACCGTGACGGAGCAGAGAGGATACTGGGCAATGCTATCGTGCTTACGATAATCACACAAGTACTCACTATCATCCCATGCCTTGTATTCATGGAGCCTCTGCTCAGACTATTCGGAGCCAGCGAGCGCACCTTGCCCTATGCCTACGACTACCTCAAGTATATCATCCCCGCCAATATATTTGCATCGCTCAGCTTCGGGTACAATGCCATCATGAGAGCATCGGGATACCCACGCAAAGCTATGATCACGATGCTTATAGGTGCAGTGACCAATACCTTGCTGGATGCCCTCTTTATCTTTGTATTCAAGTGGGGTATTGATGGGGCAGCCATAGCCACGGTAATATCCATGTTTATCTCCGCGGTGTATGTGATGTCACACTTCTTCAGCAAGTCCAGCATCATACGCTTCCGTCGCTCCAACCTAAGGCTCTCATGGGAGCAAATCTGTGCTATTATCTCTATAGGTGTAGCACCCTTTTCTATACAACTTCTGGGTAGCGCAGTAAATATTATTATCAATCGCTCCTTTGTAGCGTATGCCGGCTCGGAAGTCATGGCAGACAGAGCCATAGGCGCATACGGCATAGTCAATAGTTATGTCACGCTCATAGTCATGATCATACTGGGAGTAGCTCAGGGTATGCAACCGGTAGTGGGTTATAATTACGGAGCCATGCAAATAAAAAGAGTTATCAAAGCGTTTAAAATATGTGCTATTGTGAATGTAAGCGTATCCACACTGGGTATGATATTAGCGCTTCTTATCCCCTACTTCCTTTCTAATATGTTTACCACCAGCGTGATGATGACTGAAGTTTCGGGAAATGCCATGCGTCTATGTCTCTGGGGCTTCTTCTGCGTGGGATTCCAAATTACATCTACACAGTTTTTCCAAAGCACGGGTTACGCAGGCAAAGCTATGGTGCTTAGCCTCTCGAGACAGGTTATATTCCTGATCCCTCTGATCCTCATACTGCCCAAGATGTGGCAGCTTGAGGGAGTTTGGCTATCTATGCCCATATCCGATGTACTATCCGGTGTGATGGCTATAGTCATGATTACGGCTCAACTGAAATATTTAAACAGTTTTCCTGATGCTTCTGATCTTAGGGAAGAAGAGTTGATGAAGGAAGGCATCTAAAAAAACCAACTTACGCTATGCGCGTTTTCGTAGAATCATTACTTGTACAGTTGCTTTTCACCCCCTACCTCGCTTATGTGGGAGGAAAAGCATTGCCAAGCAAAGGGCCATGGAGAATGGCGCTTTATACTCTGCTGGGAGCAGAGGTATTATTATATATTGTAGGATACACGTGCAACAGCTTCTTGCCTGATGAGGTGATGTCCGGAATCATGCAAATAAGCGGAGTATATCTTATGGCTGTGATCTACGGTGGTCCGTTGGTCATAGTGATAGACATACTGGGGCGACTGGACAAAAAGCATCATGGCAGATATGCCCGCTTGAGTGAGAGACAAGCACAAAATGTGCGTTTGGGGCTCTTTGCTCTTGTAACGGCGGTAGTGGTATTTGTAGTTGTTCAGGGCGATTACAACGTAAGGCACCCCCGCATCAGACATATGGAGCTCAAGACGGCCAAGTCGGATCCGCAGGGCAAACGCGGCAAACTGCGTATAGCATTGCTCACAGATACACACATCAGCGAAAGCATCACTTACCCTATCATGAAAAATGTAATCCAAAAGACTATGGCTTTCAAGCCGGATCTTATACTGATAGGCGGTGACTATATAGATTTTACAAGTAACTATGCCTACAAGCCGGATATGATGAGGGCATTTACGCATGACCTGCATGCTCCGCTGGGTAAGTACTACGTGCTGGGCAACCATGAGTACAGAGCTGACATGGCCAAAAAGAAAGCCTGGGTAGGACTCACCGGAGGTAAACTGCTGATAGATGAGATAGCATACCCCGGTGACAGCCTGATATGCCTTGTGGGACGTGACGACAAAACCAACAAGCACCGCATGACTATGCAAGAAGTAACCCGCAAAGCGGACAGGGCACTACCCGTGATACTACTGGATCATCAGCCCAATACGATGGAAGAACTCAAAGCCAATGGTGTGGACATAGCTCTGGGCGGACACACACATGCCGGACAGTTATGGCCCATGACTTGGATGGTAAAGCTGGTATTTGAGGATCCATTCGGGTTACAGCAGGATGGCTTGCACACCAATTATATCAGTAGCGGAGCAGGAGCAGCATTCCCCGCATATCGCATCGGGTCACGCTCGGAGATTGTTATCATTGACCTTATACTGTAAAGTGCGGTTAAAATATTACATTTGCATCCGATTAGCAGGCGTTTAATGCACCTTGCTCAGCAAACAGAAACAATCAGTTTTTCAGAGACGGAATGAATAAGACATCAGACTACAAGCTTACCGTTGTAATACCGATATACGACGAAGAGGACAACATCTATAATTTGGAAACACGGCTCAACGATTTTTTGTCAAAAGCGCTGACACCCACCTGTGTATTATTTGTGAATGATGGATCCAAAGATTCCAGCCAAGATAAATTGACTGAAATATGTGGGCGCAACAAGGACTTCTACTACCTTTCCTTTGCGAAAAACTGCGGATTAAGTGCAGCTCTCAAGGCAGGCATAGACTATACAGAGTCGCCTCTGGTAGGTTATATGGACGCTGATCTGCAAACAGACCCTGATGACTTCAATCTCTTATTACCTCATACAAGCGAGTATGAGCTATGTATGGGTATTAGAGCAAACAGGAAAGACTCAGGATTCAAAAAGCTACAATCAAAAATAGCCAACGGATTTAGACGCATGATGACGCACGACGGTGTGGAAGACACCGGCTGTCCACTCAAAATAATGCACACAGATTATGCCAAGAGGATACCATTCTTTACAGGGATGCATCGTTTCCTGCCGGCTCTCATACTACTACAACAAGGTAAAGTGAAGCAAATACCCGTAAGGCATTATCCTCGCATGGCAGGCGAATCGAAATATCATTTATGGAATAGGCTCAAGGGACCTTTTCTTGATTGTTTTGCCTATAGATGGATGAAAAAAAGGTACATCAACTATCAGGTCCAAAACGATAATATTACAAAGTAGTGAAGTCGGATATGTGGATATTTGCCATAGGATTTTTGGCGCAAGGATTCTTCTCGGCAAGAATACTATTTCAGTGGGCTCTCTCGGAGAAAGCAAAAAAAGTAGTCACACCTTCCATATATTGGATACTGAGCATTGCGGGGTCGTACCTATTGTTTATTTACGGCTGGTTGCGCAATGACTTTGCCATCATATTCGGACAGCTTATATCCTACTATATCTACCTCTGGAATCTGGATGTGGAAGGTAAGTGGAAGAAGATACCTTTTATTTTTCGGCTTATCCTGATGATTACCCCCGTGGTAGCGCTGAGCATGCTCATAAATGATGCTCAAACTTTCCTAAACTCTTTCCTGCGCAACGAAAAAGTGCCGCTTTGGTTAGTCATATACGGCTCCATGGGACAAGCCATCTTCACGCTCAGGTTTATTTATCAGTGGATATACTCATCACGCAGAAAACAATCGATACTCCCTCGCGGATTTTGGATATTGAGTCTGATAGGTTCGGGCACTATTATTAGTTACGCTGTGATACGCCTCGACCCTGTGCTCATGCTGGGACAGTCGGTAGGCTTTATCGCTTATATCCGTAATCTGATGTTACTCCGCAACGAACGGAAAGCTACTGTATAGCTCTCTTATAAAACCTTCATCCCTTCCTATGGACATCTCTAAGAAATACTCCGACAGCATATTATTCCCCTCGCTCATCGCCTTGATAAGCTTACTGCCACTGTTTATCCTGAGGGATTTCTCCGTAAGCAACGAACTGCGCTATCTCAGCATAGCAGATGAAGCGATACGAGAGGGACATCTATTTGTCTTTACAAACCATGGTGAATACTATGCGGATAAACCGCCTCTTTACTTTTGGCTGATGATTTGTGGTAAGCTTTTGCTGGGAGAGCACAAGATGTGGTATATATCCTTGCTCTCATTTGTCCCGGGCATAGTGACTCTGGGCATCATGGACAAATGGACAAAAGACATACAGCACCGCATGGGACGTAAGGCATCACAATATATGCTGCTCACAACCGGGTTATTTATAGGGTTGCTGATATTCGCACGTATGGATATGCTCATGACCATGTTCATAGTACTATCACTCTATACCTTTTATAAGCTATACAAAGGATGTGCGAGGCCTGCTGACAGATATTTATTTCCCGTTTACATCTTTTTGGCAGTATTTTCCAAAGGGCCAATAGGTATTCTCATCCCCCTTGCGGGCTCAGTGGTATTTCTCATCACTGAAAAGAAGATGAGGGAATGGAAGAGATATTGGGGAGGAACCACATGGGGCATCCTGCTATTGCTGTGTGGTCTATGGTTCGGTATGGTTTATCTGGAAGGCGGGGATGACTATTTGAACAATCTGCTCTTCAAACAAACAGCAGGTCGGGGAGTAAACGCTTTCCATCACAAACGAGCATTTTATTACTATCTTACCTGCATCTGGTATATCACGGCTCCGTGGTGCTTACTGCAAGTAATATTACCCTTTACCGCCCAATACAACCGACATACCGACACTACCAAACTGATGCTCTGTGTAGCAGGCGCAGGCTTTGTGATGCTATCACTCATCAGCTCCAAATTGGCAGTATATCTGCTACCTCTGGTACCATTCATGGCATATTACACTATGATGATACTACCTTGGAAAGATCAATCCCGATGGACAAAGGTAGCTGTGGCGATACCTTATGCCCTATTTGCGATAGCATTACCAGGATTATTCATAGCTCGTACCGTGAGTTCGATACCGTACTCGGATAATGCTTTCTTGATTATCGCGTCCTTGCTTTTCAGCATTACCGGAGTATGCAGTCTGATAAGCTTATACCGCAAGGATATATATAGAAGCATTATTGTATTCTCCATAGGGCTGTTTATTTCTATCTTTGCGGGTAGCGGACTGATTTTAGAAGTAAACCAGAATGAAAGTTACGGCGGTATTTGCTCTACCGCTCAAGAGCTTTCAACAAAATATCAACTGGACACCTTCGGTGTCTACGAAATGAAACGAGCCGAGAATATGGATGCTTATTTGGGACAACCGATTGTCTTCTACTCAAGAGGAGATCTGCTGCAAGGCAAAGCATCCGGTGCTGTAGTTATGATACCCAATAAAAAGCTCAAAGAAGATGATGAACTGGCTACGCACCTCTCGTCATGCACTGAGAAGCAAACAAGAGGCGCATTTACAGCCTTTGCATTATAAAGAAAGATAAAGAAGGATGAAAAGAAATATTTTGGTAACCGGTGCTGCTGGGTTTATCGGACATTACACTGTACAAGCTCTTTGTGAGCAAGGACATCGTGTAATAGGTATTGATAACCTAAACGACTACTATGATGTAAATCTAAAATATGCCAGACTCGCTGTGAATGGTATAAATAAGGATTACATCACAGATCTTAGCCTTGTGGAATCGACTATTTATCCTGAATATTCTTTTATCAAAACAGACCTCACTCATCGCACCTCACTGGAAGATCTGTTTCGAGAGTATAGATTCGACATCGTTATCAATCTGGCGGCTCAGGCCGGTGTACGATACTCTATTGAAAACCCTTACGCTTATATAGAATCCAATATTGTAGGATTTATCAATTTGCTCGAGTGTTGCAGACATTTTCCCGTAAGTCATCTTGTATATGCAAGTTCCAGTAGCGTATACGGCATGAACAGCAAAATACCTTTTGCTGAAACAGATATGACTGACCAGCCTGTGAGTCTATATGCTGCAACGAAGAAGTCTAATGAACTGATGGCTTATACATACAGCAAGCTCTATCATATCCCTGCTACAGGACTTCGCTTTTTTACCGTGTACGGTCCATGGGGGCGGCCGGATATGTCTCCGTCATTATTTATGGACGCTGTGATAAACGGTAAGGAGTTAAAGATATTCAATCATGGCAACATGAGGCGAGACTTCACGTACATTACGGATATTATTGGCGGCATCATGAAAGTTGTATTCAAATCTCCTACCCTACCTGTACCTCATTATTTGTACAACATAGGCAACTCGGAGCCCGTAGATCTCATGGAGTTTATCAAAGTCATAGAACAAACAGCGGGAAAGGAAGCTCACAAATTAATGCTGGGCATGCAGCCTGGAGATGTTACTTGCACCTATGCCGATACAAGTCGACTGCAACACGATTTCAATTACCATCCATCCACCTCCATATCACAAGGCATACACGAGTTTTACAACTGGTATATATCCTATTATTGCGCAAAATAAGCAACATAATCATCACACTATTTCATACGCTGCATCTTTTCCATACCAAGAAAGCACGACTATTGAGAATGCCTTTTAAGATCATTCCGTCTCATTATTACTTCTATAATTCTTTATACCTTCTTTCACTCACTGCACACTCAGAGTGTATCGATTATTATTAACAGTACGTGAGTTCGATATAAGGGATAATAGGAATAATAGAGTTTAGAAAGTGTTGTAAATCAGTGTAATTTCTTATGTATTTCATTGCAAAAGTGGTGAATTATTTGCATCTTAGTAGTTGATAATCAATAAGATATAAACAAACAAAACACCACTTTATGAAAACAAATATAGTTGAAATTTTCTGTCTTACCGATGATTTTTCCAAACTTTTCGATACCTTGATTCAGCAAAGAACCCTTTGCGAAGGAAACAAAAAGCGAAGAAATCGCAAGTTTAGGATGTCCGATGCTGAAATCATGACTATTCTGATTCTTTTCCATCATTCGAGGTATCGCGATTTTAAGTCCTTTTATCTTCAATATATTACGCAACAATGTCATTCGGATTTTCCTTCGTTGGTCTCTTACAATCGTTTTGTGGAATTACAAAGCAAGGTGGCATTCAAACTAATTTCATTTCTCAATATGTGTTGTTTGGGCGAATGCACCGGTATCTCATTCATTGATTCCACACCTTTACGCACCTGCCATATCAAGCGGGCACACGGGCATAAGACCATGAAAGGATGGGCCCAAAAGGGCAAATGCAGTATGGGATGGTTCTATGGTTTCAAACTGCATATTGTGATTAACGACCGGGGTGAAATCATTCAATATCAAATCACACCGGGGAATACGGATGACCGTGCTCCACTTAAAGGCGGAACCTTCACGAAGAAACTTTTCGGCAAACTTGTTGGCGACAGAGGATACATCTCACAAAGTCTTTTCGATAAGCTCTTCATTGACGACATACACATGATTACGAAGATAAAGAAAAACATGAAAAACACACTGATGAGCCTGTATGATAGGATATTACTCAGAAAAAGAGCCCTTGTGGAAACCGTTAATGACCTACTCAAAAACGTTTGTCAAATAGAGCATACACGACATAGAAGCGTCAATAATTTCGCCATTAATTTGATTGCCGGCATAATTGCCTACAATCTGCTACCCAAAAAGCCGGAATTAAACCTAGAAATCATACACAATCCATCAACCCTCTTAGTACACCACGCTTAGACCGAACTCACGTTAACAGTGAAGATATTAAGCTCAGATTGCTTTACGATAGAAAGAATCAAAAATTCAAAACTTGAGACCGTTGAAAAAGTCGGATCGAGAGACAGAGACATAAAATCGGGCGGAAAACTGCTCGTCTTCTGTCTCTGTCTCTCGATCCGACTTTTTCAACGGTCTCTAATAAGGAGCCTTGTTTTCCGGGTGTAAAAAAGGGTGTAGATCTTGTATTACTTGATCTACACCCTTGATTTGCGGTATGGACGGGACTCGAACCCGCGACCCCCTGCGTGACAGGCAGGTATTCTAACCAGCTGAACTACCACACCGATTGGAGGAAGGATTTATCCTTCTTTTGCGATGCAAAGGTATAATAAATAAATGGATCACACAAGGGCTAGAGAGAAGTTTATTACCAGGCATAAACCTGACACAAAAACAAAACTCTAAAAATCAAATCATTAAAAAACATCACATTTTTTATTTTTTACATAAATCTAAAGCAAATAGCTCTCCCAAAAACTACGATGTTTGATCATGCGTAGTTTATAAGAGACCGTTGCATAGCAGGCAAATTGCTTCGTTGCTTGCGAGATTCGCGCTTGGTCATTTACCTGAAGTAAACTCCCTGTGCACTCACTCTTAGCGCCTTGCACTTTACCTTCTCTGCCCGGTCAAAGTGTCTTTTGTCGGCTTCGCCTCCAAAATCCACGAGACTGTTGACTTTTGCAACAGTCTCTATAAATCTCTTTCCACAGGGTATAACAAAGAAATTTCATGAAAAATACAATGAGGTTGAGAGTATTGAAAATGGATAGAAAGTACGTAGAGCAACGAAAAAGGAAATAAAATTGGATGAAAAAGTCTTATTTATAACCGATAATTCAATAAATAAGTTATTTTTGCGTAATGAATATGTTTTACAGCATGTTTGCATGATTTAGTTTTATTACAAGTCCTATGGAATAATTATTTGGATGACAAATCACCATCATAACCATAACAAAAATGCTGATGAGCATACAGCTATAGAGGCATTCCTTAAGAGATTGGATGTAGCACTGTCAGACGAAGAAATTTCTTTGATAACAGAGCACTTCAGAAAAAAGACTTATAACAAGGGGGAAAAAATCTTTGAAGAAGATTCGAAGATTACAACTTTATACTGCCTCAATAAAGGCAAAATTAAGATGTTTCGGAAGGGTTTTGCCGGAAGAACTTACATCACACGGATGGTAAAGTCCGGTGAATTTTTCGGGATTAGGCCTTACTTTGCCGGACAAAAAGCAAAAACCTCCGCAGAAGCTTTTGAATACTCGGAAGTATACTCATTACCAACAAAAATATTAGAAAAGCTAATATCTGAGAATGTAGAGATTTGCCGCTTTTTCTTGAAAAGAGTCGCAGAAGAACTAGGTGTAGCAGAAGAGCGAGCCGTAAGCCTGACGCAAAAACATGTACGCGGTCGCCTAGCAGAGGTCTTGCTTTTCCTTATGGAAAACTACGGTTTTGAAAATGATGGAGCGACACTTGACATATATTTAAGCAGAGAAGATCTGGCAGCTCTCAGCAATATGACTACCAGCAATGCCATCAGGACCTTATCACTCTTTGCTTCAGAGAAAATAATTGCTTTGGACGGAAGGAAAATAAAGATTATTGATCCTGCAGGGCTACAAAGAATAAGCCGTATAGGCTGAAACCACGTAACAACCGACTGCATAAATCAACAATTTAATAGCATGTTTAGTATTTAGATACCTCGTAATCCCAAAGACTATAGAGAAAATGCAATAGTATCCGGGAAAATGAATTCCCTAAACTTACCTCACAAACAAGGATACGATAGGAAAAAATTACTCAGAGTGGTTGTACATAAAAAGATTTTATATATCTTTGCAAGCGATTCCAAGAGGCCCGGATGGCGGAATCGGTAGACGCGTTGGTCTCAAACACCAATGAATGCAAATTCGTGCCGGTTCGACCCCGGCTCCGGGTACTTCAAAGCACCAATCAATTCAAATTGATTGGTGCTTTTTGTATATAGGATGATTTATATAAGCCATAAAATATTAAGTCTACCTGAATTTTGTTTATTTTATGTTAATATATAACTGAAATAGTTGTAGATGAATGTTTTTATTCTATATTTGTAAAAGATGTTCTCTTAAGACCTGTCCCCTCCTCCCTAATTGAACGCTGTATATATTGTTGGGGAGTTTTGCTAAGGCTAATGCCATATTTAGTATACTCAAGATAAAAAATTATCAAAGCATAACTATTCTTCTCCACTCTCGAAGTATCTTTTCTATACATCAAAAAATCTATTGGCTAACAATATCATTTTACATCATAAAGAGACAAATCCAGATATAAGCGAACTAATATATTTCTAAGAGACATTTACTCAGCTATGGTATGTAAATGCGTCTTATACTAATTTTTATCAACATTTAATTTTTTTGAGACATGAAAAAATTTAACATCCTTTGTGCATTTATGGGAGTAGCAATTGCTTTATGTTCTTGTAACAAGGAAGACAATGTTATCAAAAGTACGGCAAACAAAGCCATTACCGAAACTAACTATCGTATAGTCGACATCGACCAGGCCAAAAGTATGGCAGAAAAACTGGTACAGATGATGGGCGAATCCAAAGCCATCATGGGTGACGATGCAGATGCAACTCGCTTCAAGATAAGCAGTGTAGAGCCTTATATTACCAACGGGATAACCACAATGTATTTTATCAATTTTGGCAATAATAATGGATATATGATTCTTTCCGCCGACAAAGAAGCATCTAGCTCTATGATTGCTTTCAATCCCAAAGGTCACTTAAGTGTTAGTGGATTAGAAAAAGAAACAGGTGTCAATCAGCAATTCTTAAAATTGGGAAAAACCATTGCAGAAGAACTCAACTCAGGAGTCGACAAATCGAACCCCAAATATGAGCTTTGGGATGCCATGGGAAAGAATGCCAATGAAGACATAGAGATAGGCATAAGGCGTATCGAAGAAACAGACATTTCTGCTCCGGGAATAAGGGCCCGGCACAAAGGCTCATACGGGCTTGAAGAAATAACACCTTATTACATGGTAAAGGATTACGTATGGGGCCCCGGAGAAGGCTATAATGCTGATGCCAAAGTAAAGGATGCCCTTTTAGGACCGGCAGTCAATATCGGTCTCTTATGTATTAGCAATAGGTTCCCTAAAAAATACCCCTATCACGAAATGTTCAAAGATGTAACCACCATGTGGACAAATTCAGTATCAAAGATGCTGAGGGATATTGCTGATCAAATACCTAACTTCAAATGGAATAAAGAAAATTACAGTAAAGCCTCCTATGAGGACATACTTGCTTGTCTAATTAGCTTGGGCTATAAGGACGCCAAATTAGGTGAATATGACTTGCATTTGTATCATAAAAATGTGAAGAAAAAACATCCCGTACTCCTCGCCGGAAGAGATGAGAGAGGAACTCATGTGTGGATAGCCGATGGATATTATGAAGGAAAAGCCGAGTTTTTCTCAAGAAGTCGCCACACAGCACGTATCATACATAGATGGTATGAGTATGTAGATATGATTTTTATTAATTGGGGATTAAACGGAGAGTCAAATCAGTGGTTCTCACATGACAGGATACCATACTTTAAGCAGGATAGAAAAATCTTCTATGACCTAGATCCGTCATAATCACTTTATTTATAAAACTCAAATAAGCGTTGTCACCTATCTGAAAAATCTCTTATGCAGAGAGCAAAGAGATGAATAACGGTGTAAATTCGCATTTCTACAGTTCCATAGGCATTCCTTCTATTGTGACCATAGCTCACTAGAAGGAATGTTCTTTTATTAAACACCACAGAAAGCCAATAATATACTTTATGACACTAGTCATATGTGGACATATATGCAACCTATAATTAGCTCATATATATTAGTATTAAAGTAGTGTCTTAAATTTACTTATTCTCAAAGTAAACTTAGACAATACTCTTAATAAGAGACTGTTGCAAAAATCAACAGTCTTGTGGATTTTGGAGGCAAAGCCGACAAAAGACACTTTGACCGGGCAGAGAAGGTAAAGTGCAAGGCGCTAAGAGTGAGTGCACAGGCAGTTTACTTCAGGTAAATGACCAAGCGCGAATCTCGCAAGCAACGAAGCAATTTCCCTGCTATGCAACGGTCTCAATAAAGCAAATACAAGTTTTTTCCTAACTTTACACCACATATTACATTCACCAGTAGCCATATTGTGAGTATAATGCAGTATGATTAGAATTGTGATGAAGAGCATAAAGATCTCGAAAAAATAAATAATATATAACAGGCTAATAACCCTTTTATGAATAATCAGACACCCAAAATAATCGGTGTAGCCGGCGGATCGGCTTCGGGCAAATCAACTCTGGTAAAAAAGCTTCAGGATGCTTTTATTGAAGAAGACGTGATAACATTGTGTCATGACTTTTATTACAAAGCTCACCATGAACTTCCTTTGGAAGAACGGGCCAAGCTCAATTATGATCATCCCAATGCTTTTGACACTGATATGATGATAGATCACATCAAACAGCTCAAAGAAGGCAAATGTGTAGAACGCCCTGTATACTCCTTTACAGATCACAACCGCACAGATCAGAAAGTAACAGTAAAGCCTGCCAAAGTGATTATTGTAGACGGCATACTTATTCTAGAGAATAAGGAGTTGCGTGATCTTATGGATGTAAAAATATTTGTGGATACTGATGCAGATGTACGTTTGGGGCGCAGGTTGGTAAGAGACGTACAAGAACGTGGGCGTGATATGAGCTCTGTATTACAGCAATATTTCAGCACAGTGAAACCTATGCACCGTGATTTTGTAGAGCCTACAAAGCGTTATGCCAATCTTATCATCCCGGAAGGTGGCTTTAATTCTGTAGCGCTCACTTTGCTCATTGAGAACATACGCTCTGTATTAGGCTCCGAATAACGGAACTTATACGGATTAGTGAGTAGAGAAATATAATATCTATCTCAAAAAGAAACACCGATCCATAGGATGTATACTTAGGATCGGTGCTTTTTTATGCCTGATAATCTGAGAATAGGACTTGGAACAACTATAATATTCCCAAGACAACAACTTCTCCGGACTTCTGGAATCAATTTCGACGGCCAAATATTCTCAGCATATACAAGAAGAGGTTGATAAAATCAAGATACAAGGACAATGCGCCCAACAAAGCCATCTTTTTAGCAGTATCATCCACTACGGGCATCTCTCTGAACATATTCTTAATCTTATTGACGTCGTAAGCTGTAAGGGCTACAAAAAGTATCACACCCACAAAGGTTGTGATCCAATAGATTGCTGTAGACTTCATGAATATATTCACTACAGATGCTATAATAAGCCCCAACAGAGCCATGAAAAGGATATTACCCCACGAGGATAAGTCTTTTTTAGTGAAATAACCTATTAGAGCCATCCCTCCAAACATACCGGCAGTAATGAAGAATGTAGTGGCAATGGACGAATACGTATATACCATAAATATCCAGCTCAAAGTAATACCATTGAGGACTGAATAGAGTATAAACAGACCTGTGGCAGCAGCAAATGATATACGGTTTATGGCCGCCGTAACTCCAAATACCAACACAAGTTCCGCAATGAGGATACCCCAGAAAAGAGTTCTATTCGTAAAAAGCATATAGCCGAACGAACTGTTGAAAACAAGCATGGAAGTCAACCCCGTAATGCCGAGAGCTAATGCCATCCAAATAAATACTTTTTGGAAAAGCGTAGTCTGCACAGATGAGTTATACTCAATTTTTTGGGTTTCTACCATTGGATCATTATAATTCATATTTCTTTAAAATAATTGATTTTACAATACTAATAATCTGCTACCTCATAAAACGCATATGCGTATCATTGTAATATACAAACTTAAACAAATATAATAAAAGTACCCCAAAGTAGTTCAAACATCTCAAGAGTGACACCCACTCAAATAACATAAAACGGGTGCCTGAAAAGCCTCAAAGACTATTCCGACACCCGCTCCTACAGGCTTAGAGTATAGAAGATTTATTTAACGTCCCACCAAAGTCTGGTATTGGGCTCGTCCGGTGTTGTTGCGCCTGCTTTGTGATTTTCTTTATTGGCGTCAAAGTCATCTGTATGATAGATGAAGCGAGTAGGCAACTTGGCTACTGCCGCAGCAGCTGTACCTGGTTTGATCACCGGATAATCCAGCTTCCTAAGATCTGCCCACGACTCCACACAATCTTTCCAATAGTTATTGACCCAACGCTGTAATGCTATTTTCTTTAAATCTGATTCAAAATTACCCGTAAGAGCAATTTGGGGCTGTGCTATATATTCCTCTACAGACCCAAATTTCTTAAGACTTTGGAATCTCTTATCTATTAGATTAAGTGCTTTTAGGCGAGCATCATTCTCCCCCTTACCGGCACTGAGATTACAAGTTTCGAATGACAAGGTTATACCTTCCTTATACAGATCAGCAACCTTATCTGAAGTCCATCCTCTCAAAGCTGCTTCAGCCTGAATTAGTTTCATGTGCGCAGCAGTAATCAGTTTCTGATCATAATTGGCTATTAACATTTCTGCAGGGAAATGACTAAAGTCTGGATGCGCTTCCTTAAAAAGGCCAATATCTTTAATAGACATCCCAAAAGTGATCGGCAAGAAGTCATAAACCTCTTTTTCTTTATCACCATCCTTTTCTTTTCCTACAGGAATTACGCTTGCATAAGAAACGACACGAATATCATTATTATTAAGCATTGTATCAATAATACATGACGAAGGAGCAAAAGCAAGTTGGTTAGGCCTTGTTACAGTATAGTCATACAAGGGATTTGCAGACTTGGCATCAGTCAAATAAAGGAAACTAAAGTTTTCATCGTTCTTACTTATTACACCATCACTTTTAGCTTTCAGATACCGCTCTTTGGCTACAGCCGGCTCTATATCAGACAACCTCATAGCCATAATCATTCTAAGGCTGGCATTAAATTTCTTCCATTTAGAAATATTACCACCATAGATTATGTCATATTTGCTTTTGATATTCTCGTTCATTTTCTTGAATGAAGCAGACAGACGTTTATCCAAGTCCTCATAAATAAATTTCTGAGTGTCGTATTTAGGGGTGTAGCCACCCTCGGCAGCGTTAAAAGCCTCCCTATAGGGCACATTTCCTAAAATATCTGTCACGTGCATAAAATAGAATGCTCTGATGCATTCAAGAATACCTTTTACACTTTCTCCGTCTCCAAGGTCATTATTTGCATATTTAATATCCTTATCAAGCTGGGCATTAAGTTGTGAGACGTTCAGCAAGGGAGTACGGTAAATCCATCCTGCAGAATACATGTTGATATCAAATTTGACGAATTGGTCATTCTTGAACCCGGTGATATAGCCACAATAAATCGGAGCCCACGGATTATAGCGGATATCAATATAGTTGAAGTATGATAAATCTTTTTGTGCACCTAGCAACATTGGTCCCGCAGCCTGCACCGAAGGTTTATTGGGATCGTAATTGGTATCTTTAAAATCACCGCATGAGGAAAGTGTTATGGCAGCGACTGATACTGCGAAAAAATATTTTAAGTTTTTCATAATTGATATTCATTTAAAAGTTTAAACTAACAGTAAATCCAATACTCTTTGTACTTACCGTCTGTCCTCCTTCGATGAAACTATTTCCCGCTGCGGCACTTGCAACAGTTTCAGAAGTATCTACATTGGGAATAGAGCTGTAAATAAGCCATGGATTAGAAGCAACCAAAGATAATGAAGCCGCCTTAATAGGAGTCTTACTCAATAATCTCTTGGGCAACTGATAGCTTATGGCAAGTTCTCGAAGTTTCATGTAAGTAGCATTATACAGATAATTTTTCCACACATTAGGTTTCAGTTCACTGAAATATCTGTAGGCATCTACGTATCCTTCCACAGGAACATAAGTAATTTTTCCGGCAGCATCTTTTACTTCTTGTACTCCGCTGATAGGCACACCTCCATCTTTAGTCCAATCACCTCTGATTTCTCCACCACGATTATTTTGTCCTACTGTAGTTTTGAGCAAACCGGCTCCTTCTCCCCACATATTAGTTACAGAAGCCATTTTACCGCCAACCGAGAAGTCTAAAGAAGCTCGCAAACTTAAATCCTTCCATGTTATTCCGGTAGAGAGACCTCCTGTATATTTAGGTTGCGAAGACCCGTAATACAAGCTTTCATCATTACCCACAATCGGTTCTAAACCATATTTAGTCTTTCTCAGAATCATATTTCCGTTAGGATCCTTTTTCCAGTCATTACCTCGTATTACACCAAGGGCCTCACCAACTTCGTTGTATTGATATATCTTCTTATTGAATCCGAAGTATCTTACTCGGCGTTGTTGTACGTCATCAGCAAGTTCTTCCAACTTATTCCTGTTAATAGCCCAGTTGAAGTTTACATCCCATCGCCAGTCTTTCGTTTTTACAGGAGTGACACCCAAAGAAACTTCTATACCATAGTTCCTGATCTCTCCTGCATTGATATACCGATATGAATATCCGGAGAAAGGGGTAATATTCAAAGGGATAATCTGATTCTTAGATCTTCTGTCATATAAGTTGATATCTCCCCAGAAGCGACGGTTAAAGAGCTTAAACTCTGTACCCACTTCGTATGAAGTAGAAATAGTAGGTTTGATTTCAGGATTTGTAAGTTCCCTGTTATTTACTTCATAGGTGAGAGTACCGAACTTATCAGTCGAATATGTTTGGTATACATTATACGGTGCTATAGTAGAACCTACCTGCGCAGCAGATCCACGAATCTTCCAGAAGTTGAGTACGTCGGATTCAAACAGATTACTTAAGATTATAGAAGCTGATCCTCCACCGTACAAGAAACTGTTTTTATGGTCGGGCAGTGTAGAGTTCCAATCATTCCTTATATTGAAGTCAACATAATAAGTATTGTCCCAACCAAAAGAAGCTGTTGCAAATATACTCTGTTGCTGCGATTTTATACGCTCATTCAAGGCTTCTGGTTTATCCTGAGAGTTTGACAAGTTATAAAGATCTTTTATCACAAGTCCTCCAACAGTTTTTCCTTCCACATTATCGTATACGTTGGATCTGCTTTCTATGAATAAGTTCGCAAGAATAGATAGTTTACGATCAAAAAGATCATCGTTGCGATATCCCAATCTTCCTTGATTACGGATATCAACAGTTCTATTCTGATAATGTCCGTAGAAGGGAGTCAATCCTTGAAGGTTAAACCCGTATTTTGTCTCTCCAAAATAATTTCTGAGGTTACCCATGATAGAGTAAGCAACATCAATATGTTTGGTAATATCATATTTAGCTGAACCGGTGAATACGCTCCATGTATAATTTTCAGTCTTATTTGTATTATCCATTGTTGCAAAAGGATTGCCATGGAATGCTTCTTTTAGATCGTTAGGGCCATTGATATTCCAAGTACGATATGTTCCATCAGGACGCATATAGTCGGTTTTAAGTCTCTTGAGATCTACCTGATTTTGGAACCACTGTTGGTATTCCATCAATACACTCAGACCATCACTGGTACGATAGCCCTCTACAGCACCGTTATGATTCTGTCTATACGTATATTTATAGTCCAAATCAATCGTTAAATTATCCAAAGGAGTAAAATGGGTCTTGAAAGTAAGGTAGCGTCTGAAAGCATCACTATTAAAGAGGACTCCTTTCTTCTGTACATTTGAGAAAGAGATACGAGTCATGTGATTCTTACCGGCACGACCAAAGGCAACGTTAGTAGTATTGGTGAGGCCGTTACGGAAAAGCTCGTACAAATTCTTATCTCCCGCATATTGCCATGGAGCCGTAGTGGCATAGCCTGAATCTGTAGGATCCCATGCGTAGTAAGGTATATAAGGTTTACCATCGAACTTAGGTCCCCAACTGATATCATCTGCATAAGTGATATATCGGCCTCCATTCAACCCTTTGAGTTTTGGGTCTTGACCTTCTTTCCATTTATAGATAAAGAAGTCTTGTGAGCTACCTCCTCCGTATTCGCCTTGGCCTTTATAATATAGTTTAGGTAAATCTACTGTGAGCGTGTGACTGAAAGAAATTTCATTTTGATCTTCTCCGCTTACACCTTTAGTAGTAATAATTATAGCTCCATTACCACCTTCAGAGCCATAAACTGATGTGGCTGCGGGGCCTTTGAGGACGTTGATGTTAGCCACGTCATCCATGTTGATCATATTCTTGTTCGTAATCACACCATCTACTACATAGATAGGTTCGGAACCATTTACGTCCAATGTTGACGATCCACGAAGAACAATAGTACCACTATTGAAAGAAGCAGCTGATCCACCCATAAAGCGGGCCCCTGCAATCTTGCCGGCAAGAGCATTATTGACGTCTGTCGTACGCACAGCCTTCAGTTCATCAGATTTAATGTTCTGTGTAGAATAACCCAGTGACTTCTGCTCACGCTTGATCCCCATACCCGTAACCACTACCTCGTTGAGTTGCTGAGCATCAGATGCCAATACGACTCTCATGTTGGGCGTAATGGGAACCTCCGTAGTCTTCATCCCTACAAAAGATATCACTAAGGTTTTGGCTGATGTGGGAGCCTGAAACTTAAACTTACCATCCACATCAGTGGAACCTCCTATTTTAGGATCGCTTTTTAAGCGGACTGATGCGCCAATAATGGGCTGCCCGTCTTCGGATGAAATCACGATACCACTCACAACCTTTTGCTGAGCGAGCGCAATTCCAATGGATGCAATCAACGTTGCAAAAAACAGAGTAAATTTTTTCATATCCAACTGTTTAATAGTTAAACATTAAGTTCTTAAATATATATTGCGTGTATTTATAAGCTTTTTAACGTACAGTCCTCAAAAACTTGCCGACAATATACAACAAAGTTTTGCAAACAAATATCAATTTGACAATAAAACTATGTTAACAATAAAAAAAAGACACAAGAAACATATAGTAAAACACAAAGAGGAAGCATAGACGGCGACAAGCAAACAAAAGAATAATATCGCATATAAATAAGAGAATCACAAACTTATTTTATTAGAAAGATTCGAATAAATAAAAAATAACAATTATATGTCAAGAGAATAAATAAATTTCAGTGCTTATAGGAGCTTTTCACTAATATAATGGAGCAAAAAGACAAATACTAATAAAGAAATATGGATGTAAAATGAGGCATAGCTGTTCGTTGCAAATCATAGGAAACGAACAACAATATTTTACTTACAAATGTTGACTAATAAATATCACTAATAATACAAAAACACTATGGAGATTCTATTTAAAGATCAAGCCCCGCTTACTCCCGCCATTTGGGAAGAACTCGTAGAGACAGCAACAAGAATGATGGAGGCTCAGACCACTGCCAGAAAAGTAATGCACTGTGAGGAACCTCGGGGAGCAAGATATACGAGCGTGCAAACAGGAGGGCTCAATAAGCTCCCTGCTGTAAAGAATTATCCCGGCATCAAAACCTCGGCAAATATAGTTCAGCCCTTGATAGAGTCAAGGATAGAGTTTGAGTTGGACTTGGATGAGCTACTCAGCATAGAGCGAGGCAACAAAGCTGCCAACCTCGACAATCTGGAAGATGCTGTAAAGCAAATGATACTCTTCGAGGAAAACTGTGTATACAACGGCTACAAAGAAGGTAACATCCCCGGGCTGATACCATCGATGTCCACTCCCAAAGTAGCTACCGACGGATCGTCACAAAGCATCATCGACGCCATATTGAAGGCGGCTATCATCATGAAAGACATGGGCGTTGAGGGGCCTTACCAACTGGTAGCAGGACCCGACTTTATCACCAAAACCTCACAACTCGTGAGCAACAAACCTCTTGCCGCCTTGATAGAAGAGGAGTTGAAAACAGAAATAGAACTCTCCCCCGCAGTCAAAGGAGCATTGCTCTTCCCCTTCAATTCAGAGGACAACAACTTTGTCATAGGCAGAGATCTTTCCATTGCTTTCCAAAGTATGGACAAGAATAAAGTACGATTCTTCCTTTTGGAGTCTTTTACTTTTACCAATACAAACGACAAGGCCGCGGTGCAGTTGAATCTCTGATTTATAACAACCATAACATCATAAAATCTACGGCAAGGGACAAATGTCTTTTGCCGTACTTTTTATAAACAAACGCACCAAAAGTAAAAGATACAGAAGTTAACCCCTCCTTGTTCCTTAGGTCAGAAACATAACAGCTCTCCCGATTACAGATCTACACTTCATAAAAACCCTTCCTAAATATCATAATAATAGCAATTATGAGAATTAATATATTGTTGTCAAGTAAAATGGGCTGATTAGATTTACATACGCCCCTCTGATTTTTAAGTAATTGATGGGGACTTGACAACGGCTTCCCAAAGTACTATCTTTGTATACAAACAGTATAAATCACTTACAATACCTCACAATGTTCAATTCAATTCCTAATATCATAACACTCCACGGAATCCCTTTCGAGCTACAAACAAGGAAGATCGGCTTCTCATATCTCTGCCGCAAACAATCATGTTACAGCGCTTTTACACCATAATATAAGGCTAAAAAACATGTAGAATGAGACTGTTGCGAAAGTCAACAGTCTCATGGATTTTGGAGGCAAAGCCGACAAAAGACACTTTGACCGGGCAGAGAAGGTAAAGTGCAAGGCGCTAAGAGTGAGTGCACAGGGAGTTTACTTCTGGTAAATGACCAAGCGAGAATCTCGCAAGCAACGAAGTAATTGGCCATGCACTGACCCCAAAACACCTTGTAAACACCACTATTATAATAAGCACTTAGCTAAATACATATTCATACACAGATGAGACGAGAAGTCTTGTCATCCTTCACTCCGCCCGGAGTTGCCACTTTTCACATCCTACTTATTCCTTGCCGTTATCTCCTCTATCCTTATCTCCTCAGAGTGATGCAGCAAACCTATCATGTTGCTTCATATTACAGTTAAAACACAATTGTATCTTAACTAAAACACGAAAACAGTTTAGTTAAAACACACAAATACTTTAACTAAAACACCTACGCATTTTAGTTAAGATACAGATGTATTTTAGTTGTAACACGATATTCTTAGTATTACAATAATTCCATCATACACGATATATACTATACATTCTGTATATATACCCTTGATCGTAAAATCATACACATAAGCAAAATCTATTTATAAGTTTTTTGGAGAATAAGCCAAGCTAATTTGTGTTACATTTATTTAGGCTGTTTTTTGAAGCCTTATACACACGCCATCAGGCCTATTCTTATTTGTACTTTGTATAAATAAGGCATCTTTGTAACTAGGAAAAAACTTTTTTATAGTCACTTTCACCTCAAATCAATTTATTTATAATACTAGCAGTAACCTCCTTACATCTGTTTCATAAAAAACATAAATACGGATATAATTTTGACATTTTGTCAAAATTGCACAAGCATCATGGAAGATATTTTCATCAATTGCAGTGTCTGTATGATATACTTCCGGCACACAAATACATTCAAAACAACCTACAACTCGACAGCGAGGCCATAAATAAACATCTACAATGCATTAGCTACACATTCACAAGGATTAAGGCCACTAAAATGCCATCACCTCCATCATGCTTTATTAATGATCAATCACACAAGAACAAAACATACTATATCACACTGAAAGAATGAGATTATTGAATATCAAGCGATAAAATATGGACTAATTAATTATCTTTGCAATATTGAGATTAAGTAATAAATTATATAATTATAAATTATCAGATCAATTAATATCTTAAACTAATTAGAATGAAAGATTCAGCAATTTTCAATCTTATTGAAGAAGAACATCAAAGACAGAAAAAAGGGATCGAACTTATCGCTTCCGAAAACTTTGTAAGTGACCAAGTGATGCAAGCTATGGGTAGCTGCATGACAAATAAATATGCCGAAGGATATCCCGGCAAAAGATATTACGGAGGATGTGAAGTTGTTGACAAAAGTGAGCAATTGGCTATAGACAGGCTGAAGAAACTTTTCGATGCTGAATGGGCCAACGTGCAGCCACACTCAGGTGCTCAGGCAAACATGGCGGTGTTGCTGGCATGCCTCAATGCCGGAGATACTTTCATGGGGCTCAACCTAGCCCATGGGGGACACCTCTCACACGGCTCTGCAGTAAACAGCTCGGGTATTCTGTATAACCCTATCGCCTACAACCTCAAAGAGGATACGGGCAGAGTGGATTATGACGAGATGGAAAAGATAGCTCTGGAGCACAAGCCCAAGCTTATCATCGGTGGAGGCTCTGCTTACTCGCGTGAGTGGGACTACAAGCGCATGAGAGAGATTGCCGACAAGATAGGAGCCATACTCCTCATCGATATGGCACACCCGGCAGGCCTCATAGCTGCAGGACTCCTGGAAAACCCCGTAAAGTATGCTCACATTGTCACTTCTACCACGCACAAAACACTGCGCGGACCTCGCGGTGGTATTATCCTGATGGGTAAAGACTTCGAAAACCCATGGGGTAAGAAGACTCCCAAAGGTGAGATCAAGATGATGTCTGCATTGCTGGACTCTGCAGTATTCCCCGGCATCCAAGGCGGACCGCTCGAGCATGTAATAGCAGCCAAGGCTGTAGCTTTTGGCGAAGCTTTGGAACCCAGCTTCAAGGAATACCAGACCCAAGTAAAGAAAAATGCTGCTGCTATGGCCGAGGCATTTAAAAAGAGAGGTTACAAGATCATCTCAGACGGTACGGACAATCACAGCATGCTCATAGACTTGAGACCCAAGTTTGCTGACCTTACAGGTAAAGTAGCAGAAAAAGCGTTGGTAGCTGCTGATATTACGGTAAACAAAAATATGGTACCATTCGACTCCCGCTCAGCATTCCAGACTTCAGGCTTCAGAGTAGGAACTCCTGCTATCACCACCAGAGGTGTCAAGGATGATAAGATGGACTATATCGTAGAACTGATAGACCGCGTACTCTCGGCTCCCGAAGACGAAAAAGTAATAGGTGACGTGAGAAGCGAAGTAAACAAGATGATGAACGAATATCCGATGTTTGACTGGGAATAAGACACTGTTGACAATTTCCTGTTTTCACAAACATCCCTTTATACCTGATGGGACATACCCAGAGCTCAGAGCATACCACTATGTTCAGATGAGGTGTATGTCCCTGTTATTTTTTTTAACCCAGTAATTATTTTGTAATGAAAAAGATTGTCTTTATGGCCGTGGCTGCTTTATCTCTTGCAGTAGCCGGGTGTGGCTCCAGAAAAGCCAAAACCCTGCCGGCATACGACGAAGGGATCAATATTATCCCCTTACCCAAAGAACTAGTACAAAAAAACGATGGTGCTTTCGAAATGAATGGCAGCACATCAATCATTGCAGATGGAGATGAAGCTAATACCATAGCAGAGTTTTTTGGCAGTAAAATGCGTAAATCTACAGGCTACAGCCTTAAGATTTCAAAAGGAAACGCTGCTCAGAGCAATGCTTTACTCCTGAAGATAGACCCTTCGCTCCAAATGAATGACGAAGGATACACACTGCATAGCGACAAAAAAGGGGTACAAATCACGGGTAAGACTGCTCACGGACTCTTCTACGGTATGCAAACGCTGTTGCAATTGCTCCCCGCTGAGATTGAAAGCCCTAAGACAATCAATACTGTCCCCTGGAATATACCGGCTGTAGAGATCAAAGACGAACCGGCCTTCCGCTACAGAGGTATGATGTTGGATGTGTGCCGCCACTTCCTTTCGGTAGAGGATGTAAAGCGCCAGATCGACATCATGGCAATGTTCAAAATCAACTATTTCCACTGGCACCTTACTGAAGATCAAGCCTGGAGAATAGAGATCAAAAAATATCCCAAGCTCACTGAAGTAGGCTCCAAAAGAATTGAAGGCGATGGTACCGAATACGGTGGTTTTTACACACAAGAGCAGATCAAAGATGTAGTGAAGTATGCATCAGACCGCTTCATCACGGTAGTACCGGAGATAGAGCTCCCCGGACATGCCATGGCAGCACTCTCGGCATACCCTGAGCTGGCGTGCTTCCCACGTGACTTCAAGCCTCGTATCATCTGGGGTGTGGAGCAAGACGTATACTGTGCAGGCAAAGAGAGCGTATTCGAGTTTCTGGAAAATGTAATCGACGAGGTAGCTCCTCTATTCCCCGGTAAATACTTCCATATCGGAGGTGATGAGTGCCCCAAAGATCGCTGGAAAGTGTGCCCGCTGTGCCAAAAAAGGATGAAAGAGAACGGACTCAAGAACGAACACGAACTACAAAGTTATTTCGTACAACGCATAGAGAAAGTAGTAGAAAAACACGGCAAGAAAATGATTGGCTGGGACGAAATCCTTGAAGGAGGCTTGGCTCCCTCTGCCATAGTGATGAGCTGGACCGGTGAAGAAGGAGGAATCAAAGCTGCTAAGATGGATCACGAAGTAATCATGACTCCAGGTGGTGGCGGTTTATATATCGACCACTATCAGGGTGATCCTAAAATCGAGCCTGTAGGCATTGGCGGCTATGACTTACTCGAAAAGACTTACGGCTACTACCCTATCCCCAAAGAATTGCCGGAAGACAAACATAAGTATGTACTTGGATCGCAATGCAACGTATGGTCTGAATACTTGTATCAACCTGAAATTATGGAGTACCGTGCATATCCACGCGAAATAGCATTGAGCGAAGCTGTGTGGACACCCAAAGATAAAAAAGACTTCAAAGATTTTTGTCGCCGTATCAACAATGCTTATGTAAGACTCGATATGCACGAGGTGAACTATCACATTCCTCTACCCGAGCAACCCAATGGCTCCTGCGATTATGTTGCTTTTACAGATTCTACCAAGCTTACATTACAGACAACCCGACCGATCAAGATTGTTTACACAACAGACGGAAGTGATCCTAAACCTGAATCTCAGGTATACGAATCACCTATACCCGTAAGCCAAACAACAACATTCAAAGTAGCCTCTGTATTGCCCTCAGGTAAGATGAGCACAATACGTACCATAGAAGTAGTAAAAGAAACTCCAAGTGAAGCCACACCGGTAGAGAATGCCAAGCCGGGTCTTATCACCAATACTACATATGGCGAATATCAGGAAGCTGCCGACCTATCCAAAGCAACCTCATGGAACAAAGGTGAGATAAAATCACTGGATCAGTTGATCGGCGAAACTATCAAAAACAGCATAGACGAAGTAAAACGCAAAGCTGTAGTAGCTGAAGGGTTCATAAACATTCCCGCTGACGGCGTGTACTATTTCTCGACAAACAACAACGAGTTCTGGATAGATGGCGAAAAGCTCATTGACAATGCAGGAGAGGTAAAGAAATACTCGCGCAAAGACAAAAGTAGAGCTCTCAAAGCTGGCTTACACCCAATCAAAGTGGTATGGGTAGGAGCGATATACGGTGGCTGGCCTACTTACTGGAATAGCGGAGATGTAGAGACACGTGCCGAAAAAGACAAAGAGTTTAAGAAAGTAGCTGCAGATATGCTTTTTCACCAATAAAATGAAATAGAGAAATAGATTAGTATCACACGATACTATACTCCTCCATAAGCTGCAAGGAATATACAATCATTGTATATCGTCCTTGCAGCTTTGTTGTATAGGTGCTATTACAGAAGTCATATCCTTTGAGACCGTTGCATAGCAGGCAAATTGCTTCGTTGCTTGCGAGATTCGCGCTTGGTCATTTACCTGAAGTAAACTCCCTGCGCACTCACTCTTAGCGCCTTGCACTTTACCCTCTCTGCCCGGTCAAAGTGTCTTTTGTCGGCTTTGCCTCCAAAATCCATGAGACTGTTGACTTTTGCAACAGTCTCCCTTTGACAAGGGCAGGGGGGAGAATTAGTGAGATTAAAAAATAAGGTACCTACTAATAGTAATAAGTATCATAATAATAAGAACTCTACCGCTCCATAAAAAATAACATCACTGAAAATGTTGAAAAGACAATTATCTTTGATTTTCGAACCAAACGAATAAAGACACATACTATGATATTGAAAATTGATGATGAGATAGAATTGAAACAATTAGAGCAATCGGATGCAAAAGATATGTTTTACTTGATTGATTCCCAAAGAGAGTATTTAGGAAAATGGTTGCCATTTGTAGAATATACAAAAGAGGTTTCGGATACAGAGAGCTTCGTTAATTCTGTAATCAGTGCTCCTAAAGACCGTTTCGAGTATGTTTTTACAATAAGGAAAAAAGATGAGGTTATAGGCTTAATCGGATTTAAGGATACTGATAAACAGAATAAAAAGACGGAAATAGGATATTGGCTTTCCCAATCACAACAAAAACAGGGAATTATGACAAGATCGGTAAAAATCCTTTGTGAGTTTGCTTTCAGTGATTTGGATCTCAACAGAATTCAAATAAAATGTGCAGTTGGAAACAGGCCAAGCATAAATATTCCCCAAAAACTAGGTTTTACATTTGAAGGAGTCGAAAGGGATGGGGAGTTACTTACTGGAGATATATTCACTGATTTGGAAATCTACAGCAAGCTAAAATCGGACGATAATGAAGACTGATGATAATTTTATAGAAACAAACAGAACCAGTTGGAATCAGCGGACTCAGGAGCATTTTGATTCCGATTTTTATGATGTAAAAGGTTTTCTGAATGGAAAATCTTCACTGAACCCGATTGAAATAGATTTGCTCAAAGATATAAAGAACAAAAAGATTTTGCATTTGCAGTGTCATTTCGGAATGGATTCTATTTCTATTTCTCGAATGGGTGCAAAGGTTGTCGGTGTGGATTTATCAGATGAAGCCATTGCCATAGCTAAATTTCTAGCAAAAGAGATGCAAAGTGATGCCCAATTTATTTGTTGCAATATTTTCGATTTACCCAATCATCTGAACGATACTTTCGACATCGTTTTTACCAGTTATGGTGTCATTAACTGGTATCCTGATCTTAACCAATGGGGAGACTTAATTAACCGCTATATGAAAGTCGGAGGAAAATTCATCATGGTAGAGTTTCATCCGGTTTTATGGATGTTTGATACACAGTTTGAAAAGATCGAATCTGCTTATTCCTGTGAAGAACAGTATTTAACTATTTCCGAGACATACACCAATGCGAGCGAAAAAGGAACATACAAAGAGGTAACGTGGAATCACGGATTATCGAAAGTGTTTCAAGCTCTATTACAAAATAAGTTACAGATAGTTGATTTTGTAGAGTATGATTATTCTCCCTTCAATTTATTTGGAAATATGATCGAAAAGGATGGCGAATTCCAAGTGAAAGGTAAAGAGGGATTAATTCCGATTCTATTCTCAGTGGTTGCCGAAAAAATAAAAAACATGAGTAGTCTTTTGTAATATACAACATCAATGAAAAGGAATCGGACTATACCAAACTCATCCATATGATATCCACTATACGCAAAGCTGTTTGTTCATCATCATCTGCAGAGAAGAGGTATCACTTTCGTTCTGTCAAAAGAAACTGAGCATAGTGTAGAAGGGAAATCTTTGTCCAATACTATCGCAAATATGACAGAATCACACTTTGAACTGTAATATAAAGAAGCCGTTTGCTCAAAAGCAAACGGCTTAAGGGAGATATTTGATTTACTTAGATTATTAGAAACGGAATGCAGCTCCTGCACTCACATTGGAAACTCCGTAACCAAGCTCTACGAATGCACCTACATTGGGTGAAAACATATAGCGACCACCTACATGGATACCCCATGCAAACTCACCATCATCACCTTTGTAGCCACTATTGTAGCTGTACAGTCTGTAACCCATGAGAAGGCTGGCATATGTATCCAACTTGGGAACAAACTGATAGTGCAATGAAAGTTGAGGTGCTACAACAAAACTGCTGTATTCGATACGACTTTTGGCAAACTCGGGGATGTATCCCAAATCATATTTATACTTGGCATATCCTGTATAGAAACCAAGACCAAGACTACCCTGACCGGTACTGAACATATTATCAACAATGCCAAATTCATAGGAAGCAGACAATGGGGGGATTACGATGGACGAATTGCTTTCTGTACCGAAACCAATACCTACATTGACCATGCTTGTTCCTTTGTGAAAAATACTCTGAGCGTTTCCTAAAGTTGCAAAGCCTAAAACTGCAACTATTGTAAGTAAAATCTTCTTCATGACTTGTTATTTATTAATTGTTATATAACCTCATACTACTACAACTGTAAACAGTTTTTAATAATATATCAGCTATTGTCTTTGCAAACATACATAAATAACCTTTATTCACAAAATTTCAGAGAATAAAATTTAAAAAATCATAATTTCCCAATCACTTTCTCTCTTCTACGGGTACGTCTTTTGAGTTGCTTAATCTCTTCTTGCAGGCGATTGATCCTCAAATCTTGATTTTTAATAGTCTCCAACAATGAATTAAGTTCTTCGTTTTCGATGCTACTGGGGTACATGCCTTCGACCCTGAAAAGAAAGTCGCTGAGCACATTCATAAAATTGTTGAAGGCATCATAAGGCGACATATAGGGGCTGAAGGGATTGTGCCCCCCATTGAGCGTATTCATGTAAAAGAGATGATCGGAACTTTGGAGATATACCCAGTCCTGAAGCAACGAACGATCCTGAATGATACGTATGCGTTCGCCCCATTCCTTGAATTTGGTGATAACGCCCCGCTGGAGTACATTGCCCACCCACGGATTACTATTCTTCTCCTCACCCATCCATGATATAGGATCTATGACAGACAACTGATCTACGGCATGATGTTTATTGACGAGTTCGGATGGGGTGGCAAATCCTACACCACACTTGGCCGCCTGATCCGGCAATGCTCTGAAAAAGTCAAAGATACCGGACTCTGCTCTATTTATAACACCTATAGCCTCGTAGCTCATGAAGAGATTGACAAACTCCTCGCCCTCGCGCAATTGATTGATTTTGGCTAAGAGCTTCTCTGTGGTAAGAGGATAATCGGGCGAATCATACCGTGAAAAGGCCGATGTGATGAGGTCAGACATCCCACTATTGCGCAGCAACAATGAGAAGTTGTTAATCCCGGCAGCATTGTACAGGTAATTGGGGCTTTTCCAGCCCAATATATGTTTGGCACCTTCAGTAATCATGCCTTTGTAGCCCATAGCTTTTACCTGGGCTCCTATCTCATCGGAGTAAAACAGCTCTGTATTGCGAAACACAGTAGGCTCTACATCGAAAAGCTCGTTGATCTTATTGCGATGCATCTGTACTTGTGCCTTGAACTCTACAGGATCATATAGTGAAGCCACTGAGTGTGCATAGGTCTCGGAGAGTATCTCTACCCTACCGGTGCGCACAAGCTCCTTAAAACTTTCGAGAAGTTCAGGATTGTAGTACTCCATTTGTTCTATGGCTATACCTGACATGGAGTAGGTGACCTTGAACTCCGGATATTTCTTGATAAGATCCAGCATCATCAGATTGGCAGGGATATAGCACCTCTTGGCTATATCATGGAAGATATCCTCGTTTCTAAAATCGTCATAATAATAATGGTCGTTGCCGATATCGAAAAAGCGATATCTCTTGAGCCTATACGGCTGATGCAACTGAAAGTACAGACATATCTTTTTCATCTGCCTAAAACTTTATTGTATATATTTCTTACTTTTTGACCGGCTGCCTCCCAGGTGATATTATTCACTTCTTTGAGGCCTTCCTCTTGGAGAAAGCGGTGCATCTCAGGATAAGTCACTATAGCATACATGGCATCTGCCATGGAATCTACATCCCAATAATCTACCTTAACTGCATAATCGAGAATCTCGGCGCAGCCTGATTGGTAGGATATGATGGAGGGCACCCCACACTGCATGGCCTCGAGCGGAGAGATACCAAAAGGCTCCGACACAGAGGGCATAACGTACACATCACTGGCTTTGTACACCTCGTATACCTGATTGCCTTTCATGAAGCCTGTGAAATGGAACCTATCCGCAATTCTTTTTTGAGCTACTAGGCGTATCATCTGATCCATCATGTCTCCGCTTCCAGCCATCACAAAGCGTACGTTTTTGGTACGTTCTAGCACTTTGGCAGCAGCCTCTACAAAGAATTCAGGCCCTTTCTGCATGGTGATACGTCCGAGGAAAGTGATAATCTTGTCTGTAACACCTTTCTTATTGGGTAGGTTGAGTATCGATTGCGGCAGTGGGGTCACAGCATTGTGTACAGTGGTCACCTTAGCGGGATCCTGATGATACTTGTCTATGACCGTACGACGTGTGAGGTCACTCACAGTGATAATGTGATCAGCCCTATCCATACCATCCTTTTCAATTGCATAGACAGAAGGGTTGACATTGCCACGGCTTCGATCGAAATCAGTAGCATGTACATGGATAACCAGAGGCTTGCCTGTGACCGTCTTGGCATGTATACCGGCAGGATAAGTGAGCCAGTCATGCGAGTGGATAATATCGAAATCCAATGCACGGGCTATAACACCGGCAACTATGGAGTAGTTGTTGATCTCCTCTAGAAGATTGTCAGGGTATTTGCCGGAAAACTCCAAGCATCCCAAACGATCTGTATTACGATAAGAAAAGTCAGCGTAAATGTGATCCCTGAGTCGGTAATACATCTCGGGAGACATCTTTCCATCGAGGTCTTTCTTGACCATATCATAGTCGACATCTCTATATACTATGGGAGTATTGCCGGCTCCAATGATGTTGAGAAACGATTTGTCTTCATCTCCAAAAGGCTTGGGGATAACAAAAGTAATCTCCATATCGGGTTGCATTGACATCCCTTGTGAAAGACCATAGCTGGCAGTACCCAATCCGCCAAGGATATGTGGAGGGAACTCCCACCCGAACATCAATGCTTTCATACGTACTTTATAATAGGATTAAATGTTCTTGCTTCTTTTTTGACATTCTCTATCAGACTGATAGAGCGTAATATCTCTGCCACGCTCATGGCAAATGATATGGCACCTCTGCCTTTGTAAGGCGGATTGCCATCGAATAGCTCGGATAATGTGCCTATGCCGTGCATATGCAACTCCTCTTCCATCCCGATAAGCAGTCTCTCCACATAGGATACACCACCCTTACCATAGATCTTGAGGTATCCTTCGATATATGCGCCCAACAGCCAAGGCCATACCGAGCCATTGTAATAACTAAGCTCACGCTGATACTGTGTGCCACAGCAGTACGGTGTAAAACCTTCACTCTTGGGGCTCAGTGAGCGTAAACCTTTGGGGGTGCGCAACTCACGAGTTACAATTTCCATGACGGAGCGTTGCTGATGCTTGGTCAATGGAGAGTAATCGAACGAAACGGCAAATATCATATTGGGTCTTACACTCCAATCTTGTATGCTGTCTTCTTTGACATAATCAAACAAATAATTGTATTGATTGAGGAAGACGGGGCAGAAGTGAGTGTTGATATTATCGATGGTTTCTAAAACTCGAGCATCTTGCTCATCAGGAAGTAACTCTTTGTAAAACATCAGAGCATTGTACCACAAACAATTGAGCTCTACGAGATAGCCCTCTCGCTTCACCACTGCATGATTGTCTATCTTGGCATCCATCCATGTATGCGGGAGTTCATCTCCGCATGTATATAACAGCCCGTTGTTCATCACACGGGTATTAGGATGGATATTGGAAAAATAATATTCTAAAACCTCTCTGATATATGTAGCATATGTTCGGCGCACCTCTTCTACACCTGCATACTTGGCATACTGCTGTATAGACCATATGGACCATAGCGGTACGTCAGGGTCATTGATGTGTGTAACAAGAGATGTGATAGCATCCTGATGCATATAATCCCTTATCAGGGGCATAAAAGTAGACATCACTTTGGTAAACCGCTCGGGATAATTGGCATGAATAGTAACACCGGGCAGCGCCACCATCATATCACGTGCTCTGACACCAAACCATGGATAACCCGCCATGATGAAAGCGTCATCCTTGGCAGGGCGGTAATAGAACTGCCGAGAAACATTGATGAGACAATTCTTGAAGTTGGAGCGGGGAATACGTGATTCGTATTCCTCCCTGTAATGGAAGCGTAACTCGGAGGGCTCTATCTGCTCCAAGCTTGCAGAGAGGTAAACCGGCTCGCCCTTGGTAATATTTACCTCGAAATATCCGGGCACATACAGATCCTCGACATACTCGTATCCCCGTTCACGCTCTTTTACATACTCGAGACCTTCATACCAATAAGGTTCTGAATGGAACCGTATCTTTCCCGTTCCTTGCAGATGCAAGTGTGGATAGTTATCGTACAGTCTTACCTTTATCCCCCCGGGAATCTCCTCGTAGGACTCATCAATATCGCTATTCTTATGTGTAAGCAGCTTTACATCCCTAAAAGCCAGAAACGGTCTTAGCTGTAACTTGGTAGGGCTGTGAGCTTCCAATAAGGTATACTTGAGGATAACTTGATGTGCAAACCGATTGAAAAGGGTCTCCATCTTGAGTAACACTCCTCCTACCCGATACAGCATCTGCGAAGAGACTTCCATATCGAATTCCTTCATATACTTATGCCCCTGAGGGCTGATAACTCCGCCTTGGTATTGGTGCACTCCGAGATTGAAAGATGTATCGTGCTGAATAACGGTAATATCCATAGACGACAGCAACACATGGTGGTGCGGGCTGATATGAGGCAAAGGGACGACCAATAAACCATGATATTTCCTGGTATTGCACCCAACTATGGACGAATTGCTATAGGCTCCTAAGCGGTTGGTGCGTAGGTTTTCCAACTGCATAGATTCATCAAGATTGGTCAATAACTTTCTATCGAATTTAAGATACGCCATAAAAAAACATTAGTATATGATTAACTTTTGTTAAAGTTACGCTTATTTTTCTAATAAAGTATCTCATTACATCCATATTTAGAGTACGGATTATTGCTTAAGTTAAACTGCAGATATAGGCATACTGATCATCAGACTTATAAGGAAATCTCTCCACAACTCTTTGTAGATCTAATACCCAAAGTAGTAAACTAAGAAAAGAGCCGATGCACATTCATTGTGCATCGGCTCTTTCATAATTGGCAAAGGGATATTGCTAGCTTATTTTGTAATTGCTTTCTTATCCGCTTCTGTCTTGGAAGACTTCATTACAACTTCGATCTTCACATTTTGCTTGAGTATGTCAGCAACAAAGGCCTTAATGTCATTGGGAGTAATAGCTTTCAACTCCCTATCCCAATTGGTATAATAGTCACGTCCTTTATAGAAGAAAGAACCCATCTGGCTCAACCAATAACTATTCTCACGCAAAGACTCGGCATGTTTCTTCTCCATGTTGAGGATTGCTTTCTCAAAATGTTCTTTAGAAGGACCTTCCTTGGCTATTTTCTCCAATTCACGATAAACAATCTTGTTGAGATAATCAGCCTTCTCAGGAGCACATTGGAATGCAACCTGTAAGGCAGCTCTGTTTTCAGGGTACTCGCTTATATTTCCCTCGGTAGAGACTCCATAACTACCGCCCTCGCTTTCACGTATGGTAGCCGTGTACACCTGATCAAGAATTGCTGTAAGGATAGACATCCTAAAGAGATTATTTTGGTTGAAAACAGACTTAGCTGTCAAACAGTCGAATACGATAGCCATGGGTGTATCAAGGTTCTTGGTATACTCATTCTTATAAGGTGTAAAGCGGATAACAGGCACCTTAGCATAAGCAGGTTTATCTACCTTTTTGGTTGAGGGCAATGAAGCAATGTAACGCTCTATAAGCGGCTTCAATGTAGCCTCATCAAAGCTTCCTACAATAAAGAACATAAAATCACCGGCATTGGCAAAGCGCTCTTGGTACATCTTCATAATACGGTCATAGCTGATATTTTTAAAATCAGATTCTTTCAGAGGCATTGTAAGCTGATTATTGCCAAACATAGCTTTGCTGATAGAGTCACCCAATGAAGACATAGGATTTTGCTCCTGATTTTTGAGTTTCTCAATTGTTTTTTGCCTGAAGGCCTCAAAAGCTTCCTTATCAATTCTTTTGTCCGTAAAGTTGAGATATAATAATTGCAGCATGGTTTCCACATCATCTTTGGAGGATGCTCCTGATACATCTTCTGTGAGATTGCCTAAAGAGGTCGATGCGACAGCTGTGCGACCTGTAAGGACTTTGCCAAGCTGATTAACATCGAATTTACCAAGACCTCCAAGATTGATCACACTATTGAACACCTTGAGGTTGTAGTAGTCACTCTCAGGGAAGAGGAGTGATCCGCCGGGAGCGGTACCGTTGAGCATAATTTCATTCTCTTTAAAATCAGTCTTCTTCAGATAAACTTTAGCTCCATTACTAAGAATCCATTCAGTAGTTCCATACTTCTGATCTTTTTTTTCAGAAATCACTTTGCCTGCTACAGGCTGCTTGTCAAGAAGTTTCTCCTCAGAAAGAGTCTCTTTGTATGCTTCCACTTTATTTTTGCGCTCGGCAATGACCATATCGCTCAATTCCTTTTCAGTAGGATACTTTATAGAATCTTTTTTAGGGCCTGTAAGTATAATTACCATATTCTCGTCACCCAACAATGTCTTCATATTAGAGTTAATATCACTAACTTTAATATTGGGAGCGATGCTATTATAGAGATTGTACTCCATCTCTATACCGGGGATTACGCCACCTTGAGTAAAATATTCTTTGTAGTCTTCTGCATAGTTGTTACTCTCATTATTGTTACGATCTTTATAAGCATCCTCAATTCCTTTTAAGAGATTTTTACGAGCTCTGTCATATTCGCTAGCTGTAAAACCATGCTGGCGAATACGCTCTATCTCTGCCACAAGGGCCTTTAGAGCTGTTTTATACTGCCCTTCTTTGGCTGTAGCATCAAAGGATATAGCATCTTTGGTAGTACATACCCACATATAGTTACCCATGGTTGCACTCGCTTGAAGGAACGGAGCATTGGGTTTCCTCACGATCTCGGCAAAACGCTCTGCTATCATCTGAGAAACTACGCTCTTCATGTAATTTTCAAGCAAACCATATATCGACCCCTTGATCTCACGAGAGAGAGGATCAGTCTTGAATACGACAGACAAATTGGTAGAAGTAGCTTCCGGGTCTGTAGCGATAGCTACGATGGGTTCCTTGTTATCAGCCACCTTGATGTATTCACGCGTAGCAGGATTTACAGGTGCAGGTACATCTTTGAAAATTTCTTTGATTTTATTCTCTACATAATCAACATCGACATCCCCTACAATAATAAGCCCTTGCAGGTCGGGACGATACCATTTTTTATAGTAATCGCGTAGCTCCTTGTACTTAAAGTGATCCACGACATCCATACTTCCGATAGGCATACGATCTCCATAGCGGTTGCCTGGGAAGACTTTGCGAAATACCTCCTCTATCATACGCTGGTTGGCACTATTGCGAGAGCGCCATTCCTCATGTATTACTCCACGCTCATTATCAATTTCCTTATCTTCCAAAGCAATATTATTACTCCAATCATGAAGGATGAGTAAGCAAGAGTCTATGACTCCTTTGCGCACAGTAGGAGCTCCCATGATGGTGTAGACTGTTTCATCGAATCCTGTATATGCATTGAGGTTTTCACCGAATTTTACACCTATGGATTCAAGGTAACTGATAAGATTCTTTCCCGGGAAATTTTTTGTCCCGTTAAAAGCCATATGCTCCAAAAAGTGAGCAAGTCCACTTTGAGCGTCCAGCTCCAAAATAGACCCCACACGCTGAGCAATGTAAAATTCTGCCCGATCTTTGGGTTTTTCATTATGGCGAATAAAATAAGTCAATCCATTGGGCAATTTACCCATCCTCACAGCCGGATCAATAGGCAGCATTTGGACTTCAGACTGCTGCTGTGGCTGATTCTGAGCTATCGCCCCGCATGTAAGGGACAATAATAGTATTGCCCCTGTTAAGATTCGAGTCAGTTTCATTTTATAATTTGTTATTAATTGGAATTACTATGGTATCTCCGGATTTATGCTTGCAAATATATTATTTATTATTACATTAGACATCAATTTCACTTCCGTTTTGATATATTTGTGAAAAATCTATAAGAAAATATTCTTAAAGCATGAAAAAAATAACGATTGAGTCCTTTTTTGATCACTTTAATTTCAACGTGAAGGATCTCCAAAAGAGCCTCGACTGGTACCGTGAGGCACTAGGGCTTCATGAAGTAAAGCGCAAAGAAGCACCTGACGGATCCTATATTTTAGTATATTTGGGTGATAACAAAGGAGGCTTTCGTCTTGAACTTACTTGGTTGCGCGATTGGGATAGGCCATACAACCTGGGCGACAATGAGTATCACCTATGTATGAGAGTCGCGGGAGACTATGATGAAGTCAGAGCCTATCACAAAGCTATGAATTGCGTGTGTTTTGAGAACGAAAAGATGGGACTTTATTTCATTTCTGATCCTGATGGATACTGGATAGAAATATTACCTGTCAAATAGCAGTCAAGTATCATAAACAACACGTCTATACAAGCTTACAAACACTCTCAAAAGATTGGGTTTAGATAATAACACCTCTATCTTTTTTTTATATCTTTGTAAAACAACCACCCTATTTAATTGATTGATTGTTAATCCAACCACAAATATTATATTAAAAATGAAAGCAGAAGACCACAAAACACGCATCGAAAGTGACCTTATTGGTGACAGAGAGATCTCAAATGACAAACTATACGGAGTACAAACACTCAGAGGTATTGAAAATTTTGAGATCAGTAACTTTCATCTCATGGACTATCCTCTTTTTATCAAAGGACTGGCCATGACAAAGGAATCGGCAGCTATTGCGAATCATCGCTTAGGTCTGCTTAGTGACGAACAGAAGAATGCTATCGTCGAGGCTTGTCATGAAATCATTCAAGGCAAACACCACGACCAGTTCCCTATCGACATGATACAAGGCGGAGCAGGTACTACGACAAATATGAATGCCAACGAAGTAATCTGCAACCGAGCTTTACAACTAATGAATCATCAGCCGGGAGAGTTCCAATTCTTATCGCCCAACGATCATGTAAATTGCTCACAGTCTACCAATGATGCATACCCCACAGCTATACATCTGGGACTTTACGGCACACATCTCGAATTCCGCAAACACCTGATCTTACTCATCGACTCCCTCAAACAAAAGGGTAAGGAGTTTGCACATGTACTCAAAATGGGACGCACACAGCTACAAGATGCCGTACCCATGACTCTGGGCCAAACCTTCACAGGCTTTGCTTCTATATTGGAGATAGAACTTGCCAACCTCGACTTCTCAGCCAACGAATTCTTATCAGTAAACATGGGTGCTACGGCTATAGGTACAGGTATCTGTGCCGAGCCCAACTATGCTCCGTACTGCATAGAGGCCATGAGAGATGTTACGGGATGGAACATCAAGCTGGCAGCTGATCTTGTAGGTGCTACCAGCGACACCTCAGGTATGGTAGGCTACAGCTCTGCACTGAAGAGAATAGCCATCAAAGTAAATAAGATTTGCAATGATATCAGATTGCTATCTTCGGGACCAAGATGCGGGCTCAATGAATTTAATATCCCGGCAGTACAACCCGGATCATCTATCATGCCCGGTAAGGTAAACCCCGTAATCCCTGAAGTGATGAACCAAATCTGCTACAAGGTAATGGGTAATGACCTCACCGTATCACTCGCGGGCGATGCTGCACAGATGGAACTCAATGCTATGGAGCCCATCATGGCTCAATGTTGCTTTGAATCGGCCAATATACTTACCAACGGTTTTGAAACCCTTCGCACCAAATGTATCGAAGGCATCACAGCCAATGAAGATGTGTGTCGCAACTACATCAAACAAAGCATTGGCATTGTAACGGCTCTGAATCCTATCATCGGATATAAGAACTCTACCAAAATAGCTAAAGAAGCTATGCAAACAGGCAAGGGTGTATATGATCTTGTATTGGAGCACGGTATACTCGAAAAAGAAGAGCTTGATACCATACTCTCTCCCGAAAACATGATCCGCCCTGTGAAGCTGAACATCAAACCTAAAAAATAAATCTTTGCGGCAAAAAGAAGTCTTTGGGATCTTTATGCCAAAAATAGAGAAATTCATATTCGGCTCATCGGATCATGAAATATCTCGAGAAGCGGGCTCATGCCCGCTTCTTGCATTTACAGACACAGCAAAACCCAATCCATGAGCAAAATAACGGGATATAACAAAATAAGTATCGCACGCTTTTCCTCATTACCATACACCTCCACAAGTGTGTAAAAACTGACACATGCTCAACAATACAAAATATCAAAAAGACACATAATACCCCATTACGCTACCAAAAAGAACGCAAATAAATCGAATAGAAGACACTTAGACGAGCAACATAAACTGTTTAGGTCATTATAATCTCAGTCCCTACTTTCATAACAGTGCTATGGATTCGTTGTAGTTAAGATATGATGATGTTTTAACTAAAACACACTCGAGTCGTAGTTAAGATAATACCGTATTTTAGTTAAAACATCATCATATCTTAACTAAGACAAAAGGGCTTTTGCGTACTAAAAATAATAAAGCCGTAAAGAGGTGCAGGTACCCTCTTTACGGCTTTATTGTTATTTCCGAGTGTATTTTTCTACATTTTGACAATTTGACATTTTCCCGTCTTGAGTAATTTTTGACAGAATGTAAGCCACAAGCCCCACATATGCCTGTAAGGATTGTTGGTAAATATGTTTTTATCCATATCCGTTTCAATTATGCTGTTTGTATAGGTTCTCATCTTCATGGTATAAAAAGTTATTATCATGGAAACAAAGATACAACATCATACCCCCCTTTGTCAAGAGCCGGCGCAAGATTTTTGTCTTATCGCTATGCTGAAGGGGATATATGAAGCAGGATCTATGCTGCACGCCCTGTGACTCTGAAATATCTATCAGGGAGTAACAGCATCTAATAATCAGCACAAAGATTTGCAATGAGCAAACATTCTATAACATCCTTTAAAATATTTTTCATAATTTAGTCTTCACAATCATATTAAATGCATATCAAAAAACGGTAATTATATGAACAAAAAGATACAACTCTTTCTGAGCACACTGGCTCTATCTCTGCTCATCGTGGCTTGTGGTGTAGTGCCTATCACCGGCAGAAGGCAAGTAAAACTTTTGCCTGATCAGGAGATTTTACAGTCAAGCAACTTACAGTATCATCAGTTTATCAGGGAGGCTCCACTAAGCAGAGACTCACGAGTACAAACAAGAGTGAGACGTGTGGGGGAACGTATAGCCAATGCTACCATGCAGTACTTGCACGACAATAACATGCAAGAGATGGCAAAGCAAATGAAATGGGAATTCAATGTTGTAAACAGTGATCAGATCAATGCCTTCTGTATGCCGGGGGGAAAAATCGTTGTTTATACAGGGATACTCAATATGGTATCATCTGATGACGAACTAGCCACGATAATCAGTCACGAAGTAAGCCATGCCGTTGCCAACCACTCCAATGAGCGCATCTCTCAGGAAATGCTGCGTCGCATGGGAGGCCAAGCACTGGGAGTAGCTGTAAGTGGACAATCACGTATGTTACAAACAACTATAGGCCAAGCCTATGGATTGGGGTCACAGCTTCTCGTGACTCTGCCTTACAGCCGCACTCAGGAATACGAAGCTGATAAGATAGGTATGGTATTTATGGGTATGGCGGGATATAACCCCCAAGCAGCGATCACCCTATGGCAGAAAATGGCAGCAAGGGGCAAGGGGAGCCCTGCTGAGTTTATGAGTACACACCCCAGTGATGGGAACAGGGTAAAAGCTTTGCAAGAATTCCTACCGCAAGCGATGAAATACTACGGGGGAGAGCAAAGTAAAACATCCGTAAAAGCACCCTCCGGCAACAAAACACAAAACTACAAGACCTCCGAGAAGTGGCATTTCTGACACACAGCTTGGAGATAAAAAAGCAAAGGCTTGCAACAAATAATGTTGCAAGCCTTTATTCATTTCGCTCAAGTGTAAACGGTAATGACATCAATCGGCGAGATCGAAGTCGAGTTGCTTACGCACCAGATTAGCTTGGGCTACTCTTACCGTAACGGCATCTCCCAGATTATATTTGTGATGATATTTCCTTCCGATAAGGCAATAGTTCTTATCGTCATACTCATAGAAATCATCGTCAAGACATCTGATAGGAACCAAACCCTCACATTTGCTCTGATTGAGCTCTACATAGATACCCCACTCAGTAACGCCGGATATAACACCATCGAACACTTTACCCACACGCTCACTCATATACTCCACTTGCTTGTACTTGATGGAAGCACGCTCAGCATTGGCTGCGAGTTGTTCCATAGCAGAGGAGTGCTCGCATCTTTCTTCGTATTCCGATTTATCCGCAGATTTTTTCTTATCTATCATGTAGCGGGTAAGCAGACGGTGTACCATCAAGTCGGGATAACGTCTGATAGGAGAGGTAAAATGGGTATAGAAATCGAAAGCCAAACCATAGTGCCCCAGATTGTCCGTTGAGTAGATAGCCTTGGCCATAGAGCGTATGGCTATGGTCTCGATGAGATTCTCTTCGGGTTTTCCCTGCACTTTATCAAGAAGCTTATTGATGCTTTTGCCTATCTCTACGTTACTACCTTCTGTCTTGAGTTTATATCCAAATTTGCGTATAAACTCGGACAGAGTAGAGAGTTTATCGGGATCGGGTTGGTCATGCACTCTGTATACAAAGGTTTTGCCTTCGTCTCCCTTGCCTTTCTTGTCCTTCCCTACATGTGCCGCTACCGTTTTGTTGGCAAGCAACATAAACTCCTCAATGAGTTTATTGGCCTCCTTACTTTCCTTTATGATAATGCCTGTAGGCCTTCCCTTGTCATCGATCTCAAATTTGACTTCTTGCCGCTCGAAGGCAATAGCACCTTTGTCAAATCGTCGTGTACGGAGCTTCTGTGCCAAATCATTCATCTTCAAAATGGCTTCGGAGCACTCGCCCTCACCCTGCTCTATGATTTGCTGAGCTTCTTCGTAAGTAAAACGCCTATCACTCTCAATCACTGTGCGTACGATGTGATAGTCGAGTACATCGGCATCTTCATTCATCTTGAATATACAACTGTAAGCATACTTCTCTTCATTGGGGCGAAGTGAGCATAGTTCATTACACAGCCTCTCAGGAAGCATAGGTATAGTGCGATCGACCAAATAAATACTGGTAGCCCTTTTATAGGCTTCGCGATCAATAATATCTCCCTCTTTGACAAAATGACTTACATCGGCAATATGCACTCCGATTTCATAATTATTGTCCGGAAGTACACGATAGGACAAAGCATCGTCAAAGTCCTTAGCATCTTTGGGGTCAATGGTAAAGGTAAGCACCTTGCGAAAGTCTTCTCTCACGGCAAGTTCCTCTGGGGATATCTCAGCCGAGAGTTTATCGGCAGCTTCTTCGACTTCCTTGGGATATGTATAAGGGAGTCCGTATTCCACAAGAATAGCATTCATCTCTACATCATTGTTGCCCGATTGCCCCAGCACATCTACAACTTCGCCGATAGGGTTCTTGGCATTTTCAGGCCATTCCTTGATTCGCACCACTACCTTATCATTGTTCTTGGCATTTAGGAGACAGTCCTTGGGAATAAATATGTCATGCGACAAATCTTTACTCTCGGTGATGAGAAATGCAAACTCCTTGTTGAGTTGAAGACGTCCGATAAAGATTGACTCCTTACGCTCCAGTATTTCTATTACTTCACCTTCCTGCTCACGACCTTTACGCTTGGCATAAAGTTGAACGCGCACTCTATCGCCCTCCAACGCATGCCCCGCATTGACTTCCGATATCAATATACTCTCCGATCCATCGTCAGGGATGACTACGTGATGTCCACTGTATCTGCGGTCGAATATACCTTCTATAATTACACTCTTATTATTGTATTTATATCTACCGGGTTCTATCTCCTGCAAAACACCGGTTTGTGCCAGATCATTCATCAGACCTACCACAACTTCTTTTTGGGTCAATTTATCTTGCCCCAAAGCCCTACTCACTTGTTTGTAGTTTAGCAGTTTGTCAGGATTATGCTCGAAAGCCACCACAATAGCTCCACGCAGGTCAGAGTCTTTCATTCCTTTGGCTCTACGTGCAGCCCTGTTACTTTTCGATGGCTGTGCTTTCTTCTTGTTATTAGCCTTCGGCATCATTTTATTTTTTCTACTCATATCTTCTCAGATTAGTTTCCACGGGTTATAACCGTATATATCTCTTTTTTATAATATCTAAATTTAACAAATAATTATCGATAATACCTCCGATGAATGAAAATCGCTTATGCGATAATAAACATGGTTGTAAACCGAAAAAAATGGAAATAAAGGATGGAGCATATGGAAATCAAGCCGAAAATAACGTGAGAAGAGTTACTTTCGGCTTGGTTATCATGATCAGGAGATAAATTTACAAATCTCCCGAAATATTATTCTCTTCTTCTGATTCCGGTGGTATTACCAGCTTATAGCCCTTACCGTGAACATTCTTGATAGCAATGTTAGGATCGTCCTTAAGCAATTTTCTCAACTTAGTAACATATACGTCCATGCTACGTGCATTGAAGTAATTGTCATCGACCCAAATAGTTTTAAGAGCGTAATTTCTTTCCAAGGTTTGATTGGCATGAGTACAAAGCAAGATCAGCAATTCACTTTCCTTCGTTGTAAGCTTGATAGTCTTATCTCCCAACGAAAGAGTTTGGTTGAGAGTGTCGAATGTGTACATACCTATCCTATAATAAGCCTGCTGATCTTCTTTGCGACCATTGATACGGCGCATGATAGCCTCCACGCGAAGCAATAGCTCTTCCATACTGAAAGGCTTGGACATATAGTCGTCTGCTCCGGCTCTGAACCCTTCCAGAACATCCTCTTTCATTCCTCTTGCAGTAAGGAAAATAATAGGAACTTTAGGGTCAATATTACGTATTTCTTTAGCAAGCGTAAATCCGTCCATCTTAGGCATCATCACGTCCAAGATACAGAGGTCGTACTGATTGTGGGGAAATCCTTCGAACCCCTGCTCTCCATCGGGGAAAAGATCGACAATAAAATTTTTGGTTTCTAAAAACTCTTTGAGCAATAGTCCCAAACTATCATCATCTTCACAGAAAAAAATTCTTATTTGCTCATCCATTTTTTTTATATCTGTTATTAGTTGATTTGCTTTACATTTTTACACACAAAACCTTTAAAACCATTAATATACAAAATATTTATATAATTAAACAATTTTAGCTATAGGAAGTTCAATTATCATTTTAGTCCCATGTCCCACCACACTCTCAGCGTGAATGCGACCACTCATCATCTCTACCACTTTGTCTACATAAGCAAGCCCCAGGCCAAACCCTTTGGCATCATGTCGATTTCCTGTAGGAACTCTATAGAATCGCTCAAAAATCCGCTTTAGGCTATCTTTGGGAATACCCTGCCCGTTATCTTCTATAATGATAAAGAGCTTATCATTCTCATTGTAAGTCTCCACGGTGAGATTCATCGGACAATCGGTCTTCTTATACTTTACAGCATTGTCCATGAGATTGAAAAGAACATTGGTGAAATGCATCTCATCAGCTTGTACCCATGTATCCTCAGCTTCAAGATTAAGATTAAGATCGCCACCTGTCTGTTGCACCTTGAGTACATAGACCTCCGCTACAGAGAGTATAATCTCATTGGCATCCACAGTCTTGAGCTTGAGCTTAAACCGTGCATCCTCAAACAAAGAAAACTGCAACACCTTTTCTATCAACATGGAAAGCCTTCGGCTCTCACTATTGATAATGCCTACGAGCTGCTGCATCTTTTGAGGTTGCTCACGTATCTTTTCATCCCTTAGCATCTGTCCTGCCAAGCTGATAGAGCTTACCGGTGTCTTGAGCTCATGGGTCATATTATTGATAAAATCCGTCTTGCGCAACTGGAAACTCTGTTGCTTGAAGAGTGTTGTGAGCGCAAATACTGTAAGAATGAATACAATAAGAGTAGACACCATACCCGGGATAGCATAAGCCCATTTGTCGTTATGGGAAGGATTGATAAATACCACTTTGACGTACGGAGCCATTTCATTGAGATCCTCGCTGGAGACAAACAAGCGTTGGGAGATGGAATTATCAGCCGTAGCACGTACCCTGAGCTTTCCGGGCGGGAGATACTCGTATATAAGCTGGTCGTCCTTGGAATAGAGTTGGAGATAAAAGGGATCACAAATCCCCACTTCATCCAATTCATATCTCAGACTGCTCCTTAGTGTGCGAGAGTCTATCATTTGTGCCAGACTATCCTTGTTACAGTCGTACAAATAGCGTAGCATGAGCATATCCAAAGAAGATTTTGAAAGGAAATATTCTTTGATAAGCTTTTCGCTGGGAGTACTTTCTATTTTGAGTAAATAGTCCTCCACCTTGGCCATAGTATCAGAAGGCACCACTCTTTTTTTCTTGTCTTGAGGGATATTTTTGGTAAATCCTTTTACGATCTCCATCATCCGCATAGAGTCTTGCGAGGATACTACAACATCTTCATTGGTCTGTGTATCATTGGGATCACGGTGGTTACTGCTCATGGCGTAGCTACGAATGGCATAGTTACTTCCCTTGAGACCATCATTGAGATAGCGAGCCATTTCTTTCATCTTGACCTGCTCGGCAACCTCTTTCAATGCAGATTTGGACAGACGCATAAATTGTTCTTTACGCATATCGTCCATCCTATTATAATAAGAGATTTGTACGGCAAACAATTGGATGAATGCCGCAAGTATAACAATTGCCAAAGCCCAAATGGCTCCTTTTTTCATAAAATTAACTCAAAATAGGATTTTTTACAAAGTAACATTTATTATCTGTAAATGTAAAAAAATTGATAATAAATTTTACTTTTTACTTTTAATTATCTTTGCACCATGATTCAAATCGAAGACAAAATAGTCAGTCAAGACATCTTTGACGTTCTTTTTAGCTGCGACTACGAAAAGTGCAAAGGGATTTGCTGCGTAGAAGGCGAAAGCGGTGCTCCACTGGAAGGAGGGGAAGCTCAAAAGCTTCGTGAATATCTACCACTGGTAAAACCACTACTATCTCCCACCGCCATACAAATCATAGAGGAGCAAGGAGTATCATATTTGGATGAAGACGGGGACGAAGTTACGTCCATTGTCAATGGCAAGGACTGCGTATTTACAACCTATGACCAAGATGGCAATTGTCTTTGTTCTTACGAAAAGCTTTACCGCGACGGAGTCATAGACTTTATCAAGCCTATCAGCTGTCAGCTCTACCCTATCCGCCTTACGCGCTATAAAGACTTCACAGCGGTAAACTATCACAAGTGGTCTGTGTGCAAATGTGCATTAAAAAAAGGTAAAAAGCTGGGGCTTCCGGTTTACCGATTCCTTAAAGAACCTTTAATTCGAGCTTTCGGTAAAGAATGGTACGGCTACCTTGAAGAAGCTGCCGATATCTTGAAACAAGAACAAACACTTCACACACACTAAAAGACAAAGCAAGTATCTGCGATATTCATTCTATACCCGCAAGGCCTTCATCCAATAAACATCAACAATAAATTATGCCGTCAAGAATATTTTTTATTCTTGCAACTACGAGGCAGGTCGATCAGCAAAAATACGACTCGCAAGCTCATAAACAGGTTTTAGTACAATTGTAGATTATTTGGAAAACCTACAGAATAAAAGACGTATAAGAAAAACCCTTCCATCACCGACGGTGAAGGAAGGGATATCTTTTTCAAAAGAACTCAAATGAATATGCTGCACGATCTGTATAAATCTTCCACATATTCACGTTGCACTTATCGACGTTCTTTGATACGAGCTTTCTTACCTGTAAGTCCACGCAGATAATAAAGCTTGGCACGACGTACCTTACCACGTTTTTCCACCGTGATGTTTTCGATGAATGGGCTATCCATAGGGAAGATACGCTCTACGCCTACACCTTCAGTCATCTTACGTACGGTAAAGTGCTTCTTGTCGCCATGACCACTGATACGGATCACTACGCCACGATACTTCTGTATACGTTCTTTGTTACCTTCTTTGATACGGTAGTCTACAGTAATGGTATCACCACTGCGAAAAGCAGCATGCTCCTTACCGGACTTAAACTCTTCGTTTACAATCTTAATGAAATCCATTTTATTTCAATTTTGCTTTTTGGATTAGCAATAACTAAACGCAATATAACAGGCCACTCTAAATAACTTCCTGACAGAGATTACGCAAAGCGAATGCAAAGTAACAAAAAATCTGTGAATTAGACAAATTGTGTCTACATTAGGATGTCTATTGGCTCCTTTTATAGTCTCACAAAGAAGCACTATAGGCGCAAATACAATCAGACTTAGTAGCAACTTATTATTTTTCTACAAAGCTATAAAATTACACCGACAAACGCAGTCAGATGAGCAGACTAATAAGGCTGTTCATTCAAGGCAATATGAGAAATCGAGTATTTCATGCTACCGTCTGTCACAGAGCTTCCACTCCATGCCCAACCTTTAGGCTATTCCGTGACTAGCTTACAAATATGATATAACGTGGGCGATAGGCAGGCTCCATTACAAAATGTATTGCCCTTCCTCTCTTTAATATGGGCAGGGAGATAAATATAAAAAGATATTTTCGGGCATCAGAACTAAGCCTATCTGAAATAAAAGTAATAACTTGCAAGCTCTTTCTAAATAATCTTTGAAATACAAGTCTCATGACAAACCGGCATCGCACTGCTTTAGGCACTATTATTTGTACTATATTCCTCACAAGCGGAATAACTCGCGCTCAGCAACCTACTTCGACATTACCGGTACCGACTGAAGCCCAGATAAGATGGCAAGATATGGAAACTTATGCCTTCATTCATTTCGGGCTCAATACATACAACGACTTAGAATGGGGCTACGGCAATACCCCCGCCTCTACATTCAACCCTAAGCAACTCGATTGTCGCCAGTGGGTATCTACCTTGAAGCAAGCAGGCATGAAGGGGGTCATACTCACAGCTAAGCATCATGATGGGTTTTGCCTATGGCCTACAGCTACGACCGAGTATAGTGTAAAGAACACGTCATGGAAAAATGGCAAAGGCGATCTTGTCAAAGACCTGAGCGATGAATGCAAACGCCAGGGGCTCAAATTCGGCATTTATCTCTCCCCCTGGGATAGACACCACCCTGAATATGGTAAGAAAGGCTATCGTGAGGTCTTCCTCCAACAAATCAATGAGCTCACCTCCAACTACGGGCAGCTTTTTGAATACTGGTTCGATGGAGCCAACGGTGGTAACGGGTGGTACGGAGGAGCTGACGAGTATCGTAATATCGATCCCAAAACTTATTACCAATATCACAAAGGCTGTGAATTACTCAGAAAAAATAATCCTGACATCATGATATTCGGTGGTACCGAGCCTACCATCCGTTGGGTGGGCAACGAAAGAGGTATCGCAGGCGAGACCAATTGGAGTATGTATGACTATGATGCCGAGAAGCAACATACACAAGCACAGTATGGCATGGAACAAGCTTCACAATGGATACCGGCAGAGTGTGATGTGAGTATAAGGCCGGGATGGTTCTATCACCCCCGTGAAGATCATCAGGTTCGCAGCGTAGCCAACTTAGTTGACCTATATTATAAGAGCGTGGGGCGCAATGCTACCCTGCTTCTCAATTGCCCCATCAACCTCGATGGTAAGATACCCACTCAGGACTCCCTTAATCTCATCAACTTCCACAAAGCCATTGTAAGCAGTTTTGCTCACAATATGCTCAGAGAGTCTGCAATAAAAGCTTCTTCTACCGGTGCGAAGGATCGCCCGGCAGGGTTGATAACAGATGGCAACAATGATACATTCTGGCACTCTGCCGATCCAGACCCCTCGCCCTCTCTCATCTTCACCTTGCCCAAAGCCACAACGACAAACTGCCTCATGTTGCGCGAGTATATCCGATTGGGACAGCGTGTACAGAGCTTCAAGATAGAATATCTTGACGGCAAGGACTGGACTCCAGTAATGACAGCTGAGAAACTCACAACCATAGGTCACAAAAGGCTCATATGTTTCAGCCCCATAACTACTCGTAGCTTGCGTATAACATTTACAGGAGCCAGAGGTTCCGTCTGCATCAGTGAGATAGGGGCTTATAAGACAAAAGAGTTTATAGAGCCCGCCCGAGTACAACGCTCTTCAAATGATAGCATCAGCATAGTGCCATCCTCCCCTGATGTATCGCTAGAAGTTGCCGTAGCAGATAGCAAAACGCCGTCTAGCTCCCCACAGATACGCTGGAAGCAATATTGCGCACCTTTGCTGTGGGCACATGCTAACCGCACATTGTTTATCCGGCAGACATCTCTTTTGGGGCATGACCAGCTTGTCCAACAAGTTAACCCGGGCATACCGGCATCTTGGATGAAAGTGACGGGTACCGACAATAAGAGTGGCAATAAATTATTTGACCTCAACGGATTCTCTTCATGGCAACCTGAAAAAGGGAAGAAATCCGTGGAAATTGTAGTCAAAGCCCCCATCGTGATCAAAAAGATTGTATATACCCCGGATCAGAACAGAGATGCATCCGGACATATACATACTTACAGCCTACTACTCGATGGCAAAGAAGTGAGAAAGGGTGAGTTCAGTAATATCAAAAACAATCCTATCCCCCAAGAAATCATTTTGAACCAACCCATTAAAGCTCAAAAAATAGAACTTCGTGTGATACACACGGTAGATAACACGGGTCATATTTCTATAGGAGATTTATCTATTTATACTCATTAAGATGGTTTTGTAATTTTTTTGAGTCAGCAAGATTGCAAATTCAAAAAGATGTATTACCTTTGCATCACCGAAATATAAGGGTTACCTGATATTTCAATAAATGGTGGTTGTAGTTCAGTGGTAGAGCACCTGATTGTGGTTCAGGGTGTCGCGGGTTCGAATCCCGTCTTCCACCCATCGAAAGCTCCTCTTAGTTCATACTAAAGAGGAGTTTTTTGTTTTATATACATCGATGATATACCTTTGATACACTTTAAACAAGTCTGAAATGAACAAAAACCTGACTCGCCACCGGTCATTCCAATTAATTGGGATACTATGGATCTTTACACTTACTTCTGCGGCATGGTCGTGTACCCGCCGTTCTGCCGATTCTACACTCTTCGCTCATAAGGATAGCCTGACGGGAAAAGACGGTGAAAAGAAAGAAATTATTCTCACCTTTGTGGGTGACATCATGGCCCACATGCCTCAGATTACAGCCGCACATCAAGGGCAAGGCATATATTATTTCGATGACTGCTTCACCTTCATCAAACCGGTAGTAGAGAAAGCGGATGTGGCCATAGCCAATCTGGAAACAACCCTGGCGGGAAAACCATATACCGGCTATCCTCAATTCAGCGCGCCGGATGCTCTCACGGCTGCCCTGAAGCGCACAGGCTTCGACGTGCTCACCACAGCAAACAATCATTGCTGTGACAGGGGTGCAAAAGGCATCAAACGCACCTTGCAGGTCATAAAAAAACAGGGATTCCACTCTACCGGCACTTTCACCGACACTCAAGACAAGAACAAAAGAAATCCGTTGATGATGCAAGTAAAAGGGGTTAAGTTTGCCTTGCTCGCCTACACATACGATACCAATGGCATACCCACCCCTCGTGGCACGCTGGTAAACCTCATCGACACAGCAGCGATACGCCGAGATGTGTCCAAAGCCGATTCGTTGGGCGCTCAATATAAAATAGTGCAGATACATTGGGGGATAGAATATGAGAAACTACCGAACAAAAAACAGAAACAGCTGGCACTCTATCTCAATAAGCTTGGGGTAGACGCCATCATAGGCTCTCACCCCCATGTGGTACAAGAGTCCGATGTTATCCCTTCACCTGACGAAGATGGAAAAGAGTCTTATGTAATCTACTCTTTGGGCAATTGCATCAGCAATCAAAATGATGCACCCTCCCGTGGAGGTATGATGCTTACACTCAATATAAGCCGAGATGAAGAGCACTTTGTGACTCGCCCCGAGTATCAATATTTTTGGGTCAATAAAAAGGATACAAAAGGCAAAGCTGTATACAGACTTATCCCGGTGGATATGCAAGGCTCCACATCCGATAAGATACCCAAACATGACCAAGCCGCTTTTCGGGAGTTTCGCTCTTATTACAGTTCCATTCCCATGCACACTCCTCTTGAGAAGTAAATAGAAGGCAACACTCTTGTATAAATCAATCAGTTATATTATCTTTGCACTCGCTAATACAAGCAATTATAAACAATTCAAATTAAATGGCAACAAAAATCAGATTGCAAAGACACGGTCGTAAGGCTTATCCCTTTTACAAGATCGTAGTCGCAGACAGCAGGGCGCCACGTGATGGCAAGTTTATTGAAAGGATAGGTTCTTATAATCCGAACACTAATCCTGCTACAATAGATTTGAACTTCGAACGTGCTCTGTATTGGCTCAATGTTGGTGCACAACCAACCGATACTGCTCGTAACATCCTTTCAAACGAAGGCGTACTGATGAAAAAACACCTCGAAGGTGGTGTAAAAAAAGGAGCTTTCGATGAGGCTGCCGCAGAGAAGAAATTCGAAGAGTGGCTCAAGGGTAAGAAAGACAGCGTAAGCAATACTAAAGACAAGCTGAAAAAAGCTCAAGAAGATGCTCACAAGGCTTCTTTGGAAGCTGAAAAAGCTGCAAACAAAGTAAAAGCAGAAGCTGTAGCAGAAAAGAAAGCTGCTGAAGCAAAAGCAAAGGCGGAAGCCGAAGCAGAAGCTGCAGGTGAAGAAGTAGCAGATGGCAATACTGAAGCTGCTCCTGCAGAAGAAACTCCTGCTGCAGAATAATAATTCAAGGTACATCCTCTGAAAAATTACTATTCCGTTCTACGGAACTGCAATAAGAAGTCTCAGCAAACGCTGAAAGTGCTCAATGTACTTTCAGCGTTTTTCATTTATGACACACTGCTTGAGACCGTTGCATAGCAGGCAAATTGCTTCGTTGCTTGCGAGATTCGCGCTTGGTCATTTACCGGAAGTAAACTCCCTGTGCTCTCACTCTTAGCGCCTTGCACTTTACCCTCTCTGCCCGGTCAAAGTGTCTTTTGTCGGCTTTGCCTCCAAAATTCACAAGACTGTTGACTTTTGCAACAGTCTCTGCTTATACAACTACCGACATTACACAGATGCAGATAAAAGCATATTTCGATAAATTATATACTTACGCTTCATAAAAAATTATGGATAGAACAACGGATGATCAAGAATAATGATTAAATTAGATGCATGGCTTTTCAAAGAGAACACAACTTATAATCATTAATTTTGCACAAATATCCATATGAAACATACTTTACACTTCTTTTTCATTCTCTCCTTTGTGGCGTCCACCTTTATTTCATGCAGTAGCACTGACAAGGAAAAACTCGTTACCATACAGAATAAGTATACCTTATCCGTGCCTTCTATACTTATTGAGAGCAAAGATCTCAATGACGAGGCCTCTCTGCAATATGAAAATCAGATAAAGGAATTGTATGTCATGGTCATCGATGAGCCCAAGGATGAGCTACACAAGGCTATTACGGAAAACAGCATGCAGGATACTTATTCGCCTGATCTCACAGGATATACCAATCTCGTCTTACCCGACTTCATCAAAAGCGTACCCGGAGCAAAACCATCAGATATCAAAGATACCCTCATCAATAACATGCCGGCAAAAGTACTGACGCTCAAAGGTGTTGTCAATAATATAGAAGTATTTTACTATATAGCTATTGTAGAAGGTAAGAAGGAGTATTATCAGGTATTGTCATGGACCACTGCCAAACAAGAAAAGCAGTATGCAGATATAATGAAACGTACCGTGCTTTCGTTACGTGAGCTCTGATACTTTACATACAAAAGGGTTGTATTTCCTCTTGTCATGTGGACAACTCTCAAACAAATAAGGCTTATTTAATAGATTTGAAGCATCTATTTACGACCGGAGGCTACACTACAAATACTGGATTTGTTTGTGTAGCCTCCTGCTATTTCAATAAACATAACAGAATAAAAACTTAAATAGACCATATATACACCTTTGCCAAGCAAAGGGTTGGCATAAGTCTTTTACTTTGGTTTATAAAAAGAGCTATGCAAAGGGCGATTGAAATAATTCAAAATAAAACTATACTCAGTAAGCAATGTTTTAATCTAACAGGAAAATATAGCATTCAGATAAAAACACACATTACATTATTCAATCACCCTCCGCACAGCGTCAAACCTAATCAATCAAAGCAAGGGTTTAGAAAATAATTTGTAAACGTGTCTGGAATCCGTTTACCGACTGGTTGTCAAAACCGGCTCTATCGGAAACATGAGTATACGAATATCTCAACCTCCAGATCATATATTTATTGATGTAATAATTAAGGGTAAGTGATGCATCATTCTGACGTCCGCCCAAAATCTGAGCTTTATGATCTGAGAGATCAGTATAGTTATAGCCCAATACACACTCCAGTGATCCGGCATCCGGTGTAGCTATACCGGCATCTCCGTCAGAATATTTATAGCTACTGCCCAAGATAAGCCCCCTTACCAAAGCATAGGCTCCACTGGCTTTGAATGATGGCAGTCCGTTTTCCCTCTTTACATTCAAGTAATAGTATTGTGTCTCAAGCCCTACACGGCCATAAGCCGCACAGATCTCCGGTGTGAACTTATACAGCATCTTGGCATCCGTGATGAGAGCCTGCTGTGCAGTCACTTTAGCAATCCTCGTGGGGAAGTTGCTTTTGAGCGTGTAGCTTTTATGATTCAAAGCTTCTTTCTCGTTGTAGCGAGGGCTTTCAAATGCCCCCGAAAGACCTACGTGCAAGATACGACCCTCCTCGTGCAGGGGACGGTAGATCAATCGTGACATCATACCATACCCTTGCTTGCCAAGGTCATTAGAAGCTTTCTTTATAGCCTCGCCTTCGACATGGAAGCTCAACGTACCAAAAAATTGACCTTGATCATGTATCAACATAGCTCCGATAAGACGTGAATTGAAAAAGGCTTCATTGCTCGCAGGCTCTTCCATACTAATCTTCATGGATGAGCTGGTAGAGCTTTGCAATCCAAACTGATGCACAAAGTAGCCTGCACGGATAAGGTTGTTCTTGCCCAACTTTCGCTCCACAAATACATCTTTGAGTGATACCTTACCATAAGCAAAGCCCACATCTACTTTAGCTTTATAGTCACCATAAGCCGCCTTTACTCCCACACGGAGGTCAGGTACCGCTAAGCCATTTACAAGGCTTTTATTATCCGACTTGAATAAACCGCCGTCCATCAGGATACGTCCCGAGGGCTTCACTTCCACCTTGTCTTGTGCATAAGCAGAAGCACATGCCAGGACAAGGCCGAGACCCATCATAGTAAAAATCTTATTCATATACTTTATCTTTAAAATAAGCAGTCTCGTTATTTACTCGGGGTCGCTTTTACAGCACCTGATTTTTGTAATTTCACAAACTCTTTCTTGGCTTTTTCCAATTGAGCCATAAAAGCAGCATTAGCATGCAGACGTGCTACTACAGCACTTGCCACAAGTCGTGCAGCATCCACATCACTCTGGAAGTGATAGCCACAGATCACACGGCTTTGTCCCATTTCGTATCCTCTCTGCAATATTTCATTCTGGCGTGCAGGATTGATCTCAGCCAGCACCAAAGCAGTAGCCCAGCCTATAGAAGTATGTCCTGAGGGGTATGAGCCGTTGGTCGATAGTTCGCTTTGTTGCTCAGGATTGCAAGTATCTTCCTGGAAAAAGCTGAAGGGGCGTACACGCATGTAATGCTCTTTCGCATGGCGAGTGGCCAAGTCTCCTGCATCTTCTTTCATATTAATCACCAGTTTATGAATCTCAGGAGTTTTCTCTTTACTGATCTCCATGCCGAATGCTTCGGAGAATGCCATGGGCACGCCATTGCCACCTACACGTGCATCACGCACTGCTTGTGCACCTCTGGGTGTATTTCTTTGCATCTTACCCCAGTCATACTGTGCTCTGTCGTTCAGGAAGAGAATAGTACCGGGAGCGGGAGGAGGCGGTAAAAGTTCAAGGCTGTTTGCTACTTCAGAGATTTCAAGGTAGTACAGATCCGGCTGCGTTCTTTTGTCTTTGATCTTTGCTTCCTGAGCAAAGATGCTTATCGCAAATAAGGTGTAAACGAATGCCAGTAATGAAAATCTTGTTTTCATAAATAACAATTTTTGGGATTAAATATTAAATAGGTTGATTCTGTCGGTGTATCCGATATTGGCTCAATGCGAGAATATCCGTCTACCGATTTGCAACAAAACTATCGATTATAGCCTCCCAAAAAAGTTGCATCCGTTTATTCCTCCTTTTTCGAGGCATGCAACATTAGGCAATAACAATGAGATTATAAACACTGTTAATCAGCAATATGCAGCACATAATAAACAAATGCGGAGTACTTTCCGCGGTCACGCAAATACTCTTTCAGCACCTTTTCATTTGTTTTGATTTTATTATTGACAAGTCTGCTTATCACAGGATTCAGATTACCGTAGATGCCCAACACTCCGGGGATGAGAGATCGTTTCACCTTAGGATTGGCTACCAGTATGGCAAGCACTTTGGCCTGCTGATGATAGAAGTTGGAAAACCTCAGCACCTCATCCAGAATCATAGCGTCCGTCACTGTGATTAGCTCATACATGGCTACGGTGAGTTGTTCCACCTGCTTTACTATTGATTTAGCCCTCACCGCTATCATATCTTCAAGCTCTTTATCAAACTTCTTATTCACCAGCCCCTCATTTTCTTTGATAAGCATATTGCGCAGGTTTTGGTATTCTACCAAAGAATCGGCTATGCGATCTTTGGTCTGTAGGAATTGTATCTGCTTCTCAATAAGGTCAAGCTCTCTAAGCAAAGGAATGCGTTGCTCATGACTTGTCCATGATGCCAATTCGCCCAGTCGAGTTATAAGTACCCTTACCGCATAGTCACTTTCAATACGTGCGTGCAGGGCTTCTTCAAGCGAGTGCATATAGTCAAGGATCAACGTCAAGGTATAATCCGAGTATAAATTATCATATTCAGCCGCTACAACTTTGTACTCCGCCATAAGATCGGCCAATGGTTTACGGGCAATATCATCCCGGAGAACGGTGAATCTGCGTACCAATGCGTTGTTGAATGTAACATGCTCCAAGCATCCTGTCAGCTCCTCGATACGCACACTCAGATCAGATCCCAAGGTCTTGAGCTGTTCCAACCACAAGCCATTGCGACTTACTTGCTGTCTGATACGTTCCACATCGCCGGAGCTCTCTGCCTGCACCGATTGTTCCCACAAGTGGCTACTCTCATAAGCTTCCGCCCTTGCTATGCACTCCATCTGCTTTTTGAGTTTTTGCGACAGGCTCAGTGTGGCCTCTCGATTGAGCTTGATGATCTCATTGGTCAGTCGGGCTATAAGCATATTCGTCTCTCTACGCTTACGTTTGTCAGGGGCGATCTCACTGATCTCCTGCCTGAGTTTCATGATACTGCTACGGCCGGCATCGTCCGAGAGAGCATAGAAGGAATTCAGTTCTTCTGCTCTACTCTTGAGCGTTTCTATACGTCTCGTGATAAGCATTCTGCTTTTGCGCTTACGATATAGATATGCTACAACCGCCAATATCAAAATCAGGATAACTATCACTATCGCCACACCTGCCGCATATCTCGGACTAAAAATATCTCCGGCTCCGAAATTTTCCCAACTCGGCTGATTCTCATGATCTATTTTCAAGGTAAGCACACCTAAGTTAGAGCCAAGATAGAGATGTCCGCCATGTACCAGCGATGCGGCAGGACTAAAACGTATGTCGGTGTAGAATAGCCCCTCATCCGACATATGTCCGTCCTTTATCCTGAACTTGCGCAGCCCGTATTCGGGCAAGGCATAAAACAAGCTGTCATTGACATAGAGAAGCTTGTTGTAGCCACGCACAGGCACCGTATCATTGGGGTTTTGTGTAATAATATGGTGGTTGGTCAGGGTGATGAGGGTGGAGAGATGTGCCTCAGTAGCTATAATATCTCGTATAAACGTATTGCGCTCACTACCGCCTATAGGCTTGAACACGCTGTCCGGTGGGCACACATAATATGCCCCGTCATTGAGTGTTGAGAGGTAAACAAGGTCAGAGTGGCGGGCTGAGTAGAAGGCTGTTACATATTTATTCTCAAAGAATCGTACGGTATCAGGAATGTTTATACCATCCGCCACAACCAGCCCGTCCTGTACGCCCAGATATACACGCACCTTATCTCCTGTCTGTTTCACGCCCATGGCCGTAATCTTGTCTTTGGACTGGTACATAGTCGCTGCTCTGTGCATGAGCATGTTTTTTAGTTTGCTTCCCGAAACATTGATCATCTTCAGCTCCTGCCGTGCATTGTAGTAATATATAGTATGTCCCACCAGATCCATACGCACAATCTGCTCTTCTTTCGGAAAAGTATATATCAGCGATGCCTCAGCAGCCTTGTCTTCCTTACGGTACAATTCATTGTGTGTAGTGAGATAATAAGTTTCGTTAGAGCCTGCACATGCGGCTTTGACCGAGGTACTCCCATTGAAAATACCCAAATGATGAGGTACGCGCCACAATGCATTTTCCGTAAGCATCAGTGTAAAATCATGACGGGGATCGGGTAGCATAATATTACGACACCCGGCAGGTGTTTTGCGCCTAAGGGGTATCATTACAAAATCAACCAGATCATTGCTCAGCAACATATTGTCAGTACCTACTATATAATGAATACCTTGTGACTGATAATAAAGCTTGGGAGATAGCGGTAAGCGTACCTCACGGATGGACTTACCGGCAGGTGTGTCGAGATAGAGCATATTGTCCGACAAAGCAAATATAGTATCGCCATACACCGAAACATGATTGATAGCTCGGCCCTTATGAGATAGTTCTACCCTGCCCGTATCCTTGCTCACACTGATCACTCCCTGCTCTGTAGCTGCCAAAAGCAGACTATCTCTGTAAGTACATAGATTATTGACGATAAAATAATTCTTACTCCCTCGCCAGAGATCTTGGTCATGAGGATAAACCAACTGTAATGAATCCGCCACCGCATTGCCTCCCACCGGCATACGATACAAGCCTTGACTTGTCGCAGCGTAGAGGTGATCGCCCAGCATAGCTATATCATAAGTAGAGTACTTCTCTTTCTTGACAGGGATGAGATAAACCTTTTGCCGATGCATACGGTCATCCTGCATCACCCAGCGTTGCAATCCCGAGTTGCGTACGCCCACCCAGCATATAGTGGTAAGACTATCGGTATTGCGCGAAAGTACTTTGTATATGCGGTCTTCTCCCACTTCAAACACACGCCTTTCGTCATCCTTCACTCGCCATAGGCTGCCCGTCTCACCGCCTATCCACAATACCCCGTCGTCACCCGTAGAGAGGGATGACAATTTTTCATCAAAGTAATACTCTGTTTCGCCCAAAGTATTGATCTTTTCCGCTCTCTCACAAGAGCATAGCAGAGCAACAAAAAGGGGTAAAATATATTGTACAATACATCTCTTCATAGGTTGTGGAACTATCATATAAGCAATTCTGATTGTGCAACAAACTTACATAAATCCTTTGTTTCACCATGCATAGGCAAGCATATAAGTATCGTGGAGCATGGCAGAGGGAGGTATTTTGTGCATAGGAGCACCCGAATAGAGACATCAAAATCAGTCCGTTTTTGACATAATGTCAAAAACACTCGAGTTATGAGAAGGAGTAGGATGTAAGAGTAATCTACTCACAATGAGGCTACTAAATAAATTGACAAATGACTCATGTCCAATGAATTTTATCACATCTTAGTTAAGACACAAAGCTTATTTGTACAAAGTCTAAATAAGAAACGGCTTTTTCACCCTGATAAACTCTAAAAAATAGGGGGCTAAATAAATTGAGCATCTACAATGCCCCATGCAAATGAATATCTGAAAAATATACGGCCTTCATATTACAGAAGTTTATTGTGCTGGGCAAATATACTTAGCTACAAGGGGGGGAGGCTAATTCTATTATGATAAGTCTACCGACTGTGTACATAGGTCTGTCGTCCGTATAGGATAAGATCATTGTCCGTATAGGATAGCTCAGTTGTCCGTGTATGATAAGTTGAGCCTCAGTATAGGATAAGTCTACCGAATTATATAGGGAACCCGGCTCACCGCATGGTTATAGGTCAGAGATGTGATATGATGATTCATGGAGTTTGAGAGGCTGGAAGTGAGTAAGGTCAAGGGTGTAGAAGCAAGATCAGCAATACCCGTTGGTAAAGCACTGTACGAGGGAGATCGAGTCTACAATGCGGTGTAATAGGAGGCTGTTGCAAAAGTCAACAGTCTCGTGGATTTTGGAGGCAAAGCCGACAAAAGACACTTTGACCGGGCAGAGAAGATAAAGTGCAAGGCGCTAAGAGTGAGTGCACAGGGAGTTTACTTCCGGCAAATGACCAAGCGCGAATCTCGCAAGCAACGAAGCAATTGGCCTGCTATGCAACGGTCTCAATAGACAACAACCTATGGGGCGTACCACCTCATGCCACACTCATTCATGCGAGAGGATAAGCTATGGCAAGCACCCATCAACAAGGGCAAATTTGTCTTAGAGCACATATTGGTGTATATCATTATCAATCAGAATAAAAAAGGATGTAGCGGAATAAACAGGAACTGCACAACCACAAAGATACAACATCACACCCGCCCTTGTCAATACCTGCTACTTGGCTGTACACCTAAAAATAGCACTACATCATCACACTCTCTCAATCTGACAAAATGATAGTTTTTATCTTCGTTTGATGAGATCGTGCTTCTTTTGCTTTTGCCGATAGTTTTTTGCTTTTTTCACAGGCTCTATTTATTTTTGCTCATAGATTTATAAATTTATCTTTTTAGAAATGAGTGTTCAAAAAAATAATCTGCATATGATATGCGATCTATCTGTATCCAATTACGGCACCATACGTGACGCCCAATATGATGTAGCCATACTTCCATGGGGTGCTACCGAGCCACACAATTATCATTTACCTTATCTTACGGACTCTATATTGTCTCATGATATCGCTGTAGATGCAGCCCTGAAAGCATCTGATGTATATGGGACGCAATGTATGGTGCTTCCTCCCCTGGCATTGGGTGCACAGAATCCAGGTCAGCGTGATCTGCCTTTTTGTATACATTATCGCTATGAGACCCAGAAGGCGGTACTCACGGATATTATAAGTTCGCTTCAACATCAGGGTTTGAATAAGTTGGTCATTATCAATGGACATGGTGGTAATAATTTCCGCAACATGGTGCGGGATCTCAATGTAGACTTTCCTGACTTTGTGATTGCAGTGAGCGAGTGGTTCAGGGTATGCCCGGCAAAAGACTATTTCGAGATACCGGGTGATCATGCAGACGAAGTGGAAACATCGGTGATGATGCATTACCACCCTGAGTTGGTAGAGCTGTCACAAGCGGGGCAAGGCAACTCGAAACCGTTTGCCCTCTCGACCCTCAACGAGGGGGTAGCGTGGATACCTCGTCACTGGACCAAAGTATCGACCGATACGGGCATTGGTGATCCCTCCCACTCTACTGCGGAGAAAGGCAAGCGTTTTGCTTGTGCTGTAACGGATCGTTATGCTCTCCTCTTGCACCAGTTGGCATCGGGCGATATATACTTGGATTGAGAGGCTGTATTTATCATTATAGAAGTCTCATTAGCCCCGCTACAACCATATTTTTTATATACTTACACAGGATTGCGAAATATCACAGCACAAGCAGGTCATACTTGGCAAGTGCTTGTAATTCGCAATCCCTCAGCGGTAATTTGCAATAAATAAGCAATAAAATGCTGTTATTGTGCAGATAAGACAGGTGGAAATATTTGTTTTACGATTTCTTTTTCCTACTTTTGGAATAATCTAAATAAAATGTTGACCTATGATCACACTACAGCTTGTCGACCCCAAAAGTATTGCCGTTATAGGGGCATCGGACAATCTACAAAAACCCGGAGGTAAAGTACTGTATAACCTTAAAAGAGGGACTTTTGCCGGTAATCTATTCGCAGTGAACCCCAACGCAACGGCTGTGCAGGGGACAGATACATTTAAAGAAGTTTCCTTATTGCCCCAGACTGATCTGGCTATATTGGCGATCCCCGCCAAGTTGTGCCTGGATACGATGCGTGTGCTGCTGGAAGAAAAAGGCACTAAAGCTGTGATAGTACTCTCGGCAGGATTCTCCGAAATGGGAGCTGAGGGCAAACGTCTGGAGCATGCCATGTGCGAGCTGGCCGACAAGCACCATGCTACACTCATAGGCCCCAACTGCGTGGGCGTCATGAACCCTCTGCATCAATCGGTATTCACGACCCCGGTACCCCGCCTGGAGTGGGACGGAGCTACACTGATATCAAGCTCGGGTGCTACATGCGTATTCATCATGGAATCCGCACTGAGCAAAGGGCTCAAATTCTCGGCGGTCTACTCCGTGGGCAACGCTGCCCACACCTGTGTAGAGGATGTGTTGGAGTACATCAACGAAAACTATGATGCTACCAAGGATTCCAAAACGATACTGATGTACATCGAGAGTGTAAAGAAACCAGAGAAACTACAAAAGAATGCTGCCGAACTCATCGCCAAAGGTTGTCGCATCGCTGCCGTGAAGTCGGGGACATCCGATGCCGGCGGACGAGCTGCAGCATCCCATACGGGTGCTATGCTCAACTCTGATATGGCGGTAGAGGCACTCTTCCGCAAGTCGGGTATCATCCGATGCCATAGTCGTGGCGAACTCACAGCTGTGGGTGCCGTGATGCAACACCCACGTCTGCAAGGCAAAAACATAGGTATCATCACGCATGCAGGCGGGCCTGCTGTAATACTTACAGACGTACTCTCCAACGGCGGGCTGGAGGTGCCGCACCTACCTGAAGCCGAGACGGCTACCCTGCTGGAGAAGCTATTCGACGGCTCATCCGTAGCCAACCCGATAGATATACTGGCAACAGGTACGGCTGAGCAATTGCAGGAGTGTATTCGCTTTTGTGACCGTGAGCTGGACATGATAGATGGTATTGTGGTGATATTCGGTAGTCCCGGCTTATTCTCCAATGCCGATGCCTATCATGTGATACTCCGTGAGCAGGCACAATCGACCAAACCCATCTATGCCGTGCTACCTTCCATTATCAATGCTAAGGAAGATATGGACATGTTTGTAAAAGAAGGGGGAGTCTTCTTCGAAGACGAGGCTGTGCTGGGCAACGCCTTGGTCAAGGATAGGACTTACACGGAACCAGGGAAGCATATACTCACAACTCACCCACATGTTGCACGCATTCATGAAATTGTCACAGGCAGGGAGGGCTTACTGCCCACTCCGCTGGCCTTGGAGTTACTGGACTTAGCAGGGATCAAGCGCCCCCAAGAAGCTATTGTCAATAGCGCTGATGAGACACTCGCTGCCGCACGCGAGCTGGGATTCCCGCTGGCAATGAAAGTAGTGGGGCCTGCCCATAAATCGGAAGTAGGCGGTGTGATACTCAACGTAGACAGCATGGATGTGATAACTCCCAACTATGAGCATCTCATGGCTATAGCAGGTGCTGAGGGCGTGCAGATGTCGCAAATGGTAAGTGGTATAGAGGTGTTCATAGGCGTGAAAAAGGAACCGGGATTCGGACACCTGATCACGTGCGGTCTGGGGGGTATCTTTGTGGAAGTGATCAAAGATATTCGATACGCACTGGCTCCTATCAACCACGAAGAGGCTTTGAATATGGTGCGTTCGCTCAAGTCTTATCCTATTATCCGAGGAATACGCGGTAAAAAAGGTATCGACGAACAGGTCATAGCCGATACACTGTGCAAAGTATCGGATCTCTTGCTTGCGGCTCCCGAAATAGAAGAGATGGACATCAACCCACTCATGGGATGTGAGCAACAACTGGCAGCCGTGGATGTGGTGGTGAAATTATAACCTTAAAATAAAATAACCTGATACAATGGAATTTCCAATAGACAGATCTGTAATAACTCAGGCTCAGGCCGAACTGAATATTAAGAATCTGGCAAACGCTTCTATCAGAGACCTCGTAGCACTGGTAAATCTGATGGAAAAGAAAACAGGTCAGAAATACGTGCGCATGGAAATGGGCGTGCCGGGACTACCCTCACCACGCATAGCCATAGAAGCAGAGCATGACGCCATGGAGCGTGGTGTAAGTGCCGTATACCCTAATCTGGACGGATTGCCTGAACTGAAATACGAGATTAGCCGCTTTGTAAAGCTTTTTATCAATATAGATGTCAAGCCTGCCAACTGTGTACCCACCGTGGGGGCTATGCAGGGAGCTTTTGCGTCTTTCCTTGTAGCCAATCGCACACATGCCGATAGAGCTAAAGGTACGCTCTTCATTGATCCGGGGTTCAATATGAATAAGTTGCAAGTGAGAATACTCCAACAACCGTTCGAGACCTTCGATGTGTATGACTACAGGGGAGCCAAACTGCGTGACAAGCTCGAGAGTTACCTAAGCACCGGTCAGTTCCAAACGATACTTTATTCCAACCCCAATAACCCCACGTGGCAATGCTTCACAGAGGAGGAGCTGCGTATCATAGGCGAGGTGGCTACGAAGTATGACGTTGTAGTGATGGAGGACTTAGCTTACTTCGGTATGGACTTCCGTCACGACTACTCACGCCCTGGTGTGCCTCCCTATCAGCCCACTGTAGCTCACTACACGGACAATTGGATGATGCTTATATCCAGCTCTAAGGCGTTTAGTTATGCAGGGCAGCGTGCAGGGATGATCGTCGTTTCACCCAAACTGTTCGACAGGACTTTCCCCGACTTGGAAAAGACATTCGGGCGCAGTCGTTTTGGCGAGGCTTTAGTGTCGTCAGCACTATACGCCCTTTCGTCAGGTGTAGCGCACTCGGTGCAGTGGGGGCTGGCAGCAGTGCTCAAAGCGGCAAACGATGGCGAATACAACTTTGTAGAGCCTATCAGGGAGTACGGGCGCAAAGCTCATATCGTAAAGAAGATGTTTACGGACAATGGCTTTCACATCGTTTATGATGCCGATGGCGGAGTACCTATAGCCGATGGCTTCTACTTCACGGTAGGCTATGACCATCTTGATAGTGAAAGACTGCTGGAGCTGTTCCTGATGTATGGCTTGTGCGCCATCACCCTTGACACCACCGGCAGCGAACGCCAAGGGGTGATGCGTATCTGTATCTCGTTACTGCCGGAGAGCCAATTTGGCGATCTTGAAAAAAGGCTAATTCTGATGAACAACGCTCTCACAGAATAGCACTATTATTGATAACTCTAACCCTACAACAAAGAATAATAACAACAAATACTCTTGCCTGCCCTGATAGAGAAGGATCTTGACGGTGTATAAGGAGTTATCCTATAATGGTATAATACCTTATTTAGTCTATTCGCCGAGAGCAACCTCTTGGCGAATAGGATAAATTTTTGTAACTCTTTATGATATTGTGAATAAGATTAATTATTTTTGTAGTGATAAAAATGCTTATCACAATAATAGAGTGACACGCTCTCTAGGGAAGGCTAATTTGGTATTTAAGTAACTATATTAAAAAACTAAGAAAAAATGATTAAAGTTGGTATTAACGGCTTTGGACGTATCGGCCGTTTCGTATTCCGCGCTGCTCAAACTCGCAACGATATTGAGATCGTAGGTATCAATGACCTTTTGGACGCAGAATACATGGCTTATATGCTTAAGTATGATACTATGCACGGTCGTTTCGATGGTACTGTAGAAGTAAAAGACGGACATCTTGTTGTAAACGGTAAGACTATCCGCATTACTGCAGAGAAGAACCCAGCAGACCTTAAATGGAACGAGATCGGTGCAGAATATGTAGTAGAGTCTACAGGTTTGTTCCTATCAAAAGAAAAAGCTCAAGGTCACATCGACGCAGGTGCTAAATATGTTGTTATGTCTGCTCCTTCTAAGGACGACACCCCTATGTTTGTTTGCGGTGTAAACCTTGACAAATATACCAAAGGTACTCAGTTCGTTTCTAACGCTTCTTGTACTACTAACTGTTTGGCTCCTATCGCTAAAGTACTTCATGACAACTGGGGTATCACTGATGGTTTGATGACTACAGTGCACTCTACTACAGCTACTCAGAAGACTGTAGACGGTCCTTCTGCTAAGGACTGGAGAGGCGGACGTGCTGCTGCAGGTAACATCATCCCTTCTTCTACAGGTGCTGCTAAAGCTGTAGGTAAAGTTATTCCTGAGCTCAACGGCAAACTTACAGGTATGTCTATGCGTGTTCCTACCTTGGACGTTTCTGTTGTAGACCTTACCGTAAACTTGGCTAAGCCTGCTAAATATTCTGAAATCTGTGCTGCTATGAAGGCTGCTTCAGAAGGCGAATTGAAGGGTGTACTTGGCTACACTGACGAAGCTGTTGTATCAAGCGACTTCCTTGGCGATGCTCGCACCTCTATCTTCGACGCTGAAGCCGGTATTGCTTTGACTGACACATTCGTTAAAGTTGTATCATGGTATGACAACGAAATCGGTTATTCAAACAAAGTTCTTGACCTTGTAGCTCACATGGCTAAGGTGAACGGCTAATCCATTTCGTCGATAAGACAAATTTAAAGGAGTAGATCCCTCTCTGTGGGGGTCTACTCCTTGTTTTTTTTTAATAATTAGTGTCCGCCATAATCTATTTAACTGAGTACAACCCATTGAAAGATACGAGTTGGACTTGTCTCTTACAATGTACAAGCACCCTTAGTTGTTTTGTCCTTAGGACGCATCAACTCCTACACGTGGCATAAGCGCCGTATGCTATGCGCATGCAAAGACGTCATATGGCTATGACTACTTCTGTTGCATTACCATAAACCATTGAATACGGTATGAATAAGAGTTTTACACTATAAGCATAATGGAGGCACAATCAGAGCGGAAAAAGATGAGCGTGACAGTTTGTCATATACTATTTGTCGTCATATTATATGCTGTTTTATTGGCATAGGTTTTGTAATATATCAGATGTAAGGCGTTAAAAAGGATTTAGACAATACCTATTAACACATACAAAACAAAGCAAAAAAGAAAACAATAAAAATTAAAAATAATATGGGAAAAATCATTGGTATTGACTTAGGAACAACTAACTCCTGTGTCGCAGTATTGGAAGGTAACGAGCCTATCGTTATCGCAAATAGTGAAGGTAAGCGTACTACACCCTCTGTAGTAGCTTTTGTAGAAGGTGGCGAGCGTAAAGTGGGTGACCCCGCCAAGCGTCAGGCTATCACGAACCCTACTAAAACGGTTTATTCTATCAAACGTTTTATGGGCGAAACTTATGATCAGGTATCCAAGGAGATCTCACGTGTGCCATTCAAAGTAGTACGTGGTGACAACAACACTCCCCGTGTGGATATTGATGGACGTCTCTACACTCCTCAGGAGATCTCTGCTATGATACTCCAGAAGATGAAAAAGACTGCCGAAGACTATTTGGGACAGGAGGTAACGGATGCTGTGATCACAGTGCCTGCTTACTTCAACGATGCTCAGCGTCAGGCTACCAAAGAAGCCGGTGAGATCGCAGGTCTCAAGGTGCGTCGTATTGTGAACGAACCTACTGCCGCTTCATTGGCTTACGGCTTGGACAAGTCTAACAAGGACATGAAGATCGCCGTGTTTGACCTTGGTGGCGGTACGTTTGATATCTCTATTCTGGAATTGGGCGACGGTGTATTTGAGGTAAAATCTACCAACGGTGATACACACCTCGGTGGTGACGACTTCGACCACGTGATCATCGACTGGCTTGCGGACGAGTTTAAGTCAGATGAAGGCATTGACCTCCGTCAGGATCCTATGGCGATGCAACGTCTCAAAGAAGCTGCTGAGAAAGCTAAAATTGAGCTGTCAAGCTCCAACTCTACCGAGATCAACTTGCCATACATCATGCCGGTAAACGGTATACCCAAGCACCTTGTAAGAACGCTTAGCCGTGCCAAGTTTGAGCAATTGGCCGACAAACTTATCCAAGCTTGTGTGGCTCCATGCGAGCAAGCGCTCAAGGATGCCGGTCTTTCAAAAAGTGATATTGACGAGGTAATCCTCGTGGGAGGTTCTACCCGTATCCCTGCTATACAAGAGAAGGTACAGCAAATCTTCGGTAAAGCTCCATCAAAAGGGGTGAACCCTGACGAAGTGGTAGCTGTGGGTGCTGCTATCCAAGGTGGTGTGCTCACTGGGGAGATCAAGGATGTACTGCTCCTGGACGTTACTCCGCTTTCGCTGGGTATCGAGACTATGGGTGGCGTGATGACTCGTCTTATTGATGCCAACACAACTATACCTACCAAGAAGAGCGAGGTATTTACCACAGCGGTGGACAACCAACCCTCAGTAGAAATTCACGTATTGCAAGGTGAGCGTTCTTTGGCAAAAGATAATAAGAGTATTGGTCGTTTTAACCTCGATGGTATAGCTCCGGCTCCTCGTCAGGTACCTCAGATCGAAGTTACGTTTGATATCGATGCCAATGGTATCTTGAATGTAACAGCTCTCGACAAAGCGACAGGCAAACAGCAAAATATCCGTATCGAAGCATCGAGCGGACTTTCTGATGATGAAATCAAAAGAATGAAAGACGAAGCTGCAGCCAATGCCGAAGCTGACAAGAAGGAGAAAGAGCGTATAGATAAGCTGAACCAAGCTGATAGCACCATCTTCCAGACAGAGAAGCAACTCAAGGAAATGGGTGATAAGTTGCCGGCCGACAAGAAAGCGCCTATAGAGGCTGCTCTCGAAAAGCTGAAAGAAGCTCACAAGTCACAGGATATTGCTGCTATTGATACTGCCATGGCAGAGCTCAACAGCGTATTCCAGGCTGCCAGTGAAGAGATGTACCGCAATGCCGGTGCACAAGGCGGAGCACAGCAACCCAATCCCGGCGACTTTGCACAAGGTACTCAGAACAACGGCTCAGCCTCCACTGACAATTCGCAAGGAGACATCACAGACGCCGACTTCGAAGAGGTCAAGTAAGATCGTCATAGCAACGATAACAAACTATAATCAAATCGCAGTAATACGTTGTATTACTGCGATTTTTGTTTATAGAAAAATCTCGTTGATGATGCTTTTTTATCGATTTTATGCTTAAATACTTGTACCATATTTGTAACGGAACTTATTTAGTGATGAAGTGGAACTTATGAACACTTATGAATACTAATGAGTACTTAGATAGCGATAAGAATACCAATGAATAAAATTCAGAAACAATGCGAAGTGTGTGGACAGTCTTTTGTTCCCAAGACGGTGGATTCTGTTTATTGCTCTAAAAAGTGTGGCGGAATAGCATATAGGAAAAAGAAAGCACAGAAGAAAAAAGAAGTAGAACAGCAAGCAATCATCGATAAGATTTCTGCTGACCGCCTGTATATTTCCGTTCCTGAAGCAATCGCTCTTTTCGGTGTTGCTAAGAGTACGCTCTATCGTCTTGTTCGACAAAAGCGAATCCCTGCTATCAACTTAGGGACTTGCCTTATTCGGATGATCGTGCAGCGATAGAAGAAACGTTTCCGATCCTTCAAGCACCTCTTAAAAAAGAGAAGCCGACAGCAAAATTATATAGTCTTGAACCACATAATTGCTATACAATCGGCGAGGTAGCAAAGAAATTTGGCATATCTGATAGCTCCGTTTATAAACATATTCGCAAGTTTTCCATTCCTACACGCCAAATTGGGAAGTATGTTTATGTGCCTAAGTCAGAAATCGACAATATTTACAACCAACAATAAAATACATACCACATGAAACAACTCTCCAATACTAAAGTAACCGTTCGGCTTTGCAAGGCGGAAGATCGCAAAAAGTGGTATATTTACATCTAGTTCACAATCAATTCTTACAAATTGGCAGCAAACCAATCATTTCTTGAAGCAATTTATTGGCGACTCATTGCCGTTTTCACAGATTGATATTCGCTTTGCCGAAGAATTCAAACGCTTTTTGATTTCCGCACCTTGCGGTGGAAATCGAAAAGAGACTCTCTCGCGAAATACAGCGGCAACCTATTTTTCCATTTTCAAAGCTGCACTGAAACAGGCATTCATCGACGGTTATCTGACCATAGATTTATCGGCGAAGATTAAGGGTATTCAGGCACAGGAATCACGTCGGGAATATTTGACGGCGGAAGAACTTAATACGCTTGCCGGGACATCCTGCGAACGGGAAATATTGAAACGCGCGGCATTGTTTTCAGCCCTTACTGGCTTGCGTCATTGTGACATCCAAAAACTAAAATGGAAAGAAATACAGAAAGAGGGAAATGGTTATCGCTTGAACTTTACGCAACAGAAAACCAAAGTCGTAGAATATATACCGACTTCAGAACAAGCCTATCAGCTTTGCGGTGAACCACGTGAACCAGAACGTCTTGTTTTCGAGGGATTACCCTCTCCATCGTGGATTTCCAAGCCGTTGGAACGATGGATTAAAGCAGCCGGTATAAGCCGACGAATTACATTCCATTGCTTCCGGCACAGCTACGCCACTCTACAACTTTCCAGCGGCACAGATATCTATACCGTCAGCAAGATGCTGGGACATACCAACGTAAAAACAACTCAAATCTATGCTAAAGTCGTGGATGAGAAGAAAAATAAGGCGGCACAAGCCATACAGCTAAAATCCATAGAAAATAAAAAATGAAGAAAAGATGAAACCCAACTATTTCGAATATATCATTGTCTATCTATCTGTGCTGGTAACTTGTGTGTTAATTGGCGCACTGGCACGGCTTTTTGTTGTGGGGGCAGGCGCCGATGAGTTTACCGCCAACATTGTATTCTGGGCAGTTACCGCTCTGGGTGTGATTGCTTATGCCGTGCTCAACCTGCTTATTGAAGGTCTTTTTACGGCAAACCGTCAAGAAATTTTTCCCGAAGAAAGAAATCTCGAAAACGTCCAACATTTCTTCCGAAATTCCTCAAAGTTTAGAAGCTATGAGAGCCGATCAGCGCCGAGCGATGGAAGATAAGAAACGTGCAAAAAGAGAATTTGCCGTTCACTATACCCGAAAAGAATTTGCCCCGTACGTTTCTGACAAAGATATGGAACAGCTTTGCCGGTATGTGGAACTTTATTCGGAACAACATCCTCTTTCTACGATTCAACCAGTCAGAGTAAAGGATTTATCTACGTTGGATATTTACCATTTCGCGTGGAATATTTGGAAGTCCTTCAACATTGGAAGACAGGAAGATATAGCCCTCTTCCTCAAAAAAGTTTTTGCTGACCTTTTAAAAGATGTAGAACCCGAAAGCATCAAAAGCCATTTAAAAGATGACCCTAAGAAAGGAATTATTTTGATTCAGGAAAAGTTATCGGACAAATGATTAAAGGAAAAGACTAATTCTGAAAAACAAAAAGCAGTCCTAAAACTGCCCTCTATCCTCTCACCGTTCCGCACGAAATCCCCATAACGCATTCCGGTTCCGTTCAACATCGGTTTCATTGCTTGCCTTGCAGGCACAACGAAACCTTAGGTGTTAGCAGCTGCCTTTCTCTATATAATCATTAGTATTTAAGTGTCTGTTGTTATATCGCCCCAGTTTTCAGCATATATAACTAACCAATTCAGAGCAAAGTGTCTTTCCATTACAATATCTTCATTGATTTTTGCTGGAATTGGTTTACCATTAAGTGATGCGTCTCTAACAGCCCAATGTATTCTATAAATCATGTCTGTTTCGTTTAGAATGTCTTCTGTGTTGCGAAGTTTTGAATTATTTATCCATTCTGTTGGGTCGTTATCTAAGTTTGGTAAGTTTTTGTAATTGCTGAAATCACAAATATCTGTCGGAAAGGATAAAGTATCGAAATGTCCAAGCGACCAAAGTAAAACATTTAAGCACTCAATTCGCCATGAGATAGAATTATTTTCTTGTTCTGTTCTTATCGGCTTTTCTAAATACTTTTTCTCGTTTGGTGAAACATAATTCCAAAGGTTGTATTTTTTGAAGTAGGAAATCATTTCTTCTGCTGTCCTTTCGTTGTGTGCAACATAAATAAGTCCATAAATAACAACAGATTTACAAGCAACCTGTCTTTGGTCTCTGAAACGGGCTTCTGCATAGTCCTCCACAAAAGGAAGATGCTCCAAAATTGGAATTCCTTTTTGTCTTAGAAAACTATTGGTAAATTCTTTTCTCTCTTGCATTGTCAACTTATGGTCGGTAGCATAAACTGTTTGCATTGTCATTCTCTTTTTGTTGCTATTTTGTCCGCAACCAAAAAATGAAAATATACTTGTCAATATTCCCATTGTTATTATTTTAGTAATATGTCGTTGTCGTGTTGTCATATAGTTGCCGCTAACACGCAAATATCCGCAATCCTATTGCGCACATTCACCTTAATCGGTACACATCAAGCAATAAAAGTTCCTTTGCAAAGGTACTATCTTTCCACATAACAGCCTCAAAATATTGAATTTATTTATCATTATTGAGTAGGAAAGAAGAAAATTAACAATCCGTCGCGTGTTTTTCATAGTGTTTTCCCAGTGGCTCGCATCACAGCCTAATCACTTATTTTATTTGCACCGTATCAATCAAAAACGATTATTATAGAAACAAATGAAATTTCTTTTGAAAACCTGCCCAAGGCAGTAGCACACTTAGTCAGCGAAGTGGCTGAAATCAAATCATTGGTAGAAAAAAGGCAACCGCCTACCGTTCCCGCCAAGCGCATTCCGATAGGAATAGAGGAAGCGTGTAAAATCATCGGTAAGGCAAAACCCACTGTTTATGCCCTTGTTCGGAAACGATTCATTCCCTGTTACAAAAACGGCAAGAAGCTCTATTTTTTTGAAGAGGAACTGCTTGCATGGATAGAAAACGGACGGAAAAAGATGGTGCAGGAAATCAGCGAAGAAGCGCGCGCTTTTACCTCAGGAAAAAGGACTCGCCCTGTTTACCGATAAAATCGTTGTTGCGATGAAAGAAAAAAGAACCGGCAACAACGGCGGTAAACAATCCAAAAACGAACGCATCAAAACATTCCTTCGCGAGCATTACGATTTCCGTTTTAACACAGTAAAAAGCCGTACCGAATTTCGTCCTTTGACAGCGGATGAACCGTTTTCGCCCCTCACGAAATTCGACATCAACTCAATGCGTCGTTTGCTGGATGCCTCAACGGGTATCAACACATCGGGCGAAAACATCCGCGCCATTTTGGAAAGTGATTTTTGTCCGAAAGTCAATCCCGTGCAGGAATATTTTCGTTCGCTGACCGAATGGGACGAAAACCGACCGTCCGAAATTGCACGGTTGGCACAATGCGTTACGATTGTCAATTCCGAAAAATGGCAAACCTATCTCTTAAAGTGGTTGGTGTCGGTAGTCGCAAACGCGATGGACGACTTGCACTGTCGTAATCACACCTGTCTGGTATTGACAGGCGAACAAGGAAAGTTCAAAACCACGTTTCTGGATTTGCTGTGTCCCGAGAAGTTGAAAAGCTATCTCTTTACAGGTAAAATCGATCCGCAGAGTAAGGATACCCAAACGCTTATTGCCGAATACCTATTTATTAATATCGACGACCAACTGAAAGCTTTGAACAAACGGGACGAAAACGAACTGAAAAATCTTATCACTACGCCACGGGTGAAATACCGCCGTCCGTACGATGTGTATATCGAAGAATACCCGCATTTGGCGAGTTTTATGGCATCGGTAAACGGCAACGATTTTCTGACCAACCCCACCGGAAGCCGTCGCTTTTTGCCTTTTGAAGTGGAACATATCGACATCGAATCTGTCAAGCAGATAGCTATGGATAACGTGTATACCGAAGCTGTTTGGTTTTGGGAAAATGGGTTTCGGTACTGGTTCAATGACGATGAGATTGTGAGGTTACACCGCGAAAGCGAAGCTTTTCACGTGCAGACGGTAGAGTACGAAATGCTACTGAAAGGATTTGAAAAGCCCGAAGAAACATCGGAAAGCTATATGACCACATCGGAAATCTTATCCTATTTGCGCGGATATACAACCATTAATCTGCAAGAAAAACGAATGGGCGAAGTGCTTAAAAAAGCGGGATTTGAGCGGAAATCAAAACGCATAAACGGTAATCCGCTGTATGTGTATCATATCCGCAAAATCTCGCCCAATCCTTTTATTCCTGCACTTTACAATGAAATGTAGTTACTATCTTACTACAAATAAGGATAACTCAATGAAAGAAAAAGAATTACGTCGTAGTGAGATGCAAAAACTCATCTTACGACCAACTTACTACCTACTACATTCCAAAACTAATGAGTAGTTACTACAAAAATCGTGTTTACTACATTTTTTTCTTTCATTGTCAATTGCTTATACAAAAATAGAAATGTAGTAAGATAAACCCTGAAAACTTAGAAAACTTTTATAAAACAAAAATAATTATGACAAACGAAAATATAAAACGCATATCCATAAAGGATTACCTTGCCCATCAAGGTATTTATCCCGCCAAAGAACGCAACGGTTACGGAATGTACAAAAGTCCATTTCGTGACGAAAAAACGGCAAGTTTCAAAGTCGATTACAAAACCAATCTTTGGTATGACTTCGGAAATGGCAAAGGCGGAAGTATCATCGACTTGGTGATGAAAATGAAGCAATGTTCATTTATTGTTGCAACACAAATTTTACAAAAAGAAAATCATTCATTTCCCTTTTTTCATGAAAATTCCATCAGAGAAAAAGCGACAACGGCATTGTCGATTTCAGAAATCAAACCGCTTGAAAATTCTCAGCTTTTACAATTCCTACAAAGTCGAAAAATCAATTTGAACATCGCCAAAGCCTATTGCAAAGAAATCCATTACCAAATTGGCAAACGAAACTATTTTGCCATCGATTTTCCCAACGATGCGGGCGGTTACGAATTGCGAAACCCACAATTCAAAGGTTGCATTCCACCCAAAGAAATTACTACGTTCGATAAGAAAACGCCTGCGGTGCATCTTTTTGAAGGATTTACAGACTACCTCTCTTTGCTGACAATGCAAGCCAAACAAGCCGATGTTTCCGCCATTGTCTTAAACTCACGTGAGTTCGATATAAGGGATAATAGGAATGATAGAGTTTACAAAGTGTTGTAAATCAGTGTAATTTCTTATGTATTTCATTGCAAAAGTGGTGAATTATCTGTGTCTTAGTAGTTGATAATCAATAAGATACAAACAAACAAAACACCACTTTATGAAAACAAATATAGTTGAAATTTTCTGTCTTACCGATGATTTTTCCAAACTTTTCGATACCTTGATTCAGCAAAGAACCCTTTGCGAAGGAAACAAAAAGCGAAGAAATCGCAAGTTTAGGATGTCCGATGCTGAAATCATGACTATTCTGATTCTTTTCCATCATTCGAGGTATCGCGATTTTAAGTCCTTTTATCTTCAATATATTACGCAACAATGTCATTCGGATTTTCCTTCGTTGGTCTCTTACAATCGTTTTGTGGAATTACAAAGCAAGGTGGCATTCAAACTAATTTCATTTCTCAATATGTGTTGTCTGGGCGAATGCACCGGTATCTCATTCATTGATTCCACACCTTTACGCACCTGCCATATCAAGCGGGCACACGGGCATAAGACCATGAAAGGGTGGGCCCAAAAGGGCAAATGCAGTATGGGATGGTTCTATGGTTTCAAACTGCATATTGTGATTAACGACCGGGGTGAAATCATTCAATATCAAATCACACCGGGGAATACGGATGACCGTGCTCCACTTAAAGGCGGAACCTTCACGAAGAAACTTTTCGGCAAACTTGTTGGCGACAGAGGATACATCTCACAAAGTCTTTTCGATAAGCTCTTCATTGACGACATACACATGATTACGAAGATAAAGAAAAACATGAAAAACACTCTGATGAGCCTGTATAATAGGATATTACTTAGGAAAAGAGCCCTTGTGGAAACCGTTAATGACCTACTCAAAAACGTTTGTCAAATAGAGCATACACGACACAGAAGCGTCAATAATTTCGCCATTAATTTGATTGCCGGCATAATTGCCTACAATCTGCTACCCAAAAAGCCGGAATTAAACCTAGAAATCATACACAATCCATCAACCCACTTAGTACACCACGCTTAGACCGAACTCACGTTAAACTCAGTAACCAATCTTGAAAAAGCCATCCCGTTTCTCTCGAAACACGAAAAAAATCAACGCTTTTTTAGACAACGACGAAGCCGGGAAACATGCCTTGGAAAAACTACAAAAACTAAATTTGCCCATTGCGGATATTTCAAAAAAGTATGCGGATTTTAAAGATCTGAACACGTATTTATGCCGACAAAAACAAGCCGATAATTTATCCGTAAAACCGAAAAGAAAAGGATTAAAGAGATAAGGTCAAACAATCAGAAACCTTCGGATTTTGTGGGGAGCAAGTTTGTGTTTTAGTCAGACCAAAACCTTGCTCTGCGAGGCTTACTACATCCCGCTGGTCTATTTTATCACATTACAAAATCAGCATATGAATACAATTAAAAACAGAAATACAAACGGCAGACCCGCTAAACAAGCTGCTGAAAAAAAGAAGTACAAGGTTACCCTGAAAATGGCTACCGAAGAATATTATTCGTTAAAAGCCAAAGCGCGTTCGGCAGGAATAACCCGCAGTGAATACATCCGTCGGTGTATTGCTTCAAGCATCGTTAAGCAACGGTTATCCCCAGAACTGATGAACCATATCCGTCAATTAACCGGTATTGCCAATAACGTCAATCAGATTGCCCACAAAGCCAATGCAGCCGGATATTTTCAGATTCACAAGGACAATCTTACCCTGAACGAGCGATTGGATAATCTGATAAAACGGATAGAAGATGATTGCTAAAATTGTTCAGGGACGTGGATTCCGAGGCGTAGTCAACTACGTATTGGATAAAGACAAAGCGGAGCTATTGGACGGCGACGGCGTGCGATTGAAAGACAAAGAATCCGTTATCCGAAGCTTTATTAACCAAAGCAAACTAAACCCGAATATCTCAAAAACCCGTAGCGCATATATCCTTGGATTTTTCGGCGCAGGATAAGCAACGGCTTAACGATAAAATGATGGTGGGCATCGCCAAGGAATATATGCGGCAGATGGGCTACTGTAACACGCAATACATCATCGCCCGCCATCACGATACCGACCATCCGCACATTCATTTAGTTATAAACCGAATTAATAATGACGGAAAACGAATTTCAGACCAAAACGAAAAGTTGCGAAGTACAAAATTCTGTTTGGAACTGACTAAAAAGTATGGGCTGTATATCGCCTCGGGCAAAGAAAACGTAAAGCGCGAACGGCTCAAAGGAAACGACAAAACCAAATACGAGATTTACGACGCCCTTCGGAAATCTGTTCCCCGATGCCTGACATGGGAGCAATTACAACAAAGCTTGAAACAACAAGGTATAACGATGGATTTTAAGATGAACGGCAATACCGACAAGATACAGGGCATTATCTTCGAGAAGGATGGTAATCGTATTTCAGGTTCAAAAGTGGACAGAGCGTGTAGCTTTTCAAAGATTGATCGCCAAATCAAAGACAATGCCTATCACGCATTACAGGAAGCAGAAAGGCAAGAGGAAAAAATGTCGGAAGGAAACGGTATCATAAACACAATTGATTCGATTCTTGGTCAGCTAAAGATTTTTTCCTTATTGGACAGTCCGCATTACGACGCCACGCTTGCCGATTACATTCAGTCGTTGAAAGCCCGCAAACTGGCGACTAAAAACAGAATCAGAATACGCAGAAGATTATAACAACAAAAAAACAGAAAGATTATGAGTACAGATAAAATGAATGCTTCGGCAGTATATACGCTGTTTGAAGAATTGAAACAAGAAATAGAGACATTAAAAAGATTGCCGCAAAACATCCCCAATGAACCCACAATAGATTTGGGTAAGATAAACTTATTGTTCGACGAACTGAAACGTGTATCTGAACAACGGCAGTTTACACCTGAACAAATAAAAGTGTTGAAAAACACCTTCGCTCAGATTGCAGGCTTTGCCATAAAGAAGACCTTTGAAAAGGTGGATGAAAAGCATTCCGAGTTGAACGAACGATTTAAAGCTGTGGAACAGAAAATATCTCTGCCCGAAAAAGATAGCCATTCCGTTGTCCGCAAAGAGCACATTTTCAGCATTGACTTCAAAAACAGTAAAGCAGCTCTCACGCTGATTGCATTGGGATTTCCCCTTTTACTTTCATTGGTAGGTAATATTTGGCAACTACACGGAAATGCCCAACTTTCGGACAATGATATAAAGTACCGTTATATCAAAATGTACGGCAAAATCAGTTCTGAAAATCTCTTAAAACTGGAAAGTGTTTTTACGTACAATCGGGATAAGAAGAAAATATCGGTTATCCGTAAACAAGTGGAAAAGTACGAACAGTTAGTAAAAGAGCAGGCGGAGAAGATGGAGCGGAAAAGGATGAATGATTTTGAGACAAATAGACTGAAAAAGGAAATGGAAAAGATGAAGAGGAAATAAAAATCATGATATTCTATTTATATGCTATAATATTTTACATCTTTGTATTCTAACATAAAGCAATGGTCAATGGGTAAACCGCTGAATAGAATAAAAGAAGTACTTGAAGAAAAAGGAATTAAACAAACTTGGCTTGCTGAAAAGCTGGGCAAAAGTTTTGCTATGGTCAACGCATACGCTTGCAACAGGCGACAACCGAATTTGGAAGTGTTATTTGAGATTGCGGAGATATTGAAGTTGGATGCGAGGGTATTAATTAATAAAGATTCTAATTAATTTTACTGAAATATAAAAAGATACAAAAAAAGGATTGTAATCAACAATAAAGCACTATAATTATATAAATACAGTTTTATGGCAAAAGAAAGTGTATTGTCTATGGCTGATAAGGAAGCCATAGTAATTGAAAAATTAATTTTTCATATTATCATAACCGATGAAGTTATACCTACTTATCTAGATGAAATTGAAATAACAGAAGAGCAAAAGAAATTTTTCAAAGATAGGTTATCTGATGCTGCTCAAGGACGACAATATATATTCACTCCTGATAATCCTCATATCAAAAGATTAGGACGGGAAATATTAAAAGCAGATAATGATAAATTTGTTGAATTATCAAAAGAAATAACGGAAAGCTTTCATCAAGCTCATAGGGGCAATACAAATAATGGAGTATTTATTGTTTCTATTGCTTCTATAAGAAAAAGGCAACTATTATTTCTAATCAAGTTAGACCATAAAAAAGTCTATGAATATAAATTAAAAGGAGCAAAGGCTCTTCTAGAAGAAGTAAAAAACACTTTCATTGAGGATAAGTCTGCCATACAAAAAGTGGCTTTAATTGATATTAATTCAAATGTTGTATGGGATGTTTTAGTTTATGATAGAAGTAAATCTGGAGGGATTACAGATTTTTTTGCTAAATTTTTATCTGTATTACCTCGTGAAACAGAATCTGATTTGACACGAAAGTTTCAAAATATGGCACGTGAATGGGCTTCTAATAATATTGATATTAGAGACACTAAACAAGAACCATCAATGTATAAAAACAGAGCCCGCAATTATCTTGTAAATACAGATTTAGTAGATTCTGATAATTATATTAATGCCGTAATTATAGATGATAATGATTCAAGGCGTAAAAAATCGAAAGAATCCTTTAAAAAATTTCTTGAAGAAAAAGGCATGTATGGGCAAGAGTTTACGCCTAAAAGAGAAGCTTTAACACCAAAAGAGCAAAAGAATATAAGACAAACAGCAGAAGGGGTTAAAATAGAATGGATGGGAGAAGCCAAAGATAATAATATAACAATAAGTCAAACACCAGACCAAAATGGAGAATATACTATTGTTGTAAAAACAAGTCAAATTAAAGATATTCAATAAACATGTTTGCTCGTATATTTCGCGATTTATTAGAATTGGAGCCTCTTTCAAATAGAATTAATTATTTAGAAAATTGGAGTAGTATTTCTATTGAAGGGACAGGAATTCTCTCTCCCTCTCTCTGTCAAAAATTAGCACAAGATTTTGAAACTTTAAATATAAAAGGAGCATTATCTTTTTTTATTGGAGACACAAAATATTCAAACATTGATGAGTTCATTACTGATTTCAATGCAGCAGAAATTTGGAGGCTGAATATAAATAAAAATACTATATTATCAAGTAGTATCGAACCTGATAATAGAATAAACTTCTTTTACTCAAAAATACATTTTATAGAATGGATAAAGCAAACAAATCCTTTTAATCCAGAATATTTTGCAAATAAAGAACAGTGTAAAATATTTGTGAATGGATTAAAAAAAAGTTTTGGTGGCGCTAAAATAATGGTTTGTGGAGAGAACTGCGATTTTCCAGTAGTTGATTGGGGAAAATATAATGAAGATATTATTAATCATAATATTCACATAATTGGTAATTCGGACATAGTGATAAAACCTCTTAATCATTATATAGCAATTGGAGAATTAAATGAAGAATCAAAATATTTTTTCAGGAATTCTATTTTAATATTATTGGCATCACTTAGCAGTGATTTGTACGATACTGGTAGAGTAATCCTTAGAGGTTATCGCAGATTACTTATGCAATTAGGCAGGAATTATTTTGGAAAAGAAATAACAAAAGAATATCAAGAATATTTAGCTATAGCAGTAAAGTGGATCTATGAAGAAAATGAACGTTCTGATTTACGGCTTAAATTATTGTTAGAGAGAATTAGTTTGGATATAGATATAACTTTGCCATATATTCAAGGCTTGTTTTCTATAATTCAAGACGCAACTATTCAAGCTAAAGAGAGGTATTCTTTTATAACGTATGAAAGAAAAGACCAATATTTTAAAGAATTAAAAGAACTATTGAGAGATATAAGAACCCTTTCAGATCTTTTCTCAACCAAAATTCGTAACATTTTGGGTAATTTACTTAGAGATGTTTTAGCCGCCTTATTACTAATAGGAATAACACAAATATCAAAAATATCTGAAATAAAAAATCTTTATCAAAATAATTTTTTAGAATATGTATTTATAGCATTTGGAATATATTTCATAGTTTCAGCTATTTTGCAGTTTATTGTTGATTCGATTGATATTATTCGATCATATAACGAATTAAGTTATTGGAAGGATATAACAAGAGAGTACATGTCTAAAAACGATTATAAAAAACATATCAAAGAAACCTTATTAAAGAGACTATGGTTAAGCCTCCCTATTTATATTATTATATTGCTATTATATATAATTATAGGGATATATTGTTTCAAAATTCCCTCTTATCTGATTTCATTTATCAATTAGTACAAATAATATAAAGCAATATGATACAACTATACAAATTACTATATCATTCTTCTTTTCTTCATTATGTTGGAAATAAAAATCTTGATGAAGGAACAGTAATCTCAAATAGCCCATTGAATGTTTCACGAGAAGCTAGCCCCGATTTATTGAATTATTTTTTAAAGCCTTTTACTGAGAATCAAGAGTACTATCAGCTTTTCCACGATAGCGAGCTAAACTTAAATGAAGTTTACACTTATGTTTCGAAAATATTTGATGATATAGATCAACTTCACGAGCAATCCATTAATTTAGCAAAGCATCTTTATAACCAAAGTGTCCATCCTAAAATCAAAGGAGGGGAATTTTATACTGTATATTTTAAGGATTGTATTTTGGATGGGGATACAGTGGATGCAGTCGGCCTATTCAAATCAGAAAATAAGGATACATTCCTAAAAGTCCTTCAGCAAGATGGCAATTTTAATTTAGAGAGTGAGAAAGGAATTAATATAAAGAAATTAGATAAAGGATGTCTGATTTTCAATAAAGAAAAAGAGAATGGTTATGTTGTAGCAGTTGTGGATAATACGAATAAAGGAATTGAAGCCCAATATTGGATTGATGATTTTCTACACATTCGTTCAAGAAAAGACGAATATTCCAACACACAAAATTTTATGTCGTTAGCCAAAACTTTTGTAACAAAAGAATTACCTAAAGAATTCGATGTGCCTAAAGCTGACCAGATTGATTTATTAAATAAATCCTTAAAATTTTTCAAAGAGAAAGAAAAGTTCGATATAGAAGATTTTGAGAATACTGTAATTGCTCAACCTGAGATAATTGAGAAGTTTCATCAATTCAAGAAAGAGTACGAGACTTCTAACGACATTGCCATTGACAATCAATTTTCCATTTCCGATACTGCACGAAAAAAACAGCAACGTTCCTACAAACGAGTTATCCGACTTGACCAACAAATTCAAATCATCATTGACGGTAATCGTGAAAATGTAGAACAGGGGCAAGACGAAAAGGGCAAGTATTATAAAGTATATTACAAGGAGGAGGATTAATATGATTACAAAATTCGGAGTTTCTTATTTATCTCTTAGCTGCAATTCAGATATTATTGAAGCTATAATAGACACCTACGTTGATAAATGTAATGAGGATTTTTCTTTTAAAGATGTATGCAATTACATTAAATTCATTGCTGAAGAAAAAGGGTATTTTGAAAAAGAAAAAAATACTGAATATAGTCAAATCGAATTACAAAGAAAAGATATTTACAAAATCAATATTATATTATGGAAAAAAATATGGGATAAGATACTTATTGTTGATTTTGATAAAAGTAGGCATAGACCATATCCTAATGAATTTTATTTTATTAAGATTGGTAAACAAGTATAAAACATTCTACTAAATGTAATGACTATATTTTCAAAATATCCATCCTTTTTTTCACGATGTACAAAGGAAAATATTACATATGAATCCAGAAACCAACCGCATAGAATACAAACGAGAACTCATAGATGATTTGGAAAAAGAGGCAATCGCTTTTCTGAATTATCATGAAGGAGGCATAATTTATATTGGAATTGACAAGGCTGGAAAGACTGTTGGCGTTTCGGATATTGATGGTGATATGCTCAAAATCAAAGACCGTCTGAAAAATAACATTATGCCTTCTTGTTTGGGGTTGTTTGATGTGGCTGTTGAAAGCATCGACTCGAAAGACGTGATTAAAGTAACTTTTGCCAGCGGTACAGAAAAACCATACTATATCAAAAAACTTGGTATGTCAGAGAAAGGTACATTCATCCGTATCGGAACGGCTGCGGAACCGATGCCTGTGAAAATGATTGAATCATTATTTGCCAAACGTATCCGAAATTCCATTGGAAAAATAAAGTCCCCAAATCAGAATCTTACCTTTGAGCAACTTAAGATTTACTACGAGGGAGCAAAGAAAACGCTCAATCAGCAGTTTGCAGCCAATTTGGAATTACTTACCGAAGAAGGGCAATACAACTATGTGGCATATTTATTGGCAGATGTCAATGGAATATCTGTAAAAGTGGCTAAATACGATGGGTTTGACAGAGTGGACTTAATGGAAAATAACGAATACGGTTATTGTTCATTAGTTAAAGCCGTGAAACAAGTGCTGGATAAGATGGAGGTAGAGAACAAGACATTGGCTAAAATAACCTCAAAAGAACGTGAGGAAAAAAAGTTATGGAACCCGGTTGCTTTGCGTGAAGCAGTGATTAACGCCATTGTCCATAATGACTATACTTCGGAAGTGCCGCCCAAATTTGAGTTCTTTGATGACCGGATAGAAATCACTTCATTTGGAAGTTTGCCACAAGGCATGACTGAAAGTGAGTTTTTTGAAGGCTATTCAGTTCCAAGAAATAAAGAATTGATGCGGGTGTTCAGGGATTTGGATTTGGTGGAGCACTTAGGTTCTGGTGTTCCTCGTATTTTGAGAAGTTACGGAAAAGAATGCTTTAAGTTTACGGAGAACTTTTTGAGAATGACATTCCCAGCATCCGAGCAAGTTACCGAGCAAGTTACCGAGCAAGTTACCGAGCAAGTTACCGAGCAAGTCAAAGAACTTATTGGAATACTTGACAAGGTGATGGATAGGCAAGAAATACAGAATAAGTTGGGACTTTCTCATAGAGAGAATTTCCGTTCAAATTATTTAAAGCCTGCATTAGAACAGGGATTTATAGAAATGACTATACCTGATAAGCCTAACAGCAGTTTGCAAAAATATCGGCTGACAATATTAGGGAAGCAATTGAAGAATAAGTTCTATTTTGAGGGACGCAGAAATGAGTGATAATACAAAAATATCCATCCGCTTTTTCGACGACCGTGAAGTTCGTGCTGTTTGGGATGAGGAAGATTCTAAATGGTGGTTTTCCGTTTTGGATATTGTCGCTGTTCTTACCGACCAAAGCGACTATACCAAAACACGAAACTATTGGAAATATCTCAAAGCCAAACTGAAAAAAGAAAACAGTGAAGTGGTTAGTATTACTACCCAGTTGAAACTTCTCGCACCTGATGGCAAAAAACGATTAGCCGATATGCTTGATTACAGCGGGATTATTGCGCTCGGCAAGCAGTTTCCCGGCAAAAAGGCAAATCGCTTTATCGAATGGTTTACTTACAGCGACGAAAGCATCGACGGAAAAAGTAAAACAAAAGCATACGCCCTATTTGAAAGTTCTTTTATTGACGGCATAGAAGAGGGAACAGCCAAAGGCCTACAGCAAATTCATGCCTATCTATTTGGTGGGCTTTACGATTTTGCCGGACAAATAAGGCAAAAGAACATTTCAAAAGGCGGTTTCCAATTTGCAGTAGCACATTTTCTCGGCAATACCTTAAAGCAAATTGAAGAAATGCCCGAAAACACATTCGATGAGATTGCCAATAAATATGTAGAAATGAACATTGCCCACCCATTCATGGAAGGTAACGGACGAAGCACAAGGATTTGGTTGGATTTGATATTGAAAAAGAACTTGAAAAAATGTGTGGATTGGAGCAAAATCGGTAAAACCGAGTACATGAACGCAATGATAAAAAGTGCTACTAACAGTGCGGATATAAAAGACCTACTGAAAAATGCCCTCACAGATGAAATCGACAGCCGCGAAATGTTCATGAAGGGAATAGACTATTCATATTATTACGAAGAAAATGAATAACTATCGAACAACAAAATGGCGATAATCTTACCGATGATAATCGTTTTATTCGTATCGTATTTGTACCATAAATATATAATTCACTGATAACCAGTAGTAATTTCTTTTGAAGAAGTGAAGTAATTTCGTCTTAGCAACGATAACAAACTATAATCAAATCGCAGTAATACGTTGTATTACTGCGATTTTTGTATTCAGGCACAGGAAAGGACGTCGAGAATATTTGACAGTGGAAGGACTTGATGCGCTTGCCGTAGACTTTCCCTTGGTTGCTTTTAATCATGAATTGAGACTGTTGCAAAAGTCAACAGTCTCGTGGATTTTGGAGGCAAAGCCGACAAAAGACACTTTGACCGGGCAGAGAAGGTAAAGTGCAAGGCGCTAAGAGTGAGTGCACAGGGAGTTTACTTCAGGTAAATGACCAAGCGCGAATCTCACAAGCAACGAAGCAATTGGCCTGCTATACAACGGTCTCGAATTGATGGTGATACTGTGCTCTGACTAAAAGACACTCAACCCGAATGTCCTACTCCCAATAGCATCACTGAGCGATTTTATGAGACTTATAGGCGAATGGACTTACTAACATTTATGTGACTTAAGTTACTAAGTGGCTTTGTCCATTTGAAGAAATAAGTCCGACTCATATCTTTCAACGAGTTGAACTCACTTGAGTAGGTTTTAGTGGACAATAATAGCTTTTGATACACAAAATTACTGCTCTTCAGTCTCTATCTTTCTTCTTGCGGGGCCGACGTTTATAACCAGTATAGAGCACGATGATACTTGTCAACCCTAATACAAACACGAATAAATCCACACCTAAGTTACCTATAAAAGGTTTGTATAGCCGTCCCGTATGAAGCTCCAAGGCAAATTGCCAGAGTGAATAAGGCGTAGCGATGAGTGTGGCAGGTTGGGGCACAAAAGCCGCGACACTGCAATCAGCTTTACTACCTACAGTAGCAGCGCCTTTGACACATGCCCCCCTATCATAAAGGAAGATAATATCAGGCCTTGCCGTATGCCTGATGATACCGCTTATCAGATGGTTGCCCACCGGCCGTCCTCGCATCGGCACAGCTGCCTTTCCCGTAAAATAATCTACAACACCTTCACCATGTCCCTGTAGTGTAGGGTCGATGATATACAATCCGGTAAATGATCCTATCAGCCACTTTCCATCGGCTGTTTGTTCGAATACATTAATACCCATAGGACTCATAGGCGGTTGCATGGTCCATCTCTTCGGTTTGGAATCCAATGTCTTCATGACATAGAATCCCTCAGCCGTAGACATGAGCCACTCACCCCGATGTTCATCATAGCGTAGCGCTCGTAGCCTGTCGTTCCAGGCATTATCGCTATACAAATGACTTATCTTCCACGGCTTTGCTTTTGCAAATATCAGCGGAAGCATCATGGGAGGACGGAGCATCCACCCCGTCACTGTAACGAATAGCAACAAATAAAATATCTTTGCTCCGAGCAGGTTGTGCCATTTGAGATTGCTCTTGAGCTTACCGGTCAGCGACTTTCGTCTTTCAGGTTGCATCACCTTGCCTCTCTTCTTGAGTTTATGGCTACGTATGGTAAAGAGTATACCCGTAACGCACAGCACCATCATCACAACACCCAGAATATCCACAATCAGTTGTCCTGGAGTACCGAAGTACTCACCGCTGTGCAGCATCCATACAAGCTGAAAGAGTAGCATACGCCCCGTGTAGTCGTCAGGCTTGAGCAATTCTTTCTTTTCCCATGAGAGGCGATCAGGAGATGCTCCGTGAGAGAGTTTACTCACATATACGTAGGATCTGCTCATCATAATGAGAGAGTCTCCCCGTGTGCACAAGTCTGTAATGCGCTCGCGCAACCCCCGGGGTAATGCACACTGCTGCCATCGTCCCCTGTCTAATAAGTACAATCGGTATTGTGATGCTGCCCATAGGTTATCCTTCACGTCGGCGGTCATAGCCACCACTTTAAGCTCATCGGCTCCGTGAGCAAATCCCTCACGGGATGCCGCAGCCTTGGTTGTCAGCGTAGAGTCGGTCACCCATATACCGGCATTGCCGTAAATATAATATTGACCTTGGTGCATTACGGCACCCCGCACTGAGGCGTTGTTCCAGTTGTCAAACGAATAGCTCTCGGGCATCATAGCGCGAGGCACATCTATCTTTCTGAGTAGATCTCTATGATTGAGCAATATGCCGGAGAGCGAAGCAAAAAAGAGTAAGATACACAGGGGAATGCCTATATACTTGTGCAATTTGCGAGCAGAAAACCTTTTCATTGTTAAGTGAATATAAAAATAAAGAAGCCTTACCGGTATTTCAACATAATAGATCAGTAAGCCTTATACTGTAGAAAGTCTTGTGAGATACAAAATTAATTGCTCTATCCGAGATGTACCATACCTTGAAATGGGTATTCAGCTCAAACTATCCCGTTACTTGTTTTTCACAATTGCACGCAAATCACTAAATTCGTGATGCTATTGCTATTCACTAAATTAAATATGATGAGAACTACTTTACCGCCCATGCATATGCGTTGCCCTATTGCTTTACTTATGATGCTGGTATTCAGCCTTACATTTTCAGCCCCATCTATGGCTTCCAAACCCGACAATTGGCATCACAATAAATATAGTATGTTTATCCACTACGGGTTATATAGCCGGCTCGGTGGCGTATGGGAAGGAAAACCCGTCACCAGCGGATATAGTGAGCAGATATTCTCCTTCGGCGTGCATTTCACAGACTGGTACGAGGAGGTAGCTCGCTCGTTCGCTCCTTCGGCATGGAATGCCCGTGACATAGTCCGCCTGGCTCAAGCGGCCGGTATGCGCTCTATTGTATTTACATCCAAGCATCACGACGGATTCTGCATGTACGGCACCCACACCACACCCTATAATATAGTAGAAGCCACGCCCCTCAAACGTGATGTCATGAAAGAGCTTGCCGATGCCTGTCATGAAGCAGGCATGAACTTCGGCGTTTACTTCTCTCTTATCGACTGGCACTACCCTCCCGCCATGCCTGTGAGCAGTCACAATGCCGATAGCATCACCCCCATGCACCACCGCTACAATATGGATCAGATCCGCGAGATCCTCACACGCTATGGATCTGTGTCCGAGTTGTGGTTCGATATGGGGAGTATGTCACCTGCCCAGAGCCGTGAGATGTATGCCTTGGTACACCGGCTGCAACCTGCATGTAAAGTGAGTGGTAGGCTTGGCAATGACTATTGTGACTTCAGTGTAATGGCAGATAATAAGCTACCCGAGCATCAGCTCGACTTACCGTGGCAGGCAGCAGCCTCCATATTCTCAGAGACATGGGGCTACCGTTCTTGGCAAAAACGAGGCAATCCTGAGGACAAGATACGTGAGAAACTACACGATCTCGTCACAGTAGTGGCTCGCGGCGGTAACTATCTGCTCAATATCGGTCCTAAAGGCGACGGCTCTGTAGTACCTTTCGAAAAACAAGTCCTCGAGGGTATGGGGAGCTGGATCAAGAAATATGAATTTGCCATCTATGGTACCGAGGCAAATCCTTATAATAAGGTATTCGATTGGGGAGAGATCACCCGACATGGTAATAAGATCTATCTCTTTGTACGCCCTCAGAGTATGGGGGCCACAATCACCTTGCCTCCACTCACCTCTCGCCCTTTACAAGCTCGCCTACTCACAACCCCCGGGAGTAAGAACATCGACATACATATAGCACCACGGGGTGATATGGAGCTACACTTACCCACCACTCCCGATAGCCGTGCACCATGGGATATCGTGGAGGTAAGCTTCGAATCGACACCCACGCCTCTCTCTCCCGTCATACACTCTGCACCCGACTTCACCACGGCTCAAAAAAGCTATGCTTATAGTTGCTGGGACTACTACACCGGGCACAACACTATCACCTCGCTTAGCTGGACGGTAAACCAGCGCCCCACTGACCTACTCTATACCCAAGAAGAAATAGGACGCAAGATAAAATTGAACATCAATGGCACCGATCAAATCTTGCAGCTAAGAGCATCGCAGGCCCGAGAAGTCACCATCCCACAAGCTGAGTATACTCGCCTTGCATTTGGTACACCCTATGGCAAGCTTATCGGTGACATCTTCGGAGCCATCCCTGACCGAGTGTTCAAGGTAAATAAGGTATCCGAGCTGGACAAGGCTACAAAGCTCGATACGCTCTCCGGCTCTTTGCCTGTGGGCATACTTGCAGGTTATCTGTATGCTCAGGACATCCAAGCCCCGCACGATATGGTGTTGCCCGTAGAAGTTACATATGGCAACGGAGTGTACGTCATGCTCAATGGCGAGCTCATGACATCGTATCTCACACGTGATATAGCACAGCCCAACAAACGCATGATACTGCTACCACTGCGAGCCGGTCACAATCGCTTGGCGGTGAAGTTTTACAACCGTTTTGCTCAGAATCTTATTTGGGGCATTGCCTTTACACCGCACTACACCACATATTCCATACCGTTACGTGCCTCATCGCACATCAAGGCTCCTTACCGCATTCAACTGGATTGGGCAGATGACCACCGTCCTGCATCGGAGATTCACGGCACCAATATCAGATTTACAGCTTATTAGCAAAGCTCTCTGTTTTTAAGCATAAAAGTTCCGACTCTTCCGACTCGGGACTTTTTTGCTTTTGATCAGAGTAAAGTGGATATGAGCCAAAGCAAGGGTAAAAACTATCATTTTGTCAGATTGAGAGAGTGTGATGATGTAGTGCTATTTTTAGGTGTACAGCCAAGTAGCAGGTATTGACAAGGGCGGGTGTGATGTTGTATCTTTGTGGTTGTGCAGTTCCTGTTTATTCCGCTACATCCTTTTTTATTCTGATTGATAATGATATACACCAATATGTGCTCTAAGACAAATCTGCCCTTGTTGATGGGTACTCGCCATAGCTTATCCTCTCTCATGAATGAGTGTGGCATGGGGTGGTACGCCCCATAGGTTGTTGTCTATTGAGACCGTTGCATAGCAGACCAATTGCTTCGTTGCTTGCGAGATTCGCGCTTGGTCATTTACCAGAAGTAAACTCCCTGTGCACTCACTCTTAGCGCCTTGCACTTTACCTTCTCTGCCCGGTCAAAGTGTCTTTTGTCGGCTTTGCCTCCAAAATCCACGAGGCTGTTGACTTTTGCAACAGCCTCCTATTACACCGCATTGTAGACTCGATCTCCCTCGTACAGTGCTTTACCAACGGGTATTGCTGATCTTGCTTCTACACCCTTGACCTTACTCACTTCCAGCCTCTCAAACTCCATGAATCATCATATCACATCTCTGACCTATAACCATCCGGTGAGCCGGGTTCCCTATATAATTCGGTAGACTTATCCTATACTGAGGCTCAACTTATCATACACGGACAACTGACCTATCCTATACGGACAATGATCTTATCCTATACGGACGACAGACCTATGTACACAATCGGTAGACTTATCATAATAGAATTAGCCTCCCCCCCTTGCTGCTAAGTATATTTGCCCAGCACAATAAACTTCTGTAATATGAAGGCTGTATATTTTTCAGATATTCATTTGCATGGGGCATTGTAGAGGCTCAATTTATTTTGCCCCCTATTTTTTAGAGTTTATCAGCGTGAAAAAGCCGTTTCTTATTTAGACTTTGTACAAATAAGCTTTGTGTCTTAACTAAGATGTGATAAAATTCATTGGACATGAGCCATTTGTCAATTTATTTAGTAGCATTATTGTGAGCAGATTACTCTTACACCCTACTCCTTCTCATAACTCGTGTGTTTTTGACATTATGCTACTTCGTAAAACTTAAACGGGCACAAGAGTTGTTGAGCATTCGATTTGAACGGTGAACTGATATTTTGGCAAAAAACAATGCACTAATATTCGCAATAACTCATTTTATCGAAGAGAACTTACACCTATACATCCCATAAATAAACGGATTGTTGTAAAAAAAGCGGAGGGTGTGTCACAGAGAAATAACTTCTCACGACACACCCTCTCTATGATATTCGGCTTATTGCCCCCTTTGGAAAAGCCTACTGCTTCTCCGAAGAGGAAGCAAACGACTTACAGATTGTCCTTCTCAATATCTTTGAAATAGTTGTAAGTACCTACCTTGAGTTCTATGCAAGCAGCTTCGTCACATACAATGATACCCTTGGGATGCATCTGCAAGGCGGTGATAGTCCACATCTGGTTTACAGCACCCTCTACAGCTTGCTGCAAGGCGCGTGCCTTGCCATGGCCGTTGACCATGATAAGCACTTCTTTGGCATCCATCACGGTACCTACACCTACTGTCATGGCAGTCTTGGGTACTTTGTTGACATCATTGTCAAAGAAGCGACTATTGGCTATAATGGTATCCGTAGTCAGTGATTTCACACGGGTGCGTGAGGTGAGTGATGAGCCGGGCTCGTTGAAAGCAATGTGACCGTCGGGACCAATACCTCCGAGAAAGAGGTCTATACCACCAACACTACTAATAGCCTCTTCGTATGCGGCACACTCACCCTCTACATCAGTGGCATTACCATTGAGGATGTGTACATTTTCCTTTTTTACATCCACATGAGAGAAAAAGTTGTTCCACATGAAAGAGTGGTAGCTCTCAGGATGATCTTCGGGCAGACCGATATACTCGTCCATATTGAAGGTGATCACATGCTCGAAAGAGACCTTACCGGCTTTGTGCGCTTCAATAAGAGCTTTATAAGTACCCAGAGGAGATGATCCGGTAGGTAATCCAAGCACAAATGGTTTGTCGGCTGTAGGTTTTGCCGCATTGATCTTTTCTACTACGTAATTAGCTGCCCATTGAGAGAGAGCTTTATAATCAGGTTCTATGATTAGTCTCATTGCGTAAATAAAAACTTAAAGGGTGAATAATAATTATTTATTGATACGGTCGGCTTTGAGTCGCTCAGCTACAGCTTGCCCCAGTGCCCAAGCATCGTCGAGTACAGCATCAAGCCCTGCCATTTTCATCTCCACAGCGGTGCCTACACTCTCCCAATGCATTTCTTCGGCAAAGGGGGCGAGTTTCTTGACGGCTTGTCCTGACCAACTGAATGACCCAAAAGATGAGTAAATACGATTTTTGACCTCGCGTACTCGTATCATGTTGAGTATATTCTCAATAGGCGTAAATATGCCATTGCAATAAGTGGGACTGCCTATGACGACCGCTTTGTATTTGAATATATCCCGAAGGATAATAGAGGGATCGGTAGAACTTACGTTGTGACATACAACTTCGCGAATGCCACCCTCGGCAATGGAAGAAGCAATGGCGTCGGCGAGCTGCTCTGTATGACCGTACATCGAGCCATAAATGATTACGGCTCCTTCTTCAGCTTCATAACGTGACATACGATCGTATATTGTGAAAGCCTCGGCAAAATGAGCTTGAGTCCATACCACACCATGGGTGGAGCATATGTAATCAATCTCGATAGGCATCTTCTTAATATTATCCAAAACCTTCTGTACAAAATTGCCGTATTTACCTACGATACAGGCATAATAACGATACATCTCGGACAAGTAGTGGTCCAAATTGGTATCGCGGTCGAACACATGCCCGTCCAGCGTGCCGAAAGTACCGAAAGCATCAGCGGAAAAGAGCACTTTGTCGGTCTGCTCATAAGTAAACATGACCTCCGGCCAGTGCACCATGGGAGCCATAAGGAAAGAAAACTCATGCTTGCCGGTACGCAGAGCTGTACCGTTGCCCACTTCTACCACATTGTCGATAATACCGTAATATCCCTCGAGCATGTTCATCGTTTTCTTATTTCCCACAATTTTAATATTGGGGTAACGCTGACGTAGCAGACTGATAGCTCCACTGTGATCAGGCTCCATATGGTTTACCACAAGATAATCTATGACACGCCCCTGAAGTATGGACTCAAGTTTGTGGAAGAATACATCGGCAAAAGCAATATCAACGGTATCTACAAGCACAACCTCCTCATCCATGATGAGGTATGAGTTGTATGACACACCGTGTGGCAGTGACCACATGTTCTCAAAAAGTGGTTTGTTGCGGTCATTGACTCCTACATAGTAAATAGATTCGGTAACCTGAGGTACTTTGTACATGATATGTTTTATTTAGATTTAAACAATTGATTATTCGTATCTACGGGATTTCGCAAAGCTCTTATTACAAACCAAATACCTGCGAGGACAAATGGTATACTCAAGAGTTGCCCCATATTGAGACCTATCTGGTCTATCATATTGAGCTCCCATGGCTCTTGTACTATCTTGATTTTCTCTATGATAAAGCGAGATAAGAATATGCCTATAAGAAAAACACCGAAAATAAGCCCGGAGTAACGGCGAGCATCGTCACGTTTCCAATACATCCACATACAGACGGCAAAGACTATAAGGTAACAGAAAGCTTCGTAAAGCTGGGTGGGATGACACCCCAATACACCATCAGGGACAAGTGTCCAATATTCACGAGACCTCACAAATCGAAATCCGAGATCGCTACTGGTAGCGCGTCCGAAGATCTCGCTATTCATGAGATTGCCCAGTCTGATCATGGCAGCTACAACACCGGTAGGGACGGCCAAGCGATCCAGAGTCCAAAGCATGGGCTTGTGTGTGACTTTGCGTGAGTAGATCCAAACGGCAATAATGATACCCAACGTGCCACCATGGCTGGCTAAACCGCCTTCCCAAATAGCAAATATTTTGAGGGGATTGGCAAGGTAATAAGAAGGATCGTAAAAAAGGACATGCCCCAGACGTGCGCCTATAACAGTGCCAAATAACACGTAGTAATAAAGAGAAGCTATCCACTCAGGCTTGAGCTTTTCGTGCTTCCACATACGTTCCTCAATCCAAGGACCGAGAATAAGTAAACCTAAGGCAAAGAGGAGACCATACCATCTGAGATCATGACCAAATATGGTAAACATGGTAGGACTTACATCCCATGTAATTGCGCCGAGTATCATTTATCTGTCAAGATTAGTTAATTGAGTTTGTCAAAATTTAGGGTAGAAGTATATACCGTATCAGAGTAAGAAGGCGATAGCAGCCAAGAATTAGCCGGCCTCTCTATCGCCCTCGAAAACTCAAAAGAAAGAAATTAGCAAAGTTTTTGTATCCACTCTTCACGATCGCCGGGTAGAAGGTCTATCACGGGGATCTCCTGCATAGTATAGGCACCGGGCTGCTGCTTGCGACCGGCACGAGCCACAGCTACAAGCACCTGGGCTGTGAGAGCGGGATTATTGATGTGCATGTTGAACTCGAGCAACTGATTATGTGTAGTTCCGGATACACCCTTGCGGGTCATATTGACTCCGTGTCCCATATCGATGAGCTTGTTTACGTCGTCTACGATGGTTACGTGAGTTTCATCATGAGCAAAGTACTCGTCCTGCTTGATTGCCTTAGTTACCTCATCGGCCTTGGCTCCTTCCTGCAACTCCACATACACCATACGGCGGTGGATACCGGTACCGGTGGGGATAGTAACGGACAAAGCACCTTTGACACCATCGATAGCCTTGACAGCTACAGTGTGTCCCATGCTCATGCCTGGACCAAAGTTGGTATAAGTAATACCATGGGGTACTATGGCTTCCATAAGAGTGCGCACCACAGAGTCACTACCGGGATCCCAACCGGATGCTATAACGGCTGTGACACCATGCTTGCGGGCAGCCTCGCCCAAAGAACTGCGCAATGCCAATATATCCGTATGGATATCAAAACTATCTACAGTATGTATACCTTGTTCCAAAATAGCAAGAGCTGTTTTTTCTACCAAACGTGTGGGGGTACATAAAAGAGCTACATCTACGTCTCCAAGGTCTTTGATATCAGTAACCACATTATAGGGAGCAAGTTCCAAAGGTAGGTTTTCGATACTACGACGGACTACTCCGGCAATCTCAAAATCGGGGGCAGCTTCTAATGCCTGAATGGCATAGTGTCCAATATTTCCATAGCCGACTACAGCGGCTTTGATTTTCTTATTCATTGATTCAGTGTACGATTAATAGTAAATTGATTTATTGATAAATGTACATTGCAAAGATAACAATCTTATTGTAATTATAATATGCTGTATCCGCAAGAATCATAAGCTCTACACAAAGACCTATATTTACAATTATATACAATAAAAAAGGACTCCGAAATAAATCCGAGCCCTTTAATAATAATCTTAATTTTGTTAATTTTTACATTTTTTTCAACACATAGCTTGCTGCAAGCTCTCCTTGGACTTCTTTTTTGTCCTTGTCCAGCATAGTGATAATACCCTCTCCTACTTTGAAGAATGTCTTTTCTCCATCTTTAGAAGTCAGAGTTAATTCGTCACCATTGAGCTCTACAGTGCCGGTCTCATCGAACTTATTGGCATTTGCCTTTCCAAGATACTCGGAAGTCTTGGTGTAAGTATTATCTTTACTAAGCATGATGGTCGTCTTAATACCTTCACAATCAGCGCAGGGCAATACTCCTTCATAAGTACCTTCAATAGACGTTGGAGCTTGGGCAGTCTCAACAGTATCTGTTGCTAACGTTTCTACAGGAACTGTTGAGTCTACAACTTGAGCGTTTTCTTTTTTGCTACCATGACAAGACCCGAGAGCCACTGCTGCCACAGCCAATGATAAAATGATCTTTTTCATCTTTTAATTCGTTTTAGTTAGTTTAATTTAAATAAAATTCACATTAGGCGAATATATCATCATAACGCTCGGGATATATGTTTTAATATGTAAGAAATAAAAAAAATCAAAGTTTAGTTAAAAAATACTCGGTTTGTTGGGTTCAACGATAAGCTCATGTATGGGTCTCTTGGGCACATGATGGACACCATTTTCATCCCGCCAATACTTTACATCAGCCGGGCTTTGTGCTTCGTCTATGACTACTTCTTCCACCGGCTTACCCAAAGCAATAATACAATTGGGGAACAAATTATTGGGCAAATCAAACATACGCGCAAATTCCGCTGTACTAAAAGCCCTGAGTATGCATGCACCATAACCATCAGAAACAGCCATAAGAGTAATAGCTTCGATTTGGATACCTTCATCAAATCGTGCAGAGGAGGCAATATCTGTATCCAACAGTTGTATGAGATAGGCTGTAGGTCTTTCGCCTTCTGCCGGTCCCGCCCATTCTGTAAGATATCCTGCCCAGCGAGCATTGGCCGTTATCTGGTTGCAAACCTCCGGATCGGTCACAATAATGTACTTGAGAGGCTGTATGTTTCTCAACGATGAGGTATAGCGCACTACTGACAACCACCGCTCAATCTGAAGCCTCTCAATCTTAACCGTCTCATCAAAGCGACGAAACGTGCGATTGTTTTGGATCAATGCTTTTATCATAATAGGGAATTTATATATGAGATTATATAAGAATACTTACACACCATCTATTAAAAAGGATTTATAGACCTCAAACAGGGTGTTTGATTGTAATCTGTATCCTATTATTACAAATATAAGTATTTTTTCGTAAGGCCATGTCAGCACAGTTACAATTACCTATAGCCAATAGGATAAGACTACATAGATACTTATTTATAGGTATATGAGGCAATAATAATGCTATAAAATGGTGATTGACGTAGATATATAATCCCACTAATTTTGCTTCGATAAAACAAAATAATGCCTCATTATAAGAATTGAAAAGGGCAAAAGAATACAACACAATCAGAGACATCACTTATGAGCGCCGATATCAGAGTATTCCTACATCATATTTATGAATTTCAGAAAGGAGTGCGAAGCATGGTACTTTGCACGCTCCATAACGAAGAGATAGAATTTGCGTGCAACCGCCTTGCAAGCAAGGAAATTTGCTATTTCTTACAGCCTACGCCCAATAAAGAGAGGACTAACGTATTCTTTGGCAGAAAAGAATGTCTGGATGCGATAAGACTTTTTGCAGAAGGGCGTCCGCTAAACGAATTAAGTCCGGAGGAAGACTTTATAGTAGGAGCTCTTTTGGGCTATGATGTGTGTACTCAATGCAAGCGTTATTGCAGAAGGAAAAAAGTGGCAAGCTGATCTCTCGGTTCTTGTATTGCTGAGACTGCTCGAAAAGAATCATAGTAGTATCCTTTTTGACATCTTCATCTTCTTCCAAAATCCCAGAGAGATCCATAGACAAGATAAGATACAAGGCCAATCCATTGAATGCTATAATAAAGAACATACTCCACGAAAGCAGATTGATGCTTTTGACGATGGAACGATCCAGAGAAAAGCGATAAAATATAAGCCAACACAACACAATATGCAATGTAGCTACAGCCATGGATACCAGCCAAGTGAATCCCAATAAAGTAATAAGCCACGCAAGTGGCATGGCTACGCTATACTCGCGCACCAATAAACCATACTCCCTTTCGGTCAGTGACAATGAGAGAATCCGTGAAAGTCTCGAAACAGAGGCGACTAATACAATAATCCCCAACACATAGAATACTAAGAAAAGAACGCTGCGTAGATTCTCTGCATCCTTGTTCATCTTAAGACCAAAATTGAAGACCGGTTCCAGAACAAAACGGAGAACTAATACAATAAGGATAAATGAGTAGATACGTTTGCTTGTTTTGACCTCATCGACAAAAGAGATATCCTTCATCTTCAAGAATAGTAATCCAGCAAACAAATCTTTGATCATAAGCCAATAGCCTTTGAGTTTATCCCTGGTCGCACGTAGCGACTCTACAAAGAATTCATTAACAATAAGCTTCTTATATCCCTCCATAAATAAATCTACAATTGATTAAAATCCCTGCCGAAGTCGTCCCAACTCATAATTACAGCTCTCCAAACAGAATTATGGGAGCACGTAAAAGGATTTGATTAATAAACAATAAGTCACAATAATTTATCAGCTACAAAAGTAATGATTTTACATTTACTGGCAAAAGAGCCGATTATGAGTATCGTGACGAATCAACCCTTCGGCTCTCGATCATAAGCATACATTATATATGTATAACGGTTGATCAGCATTGTTGATCAAAAAGTATATGTCACACCAATATAATTAAACATATTCATCCAACACACAATTATGCAGTAAAAAAGGGGGAGAGTAAGTCCCCCTTTATCTTCTCAAAATTACCCTTCCATCATACTCCAAGTTCAGTAAACTTTTTGAAGAAATGTAATAATCCAGATAATCAAATTGTATAAACTCTACCAGAGCATTGGTTCGAATGTAGAATGTATACTTACTCCATGTGTTATCGACGTAAGAGATGTCTGTGTTGGGATTAAAAGTACCGGGAACAATTTTCAACCTTGAGGGATCGTTGATGGTACCATAAGTTCCATAATATTCCGAATAAAAGGAGATCAGGCCCTCAATTTTGATAGAATGCCTTGGCAAAACTCTATTAGGATCATCAAGCCACTCTTGTACAGTCTTTGTATCCTCATTGTCATACGTTACTTTACCATACGTATTGGATACCGTTCTGAGATAATATAGGGTAAAAGGTTTACTTTTATCAATATCATCTTTGACAATGATACGATAATGCCCCTTACCATCCAACATCTGTACTGAGATATTAGAATTAGCTCCTGTGTTATTATAAGAATAACGAATGTCTCCATCATAAGGGACATTTTGCACTCCACCTACAGGACCATATTTCAATTGCCCCTGCACCATGCTATAATTTCCCAGTGTCACCTTATCATCCTTATAATAATCCGACATGAGATTTATTGTCTCAAATGCATCATCATTATTTCTTATAAAATGAAGAGTTACTGTATTTCCTATTGATGGTGCATCCTTCACAGTATATTTATAAAAATATCTTTGATCTTTAACCTCCAATATCATTTGATCATTCTGTGTTAAATCCGGCGTAAGCTCCCTTGTTTCAATGTAGACCTCAAACGGAAAAGCTGTGGAAGGGATTGTTTGAGGAACTTCAAAAGACAAAGACACTTTATTACCAGTATAACGTCCGTGACTCACCAATTCTGGTTTGAATGAGTAAGGAGGTCGCAAAAACAGTTTAACTTTACGAGTGATAATATTGTCCGTATTGGATAAATTGGGTCTAGCCACAAGATTCATATCAAAGAGCAGTGTCCTATCTTGGGGTATTTTCTTAAATTTTACAGACAATTTACCTTTCTTATCATCTATAGGATCAGGTGTCATAGACCATGATTGTATATATTCATTTGAAGTATCCCATGAAGGATAAGCTTTTACATTATTTATACCATGGGTATAAAACACCTCTGCTTCATAGGCCGACGTAGCAGATACATACACTCCACCAAGCTTGGAAAGAGAGAATACAGCACTACCATCAGAGACAGATGGATAATTTGCCATCTCCACAGATGCAAAAAGATTGTTACCGGCAGGTTTAGATGCGGCTTCTTCCGGGGTCGCATACCCCTCGTTCAAAACAGATGACACCTTCACTTTGTAATGATGATTTCTAACTATATCATAAAGGGACGATATCCCTGTAGGTTCATCAAAATGCTTGAGTGCAACCTTGTAATACCCCATTCTTTTACCCTTATGCTGACCTTTAAAGAGTACAAACATAGGGCTATTGTCCGTATTATATCTTTCAAATACATCTATACCATTTAGGTAATCGGCAAAAGCCATCGGGCTTTTTTTTGACACATCAGCAGGGACTGTAGGGAGCTGAGGTACCAATGAAAATTCGTAAGAAAGATCTTCTTTAAACACAAATGGGGCTACAGAGGCCTTATCATAAGCATTGTAAACAGTAAACCCTGAATAATTGAAATCAGGAGCTACGCACTCTACCGAAATTCGAGCATTGTTTCTAAGCAATTTAACAACTTTATTATTAAACTGAATTGGCTGCAAACTCGAGAACTCAACTTTTCTCCAAAACTCCAATTTAGAGGAAATCATACCACCAATAAGTTGCCCCTCATCTTTCCCTTCCAAGAAATAATCTTGAGGGAAACCTGTCCAATCATGATTTGCAATAAAGTGTATATATCGTTTTTTGGAACTAGAAATTACATTTACAGAGAAATTCTTTACCACAGATATATAGTCACGTTTCATATCAGGGAGGTATGATTGGTTATCCATAGGCGATGTGCTATTGCCTCCTAATATAGCTTTGCGGCTGTAGAGGAACTGATGATTTTCATCGAACACCAATAATCTAAGATCTGTGATTTGATCTGGATTATCACCATTTGATTTCAATTCACACATGCTCATCCCATCAGCGTAAGCCCCCAAATCAACTTGGAATGATGTCCCTTCTGGCAGAACTTGACATTTTTTCGCTTGCGATAATTCGTCCTGAGAATTACATCCTAACAAAATGCTGACAAACAAGCCATATAAGAAGAATAAAGTTATTTTTATAGATTTCATAGCATCACTGATGTTTATAAGTATCAAATACACAACGCACATAGGGCTTCATCAGAATAGAAGTATTCGGGTAATATCCTAAAGTCCCATTATCAAGAGCTGTATTTGTAAGTCCGCTTTGTTTTTGAGCAGCAGTTCCCAAATACTTATTTGAAAATTTATAAGCAACACCCGTTTCTGCACTCCAATAAAATGCGCCCCATAAAAGGTTCTTCACAGCACTTGTAGGACTTGCCTGAATAGACTCTATGTATTCTAATTCAGCTGTTGTAGGAAGTCGCCAACGGCCTTTATATTTAAAGGTCTTATTAACCTTACGATATCCTCGCTGAATTTCATAATTGCCCGTACCGTTATTGTAGACTAATGTTTCAAGATATTCCTCATAAACACCGTCCATACCATATTCTCCTTCAAAATAGCTGGCACATCTATCAGCAGCGTATGTATAAGATGTATAATTAGGTTGATATTGATTTGAATAATTATAATTGTATTCTGACGGATCGTAATAAGGAGTAACATCACTAAACCTATCGGAATAGGGTCCATAACCAGCTCCAAACTCACTATTGCCCCACCTCTTGTAGCCACCGGAATATTGGTAAACCGCAGAAGACATACCATGCTGTGTTGCAACAATAAATTGAGGCGATATGATCTTATTAGCAATAAGATCGCTTTTTGTAGATCCATCACTATTAGTAGGATCACCGATCTTCTCATTACCCACATTTACAACAGTGGTTATCTTATAAAACACATCATTGGTCTGTGGCTTATATTCACCGGTAACAGGATTCGGAGCAATAACACCTAATATATCATGAAATCTAAAGTCTGCTCCTGAGACAGATGATGTGCCGCCTTTAAATCCCTCCGATTTCGTACCAGTTACATACTTAGGCGGATACTGTGTTACGTGTACTTGTTGAGATAGAGCCAGAGCCTCTTCGCCTGTAGGCATTACATGCTTTACAGTAAAATAAATATTAAAAGGGACATAATTTGTAGGAACAGAATGTTCTATTTTCAATATCTTACGGCTCAAAATACTTTCGTCATTAGTTATTTTAGTACCTCCAAAATTATTGGTGGAATGTTGACTATTATACACCCCATCCACATATATTATCATTTTCTGTCCATCATCTATATATTTGATTAGTCTCCCATATTCGTCATAATATTCATATTCTGTTCTATCTATTTTTATTTCAACCGGTAAATTGGATAGGTATTCTATCTCTCTGTAATTCTGATTAGGCATAATAGGAAACAGCTCTTTGACTACCAGATAGTGAGCACTTTTGATATTTCCGTCAATGTTTACATCAATCCAAGGCTGTACCGCTATCGAAGCGGAGAGGTCAATAGGCTCTTCTTCATCTTCTCCTCCGAGAATATTTACGGTACATACTATATCATACAGATAATTTCTCTGCAAGCGATACAACCCGGCCTGCTCTTCTTTCGACATATCCGGCATTGGGAATCTATAATTGATAGGTATCCTATAATAATAAGGCTTAGGTGACAAACCACCTGAAGACAGATTTATCTTGAGCAATAAATAGGTTTCGGACTCAGGATTATTTGTCCAGTCATTTTCATAAGCATAGAATGGAACTGAAGTAGAATAAAATAAGTTAGTAGTACTATTTTTGTCCGTATCATTTATTTTATCATGAAAAGCAATCATTTTCATAGGTCGATAAGCATCGGTTTTCCAGTCTGAGGATTGCATGTTATATAGAGCCGTCTGTAACAATGATGTCTTAGAAGCATAATGAACTAATTTCACTTCCGGGTCACCTACAATATTATAAGTAACCTCTACTCCATTTTGTCTCGACTTCACATTGAAATTTTTGACCCGAAGTCTCACTTTTGCAGCAGCCCTCCTAAGCATAATATTATTGGGTATAGTGTATTTATAACTATCACCCCATGTTATAGTGGATGTATCAACTTCTCCATCCATTAAAAACTTCATTTGTGCTATATCAGGAGTATTCAACTCAACAGATTCTTGTACTAGAGATTTCAAACCATTATAATCAATTGATTGCGGTATGCTGATAGTATGATTTGCGACAATAACTAACCTAAGAGACTTTCCTTCAATCTGAGAGATTTTATCTCTTGAAACTATAGCTGTAATTACTGCGGACCGAGATTCGCCCGTCTTTTTTAAAAATTGTGGCTCCACATGCCAGTTGAGGGTACCGTCAGTATTAAAAAAGAAAACATCTATGTTTTCAATTTTGTCCTCATTAAGACTACTGTATTTATTGCCTGGTTCTGTTGCTCGGAGGCTACCTGATCCGGCACTGTGATGACCTATAGTTCCCCCGATAGTAATATTTATCTCTATGGACTTAGCTCCGATAGGAGCTTCGAAGGGTTCCATATGATCATGATTCCTACAAGCACAAGTAAATATGCACACGAGTATTATCAGGGATAAACGAGTAAGAAGGTGTTTCATTTTAACTATCTAATCAATCTCTTTGATAAAAAATTTTCTTTTTATTCCACTTGTTTAAATACAAGTCTTCTAGTAGGACCTGACTCAATCCCATCAGCAGCAAGTTTAGATGACAATTGTATTTCTTTGCCATTTATGGTTATGTACAATTCCGTGAGTTTAGGTGTTCCGTCAAACGGTCTTAAAGGAACGACATAAAAGCAATACACCGTTTGATCATCAGCTATACCTCTAACACCGGGCTTCTCATTGGCGGCAACATCCAGGTCACTATCTGGTAGAGGCTGAAGTACGAAATCTAATCCATTTGTTAAAGAAGCTTGCCAAATCCCTCCTTTAGGAGCTCTCATTCTGAATTTTATCTTAGCTTTGCTTTTCCCATTCAAAAGAATTGTTTTACCATCAGGCATCCACTGTCCATTTTCTGGAAATGATACAAAAGCAGTATATTGAGGTTCGCCAAATACTATTTCCGAATCAATAAGATTCCATGGCAGGACTTGGAGCGTAACGTTTATTTGTCTAGCATCCGCTTTGACATGGACATTGAAATGATAATGAATATTGCGAATAACGTCGAAGTTTGGAGATTCAGAACTTACAGAAGCTGTCGCATATTCCAAATATGTCCCATTATTAGGAGCATCGGTTACTATAGGAATAAGTTGCTCTCGTCCAGCGTGTGTGACCAATTTAAGATACACAATCCGATCCTGCCCAGTACTCCAAACCACTCGGTCTGATAATGGGAACAGTTTTTCCGGAATATAAACCTTGGCTGTACGCTCTCCGTTTACCCCTATATCAGATAGTTGGAATGTAACAGGTATGCTCTTTGATTCATATACTGCTCCGGTATTCAACTGTTGCAAACTGTATTGAGAAGGGGCATTATAGCATAATGCACTTTTTATATCTTTTGCTCCTTCCCCTTTCAATGTCAAAGATATTTTGGCACACGCACGTACTAACCCTACTTTATCATCCACGTCTTGAATTCTAAGTACCCCTTTACCGAAACGGCTGACCGGTGCAAAAGGCTCATTTAGAGCAGATCTTGCAGGTCTGAAGACAAAAGGTGTAATATCTGAACCGTCCCCAATCAATTGATTGTAATAAACACGCGCCATGGGCAAAGCAAATCCATTATTGGCGGTCTCGTTATGTTCGAAATAATGGGTTTTATTCAGATAATCGTATACCTGTGAACGCGTTACAAGATTTTCCAAATCACTCAATGGCACATTAGCGATAAAGATTATATCGTTATACCCTTTGATTACCTTAACTTTGAAGTCTAGCTGAGACAATGGGATAGCTGTCGGATTTGAAGTAAGAGCATCTTGCGCCTCTACATGTTCAAAAGCGAATCTGTCATTACGTCCCGTAGGGAATACAATCATAGCTAATGAGGTTACCCAATCCTCATGATCTACATTATCGGTATTAATTGAAGTGAATGATTGGCTACGAAACTGTGCATGCATAATAGTTTCTTCAGCATTCAACGATTTATCCAAGTTATCCATCGTACATGAAGAAAATAAGCAACAAAAACAAGCAATCAATATAATATATCTATTCATAGATTCTTAATATTTCAAGAAATAAAAGATAAAATACCTCAATAAAAACACTATTCTCCAAACACAACATCGTAGCTATGTACTAACCAATCATTAATCCATAATTGCGATGCCTGATATAATTCAGGACAATCACATTTACGTACTTTTAATTTCACATCAAAGTCGTTAAGGCAACGAAGATTGATATTCTCGGTGCTCGGGCTCAATAAAATAGCCCCTACAAGATCCTCCATAAAAATCACTTTTCCGGTATTTTTATTTTTTACAGTAAGTATACTGTTCCTGCCACTTTCCAACTTGAGAGTAGAGAATCGGGCTACAGCATCCCCCGTCTCTGTATATCGCATGATTGTAGGATAATGCACTACTTTATCAGGCATTACAGCTCCGCAAACCGTGTATGATGTATTATTAGAACTAAGCTCTATTATATAATCCTTAGGTGTCAAAAGGCCTGTCACAGTCACACAAATCCGGTTAGTTATCTCTCGTATATTTGCTTGGGTATGTACAAAAAACATCTCTTCATTATCTCCCACCTGCACAGTAGGTGTACTTCCTACATATACCTGATGGCTATCCAAGGTCACAGCACTTTTTTGGTCTTTCTTTAGAGCTAACAGTAAATCAGCCTTAGTGCTTTTACCGACAATAAGCTGTTGGGTTCTAAAGTGATTGTCTACATTTGCCCACACTACAAAAGAGTAGTACCCTTTTCTAACCAAAGGGAATAGTATTTCATGATCTTTACTCAATAGAGGGGCTTCAACATCAACAGTACTCACATATCTATCATTCTCATCAAAGGCATATATTTGGAGTTTCTTCACACTAGGGTACAATGGCTGACTGGCACATTCCGTCTGTTCATATACATGGATGTAGACTCCGATAGGACAAGATTTTAAATTGTCGTATATCATTCTGTCACACGATAATATACCAACACCTAGTAGAAGTAATCCTATAATAGAAGCATATATTTTTGAGATGCGATTCATTTGTAATACCGTTTTATTTAATAACTTATTGACACATAGGTAGAGAAGCGAAGCATATAGCTACCTGCTCATAAGGCGCCATGCACCTCACTTCTCTTCTTTACACGACAGGATTTAGATAATCCCTAATATTGATAAAAGATTAGAATTTAATATCATAGGAATGCATACCCCAATTGATCACAGTTATCTCTGTAGCCATATAAGTTTCTTGATCATAAATGGGATCTTCAGGCTTTGGAGTAGGGTCGTCTGGATCCGGCTTATTAGGATTATTAGGATCAGGATTATATGGGTTACCGGAAAATCCAAGCTTGCTAAAGCCTGCAATATTCACATGGTAAATATTATTACGGTATACGGGAGAATTCTTCCATTCTGTTGCATCTATAGAGTCTGGATTCAACCAAGCAAAATAGTACATCTTTCCTGTCTTATATTCGATGACTCCATCTTTTGAAGGATCAGACTGTTTATTCGCAGCCTTGGCTTTCTCTTTATTTACATAAAATTTACCATCGATCGTGCCCAAGTAAATTGTTTGATCCTTCATATAACTTTCCTTTTCTCCAGAAGCAAAAGCATTATCATCAGGAACAAAAGTTCCGGTTACCATCACATAAGTGGTATTGCCCCTCCTATACCCGGTCTCGAGAGCAGTATCTCCAAGCTTACTTCCAGACTGATGAGTGGTTTCCGTTATAAACTTCATCTCAGATTTTACTATTTGCTTAATATTCTCGTTATTATTCACATTACGAGTAAAAGCCCCTAGTACAAAGCTATTTTGGAGTAATGAATAATCATAGTGCATTCCTGCTGTTACTTGATTATATGATCCTAAAGCCGGGATATAGTCCCAATGGGGGGATCTACCATCATTGTTTGATAATAAAAATGATGTCTTCTCATATTGAGCCACCGTCCATTTTAAATCCTTGATTTTTCCCAAGGTTCTTTCAGTCGTAGTCTTAATTTCTACCCCCGAACCCTGATTCAATGACTCATTTATCGTTACAGCCGTACGAGATACGGCACGACGGACATTTACTTTGACATTATTTTTTGTTTTAGCATCCCCCTCTTTCACATTCTGTGCTATCACAGCATCCACTGGTTCACCACTCATTATAACCACGTCTTTGCTATTTTCCCTTTTGGCATAATCAGCAAGAATTCCACCATTAGTATTCTTTTGAACCATGTCATAAGCCTTCCTATATTCAGAGTCAAAATTATCAGCTGTTGCTGCATTTAAAGCGCTTTTAACAGCACCTCCATTATTCACTACTACATAAACTTTCTTATTTCCCGGTATCGTTTTCCATGCATCAGTCTCATATGTTCCATCGTTTGCATTGGTTGCAGCTGCTTTTACTGTAACAGTCCTGTGCTCAACCGTCTTATCCCCATTGGCTATAAGATAGATATCAACACTTTTAATATCATCTTGCCCTTCCCAATTCCCTAAAGAATTATAGTTGGAACTTTCTGCTCTCATCTGTGCAGGCACCTTAAGCGATACGCTCATGTACGTAGAACCATCAGTATTAGAAGTGAGGTCTGTGTTGTTTACATCTTTGGAACATGATGTAAGTCCCAATAAAAGGGCGCAAATACTTGAAAACAAGTAGTGTTTAATCTTCATAATTTTAAAACGTTTAAGTATTTATTATTTTCCTAACTGCTTTTCATTATAAAATTTACATGATGACATAATGTATTATACCAACAGCAATCCAATAAAATAACCCGAACAGCATACAAATAAATATTCACTTATAAATCTGCTGTTTACACAATTATAAAATTCTTTTGTTAAGGGTGTAAAACATCCGAGTACACAATATGCATACCCTTTCTAAAAAAATATATGTGAAGAGCCGTGTGACAGAAGTATCAAAAACGACTACAGTAGAGAGTTTCTCCCATATAACAAGTACCCAAAGAAGTGTACAACACAACAACATGTTATCCAAAGAATATCAGCGTGTTTGTTACTTCAACATTTGAGTTGTTAAAGGTGGCAAGTCCGTTATTCGTAACAAAATGTGTATGCAACTCGACAAAAACTCGAATAGCTCCTACATCAATTCGACGTCAAAATTATGCCATATTAGTAAATAAACAAAACCAATATGTTAAAATATACAAATTAATGTGCATAATACACAAACGCAATATCACTTGAATAACATTGCATAACATTCTAAAAATAAGATAATAAGAAATCTGTATAGCCTTAAAATCAGTCAAATAGAAATTAAATGACATTTTTATTAATCTAATTATTAAGAATATGCAAACGCAACTCATAATTTGAATTATTAATACCAAATAAACACTAAAATCAAGTATTACCAAGCATAACAAAATGTGATTTAATCAAGAATTACGATTAATAAGAAATATTTCAGTCATGTAAATTCAGATAAAAATAGAGAAAACTCGATATTTAACATAGTTTAACTACATAAAGATAAATAAGGCTTCAAATAAAAAAGATATTTTGTAAAATAAACACTCTAATTACAATATGAAAATGCGCATTTTTAATAAAAAACAGAATATAAACACAACTTTGGATAATAAAAGAATGAGTTAAAAGTTCAAAAATAATCCATTTTTGGACTAATAAACAACTCTATCGCACTCTAGGGAGTTATCAAAATAGTTTAAAATATACAAACATTGCTTATATATACAAGAACATATAAAACAATAATATAAAACACGCATTAATATCAAAGTAATAATTACTGTATAAAATAAACAACAATAAATAAAAACCCAGAGATAAAGTATGCAAACTCCAAAGGAGTGAAATATACGCCAAAAACACCCCAAAAAGAGAAGAATGAAGAGAGCCCTTGACAAAAACACATATTTTAACAAATAAAAAACGATCAGATGAGGCTTTTCCTTGTATTAAAAGGGAAATGTAAAGAATATGGCATAGGTTTTGTTTTAGTCATACCACAAAACAAGCTTAACATATTATCAACTACTATGCCACTTAAAAATCCAGCATTTATAAAAGGTTTCTATATAAAAAATCAAAGTGAAATAACAGTAAACACACAATAATCATTATGTAAAAAAAATAAAAAAACACCAAAGTATAAAAAAACAGAGATTGTTATTAAGAACAAGTCTAAAAAACAAAACCGTGAGCATTTAACAATAAACGCATGATAGGCAGGGGGTGTTTCATGAAATATTAAATAAATGCACGGTATAAATAACAACATTACACAGTAACAAGGCCAATAAACATGAAATATCATAAAGTGGTGGCAGCTAATAGAAGTGTGTAATATATATACTCTTTTGATAAGCAAAAGATCAAACAAGATGTAAAACGTTGTTTTTAGATATTTTTCACAGAAGAGGGGGTTATCTGCTATTTACATCAAGTATATTTGTAAAGAATTTAAGATAGGGTCGCCGCCTTACCCTTATCCTGCTAGATATACAAACCATATAGCAAAGAAATAATGTCAATAAAAACACATTCTAACTATAATAATAAAAACCTCCTATCTTCTTATTACATCTATGTACCCAATGTAAATCCATAATTTGCTCATAGGAACAATATGTATTTTGCGCCACGAAAGTTCCATCAATTGTACATAAACATCATACCTATAATGCAATGGTAATAGACTTGTCATATACGGACGAAAGACCATGATACTTGGGAGCCAACCCTATCATATAAGGACAACAATCCTATCTACAATAGCAAAAAGAATCATCATACAAGGACAATAATCTCATCTACAAGGATGGGATAGGTATCTCCTACACAGATGGTAAACTTATCATACACGGACAATAGACCTATCATACACGGAGGGTAAACTTATCGTACACGGACAACAATCCTATCTACACGGACAACAGACCTATCATATACAAACTGCCGCTATTATATACATAAAATGCAGCCCTTATACACAAGGACTGCAATATTTATAGAATAGAAAAAGGGTAAGAATATTTCTCAAAGTATGGCTAACATGATGAAAAATATTTTTGAGAGAGTACTGTAAAATCATCAAAAGTCACAGATAATCAACTTATGTACCCGGGGTCCTATACGCCGTAGAGAAATCCGACATGAGGCAATGACAAGGAGACGGATACGGTTGCATCGTCAAGCAAAGGGCATCCGAACATGAGATAAGACAACACCAACCTTAATGATGGAATACCGGAGTGGTGACGTCTCTTTCAGCGGACGAACACTCCGCGCATGCTCGTTCCATATATATGGATAATATCCGAGCAAAAGACTCATCCATCTTTTCTACTACCATGTAGGCTGCATTCTTAGTCTTATGAGAAGAATAGGATTTCTCAATAAAACCGCGACTAAAATACAAAGCAATGACGATAAAAAGCTGCAATATAATTGACAATATAATATCCATACACGATAAATATAAACTACTACAAATATACAACTCTGAAGTACCCTTTGTCAATAGGTTCCTCAAAAAACAAGAAAAACACAAGCTATAATACTAAATAGTCGTTCCTTAAAAAGCACATTTCAGCGAAAACTTCTCCATTGGGAGTGTTTCGCTGATTTTGTTTATTAGGTACAAAAGAAGTTTCATGGCTCTTTTGAAGTTATATGCCGCAGCAGCTAACATTACATTGATAGCATCCCCGAAGAGCCCTTTGTAAAAGTTACGTCCCAAGCGATAATCTGACTTCAAATGTCCGATAGTTGGTTCTATTCCTGCACGCTTGCAGAAAAGTCGATACTTCTTTTTACGTTGATAATAACTGTCTTTTGCTTTTGGAGTGTCAGGAATCAATATTTGCGTACCGTTTATTTCTTTTTTCCCACGGTAACCTCTATCTCCCGCCAGTTTCTTAATCCTTTCTCCCGTGAGTCTCTTCACCTGATCGAGGCTTTGCTCTATGGTATGTCCGTCGTACTCATTAAGGAAAGAAGAGGCCCCCAAAATCACTCCCGTCATGGAGCGTATAATCGAGACTTTATTTCCAAACTCATATTTTTTGTGCTCCTTACCTTTACTGATGCATTGAACATCCGGTTCATGAAGAGAATAAATCTTTTGAGTGGAATTACGCCGTTGCCAAAGAATCCTTTCAAAGAGGGAAATGAGTTTGTCGTACTCCCTGTTATTACCCGGGTTTCGTTTAAGTTCCCGAACCAAACGTCCGGCTATTGTTCGTAACCGCTTATCCGCTTTAAGAGCTTTCTTACGGTTCTTGGAATGGTTACGAAAACGTTGATCCCGATAAATTCTTTTCAATACGAAAGTATAGCTTTGACGAATGGGCAGATTGAGAGCCCTTGCGATTTTGAGAACCTTGCCTACTATCTTCTTATGCAACTTGGCATCTGTAGGATAAGTCACATTCTTTTCCTGCACGGTGGAGTCTATAAAAGCGGTATCGTGGTGATCATTCTCAGTTTTGTCATCATTCACACGAATACTTTCTGCAAGAATAAGCTCTATCCCTTTTTCGCCGATACGTTTGCGGAAGTGAACCAGTTCCGAGGCATTGCAGGGAAAGGAGGGTGTAAACTCCTGCATGCCACAAAAATATTGAAAATAAGCGTTCTCACTCCATTGTTCTACAACAGATTCATCTGAAATATTGCGCAAATGCTTGAGAATTAAAAGACCACACATTAAACGAATAGGCTTGCCGGGACGACCATTGTCTGGGCAATACAAGGAAGAAAAAGCCTCTTCGAACCTTTTCCAATCGATTTTATGGGAAAGTTTATACAGAGGATGTTGCTGGTTGAGCAAATCGTCCAGCGAAGAGAACAGTGATCGAACTGTTTGAGTAGGGCGTATCATAAAAAAATCTGCAAGTTTCTACATCCAAAGATACAAAAACTTGCAGATTTATCAAAGAACAGAAGAGTGTAATTTACTGTATATCAGAAAATAAATACGATTTTAAGGGACGACTAAATACTAAGCTCTAACCCCACAATATAATTAAGATAATCTGCAACTCAGGACTTAGGACCCTTTATAACCCAAAATAAGGGCACAACTCAGTATAATCACGATATATCTCGATTATTACAGAGTTGCCCCTTATCAAACAGACTATGCTGCATTATGTGCCTATCTGCTCAAAAATCCTGAGGAATAAGTGCCTGTATGAGGAGAAAAAAACACAAGCAATGTCCGTATAGAGTGAGACACCTGAAGGTGTTAAAACCAAAGCTGGCCTGACTCAGGATCCACATCACCCGTGATGATAGCATAGATATCATTGAGTGCATCCTTCCATGTGATACCATAGGCATGCGCTATTGATTGGAGGAGTTTCATCTCATCCGCAGGGATATCTTTTTCAGGGGTTGTGGGCTCTGCATCATTTATACTTTCCAACTGATTGGCATAGACAATTACGGGGATAGATATTTTCAAATCCCATAGATCTCTTTGACGCTGAGCTTTGCTAGGCTCATAAAAAGGAGAGGTCTTGCCATGCTCATCAAATTTTGATTTTGCAGCATGCATGAGCTCAATATTCATATTAAATTGCTTGCGGGTTTTGAGGAATGTGAAATACCCCTTGAAACCAATAGGGTTTTTATCTCCGGACAATTTACCTTCCCCCGAGTGCATGGTCTTGTCCCAAGGCGTAGTGTCGCAATACATATATTTGTACAAAGACTTAGCATCATTATCGGTAACTTCTTTGACTCCGTCAAAGGTAGGCTCCACATTGCGAGGAATGAAAAAGTGCTGGTGTATTTTATCTTGCCCGTTCTCTACAAACTGACTGTTCATGAGTTCACCTTTTACATTATAATAATAGATCCATAGGCCATAGACTTGTCCCCCAATAGCGTTTTTGCCCACGCTTCTCACCAAGAATTTCTTAGGGCTGTCATCAGCAATCTTCCAACCTTCCTTTGTAAGATTGAAAGTGATTTGCTGTTTTCTTTTCAAATATTTTACACCTTCCACGTCGGGATTCTGATGGAAGGAATAAGTCCCGTGGAGATGCCCATCGACCAGCAGGATCACAGCCTTTACCGGATCTTCATGATCCTTGTGAATGACTTCATTGGAAGCAGTAACAGGGTCTTTTTCGCATGAAGCGAAACCAACAACCATCATGGCACTAAGCAGTGCCAGCGTAAAAAATCTTAATACTTTTTTATTCATAATTCTATATTTATAATAAGTGTTAGAAAATCCAGTTTATCGCCACTCTCACATCACGCCCCATATCATGAGCATAATAGCGAGATCTATTGGTGTATTCTTTGTATTGTTTATTGAGTAGATTGTCCGCCGCTATGAGCACTTTTACTTTACTCTGATGCGGGAGCTGCCACTGACAACCGGCCTCTATACCCAGTAAGTGATAGGAGGGCGGAGAATAGGGAATAAGATCGGTACGAGGGTCGAAACGTGTTTGCTTAGCCACAAACCGATGATGTACTGTGATATAAGGGGACTCCCCTTTGAGGCGCCACGGCAAACGCCATGTAAGTGAATGGTCGAGCTTGGGCGCAGGTATATAAGGCAGATAGTTGTGAGTAGCAGACTCATTGGCCCAGATAAATGATGAAATCATATGATAAGACCACTGAGAGGCAATGTCCCAAGTAAGATCAAGATCAAGACCTCGAAACAAGGCCTTGGTTTGTTTATAGCGAAACACGGGATAAGCCCCTGACACCACGGTCATAATCTGCGTTGTAGGCTCATCATAGATATAATTATTGATCTACTGCACATATCCATCCAGCATGATGCGTAGTTGATCAGTCTTATAAGCTAGAGAAGTGATCCACTTATAGCTTTGCTCGGAGCGGAGGGTGGAGTCGCCCACCATATACATGCCCGAGCCATGCTCCAGTCCATTGCTGTACAACTCATGCACATGGGGAGCTCTCCATGCTACCCCCATATTGGAAGTAAGGCTCCAGCGGGAGGACAATACATATCTTGTACCCAAGCTGTAAGTAAAGTTGGAGAATCGCCTATGCCCGCCATACCTGCGGCCATAAGCATCAAAACCATCGGCTCTGGTATCCTGAAAGTCGAGTCTGGCACCTGCCTCTACATTCCACCTGCCACTGCTATATTTCTGAATGCTGTATATACCCCATCCCCATTCCGTATAGTTGGGTATTACAGGTACAACACCCGTACCGGGTCTATTGGAGTTGTTGAGGTAAATACTCTGAGCACCTATCCTGGTATGCCACGATGCATGATCAAGATCCCATCTGACCTGGTTCTGCAGGGAGTTGAGTCTGAGACTAAGCCCGGGTACATGCGAAAGGTTGTTCCGTCTGATATGATATTCGTTTCGCCTATCTGCCTGATAAGAAATTTGCCACGAGAGCTTACCCCAATTATCGGATTCGTAGTAAGCCTTGCCATAAACCAAGTGGTGCACCACATGCTGTTTGGGAATAATAATCTTGCGAGTATAAGGATCGACCTGCACAGGATAGCCAATGGCAATTCTTTCTTTGAGAAGGTCTATATCGCCCAGCTGGGCACTGAGCATCACTCCTGTCTCAGAGTCATATCTGCTATAATATGCCTCCACCCCATATCTGTACTTGTCCATACCCAAGGACATCGAAAAGTTTTTCTCTCTTACTCCCGTATTATTAAGGAGATAATTAGCTGTAGCTCTATCTCCGCCATTGATGTATGTACCTTGAATATTCCACGCAAAATCACGTGCAAAAGGCACAGCACCCTCAACATACCCGGACAGCACATAGCGATGTCCATTGGAGCCGTAGAGGCTTGAGACTTTGCCATGAACGTCTTGCAGCCTATAGGGCAACAGCCTATTATTCATCACAACAACACCTCCCAAGACCTCCGCTCCATAACGCACAGCATCAGCTCCTTTGACAACCTCTATGCTGCCCGAGGTATTCATGTCCAGCTCGGGGGCATGATCATCCCCCCACTGCTGCCCCGCTTGTCTTACACCATTGTTGATGATGAGGATACGATTGCCGTACATGCCCTGTATCACAGGCTTGGCAATCGTAGTACCTGTCTGTATGGAGCTCACTCCGCTTACTTGTTCCAGAAGAGAAGCCAGAGTTTTGCCCAAGGCCTTGTCTATCTGTGACGAGGTGATACGCTTGTGCACGGCATTCACCGTTATGGGCGCTTTGTCCGAACTCACTATGACTTCTTTGAGCTTATTGAAATTCGCGGACATCCTCACAATGCATACCTTGCCGGGAGTTATGGCTGTGACAGACATCATCACAGAAGTATATCCCAAGCAACGGATCTCAAAATTGCCTGACAGCTTTGTAGAAGTCGGTATGACTATATCGCCATACTTGTCGGGCGTAAAATATTGCTTTGCAACATATACAAATGCAGCATCTACGGGTTCGCCACTATCTTGGTCTATGATACGTAAAATATAGTTAGTCGCAGGCCGATGCTGCTGGGCATGTACATACCCATACGTCATAATCCATAGAAAGAGAGTAAACAAACCACAAAGAAAGACTCGATACATCTTATTATGCTATGATTAAACAAGTTAAAGAAACTGTATTATAAGGAGTAATCCATGATCAATAATACCCAAGCATGGATACGGCAGGGGAGCAATAACAAAATTGCACCTTATTCGGGGCAAGTAAGCATAGCTCATGACGTAGCGCTGACCGCAAGTATTATAACATCAAAGGACACCTTGACTAAATCCCGGGACTGCAACATCACACCCAGACAAGCATGGATACAGACACATCATTGATAGCGAACATGCGCACGCTATACCGAGAGATAATCAGTAAAAAGGAGTTAGATGAAACAATAGAACGAGGGAGGAGCCCTCAATGAAATGTGAGAAATGGAATGAAAAAAGATCCGTACATAGCGACACGAATATAGAACGTCCAAAAATGAGATGGGCGTTGTACTTTTTACAAATTCGGCTACTGTATACGGTTGGTCGGTAAACTCACAAATAGGACAGTGATGGTGAGTCTCTGCAACTTTGTAACATGACTCAAGGACAGAGTGTGAGGAGTAGGTATCCGACTCTATGTGAAATATGGGATGTAGAGCTGTGACAATGTGGAGCGCTATGAATACGCCCAACAGCAATCGTGCCACTCTACAGTTATACAAAGATTTTCCCATAATTATAGTAATGATCGTAAGTAAAAATAGTTAAAATATTTTTGAAAAGGCACAAGCCCTGCCTATTTTTTCTCATAAGTTATCGGATCGGAATGGTTGTTTATCGAGAAATGCCTACGCAAAATTTGACACAAGATATAATGAGACTGTTGCAAAAGTCAACAGTCTCGTGGATTTTGGAGGCAAAGCCCACAAAAGACACTTTGACCGGGCAGAGAAGGTAAAGTGCAAGGCGCTAAGAGTGAGTGCACAGGGAGTTTACTTCAGGTAAATGACCAAGCGCGAATCTCGCAAGCAACGAAGCAATTGGCCTGCTATGCAACGGTCTCATAATAGTAATGAGGGTGCGGGGACCTCCTCCAAAGGCTTTATTACAGGTAAGAAGCATAGCGTTAAATAAGTCAGGCTTTAAGATACTTATATTGTTAAATATATACGGTGCACATAACATCAAAAGAAACCAAAGCGACATTATATTCTACACTTTTTGCCACCACAATACAAGCAATAGGGTGAAGATCAAGCTACTATATTTTGACGTAAAAACAGGCATTCTTTTACAAAATATTTATTTGCACAGAAACGCCAAAAACACTTGACAAAGGGGGTGTAAATGTTATATCTTTGTGAAGCAGGCCCTCCGGTAAACTTATATTATTGACACTACCAATCCGGAGAGGAATGCCTTGTTTATTAATTTATTAAAACTTTATTTATTATGAATTTTTCTTTGAATGAAAGAGTGCTGAAAGTAGGCGAAAAGAAAGGCACAAAAATCTATGTGGCACGTCCTGTGTGCCAAAGACAACGTTTTACATTTACAGAGCTTTGTAAAAAAATGAGCGATGGCTCCACGGTAAGCGAACCTGATGTAGCAGCCGTGTTTTACAAGTTTGTAGCATCTCTCAAGGAGCTATGCAGTCTGGGATATGTAGTGGATGCAGGCCCCTTGGGAAGCTTCAGACCTTCTTTTAGAAGCAAGTCTGTAGATGATCCTCAAAAATTTGATGTAGAAAAGAACATCTCTCATGCCAAGATTTTGTTCATGGCCAAATCGAGCTTCAGGCGTTTAGAAAAAATGCAATATTTCCCAGTTCCGAAAGGGTATAATAAACTCAAAAAAGAACCGAAAAAGCCCGTAACTCCCGTTATTGATCCCGGGAGCGGACTGTAATAGTTGCCTTGCTATTATAGAGCAGATAAGTTGAAAAAAAGCTGATGTGAATGCTCTTTGCCCAATCCTACTCCGGAAAGCATGCGCCGGAGAAGATTGGGAAGAGCATGAAGCTATCTGGCTGTAAGTTGAGCGACCTATCCATATTCTACGCATTACACTCATCTTTAGACATCCCTACTATTCTTCCCCACCTATGTCATCTGCCGGCATGACTTGGGTGAGGCAGGAAGAGAGTACCTTATATTCCATTTTATTTATCTTTTATATTTACATATTTACAATGAAAAAACAAGATGTTCGATATATCATTATCCACTGCTCCGCTACCCGCTGCAACATGACTTATACAGCTTTTCAGCTCGATCAAGATCATAGGATGCGTGGGTTCAAAATGGCAGGTTACCACTTTTACATACGTCGTGACGGAGAAATAGAATCCATGAGACCCACCAACCACATTGGGGCACATACTTTGGGTTACAATAGCCAAAGTATAGGAATATGCTACGAGGGGGGACTCTCCACTACGGGCAAAGCCGCAGACACAAGGACAGATGCACAGAAAAGGGCGATCATCAGACTTCTGAGAGTACTTAGAGCCGACTATCCCTATGCCACCGTATGCGGGCATCGAGACTTGAGCCCCGATCGCAACAAAGACGGTATGATCACTCATGACGAATGGCTGAAGGAGTGCCCCTGCTTTGATGCCCTGAGGGAGTATGCAAGGCTATGAAACCAACACATCATCAACTAAGATACACGGAACTGATAATGGCTTGCCTCCTGGCTACGGCTGGGATGTGTCTACTCTTTGTCGCCTTCTATGCCCCACCTCAAGGGGAAATACACACAAGTGTACTGGTGGCGTATGGAGAAGTAATGACCTTTGCCGGAGGGCTCATGGGGATAGACTATCATTACCGAAGGAATGCTTAGAGAATTAATAAGGACAAAAGCCAATGTTTATAATTTCAGACACAACATGAATACAAATTTTATATACTTTATCGCATTATCGGCTATGGTGGCTTTAAATACGAGCTGCAGAACTTCTAAAAAACCGATCCAGGTAGTGGCAGCACATACATCCATAGGGCTGGTTAGTGTAGATAGTTCTGTAAAAAGTAAAGCAGAGAAAAGGATCGCCGAGACTAGGAGTATGACTATAGAGGAAGAAATTACCGAGATCACGGGGATTCCTTCGGGCAACATGCATAAGACCCAAGTGAAAAGAATGAAACGGTACCTTTATGCAACTACAAACAAACAACAGGAACAGGAGCAGACATTATATTCTCTAAAGAAGACAGACACGCTATGCATGCAATATGACCAAAATCGCCTGAACAAATCGGGCTCGAAAATACGGGAAAGTATTATGAATGTAAAATGGATTCTAGGCATGGTACTGGCAATCTCTCTCACAGGAATAATAATTTATAGATTGCATCCCTATCTGATCAAGAAAATGAGATATTCTTGCTGATAGCTATAGCATACCCACAAACCGATAAGCAATTCAAAACAGGTGATTAACAGAGACTGTTGCAAAAGTCAACAGTCTCGTGGATTTTGGAGGCAAAGCCGACAAAAGACACTTTGACCGGGCAGAGAAGGTAAAGTGCAAGGCGCTAAGAGTGAGCGCACAGGGAGTTTACTTCAGGTAAATGACCAAGCGCGAATCTCGCAAGCAACGAGGCAATTTGCCTGCTATGCAACGGTCTCTAACAATATTATCCTGATTGACCCAACCTCTCACACAGCAAATACAACCTTTTTTCTTTAATGGATGTTGTATTCTATAACATAAATTATTTTAATAACACCGATACATTATAATATGAATGCGAACATACCCGACAGTAAATTACCCCGATTAGTGATTATCGGTGGAGGTTTCGGTGGGCTTAAACTGGCACAGAAGATAGATGATAAAAAGTTTCAGACTGTACTGATAGATAAGAACAATTACCATCAATTTCCTCCACTGATCTATCAAGTGGCTTCATCAGGGTTGGAGCCAAGCTCCATAGCTTTCCCTTTCAGGTCCGTACTGCGAAGGCGGAAGAACTTTTACTTCCGACTTGCTGCCTTGGAAGCTGTGGATACAGAGAATAAAACGATACGCACCAATATAGGCGAACTAAAGTATGACTATTTGGTATTGGCCTGTGGAGGCACTACAAATTATTTTGGGAACAAACACATCGCACGCTACGCGCTACCTATGAAATCGCTGTATGAATCGATGAACCTACGCAATGTATTGCTACAAAACATAGAGAAATCCTTGTTTACCTCAAAACCGGAAGAGAGAGATGCTCTACTCAATATAGTCATTGTAGGAGGAGGTCCATCAGGAGTGGAGATAGCAGGAGCATTAGCCGAAATGAAGAATTATGTAATCCCCAAGGATTACCCTGACCTTGACATCCGGCATTTTCACATCCATTTGATTGATGCTTCACCGAGATTGCTTTTGGCCATGTCGCCTCAAAGCTCTGAAGCGGCAAAAAATGGGTTGAAATCGCTGGGTGTAGAGTTGCACCAAAACACACTGGTAACAGACTATGACGGAGAAACAATTACGTTCAAGGACAATACCACTTTGAGGAGCAAAACGGTGATCTGGGTTAGTGGTATCATAGCCAATGCCGTAGAAGGGGTACCATCCGATGCCATAGGTCATGCAAGACGCATACTTGTGGATGAATATAATGCTATCAAAGGCATTCGTGATGTATATGTTATAGGTGATCAGTCACTACTTACTGATGACCCTAAATATCCTCACGGACATCCGCAACTGGCGCAAGTAGCACTACAGCAAGCATCACAACTAGCAGTAAACTTAAAAAGGATAGAAGAAAAGAAAGCTCTACACCCCTTCAGATACAAGGATCTCGGCTCCATGGCTACTATAGGTAGAAACAGGGCTGTGGCTGAGATAGGTAAAATCAAATGGAGTGGTTTCCTGGCATGGGTATTATGGTTGGTAGTCCACTTACGCTCGATACTCTCAGTACGTAACAAGGTGGTAGTACTCTTCAACTGGATGTGGAATTATGTGACCTACGACCGATCATTACGCCTTATACTCAAACGTAACATACCCACTGAGCCTCACGAGAACAACACCAACAAATGATATAATAAAGGCGTACAGCTCAAAATAAATTATAAAGCTTGTTAATCGGGAATAAAAACCAGTAATAGGAAACGAATAAGGGTCGACTGAGAAGCATCTCAGATCGACCCTTATTGTTTTCAGATTATGTTATGGTACAGGAGGGACTATCATTCTTCCTTAACCTGCCACACAGCGCCTTGCATAAGGAGATCATGCAGTGTACGTGTAGGATCTTTGGCTTGGAGCTCTTCGATCTGAGTCTTTACCTCCTGATCATATACAGGAGTCTGTACATCACGTATTACACCCATAGCAATGGGGAGGTCTCCCCCCATCATGGAAAGCATCATGTGTAAAGTATTGTTCTCTTCGTGAGCATCATGCACCAAGATATCATCCATAGTATAGCCATCCTCACCTATAGTCACTGCTTTGAGCTTAAAGCCATCCAGAACAATACCTTTGTTTTTATCCTTACCAAAGATCATAGGCTTGCCATGCTGCAATGTAATAGTCATATCGTCACGTACTTCTTTGAGTGAGTAACCTTTGTGAATACCATCATTGAAGATCACACAGTTTACCAACACTTCTATTACTGAAGTTCCCTGGTGTTTAGCGCCCTGCACCATACAGAGCTGAAGGTTCTTCATATCCACATCGAGGCTACGCGCAAAGAACTGCCCGCGTGCTCCCAAACAAAGTTCTGCCGGGATGAAAGGATCTTCCACAGTACCGTAAGGCGAGCTCTTGGAAATAAAGCCTCGAGCCGAAGTGGGCGAATACTGACCTTTGGTGAGACCATAAATACGGTTGTTGAACAGCACAATGTTGATATCAACATTCCTCCTGACTGCATGGATAAAATGGTTACCACCGATAGCCAAGCTGTCGCCGTCACCTGTAGCCAGCCATACCATCATATCAGGATTTGCCGTCTTTACACCGGTTGCTATGGCAGCGCCTCTTCCATGAATAGTATGGAATCCGTATGTATTCATATAGTAAGGCAAGCGTGAGGAGCAACCGATACCGGATATCACTACCGAGTTATGAGGAGCTACCCCAACCTCAGCCATAGCCTTCTGCATGGTTGCGACTACTGCATGGTCACCACAACCCGGGCACCACCGCACGTATTGGTCGCTTTTATAATCTTTAGCTTCAAAAGCGCATTTATTCATCGTTTCCATAAATATTATTCCTCCATGATTTTAGTTAAGGCATCCAAGAGTTCTCCCTCATCGAGCGGTTGACCGGTGACACGGTTGTACTGCTTGGGCACAAAACCATCGATCATACCTCTGAGATACTTGGCAAATTGTCCGCTGTTTTGCTCCACAACCACGACTTTAGAGTATCGGGTAAGAACATCCCGAGCATTGCGGGGTAACGGATTGATAAACATAAAATGAGCCAATGCTACCTTATGACCTCGCTCGCGTAATTCTTCCATTGCTTCGTACAAGTGCCCATAGGTACCGCCCCACCCTACGATGAGCAGGTCAGCATCAGCAACATCACCCTGTACCTTCACATCAGGAATCACAGAAGCTACATTATCCACCTTTTGCTGTCTCACAGCGACCATCTTCTCATGATTGGCCGAGTCTGTACTGATAGCTCCGGTGTAATAGTCCTTTTCCAACCCGCCTAAACGGTGCTGATAGCCTTCATCACCGGGAAATGCCCAGTATCTTACCATTGTATCTTCGTTACGGGTATAAGCACACCATTTTTCAGGTTTAGTATCGAATTGCTTTACCGTATTTGGAGTAATAGAAGGATAATCTTCGATTGTGGGAATGCGCCAAGCGGTAGAGCCATTGGCTATAAATGAGTCAGTAAGCAGTATGACGGGTGTCATAAATTCCACAGCTATTTTGGCAGCCCAATAAGCTGCATCAAAGCATTGTCCGGGAGTAATACCGGATATAATAGGCAGAGGCGACTCACCGTTGTGTCCGTATAGAGCCTGCATCAAATCGGTCTGTTCGGTCTTGGTTGGCAATCCCGTAGAAGGACCACCACGTTGTACGTCTACTATTACAAGGGGTAATTCCGCCATAATAGCCAAGCCGATAGCTTCACTCTTGAGAGCAAGTCCGGGCCCAGAAGTTGTGGTAACTGCAAGGTTACCAGCAAAAGAAGCTCCTATAGCAGTACAGATCCCGGCGATTTCATCTTCCGCCTGCACCGTTTTCACGCCCAGAGCTTTGAGTTTGGCCAATTCGTGCAAAATATCAGTTGCCGGAGTGATGGGGTAACTACCCAAAAAGAGAGGAAGCCCTGATCGCTCGCTAGCCGCAACCAATCCTAAAGATGTAGCCTTATTACCATTGATATCTACATAGTAACCGGGCGTTTGCTTCTGGCTCTCTACACGGTATATGCTAGCACTGGCATGTGTATTGGCTCCGAAGTTAAATCCATCGTACAATGCCCTGTTATTGGCATCTCGCACGGCTGGTTTCTTACCGAATTTTCTGTTGATAAAGTCTTTGGCATGATCCAACGGTCTGTCGAACAACCAACAGATAAGCCCCAAAGCAAACATATTCTTGCATCGGAGCGCTGATTTATTGTCCAAGCCGAATTCCTTCAGATTATCCTTGACCATTGAAGATATGGGAGCCGCCACTAACTGCTGGGTAGTGAGGCCTATCTCTGAGAGTGGATCATCGGTAGAAAATTCTGCTTTTTCGAGATCTTTTGCTCCAAAAGAGTCACTATCTATGATAATGATGGAGTTCGGTTTAAGGTTCTTTTTGTTTACCTTCAGTGCGGCGGGGTTCATAGCCACCAACACGTCGGCTTTAGCTCCGGGTGTGTATACACTACTTGTTCCGATGTGTACCTGAAAGCCGGATACTCCGCTGAGAGTTCCTTGTGGTGCACGAATTTCTGCGGGGAAATCAGGCAATGTGGAAATAGAGTTTCCATACATCGCGGACAGATCGGAAAAGATTGTTCCGGTAAGTTGCATACCGTCTCCGGAGTCTCCTGAGAAACGTATTACAACGTCTTTCAGTGTTTTTATGGTTGTCTTTTCTGCCATAACGTAGAAGATTTATGTAGAGGTTTTGTCACAAAGTTTAAGTTGACATATAATATCAATTCCATAATGTACGACGGAACAAAGCTAACCAATAATTAAGATGTCCACAAACATTTTCAAATAAATTTATGTCTATTAGCAACTTTGCCATTCGAAACGATAAACCTCAATAAGAAATTATGTGATTATTAAGTGATTATTATAAGAAAAGGGAAGTGGATACTCCCCTTTGGCCATCAGGGAAAAGCCTATAATCCCATCTGTTTTTTTGTTGACAACATGCCACACGCGGCCGAAATATCTTCACCACGCGAGGCTCTTATGGTAGCTGTGAATCCTTTGTTTTCCAATGAGTGTCTAAACTCTTCCATACGTGCATCATTTACAGGGGCAAGATCCACATCGGGTATTTTATGAAAGCGTATCAGGTTGATGCGGCACGGTATACCCTTCAGTATTTTGGCCAACTGAGCTGCGTGCTGCGGTGAATCATTGCGCCCTCTGAATACAATGTATTCAAAGGATACCCTCCGCTGTCCTGAAAAATCATATTGTCTGATTAGATCTAGCGTATCCATGAGCGCCATACCTTTCTCAGCAGGCATAATCTCCATACGTTCTTCCGGATAAGGGTTGTGCAAGCTCACTGCCAGGTGGCAAGTGGTCTCATTCAGGAAGCGTTCCAGACCTTTGCGCACCCCCACGGTTGATAGTGTAATGCGCTTAGGACTCCACGCCAGTCCCCACTCCGCCGTCATGACTTCTATACAGCGCAGCACGGCGTCCAGGTTGTCCAGCGGCTCGCCCATTCCCATAAAAACGATATTGGTGATCAGGTCGGATTCCTCCACAGAAAACACCTGATTCAATATCTCGGCAGCACTGAGATTGCCCTTCCACCCTTGTTTACCGGTCATGCAGAAAAGGCAATCCATCTTACAACCAATCTGCGAAGATATACACAAAGTAGCACGCTCGCCATCGGGTATATACACAGCCTCCACCTTGCCATTATTTTTCACTTCGAACAGATATTTCCGAGTACCGTCTGTTGAGAGCTCCGAACATAGCGGTACATACCGCCCCACTGTAGAGTGAGCGTGTAATAAGTCTCTATTGCGCTTGGATATATTAGTCATTTCATCCACCGAAGCAACCTTTTTCTTGTAAAGCCACTCGGCAATCTGCTTGCCCGTAAAGCGGGGCATGCCCAGACCTACGGCAAAATCGGTGAGCTCTGCAAGAGTCATCCCTAATAGTTTCGGTCTGTTATCTTGAAAATCCATTAAATCAGTATCTTTGATTACTACAATTGTAATTAATTAGAAGAAGCGTATCAAATCTACGAGGACAACACCTTATCCCCGACAAATACCGCAACCGTCTAACAACCACAAAAATACATGAAATAATTGACAGATGTAGCCTATATCTCAAGATACTTGCATAGTAGACCTTGATTCACTTACCTTATGTATACGTTTAGTAAGATATTTACAACTTGGCACAGTCAGCCAAGATAATCACAGACAGGGCAGAATGCCAGAAACCATTTCCCAATGTATCGCATATATTCCACTGTAGTTTCATGGCTGTCCGTATAGGGGGGGGGTATCCTTCACATGCTATATGAGATCAATCACGTCTTTACGCTCAATACCATGAAATATAACTATATTTACATGGATGTTTACCGTGTGCTATGCGATGTCGCATACAAGATGTATATGCAATATACTGATAATGACTCGCACCTCCACACACCGGGTATAGACAGAGGAAGAGTCATTAGGGGAAATACGATGGAGAGTAAGTCACAATGTTGACAACTGCTCCTTGTAGGAGTAAAAGCCCGAATAGCCACCGAACCCCCTCTCTTCCCAATATGACAATTGAGTAACAAACAATGGAAGAAGTAAGAATAGACAAATGGATGTGGGCTGTAAGGATATTTAAAACCCGCTCCATAGCCACCGACGCTTGTAAGAAAAACAGGGTCATGATCAACAATACCGCAGCCAAGCCCTCACGCACCATAAAGGTAGGCGATGTGATATCCGTAAAGAAGCCTCCCATAACCTATTCGTTCAAGGTGCTACAACTATCGCAAAATAGGATGGGAGCAAAGCTTGTCAAGGATTTTATGGAAAACATTACCCCACCCGACCAATATGAAATCCTTGAGATGCAGAAAATATCAGGCTTTGTAGACAGAGCCAAAGGTTTGGGGAGACCTACAAAGAAAGATCGCCGTGAGCTGGAACAATTCAGCGACGATATGCCGCAAGACTTCGAGTTTTTTGACTGGGACGAAGAGTGGTAGCCCATCACATGAGCTTGAATGTAGATAAACGGCTTGCACGCCTTTAACCATGCCAAAACCTCTATATATTTCCCTATATCGGAGGCTCCAAAATTTCATCCTATACGGACGAATGACCTATCCTATACGGACAATCGTTTTATCATAGACGGACAATTGTTTTATCGTATACGGACTAATGACCTTATATGATAGGTCATTAGTCCGTATACGATAGAATTTTCATCAGTAAATATCAAGACTTCAACAAACCACAGCATACTCAATCTAAGCAGACAAATTTCTATGTAAATAAGTATGACGTTTCATGAGACTGTTGCAAAAGTCAACAGCCTCATGGATTTTGGAGGCAAAGCCGACAAAAGACACTTTGACCGGGCAGAGAGGGTAAAGTGCAAGGCGCTAAGAGTGAGTGCACAGGGAGTTTACTTCAGGTAAATGACCTAGCGCGAATCTCGCAAGCAACGACGCAATTTGCTTGCTATGCAACGGTCTCTTCATAGGATGCAAGCCCAAACAAAACTTCTATACCAACATCATCAGATAATCGAAAAGGCTGTTATTTTAAAAGAATTTAATTGATTTCATCTTTTTACCAACTATTTACACTTTTTACCCCACATGCAAAACCCACTTAATAAATATAAGATAAAAAAAACTCGCATATAAAAATGCAAAACGTTAATAATTTTAAAATACATCAGAAATATAACCAAGAACCGAAATAAAATTAACTTTGCATTTAGTTATAAACGGAAACACAACGTGTATTACTAAAAAACCACACAAACAAGGCCATTTATTGAAATTAATTGAATATAAACTAAGAAAAAATCATATATACCACTTATAAATTCACTATGAAACAAAAGCACTTTGGTTTATTGACACTCGTACTTTCAATGCCGTTATTGGGAGCCGGCCACCTGCAGGCTGCCACTGTTGCGGACAAGAACGAGAGTGTAAATCTTCCCGAGCTCAACATGCAACAGGGGAAAAAAATAACCGTAAAAGGGAATGTTACTGACAACAAAGGCGAAGCTCTGATAGGCGTGAGCGTAGCCATCAAAGGGACTTCCTCCGGTGCCACTACCGATGTAGACGGCAACTTCACATTGCAAGTGACCCCGGGCGCAACGCTTGAGATCACCTACGTGGGTTACAAACCACAAACCGTGAACGTAACCAACCAAACCTCTCTCAAGATTGTGATGCAAGAGGATGCTACGGCTCTTGATGCTGTGGTAGTAACCGCTCTCGGCATCAAACGTTCGCAGAAAGCTCTGAGCTACAATGTTCAGGAAGTAAAAAGCGAGGCTCTTACCACGGTGAAAGATGCTAACTTCATGAACGCCCTCTCCGGCAAAGTAGCGGGGGTAAACATCAATGCTTCATCAGCAGGTATCGGCGGTGCTACCCGTGTGGTAATGCGTGGACCTAAATCTATGACCCAGAGCAACCAAGCCCTGTACGTAATAGACGGTGTGCCCATCTTCAACACCAATGGCGGAGCCACGGAAGGCATATACTCAAGTCAGCCCACCGGTGAAGGTATATCAGATATCAACCCGGATGACATTGCATCCATTTCGGTTCTTAGTGGCCCTGCAGCAGCTGCTTTATATGGTTCGTCGGCAGCACAAGGTGTGATCATGATTACAACTAAAAAGGGTAGAGAAGGTAAGATTTCTGTGATGTTATCCAACAGCTCTTCGTTTTCTGCCCCCTTCATCATGCCGGAGTTCCAGACAGAGTACATAAACAATACAGGAGAAGTTAAAACCTGGGGCAGTAAACAAGCATCGCCTTTCGGGGCTTATGACCCAAAGAAATTTTTCAACACCGGCTCCAACATTCAGAATACTGTATCTCTGACTATCGGGAATGAAAAAAATCAGACTTACCTATCCATAGGCTCTACCAATGCAAAAGGTATTATACCCAATAGCAAGTACGACCGTTACAACTTCACCTTCAGGAACACGACTAAATTCTTGGATGACAAGCTGACACTGGACTTCGGCTTTAATTTCGTGAAGCAGAAGGATCAGAACCTCATGGCACAGGGGCAGTATTTCAACCCCCTCGTAGCTCTATACCTATTTCCTAGAGGCGAGAGCTTCGAGTCAGTACGCACCTATGAGATATGGGATCCTACCAGAAAAATTTATACGCAAAACTGGAACTTCGGTGATGCCTTAAAAATGCAGAACCCATACTGGACGGCTAATCGCATGAACCGATATGCCGACAAAAAGAGATACATGGGTAACATATCACTGAAATATCAGATCTTCGATTGGCTCGATGTCACAGGACGTGCCAGAGCGGATATTGCCAATATCTTATATGAAGATAAAAGATATGCCAGCACCATCGATATCTTTGCCCACTCTCCTTACGGATTCTACGGATATAACAAAACCGAAGAGAAATCGGTATATGCGGACTTGATGGCAAACATTAACAAACGCTTCGATGATTATTCTATCTCGTCCAATATCGGTATATCTACCAATAAGACCGATTTGGACAGTAGAGGTTTCCAAGGAGGGCTTAGAAACCCATCGAATATGTTCAATCCTAACCAAATCAACTACGGCACCCCCACCAATGACAACAGACCTATATATACAGATCACTCACACTTGAGCAACTCTGTTTTTGCCAACGTGGAGTTGGGATGGAAAAACATGCTCTATCTTACGATGACAGGACGCGAAGATTGGGACTCCGCTTTGGCGTACACCAACGGTAATCCATTCTTCTACCCCTCCGTAGGTTTGTCCGGTATCATCTCTGACATGGTAAAATTACCGGAATGGTTCAATTACCTCAAAGCAAGGGCATCATGGGCAAAAGTAGGATCACCTATCCCTGCTCACATTTCTTCGCCCAACAGATACGTTTACAACCCTGCTTCACAGAGCTACAGCACTGTAACGTACAAATTCCCTCAAGATTTCTTCCCCGAGCAGACTTACTCATGGGAAGGTGGTATCACAGCTAAATTCCTCAATAATAAGTTGAGCCTTGATGCTACATTCTACCAATCCAATACAAAAAATCAGACATTCTTGATGCCTATAACACCTACCGAAGGCTTTGATCATGAGTATATACAAGCCGGCAATGTGAGAAACAGAGGTTTGGAATTGTCTCTGGGTTATAACAATACATGGGGTGATTTTAACTGGAACAGTGTCTTGACCTATAGCACAAACAGAAACAAGATTATAGAGCTTATCCCGGGTTCCAAAGAGCCGATCTCCAAAGGCGGTCTCAACGGAGCCAATGTGTACCTCAAAGAAGGAGGTTCTATGGGTGATATCTACATTAACAAGGATATCAAAAGAGATCCCGAAGGCAACGCTATCCTTGACGCCAAAGGTAATATTATGCTTACCGACCTACCCTCTCCTATATTCAAAGGATCAGTATTGCCCAAAGGCAATCTGGGATGGGTTAACGATTTTACATGGAAAGGTATCAATTTTGGGTTCATGTTCTCCGCTCGATTTGGAGGTATAGTTCTCTCACAAACTCAAGCTATTTTGGACGAATACGGTGTATCGAAAGCTTCCGCAATAGCCCGTGACAACGGAGGTATCCCCGTGAACAAAGGCATTATCAGTGCAGAAGGTTTCTACAGCGTTACAGGCGGCGACAATCCTCTGTGGTCACAATACATCTACGATGCCACGAATGTACGCCTGCAAGAAGCTCACTTATCATATACCCTTCCTTCCAAATGGCTGAGCAACAAAGCAAAGCTCTCACTTGGCATCACTGCCAGAAACCTGTTTATGATCTATAACAAAGCTCCATTTGACCCTGAGCTCACGGCTTCGACAGGAACTTACTACCAAGGCTTTGACTACTTTATGCAGCCTAGCTTGAGAAACTTCGGATTCAACATTAAACTGCAATTCTAATCTAATTTATTACTCTGAAAAGTATGAAAAATAAATATATCGGGAAGGCTATGAAAATAAGCTGCCTCATCTCTTTGGCTGCAGTAATGCTTACGGGGTGTACTTCTGATTTTGAGAAGATAAACAACCCGGGAGAAAGCGCCAGCAGTACGGATTTGAGTATCGATAACTATCAAATAGGCTCTTTCCTCGTACAATTGGAAAACAATGCGTTTCCCGAGCAGGAGAATGCATATCAAATGAATATGGACCTTATCGGTAATTACTTGGGGCGATATCTTACATATAGCAACAATGGTTTTACCAATAAAAACTTTGCCAGATTCAATGCTCCGGACGGATGGGTGAGATATCCATTCTCAGATATGACACCGAAAGTTGTAAGTGCCTTCAACGAAATCAAAAGACTCTCCACAAAGGAAGACCTCAACTACAACTGGGCTCTCATCCTCAGAACTTACGCTATGCTTAGCCTTACGGATAAGTACGGCCCTTTTCCGATGGGGCTAAATGCTAACAACCCAAAGGCTTATAATTCTCAGAAGGATATTTACATCTCTTTGTTCCAAGATCTGGATACTTCTATCAAATTTCTCGAAGGCTTTGTAGTAGCCAATCAAGGCAAGAAGTTCAATGCCGAATTTGACAAAATATACAACGGAGATTTCTCTAAATGGCTCAAATTTGCCAATTCGCTAAAACTGCGCATGGCTATCAGAATACGCTTTGCAGAGCCCGAAATCGCAAAAAAATATGGTGAAGAAGCGGTGAAATCAGGCGTCATGACTTCCAATGATGACAATTGCCTTATCACATACGTGCCCAGCGGATTGTACAAAACCTCTGTAGAGTGGGGAGACAGCCGAGCATGTGGTGATATCGATGCTTATATGAATGGCTACAAAGACCCTAGAATTGAGAAGTACTTCAAACCAGCATCAAAAGCCGTAGAAGACAGAAAAATAGTAGGTTGTTTGGCAGGAGCCAATGTAGGTGATAAGAAAATTGCTACTGCACTGTATTCCGCTGCAAATGTGGAAGAAACCTCAAGAGGAGTCTGGATGACATTGGCCGAAGTTTACTTCTGTAAAGCAGAAGGAGCCCTTGCAGGTTGGACAGGCATGGGGGGAAGTGTAGAAGAGTTGTACAATCAAGGTGTAAAAGCATCATTCGATCAATGGGGTGCAGGCAATGCTGATGAGTACCTGAAAAACACCACCAACAAGCCCAACTCCTATAAAGATGCAGAAGGCGGGTACGGACAAAACATGCCGGCTTCCAGCAGTATCACTATTAAATGGAGTAGCACTGACAGCCCTGAAGTTCAGATGGAACGCCTCATCACGCAGAAGTGGATAGCCATGTACCCTAATGGACAAGAGGCATGGAACGAAATACGTCGTACAGGATACCCCAAAGTATTTGACATCCCCACTTCCAAGAATGGCTACACCTTGTTGGTTCCTAACAGAATTCCGTTCGACAATGAAGAGAAAGTGAAAAATCCGACCAATTACACAGAAGCAGTGAAGCTGTTGGGTGGGGCTGATGACTATGGAACTAAAATGTGGTGGCAGAAAAAGTAATAATATATTGATAAGACAAATGAAAAACTTAAATATAATTTCATCATTCCTGATCACTGCTTGCACGTTACTGACATCTTGCAGCAAATGGACTGAGACAGAAATAAAAGAACCCCTCAGCCTTGTAGGAACTAATAAAAGTGAAGCTTACTACAAGCAACTGAGAGAATACAAAAAAACTGACCATGCTGTAGCATTCGGGTGGTTTGGTAACTGGACAGGTACAGGATCGAGTCTTCAAGGTTCTTTGGCCGGCCTGCCCGACTCAGTGGATTTTGTATCTCTGTGGGGTGGTTGGAAAAACCCCACTGCCGAACAGATCAAAGATCTGCGCTTTGTACAAGAAGTCAAGGGTACTAAAGCCCTTGCATGCGGGCTCATCTTTGACATCGGGGACCAGATCACCCCTGCCATGCCCAAAGAAATGGAAAAAGCAGGTAAAACATGGGAAGAGTGGAGATACGAATATTGGGGATGGTCTACCGCGAATGATGAAGAAGGGCTGAAAAAACGCCAAGCTGCAGTGATCAAATATGCGAATGCAATCTGTGATACAGTATATAAATATGGCTATGATGGCTTTGATATTGATGCGGAGCCCAGCTATGCCCAGCCTTTCCAAACCAAGAAAGAGCTATGGGAACTAAATAAATCAGAAAAAGATCGTACCCTCATGCCTCTTTTCGTAGAAACATTGGCTAAGCGTATTGGTCCGATGGCACAAGATGAAGCCGGAAGAAAGAAACTTTTGGTCATAGATGGTGAGCCGGAAGCTGTACCAGCTAAGTATGGTAAGTATTTCAATTATTTTATTCTTCAGGCTTATGATGATGGCTCACAACCCTCAAAGAGTCGATTCTCAAGCCAAATAGACCACTTCAAATCGGTTTTATCTGTAGAGGATATCTGCAAAAAAGTGATCATCACTGTAAATTTCGAAAGCCATGCTCAGACTGGAGGCAGACCTATGGGACAGATCATGACTTATGCTCAGTACAATCCTGTAATAAACGGGGTCACTTATCGCAAGGGCGGAGTAGGTTCCTATCATATGGAATATGAATACCTCGCCACGCCGGCCGACAATGTAGCAGGCATTGACATGAGAGATATGAAAGGCGCTACTTATCCTTGGTTGCGTAAGTCTATCCAACTAATGAATCCTGTCATCAAATAACAAACATCAAAGACCTATGAAATTTTTTAGAAATAAGACTAACGGTCTATTCCTTACCTTGATGATATCTGTGCTCATAGCCGGGTGCAACGACGCAGAATATTCCGCAAAAAAGGATCAGGCTTACATAGCACAAACCAATACGCGCACCAACCAGTCTGAGAAACTGAAAGTGGCAAATGAAAACGTGAGTACGGATATCAGTGTAAGGGTATCAGACCTTCAGAATACAGACGTAGACTTTTCTCTACAGATTGATGAGGAAGCTCTGGCTGCTTTCAACAAGCAAAACAATACCAATTACAAACCGCTTCCCAAAGCTATGGTTACGGTATCGGACACCAAAGTGTTGATAAAAAAGGGTAGCACATTCTCAAATCCGCTGAAAATCACAGTGAAGCCTCTGAGTGCAGAGATGAAAGACTCGGGTGAGAAATACGCTGTTGCCTTCAAACTCTCCAATGCGGGAGGTAACAATATGGCTATCTTACCGGGAGCCGATCGTTTGGTTTATATCATAGAACCGGTAATCGTTACCCAAGCCCCTGTCTTAGGGAGTGACAAGTTGGGTTACCGCTGTGGTATGGCTAATGCTGAGAAATCAGTGGATCTTAAGTCTTGGACCGTAGAAATGCGTGTAAACATGAGCGGATTTGTTATCAATAATCAAGCTTTGTTCGGTAACTGGGGTAAAGACTCTGAAATCTATATGCGCTTCGGGGATGCTGCTACACCATTTAATACGCTACAAGTGAAATTCGGCAAAGCCGGACAATTCGACAGATCTAATGCTGTCTTTGAACCTAACTCTTGGTACCATATCGCAGTCACCTATGACGGGACTAAAGTAACACTATATATCAATGGACAAAAAGATCTCGATACGGATAAGCCCGCCGGTACAGTATTCAATCTTGGAGAGAAGATATGGGTGGCAAGCTCCAGTGCGCAATACTTTAGAAACGCATGTATGATGAGCGAAGTGCGCATATGGAACATAGCTCGCAGCCAAAAACAAATCCAGGAGAATGAGTTTTCCGTAAGTCCTACTACTCCGGGCTTGATGATGTATTGGAAGATGGACGAAGGCAAAGGAAGTCTATTGAAGAATTCGATAAAAGGAGCTCCGGACATGAATATCTACAATACAAGCGACGAGAAATATATGGAAAAAGCCGCTCCAAGATGGATGGACAATATTAGATCAGACGGTAAAGGGCGTACAAAAATTGATTAATTATTAGCGGGAGGGATGATCATCAGAAGACTCTCTCCCGATATAAAAAACATCTAATTAAGAATGAAAAAGAAATTACTTTTGGCATTTGCTTCCGTTGTGTTTTGCAGTCCTATTTTCACATCTTGTGACAAAGGCATTGAAATAGGATCGGAACTAAATCCAACCGAAAAAATAGACGTTACGTCCATAAAGGCCTACGTAAGTACCGGAATAACCCCCTTCAATACAGAGAAGCTGGAAGTGATAGAAAATCCGACATCAATATCAGGGCCAAAAGACACCATCAAGTTTTATGCTTATCTTACTGCTCCGGCTAATGAAGATGTAAATATTACGCTGGCAACATCAGCAGACACAACACTGCTCAACGAATATAATACAGCAAACGATAAGAAACTTAAATCAGCCCCAGAAGGCATAGTGAATTTTGTGAATCGCTCTGTAGTAGTCAAAAAAGGAGAACTAAAATCAGAGCAACCATTGAAAATTGCTTTCAAAGATTACAATCTTCTAAAGAATTATACTGACGGAGCATTAGCTGTATTGAGAATCGAGAAGACTTCAAACAACATTAAAGTAAGTGAGAACTTCGGACAATTCTTCGTTGATTTTACTAAAAACAAAATCAATATTAAAGAGAACGGTGACTTAACTAAGAAGACAGCTATAGATAGCAAAGAACTAAAAGCCAAAGCGAACAATCAATATAGCGCGACTTATAAGGCTGAGAATGTTATTGACAAAAATATCAAAACTATATGGTTGGGAGCTCGTTCTACACCGAATCTCAATTTAGAGATAGAGATGTCACAACAAGAAAAGCTAAGTGGTATAAAGATCATAACACCAGATAATCGTTATGAGGGATACTCTGCAAAGAAAGTTAAATTATTGACAAGCGAAAATGGAACAGATTGGGAAGTTCAGGGCGCATATACTTTAAATGGAGCAACAGTAAATCCTCCTGCATCTTTCAATCTTGAATTCTATGCTCCTGTGAGTTGTAAACTAATAAAATTAGAGATTTTGGATTCTTATTATAGTGCATTTGCATCAATCGCAGAAATAGAGCTATACAAATAATCCGGTATTTTAAACTGTAAGATGTGAAGGGTGTGTCATAAAAATGACATGCCCTTCTTTTTTACTGAAATAAGGAAATTTCGTAAAATGAGACTGTTGCAAAAGTCAACAGTCTCATGGATTTTGGAGGCAAAGCCGACAAAAGACACTTTGACCGGGCAGAGAAGGTAAAGTGCAGGGCGCTAAGAGTGAGTGCACAGGGAGTTTACTTCTGGTAAATGATCAAGCGCGAATCTCGCAAGCAACGAAGCAATTGGCCTGCTATGCAACGGTCTCATAATGCTAATATTAATTACAAGGGGTATGGCGCCACCAATTAATTGTATTAAAGACAATTAATCAAAAACATATTTTTTTAACATCAAATTAAGTGTATAAATAAATGTACTATATCTGGTAACATACCATAAAACTCATAAATTCCGCATCCAATAAGCAATTGGGATAAATTGGAATATTTCTCTTCTTATTGAAGTTTTATATAAAAGATGTTATTTAGTCGTTTTTTGTTGTTTTTGATGTTTTTTAGAAGTAGCTTTGCGCCGAGTTTTGATTTTAGTAATCAAGCTCTTAAATAAAATACTTTATAAAGTATAGGCAAACATTACTCAATGTAAATTAAAAAAAGTTCTAAATCCTATGAAAAGAAACTTTTTATGGTCATTGATGGCATTATTGATCCTAATCCCCAACATGGCTTTTGCTCAAAAGGCAATCACAGGAACCGTTGTGGACGAAAACAATGAGCCATTGATCCAAGCAAGCGTTGTGATCAAAAGCAACACTACAATCGGAACAGTTACAGATGCCAATGGAAAATTCACTATCAAAGCATCGCCCAATGATGTTTTGCTTTTTTCTTATCTGGGCTACACTCCTCAAGAAATCAAAGTTGGAAGTAAAACCACCATCAATGTAAAACTTGCTCCGGACAGTAAGATGCTCGGCGAAGTTGTTGTGACAGCTATGGGTATCAAAAGATCTGAAAAGAGCTTGCCCTATGCTACCCAAAAAATAAGTGGTAAGGCTCTGACAGAGGTCCCCACCACTAACTTCCTCTCAAATTTTGCCGGTAAAACAGCCGGTATGTCTGTATCCGGATCCGGATCCAGTGTTGGTAGTTCTGTAAAAATTATACTTCGTGGTAACCGCTCTATCTTTGGCAATAACCAACCTCTATATGTAGTCGATGGTACACCTATCAATAGTGGAGCATTTAGCCAGACAGGAGCCGAAGGTGGCTACGGTGGTGGTATCGACGTAGGTGACGGATTATCAGCCATCAATGCAGATGATATTGAAAGCATCAACGTGCTCAAGGGTGCATCTGCTGCTGCTCTCTATGGTAGCCAAGCTGCCAACGGGGTTATCATGATAACAACTAAAAAGGGTAAAGAAGGTAAAACTTCTATCAATATCAGCTCTGCATTTCAGGCTGACGTACCTTATATGACCTACAAATTCCAAGGTGATTATGGTATGGGTGTAAACGGAGTATCCAAAGTAACTGATGCAGGATGGGGTCCTAAACAGGCTGTTAACAATAGCTTTGTAAGAGATTTCTTCCGTACGGGAACTTCATTTATCACAGGGGTGAACATTTCCGGAGGTAGCGAGAAACTTCAGAACTTCCTATCTTACCAAAACACTTCTGCTGCAGGTATCGTAGATAAAAATACAATGTCAAAGCACAATATTTCATTGCGCTCTACAACCAATTTATTTGACAAATTCATTGAAGTCGATGGTAGTGTGGCTCTTACTAAACAAAAAATCAACCACGCTCCGACCTCTCCGGGACAATACTTTAACCCTGTAGTGGGACTTTATTTGTATGCCGATGGCACAGATTCATTCAACAAATACAAACAAGACTACGAGTTGTTTGATCCTAAGACAAACATGATGCAACAAAACTGGCCTGTAATCGGAGATATCAACTTCAATCCTTACTGGCTGGTAAATAACCACAATTACCTGAGCAATATGAATAAGGCGATCACTAAGTTGAACTTAAAGTTCAATCTTACAGATTACCTCAACTTCCAGCTCAGAGGTAGCTATGACCGTACTTGGATAGAAAACGAACGTAAAGTAATGGCTGCAGCTTTCCCTTCAGGAAAACGCGGGGGACGTTACGAATACATGAATGATCAATTTATCTGGGCTTACGGAGACATGTTGTTGCAGTTCAATAAAACATTTGGCAAACTATCTGTTTTGGCCACATTAGGCTCAAGCATCTCCGACAACCAAGTTCGTAAACATGAATATAAACTTGGTGATTTGCAGATCCCCGGCATCTTTGATGTAAATAACTATATCAACGGCGATAAGCCTGGAGTAGGTCAGACCAAAGAGCACAGACAGTTGCAAAGTGTATTCGGCACAGCATCACTCGGTTATGATGACCTTGTATACCTTGACTTCACTGCACGTAATGACTGGTCCTCTACACTGCCTAAGCAAAATAGAAGCTTCTTCTATCCTTCTATAGGATCCTCATTCATTTTCAGCAAGCTCATGCGTGACAACGATGTTTTACCTTCATGGCTCAACTTCGGCAAATTGCGTTTGTCATGGACACAAGTAGGTAATGATATGCCATGGGGACTTACCAATCCATTGGACAAACTCAAAGCCGGCGGTGGTATCGAAGCTAATACAGTAAAACCATTTACAGATTTGAAGCCTGAAAAGTCTACATCAGTGGAAGCAGGTCTCAACCTTCGCATGTTTGATAGCCGCCTTACTCTAGACATGGCATGGTATCAAACCAACACTGTAAATCAATACTTCTTGGTAGATAATACATCAGGTTCAGGTTACTCTCAGTATTATATCAATGCCGGTAAAGTACAAAACAGAGGTTTCGAAGCTACATTAGGATTTACACCCATACGCAACAATGACTTCGAATGGACAGGAACCCTCAACTTCGCCACCAATAAAAATAAGATAATATCTCTTCCTGATGTGTACAAAGACAAGGGGCTTCCGCTTAGTGCAGGAGCTTTCAGCTATCGCTTGTACGAGGGTAAAGAATGGGGTGAGATGTACGCAAAACGCATCAAAAGAGATGAACAAGGGCGTGTAATCCTCAGCCAAAAAGGAAGTGAAGATTACCAGCTATCACAAACTAGTGATGAAGAGAGAATAGGAAATGTAAATCCTGATTTCAACCTGGGTATGTACAATGAATTCCGCTATAAGAACTTCTCATTAGGATTCCAGCTCGACGGACGTTTTGGCGGCAATGTGATTTCCACTACAGAGGCTATGCTATCAGCAAAAGGTCGTAGTGAGCAAACAGGTAATGCTCGTAATGCCGGAGGTGTAAAGGTTCCTGCCGTACTCAATAAATATGATGCCAATAATAAGCTCATCAGCTCAGAAGAGTTTACTGGTCTCATTAATGCTCAGAAATATTATCAGAAAGCAACAGCTGCAGATGTAGCTCTTTACAAAGCTACAAACATCCGCTTGCGTGAGTTATCTCTTTCTTATAATTTACCCAAAATTCTCATTGATAAAACCAAGTTCATTACAGGCGCACGCATATCATTTATAGGTCGCAACCTCTTCTTCATTTACAGAGATGCTCCTTATGATCCCGAAATTGCCCTTAGCACGAGTGGCAATGGTGGTGGTAACGCAGATAACTTCAGTTTGCCTTCAACCCGCAGCTTTGGTATTAGCCTAAATGTGAACTTCTAATTATTACAAAGCAATGAAAAATAAATTTTTTACATACGCCATTGCAATTGCATCAGGAGTAATTGCTTTGAGCAGTTGTACAAGTAGTTTTGACGAATATAATACCAATGAGTCGGGTGTTTCAGGCAAAAAGAAAGAAGCACACTTCTTATATGTAGCGGGGGGCATACCTCAAATGGAGCAGTCTATCTACTTCAACTATGACAACTCCGACTGGGCATTCCAGATTATGCAAAATCTAAGTGCAGATCTTTTCTCCGGCTATTTGACTCCCCCTACACCGTTCAATAATGACCTCAACAATATCAATTACTTTATGATGACGGGGTGGAACTCTCATTCATTCGAGCGCTACAACAATAATATTATGAAGCCTTGGCTTGAAACCAAAAATGCGATAGGAAAAGATAAGAAGTTTAGCGAGGTGTATGGTGTTGCATTGATTTTGAAAGTAATGGGAATGCAGCGTATGACTGATATATACGGTCCAATACCCTACTCAAAGTATGGCGAAGGTGGTGTATCCAGTGTATATGACAGTCAAAAAGAGATCTACAGCCAATTCTTCAAAGAACTTGATGAAGCCGTGAAATTGATCCGGGATTATCAAGCAGGGCCTAACAAAGATGTAAATGCACTGAAAGACTACGATGATATCTTCGGTGGTGATTTCAACATGTGGCTCAAGCTTGCCAACTCTCTTCGTTTGCGCGTAGCTATCCGCATCTCTAAGGTAAACCCTGATTTGGCAAAAAAACAAGGCGAACTTGCGATGAGCGACAAAGCCGGGGTACTGGAAAACAAAGATGTGCTGGTATCTACCAAGTCAATGAAGAATCCGCTTTGTATCGTTGCTGATGCATACGGAGATTCACGCATGAGTGCTGATATGGAATCTATTATGGTAGGCCTCAAAGATCCTCGTATCAGCAAATACTTCTCCTTCGCAACGGATGAAGAAATCGTGAAGAAATATGGCAAGGAGCATTATCAAGGTATACGTCAGGGAACCCATATGGTCAACAAAGATTTGAGAAAAAATTACTCGACTCTTTCAGATGCTTACATGCAAGTCAATGCCCACTCTACACCCGTACAGCTCATGACTGCTGCCGAAGTTTACTTCATTCGTGCAGAAGGAGTATTGCGTGGTTGGAGCAATATGGGTGGTACTGCTCAAAGTCTTTATGAAATGGGTATCAAAACCTCTTTTAACCTTCGTGGAGTGACAGGAGCGGATGAGTACATCAAAAACTCAACCAACAAACCCACTGCTTATGAAGATATAAAAGAACCCAAATATAATAGCCAACCTGTGTCTACAGTGACAGTGGCATGGAATGATGGCGATGATAATGAGAAAAAATTAGAAAAGATCATTACCCAAAAATGGATCGCCAACTGGCCAGAGGGTCAGGAAGCTTGGTCAGAGTTTCGTCGTACAGGTTATCCACGTCTTTTCCCTATCATTGTCAATAATAGTGCGGGTACCATTGATTCTAAGATCATGATACGTCGCTTGCCTTTCCCTGATAGTGAGCGCAAAAACAACAGTGCCGAGCTTGAAAAAGCCATCAAACTTCTTGGTGGTCCGGACAATGGCGGCACCAAACTTTGGTGGGATACCAATGCAGGAGCTGCAGATGGTAAACCCAACTTCTAATATCAACATCCGATATTACTGATTTATTACAATAAGGCTGTCTCACAATATTTTATTGCTGAGACAGCCTCTTTTTTTCAATGTACTGACCATTCCATGCCTGACTGATATGATAAGCAAAAAACTTGATGACTGATTTTGAAGCATTGAGAGTGTGCAGAGTCGGATAATTATAACTAATTTTAGGGAGTAAAAATAAATTCTCGAATAACGAATCAAAGCAAGCCTGTGAGGGCTATGCCGTAGACGAGAGTAATAAAAACGAAATTGAACTTACAGGACAATTCATTGTACCGTAATTGTAAAACTAAAATATTTCATATCAAAAGATGCAGTTTGATGCCTTAAATGCTATTTCTCCGATCGATGGTCGATACAGAAACAAAGTAGAATGCTTGAGCTCTTATTTCTCTGAAGAAGCTTTGATAGCCTACAGAGTACGGGTAGAAATCTTGTACTTCATAGCCTTATCTCATGAGTTGCCAGAGCTTGGCAAGCAAATGAATCCACAAAGAGAGGAGGCTTTGCACAATATCTATCGCAACTTCAGCCCGCAAGATGCTCGAAGCATCAAAGAGATTGAAAACGTAACCAATCATGACGTAAAGGCTGTGGAATATTTTATCAAGGAACGATTCGAAGCTTTGGGCATAGGTGAAGAAAAAGAATTTGTACATTTCGGGCTTACCTCACAAGATATCAACAATACAGCTTTCCCTCTGATGATCAAGGAAGCCTTGTTCGACGCCCTATTACCTTTGCTCGACAAGCTTATTGCATATCTTGATGCCTTAGCATCCGAATGGAATAATATCCCCATGCTGGCCAAAACTCATGGGCAGCCTGCATCACCTACTCGACTGGGCAAAGAGATTGAAGTATTCATCTACCGCCTACGCACACAACGTACACAATTACTTGCTATACCCCACTCCGCCAAGTTTGGCGGTGCCACAGGGAATTTCAATGCACACCGCGTAGCATATCCAGAGCACGACTGGCGAAGGTTTGCCGCAAACTTCGTAGAATCGATGGGACTGGAGCGAGAGATGTTTACTACTCAAATATCCAACTATGATAATCTAGCATCACTCTTTGATGCACTCACTCGCATCAACGTGATCATGATAGACATGGCTCGTGACTTTTGGATGTATATTTCCATGGAATATTTCAAACAAAAGATCAAAGAAGGAGAAGTGGGTTCATCTGCCATGCCTCACAAAGTGAACCCTATAGATTTTGAAAATGCGGAGGGTAACTTGGGCATGGCCAATGCTATTTATGGGTTTTTGGCTCGTAAACTTCCTATTTCAAGACTCCAACGCGATCTCACTGATTCTACTGTACTGCGCAATGCCGGTGTACCTTTGGCTCACACTATGATCGCATTAGAAAGCCTCAGAAAAGGCTTTGGAAAATTACTGATCAACAAAGAAGCTATAGCCCGTGATCTTGACAATCACTATATGGTAATTGCAGAAGCTATACAAACCGTATTGCGCCGTGAAGGTTATCCAAAGCCTTATGAAACACTCAAAGCTCTTACCCGAACCAATGAGGCCATTACAGCCGAGTCTATGGAACGTTTTATTGACACATTAAATGTATCGGAAGAGGTAAAAAAAGAGCTAAAAGCAATAACTCCCTCAAATTATGTGGGTTTATAAATTCTTTTAGCTAATTTTGTGATCCCAAACTACTCCATTATTAGAAAAAGGAATAATAATCTAATTTTAATAAACAATTCATTTGTAACGCAACCGTGAGGCTGCTTAATTATCTAAATCAATTCAGTATCAATGATTAATGACGAACAAGGGAAAGATCCCGAAAAAAAAGAAGAACAGATTTTTAGAATCCGCCGCGAGGCAAGTTCTGATGAATCTTCTGCTGATGATAAGACTGTCCGTCGTACTGCGCGTCCCATAGCCTCGGCTAATGGCACGGCTATTAATTCCGATAGCGAAGCTGCCGGAACGCACAAGCGTCGCCGCATCCGCATCGGTGCAGAACCGATCAGGGCAACCAGCCCGTCTTTTACCAGAAGAGAAACAACTGAAGAAAACACAACAAGATTCGAACGTCCACAAAGACCTTCTTATCCGTCCTCTTCAGGCAGAACTCCACGTGACTCATACTCTTCACCCTCTTACAGAGATCGTGATGAAAGGCCCTCATACCAAAACAGTAACAGACCACAGAGATCTTCATATGACAGACCTTCCTATCAAGAAAGAGGGGCATCATATCAAGATAGAGGCTCTTACCAAGACAGAAACTCTTATCAGGATAGAGGTTCATATCAAGATAGGGGGGCATATCATGAGAGAGGTTCTTACCAACCTTATCCTACAGAAGGGTATAGAGCCGGTAGCCCTTATGAAGAACGAAGGCAAAGACCACAACGCCCTCAGCAAAGAAGGCCCAATAACGGTGGCGGAGGGGGATACGATAGAAATCGTAACCCGAGAAAAACTTTTAACAATGGCGGTCGTCCGCAAAAGCCGACCCGTGAGCCTATCAGACCCATTAAGTATAAAGAAGTAGTATCCGATCCTAACGAAGAGATCCGCTTGAACAAATACTTGGCTAATGCCGGAGTATGCTCCCGACGCGAAGCTGATCAGCTAATCCAAAATGGAGAGATCACCGTAAACGGGCAAGTAGCCACTGAGCTCGGAACACGGGTGACACGCCAGCACGTAATAGAATACAAAGGCAAAAAAGTGGAGATAGAGAGCAAAGTATATGTATTGCTCAATAAGCCCAAAAACTGTGTGACCACATCGGATGATCCTGAGTGCCGTACCACAGTTATGGACATCGTACGCCACGCTTGCCCTGAGCGGATCTATCCTGTAGGACGTCTCGACAGGAATACCACCGGCGTGCTTCTGATCACCAATGACGGTGATCTGGCAGCCAAACTTACACACCCGGCTTTCCTCAAGAAAAAAATATACCATGTATGGCTCAATAAGCCCGTATCCATAGAGGATATGCAAAAGATTGCCGATGGTATAGAGCTTGAAGACGGGGAGATACATGCTGATGCCATTAGCTATGTAAAAGAAGATGATCAAACTCAAGTAGGTATTGAGATACACTCCGGACGTAATCGTATTGTGCGTCGTATATTCGAGCATTTGGGATACCGTGTGATGAAACTCGACCGTGTGTATTTTGCCGGTCTTACCAAGAGGAACCTGCCTCGCGGCAAATGGCGTTATCTCAACGAACAAGAAGTAAACAACCTGCGCATGGGCGCATTTGAATAATTGTATTGAAATTGCCTAAACGATGAAAAGAACAAAAATCATCGATCTTCTCAAGGGAGATCTGATAGGACAGCAAGTGAACGCAAAAGGCTGGGTTCGCACTCGTCGCGGTAACAAAGCCGTAAGTTTTATTGCACTGAATGACGGTTCCACTATCCATAATATTCAGGTAGTAGCCGATCTGACTCTTTTTCAAGACGAAACACTTGCCAAAATCACCACCGGAGCTTGCATCAGTGTGGTAGGACAATTAGTAGAGTCACAAGGAGCCGGTCAGCATGTAGAGATCCAAGCTCAGGAAATAGAAGTGTACGGCACGGCAGATCCTGCCACCTATCCGTTACAAAAGAAAGGTCACTCACTGGAGTTTCTGCGTGAAATAGCGCATTTACGCCCACGTACCAATACGTTTGGAGCCATCTATCGTATGCGCCACCACATGGCCATGGCTATACATACCTTTTTCCATGAAAGAGGATTCTTCTACTTCCATGCACCACTGATTACAGGTAGTGACTGCGAAGGAGCGGGACAGATGTTCCAAGTAACAACGCTGGACATGGACAACATGCCCAAAACAGAGACAGGCGAAGTGGATTACTCCAAAGACTTCTTTGGAAAACACACAGCACTTACTGTTTCCGGCCAGCTCGAAGGCGAGATGGCTGCTATGGCACTAGGTGCGATTTATACATTCGGGCCCACATTCCGTGCAGAGAACTCTAATACTCCTCGCCACTTAGCGGAGTTTTGGATGATAGAGCCTGAAGTCGCTTTCTTGGAAATCCAAGAAAATATGGATTTGGCTGAAGACTTTATCAAATATTGTGTGCAGTGGGCTTTGGATCATTGTTTAGATGATATCACATTCCTTGCAGAGCACTTTGACAAAGAACTCATCGATCGTCTCAAATTTGTTTTGGAAAAACCATTCAAACGCCTTGCATACACAGAGGGTATAGAGATCCTTGAGAAGGCTGTAAAGGATGGTCGCAAATTCGAATTCCCCGTTTATTGGGGAGCAGACCTCGCCAGCGAGCATGAGCGTTATCTTGTAGAGGACCACTTCAAAACTCCCGTAATCATGACTGATTATCCCAAGGAGATCAAAAGTTTCTATATGAAGATGAATGATGACGACAAGACGGTAAGAGGTATGGACGTTTTGTTCCCAAAAATTGGAGAGATCATCGGAGGTTCAGAGCGTGAGTCAGACTATGACAAACTAATCAAAAGAGCTAACGAAATGGGGGTTCCTGAAAAAGATATTTGGTGGTATCTCGATTCTCGTCGCTATGGCACAGCTCCTCACTCAGGTTTTGGCCTTGGCTTCGAGCGATTATTACTCTTCGTTACAGGCATGGCAAACATCAGAGATGTAATTCCATTCCCCAGAACGCCAAACAATGCGGAATTCTAAGAATCCCCCTAAGGTATAACAATATCATTATAAGAAAGCAGCTGTCTCATTTATAGGCATCTGCTTTTTTGTTAGAAAACACACCAAGAGCACAAGCTGAGACTGTTGCAAAAGTCAACAGTCTCCATATGTATAAATAAAAACAGGTATGGCAAAATGAGAGGTTTTGCCACACCTGCGATATTTTATTACAGGAATAATCCTGCTTGATATTCCTTACTTAATTGAAAAGGTATACAAGGGAGATGGTAGCACGGGTAAGGCCGAAATAATCTTTTTTGAGATCTGAGGCTATTTTTGTACCACAATTGCCACAGTTGTATTTGTCATAGTCGAAGTGGATGTATCCGCCACCGACACTGGCTTCGAGGTTCCAATGATCACCGAGGATGAATTGATAACCAAGGCTCACACCGCCACCGTAAAACCATCCTTCGTAGCGGTATTTATTCATCTCACCCCATTCGCTTTTGGTCGTAGTGTATCCAAGCTGTATGCCTTTTACATTGGCTACATTCATTTGTCCTACATGGCCGTGCACACCTATAAAAGCTCCGTTGAACGCTTCACAGAACCAATAGCGAAACTCGGGCTGTGCCAGCCAATGCTTCCATTTCTTACCATCAGAGAATGTAAAGGGATTGACTCCGCCGTAAATATCCAGCGTGGTCTTTTTGCTGAAGGCAAACTCCAGCGCAAGGTTTGGTGTGCCGGTTGCATCATATAACAAGTTATTCTTGAGCGCTACGTGCTGAGCAGATGCAAAACTCATCGTAACAAGAAAAAGGAGTGCTCCTATAATTTTTCTCATTTTGTGCAGTATTTTATGCATATCAATGCTTACACATGATTATAAAAAACATGAAGACATCGATAATGATGTTAAGTATTAAAACAAAGAGGCTATTTAAGAATATTTAAATTTTTGTCGAAAAAGGAAACATACCTTAAACGCTCTTTCTGTATTGTTATATGAATCTACCTTATGTGCAAATATACTTAAAAACTAATATATTGCAATAATTTTGGAGTCAAAATACGGTTTAGAGTTAAATAATCAGGGATATTTCATCAGAAGGGGTGATAATGTTTAAAAAATATAATATTTATCCAACTAAATGAGTATATTTGTAAGGTTATATGCAATTTATCTTACCTTAAACTGAGTATGTTTTTGATAATCTTTTAAACATTATGAGTAATAGATATTACAAGAATTTGCTTTTGTTGGCATCCATGATCCTATTTGCAGTGAGCACATATGCTCAGGAAGCTTACGGAGGTAAAGTAAATTATAAGAATGCATCTGTGGAAATGAAACCGGGAGGTAAGGATCACAAAGGCATTGTAGATGTGAAGTTGACGGCTGATTTCGGCCAGATAAACCTCAAGAGTAGCCAGATGGTGCAACTGACACCTTTCCTTGTTTCAAAGGATGGGGTGTATAAAATTCCTGTTGATTCCTTCTATGTAGCAGGGTGCAATCGCTATAAATCAGTGAAGCGCCAAGTGGCTCTCAATCAAGTTGAGCCCTATGCATCTATGTTTGCTGCCGGTAAGGTGGCATCGCTCAAGGAATATAAAAGCGGTAAGAGATCGGCTGTGGTATTCAACAGACAGTACGACTATCAACCTTGGATGCGCGACGCAAAGCTTATTGTAGAAGAAAAAGTAACAGGCTGTGCCAATTGTGATGTGGAGCAAAATGCCCTAAACATCCTTGACGCTCATCTCAAACCCCTTCAGCCATCGTTCCATCTTGTTCTCATCGTGCCTCAAATTGAGAAGGTAAAAAGACGCAGTGAGAGCATGGAAGCTTATATCAATTATAAGCAAGGACGTGCCGAGATACTCAAAGACTTTAAGAACAACCAGTCAGAGCTTGACAACATCTCTGCTTTTATGAAGAAGTTGCAAACGGACAAGAATCTGAAGATTTCAGACTTTATGTTGGCCGGATACGCATCACCCGAAGGTAATTTCAATAGTAATATGAAGCTATCACAGCGTCGTGCTGAAGCTTTGGCCAGTTACATGAAACGCAATTATGACCTTTCCGGTAAGAATCTCAATGTAAAATGGTACGGTGAAGACTGGAATGGACTCTCAAACTTGGTTTCGGGAAGCAATCTCGGCAACAAAGGTGAGATTCTTGCCATCATCGAAAAGAACAATACTGATGTTCGCCGTGAAGCAGAGATCAGAAAGCTGGACAATGGCGTGACTTACAACTTACTTCTCAATGAATATTACCCCAAATTGCGCCGCAATACACTCACAGCATCGTTCGTGGTGAAAGAGTTTACCACAGACGAAGCCTTGGAAGTATACAGAAAGAACCCCGTGCTGCTGAGCCAGGAGGAACTTTATCGAGTGGCCAATACATTTGAGAAGGGAAGCGACGAGTATATCAAAGCTATGCGTGTAGCCATGGAGCTTTTCCCAAAAGATAGAATCGCCAAGATCAACTACGCTATTTCTCAGATACAACTCAATAATCCCACTCATGCATTAGAAGTGATCAGTGCTGCTGACCAGAACAATGCAGACGTACTCAATGTCAAAGGTGTGGCTCTTGCCAAAACCGGCAAGCTGAAGGAAGCAGAAGCTTGTTTCATACAGAGTGCGCGTATGGGTAACCAAGAAGCTCAGAAGAATCTTGAAGAGCTCAAGCGTGTAATGTAAGAGTTGCCTGTGGACAGATAAGTGAGATGGGGTCTGACATGGTTATTTGTTTGGCCCCATCTGCTTCATAGAAAGAGCTACCAGCTCCTGCTTCTATATGTGGTAGTTAGTATAGATGCGAGGAGAGTGTGCGCAATGATCCGGTTGTATCCGGACTATGTGAAGTAGTAAGAAGTATTTTTGAGTCATGCCTGAGGTTCATTAAACTATCCATTTTAAGATATGTCATACAAGGCAGATGTAGTGCGAGTAAGTTGTTTTATTCGCCTAAAATAATTTACTTTATGCTTCGTTAAAATAAAGATGCAATACGAATTAAAGAAATACTTTGTCGTTGGCGCCCTCATGATGCTGTATATGGTGGCCTGTACTCACTTGGCATTCGGTCAGAAACCGGACACCAAGAATGGTACGCCCTTTAGTCTTAATTCTCAGCTCAATACATTGTGGGGTAATAAGAATCACTATGGTATCAATGTGCCATTGATGTATGATCCCAATCAGGCATTCAACCCTCAACAATCCTTTTTGCAAATAACTCCGCAAACCTTTTCGAGTACGATGTTGCCGTCTGGTCTGTTTTACAATCCGTACAGCTTCACACCCGAGAAATCTTATCGCATGTACATTGTATATGGATCTCCTTATACTATTTATGATGTAAGATCCCTGGATTTTCCCGCTGCTTTTAGTGACCCACGATGGAAAAAAGCCTTTTCGCCCTATATCTTCAATGTAAGAGAGGTGGAAACACTGCGTGAGCAAAGCAAAGTGCAGACTCATGAGGCTTCACCCTCGGAGGTCAACCTCAAACTTAGCTATGATGCCAATAACTTTACACGCTCTGCCATACCGGGAAATACGGTAAATATCACCCAGCGTGGCTCGGACGGGCTTATCGATATACAATTTGCTCCTACCGGAGGGAATGTTCGGCTGGAAGTATTTGACCTTCTCGGGGAGAAGAAATATTCATCGTCGTTTACCGGCATATCAGGTTATTTCACTGTGCCTCATCGGTTCAACCAGGGAGCACATCTATTCAGAGTACAGCAACCCGGTAAATCGGCTGTCGTTAAGAAGATCATGGTTCGCTGATCCCTTTTGAGTAGTCTTTTTGACCATTAATACCTTATCTTTTGCATTCTTGCACAAGCGTTATACCATTATTCTTGTTTATTGTTATCTTTGTCGGATAATAAAATTTCTTACGCCTTCGTTCAAAATAGTAGAATTTTGTAAGAACAAAACTTAATACATGAATTGGAAACGTTTTAATCTGGCCAATAATCTGTTGGGGTGGCTCACCTTTGTGATCTCATCAGCAGTATATTTACTCACAATAGGCCCTACTGCGAGTCTTTGGGACTGCGCCGAATTTATTGCATGTGTTAACAAACTCGAAGTGGGTCACCCGCCCGGTACTCCCTTCTTCATGCTGGTATATAATATATTCTCCAACTTTACTTCGGATCCCACACGTGTAGCCGTCTTGTGCAATGCCACAAGTGCTATTCTCAGCGGGTTCACTATATTACTTCTTTTCTGGACCATCACGCACATGGCTCGTCGCGTCATTGTCCCCACGTTCCGACCATATGATGAGAACAACTCCAAGGAGATGACTATGGGGCAAGGACTCGTTATTCTTGGAAGCGGTCTTGTAGGAGCGATGCTCTATACCTTTACAGATTCCTTCTGGTTTAGTGCCGTGGAAGCAGAGGTATACGCTTTCAGCTCATTCTTTACCGCACTTGTATTCTGGATGATGTTTAAGTGGGAAGACCGCATGCACGAAGAGCGTGCCGATATCTGGATCATCCTCATAGCCTACTTCATGGGACTCAGCATCGGTGTACACTTGCTCAACCTCCTGTGTATCCCCGCCATGGCTCTCGTCTACTATTACAGACGTTTTACCAAGCCTACAGCCAAGGGGGCTATATATACCATTCTGGTCTCTTTTGCGCTCATCATCATCATGATGTATGGGATAGTGCAGGGAGTGCCCAAGGTAGCCGGCGTCTTTGATATATTCGCCGTCAATACACTGGGACTCAGTTTCAATTCCGGCTTGTATATTTATCTCGTGGTACTCGGAGCATGCTTGGTATGGGCTATCTATGAGATGGAACTCAATCTGCGTGGACGTAAAGGGAATATGAATCGCCTTCGGATATCCTTCCTCCTAAGCGTGATGCTTATGGGGATACCTTTCTTTGGCGATGGTCTCCTGATCGGTGTTGTATTGAGCGCCATCCTTGCTGTGTGGCTGTTCAAGTCCAAGAAGCTCAATATCAAACTTCTTCACACCATTCAGCTGTGTCTTACAGTCATTGTGATCGGGTTCTCTTCATACGGAGTTATTTTGGTAAGAGCAGTCGCCAATACTCCTATGAATGAAAATGATCCCAGCAATGCCTTTGCTTTGCGTAAATATCTGGCACGTGAGCAGTATGGAAGTAAACCGCTCGTTTTCGGCCCCACATTTGCGTCCCGACCTTTGAGCATCAAAGAGACAGGCGATGTGATAAGCTCCCAGCCCAAGAAAGATATTCATGACAAAGACAAGTACGTCGTGCTGTATAAGAAATCGGAATACGAATACTCATCAGACTCTCAGATGCTTTTCCCCCGCGTATTCTCTTCAAATCCACGGCATATACAAGGCTATAATATCTGGATGGATAGAGCTCCCGATGATTACAGTGTCCCATCATTCGGTGACAATCTGATGTACTTCTTCAAGTATCAGGTCAATTACATGTATTGGCGCTATTTCATGTGGAATTTTGCCGGACGGCAAAATGATATACAAGGCGACGGTGGTATGTTGTACGGTAATGCCTTCACAGGGATACCTGTTATCGACCGCATGATCGTGGGCAATACCAATAATATGCCCGATGACATCACCCAAAATAAAGGACACAATGTCTATTATCTGCTTCCCTTATTGCTCGGTATACTAGGTATCGTATTCCAGCTCTTGAAAGGAGAGAAGGGTACCGAAAGTTTCTGGGTTACATTCTTCCTATTCTTTATGACAGGCTTAGCCATTGTGGTCTATCTCAATCAAACTCCCGGCGAACCTCGAGAGCGTGACTATGCCTATGCGGGGTCATTCTACGCCTTTGCCATATGGATAGGCTTCGGTGTGGCGGCTCTTTGGGAGCTTCTGCAAAGAGCCAAGCTCAAAGAGGTGCCAGCCGCAATCCTCGCCACCGTGTTGGGGCTGATAGTACCCATACAGATGGCGGGTCAGAACTGGGACGATCACGATCGATCCGGCCGTACCATCGCTCGTGACCTCGGTATCAATTACCTCGAGAGTTGTGACAAAGACGCAGTGCTTTTTTGCTTTGGTGATAATGATACCTTCCCTCTCTGGTACATCCAAGATGTTGAGGGTGTGCGCACCGATGTGCATACAGCTAACCTAAGCTATCTGGGCAGTAACTGGTATATCGATCAGAAGCATCGCCAGGCCTACAATGCTAAGCCTCTACCGCTTAAATACATGAACGGGCAGTTTACCTATTATAATGATATCGGTCGTATAGCGGATACTAATACCCCTATGGATCTCGATCATGCCTTAGCTGCTTTGGTGTCACAAAATATACGCAACGAGTCTGTAATCCCGTCTCGAACACTCATTGCTCCCGTCAATAAGGAAAATGCTATCAAACACTTCCCTGACAATATGAAGGGGCTGATACTAAATCAATTCCCTATATCGCTCAAGGATATGCGTTATGTAGGTTTGGATGGCCTAGCCGTGTTGGATGTAATCAATGCCAACCAATGGAAGCGACCTATATACTGGACTATCAGCAGTCCTCGTGACGCCTTTACCAACCTGCCCAATTTCCTTGTACAGTCAGGATATGCAGTGCAACTGCTACCTATTGATTTGGTTTCGGACAGCGTAGATGTGGAGCCTATAGACGTAGACAAGACCTATGACTTAGTGATGAATAAGTTCCGCTATGGTGGTGCGGAGAAAAAAGGCGTTTATTTCGATTACACCTGCCGTAACTCCATGTATTCATTCCGTAGCCATGTGTTTGCGCCCTTAGCAAAAGCATTGCTCGATAGAGGAGACAAGGCTAAAGCACAAGCAGCATTGAAAAAATGCTTGGCAGTACTCCAGCCCGATGTCTTGCCACATGACAGGTCAAGTCTCAATCTCATCCAACTTCTTTTCGAAGCTGATATGAAGAAAGAGGCCGAAGATGTAGCCCGTCAGGTGATGTCTCGCTCGATGCGTGCGGTAGACTGGTTCTTCACGCTTGATAGCGATAAGTTCCTACAGGCATTCCATGAAGGAGAGGTGGAAAAAGAGATGGGTACAGCTATTACCGTGGTGAAAATAGCTAACCAATACAATAGCGCTGTACTCAACAACTATATACCTCGTCTCGAACAATATACTAAGATACTATCACCGGAGCCGGACAGACAGATAGCCACACAGCAACCGTCCCAACATGCCGACTCCTCAGCCCAGCCTATAGCGGGAGACAGTAGTGCTCAGTGATAAAAAAGCGATAATTTGTTAGAAAAATTTCTTTGTAGAGTACCGATGTTCTACCGCGCCCTCATCCCGGGTGCGCGGTGGTGCATCCCCTCGCACAAGGGCATGAGTGCCTACCTCACTTTCGATGATGGCCCCATCCCCGAGGTTACCCCCTGGGTGCTCGACACATTGGATGAGTTGGATGTCAAGGCCACTTTCTTTTGTGTGGCCGACAATGTACGACGCTATCCTGATCTTTTCGAAGAGATCAAAAGACGAGGACATCAGGTGGGCAATCACACCTACCATCATATCAAAGGATTGGAACACTCTACAAGGTCGTATATCGAAGACGTGGAGGAGGCGCATGAGTTGATACAATCACGTTACTTTCGTCCGCCACATGGTCACCTGCGTTTCCCGCAAGTGCGTGAGTTGGGGCAACGGTACGAAATCATCATGTGGGATGTGGTGACACGTGATTACAACGCTAAGTTGTCACCCGATCAGGTTTTCAACAATGTGGTTACTTATGCCAGAAATGGATCTATCATTGTATTTCACGACTCTCTCAAAGCAGAGAAGAATATGCGTATAGCTATGCCCCGTGCTGTACAGTGGCTCAAAAGTCAGGGGTATAGGTTCATTCGTATAGGTGACGCTCCATAAGCTTCCCGCATTACCTTATATGATAAATAAATGATAGCGACACCTCCGTGGTATTGCTATTGCTGTTTATGATCCGTCGGTTCCTGGTGCGATGTAGTATCCTGAGACTGTTGCAAAAGTCAACAGTCTCATGGATTTTGGAGGCAAAGCCGACAAAAGACACTTTGACCGGGCAGAGAGGGTAAAGTGCAAGGCGCTAGAGTGAGTGCACAGGGAGTTTACTTCCCGTAAATGACCAAGCGAGAATCTCGCAAGCAACGAAGCAATTGGCCTGCTATGCAACGGTCTCATCCTGTACTTTCATACATTTTCTCATCATTGGTTTTACTTTGCAAGGTTTCGTCATCCGTCAGCGCACACTCCATGTCTGTCTTAGCTCGATATCCATATCAAGAGTTATCAACAGTCTTACCTGAGTTGTTGATAACTCTCGATAAAGTATCAACAACTTGTGCATAAGTTGTGGATAATATCTTGGTCTCCTATATATAGCCAATATAACACCACCTTTGCACTTGTCATATCAAAACGCATATTGAGATATCATAATGTCAGTTTGCACTATCCTCCCATAATCCGCCTATTTTTCATGGAGACGCTTCTGATCTGCACTTGACAAAGGGGGCAAGATGTTGTATCTTTGTTGTTGGACGATCCTACTAGAATCACAGATCAATATTGCATGCCGGTTAAGATCAATTTATCAAGACATGGAGACTATAACACATCATACTCTATCACTGCACATCCATTGCATAGCTTGTCCTTCTACGGACAGGTTCCCGTTGTATCTCACCTCATTATTTCCTCCTTTTATCCCGTATCTCGCTCCCTTACACTACATGGAGTATCACTAAGGTATGGCTCTTATACAATGATGCTATCGCCTGAGTTTCATCATCACTTCAATCCCCCTAACCCATAGCCCATCCAAGTGGTTGCTTTCACTCCTCCAATCTTCTACCTTATTATCTTTATCTTCACTTGCACTTCTCTCCAACCTATCATAATAAGTCAGCAAATCCATGTACAGAGTTGGCCGACTTATCGTACACAGTCAACCATCCTATCGTACACGGTCAGCTCACTTATCCTATACGGTCAATCATCCTATCTTATACGGACGATAGACTTATCCTAATAGATTTATCCTCCTCCGTAGCAAATCCACTATTTTTTATTGTGATTAAACAAATAGAAGATAATAGGTATACTTTCTTCAATTATTAATTTTATTCATAGCATATGAGCCTCCAATTTATTTAGCCATACTTTTCGATGGATTTAGGGCGGAAAAAAGTGATTTCTTATTTAGACTTTGTACAAATAAGCCTCATGACGTAACTAAAAAACGGTCAATTTTGAGAAAATCTTCTAGTTATTCAACTTATTTAGTTACAAGTTTATCAGCCTTTTATTTTCCATGCTGTTGTGCCGATACAATCCTCCAAACTATCATTTTGTCAGGATTTCTATTCATTTTGGCTCTGACAAAGCATTTTAAACTATAAAATTCTCCGATTCATGGCGTTAATATGTTATTTTTATAATTATGTTTACTAACTTTGCAGCTTCTAACTAAAACTTTTTTTATGAAAAATAATTTGGATATTACCAAAGCCGCCATTTTAGGAGTAGTGTATATTATATTATTGGGTTCTCAAACTTCCCAAATGTTTATTTTGTCACTGCTCCCGATACAATTAGCACAAGGATTTATTGCTAATGTTATTATATACACATTGCCCATAGTATTGGCTGTCGTTTTTTATGGGAAAGAAGTGTTCTACAATTTCAGCTATTTCAAAGAAAAGCCGGCTAAGAAAATAGGTTTTTTGTTCCTGGCCTTTGCATTGGCCATTTTGGGAAATGCTCTCACTTCATTGCTACAGGGAGATAACGATCTTTCATTTAATCAACAAGGATTCAATCAAGTATCCAACGAGGTTCCTATCATATTTCCTTTACTACTGCTCGGCATCTTAGGCCCTTATGTGGAGGAAATCATTTTTAGGCATATTATGATAGGAAAGCTTTCACGATACATTCCTGTGATTGTATTGGCTCCTATCTCTCTTATTTTATTTGATCTGATCCATGTGCATGTTTTCATGGATTTTCTGTCTTATCTCCCCTTGGCCATAATACTAACCGGGGCATACATTCTCAGTGGAAAGAATATCTCTTTTACACTAACCCTACACTGTTTCAATAATATTCTCACCGTTCTTGTCGCAGTACTCTCATAAATGATCGTCGCTTATTTCCCGATGAGAAGCATGAGTGCTTACAAAAATGATAAATCTTTTGGGACGTTATTTAGTACGCCGGAGTTGTGAGATGTGTTATTAGTCTTTAGGTGTATGTGACATTGTCATGGAGCAGCGCTTTGCTCTAAATCCTAAGAGTTTGATACAACTGCACCACCCTTTCACTCTCAATGTCGGATAATACAATAATCCCCGCCACCGTGCATACGGTGAAGCGGGGATTATGCTTGTTAATAATTATTAGAGACCGTTACATTAGTAACCCGTATTTTGTTTCAGTTTGGGATTATTGTCCAAAGCTGATTGTGGTATAGGCAGGAAACGATTGTGAGGTTTGAATGAGCGATCTTCTATCTTTTTATCTTTCGGAGATGCATTCACGTTGATAGTTGCTCTCAACTCAGGATTCTTCTCAGAAGCATTTACAGTGCCCACGTAGCGCTCCAAAACGCCATTGAGAGCTTTCTCGGCAAGTAGTTTGCCGTCAGCCGTCTTCCAGCGCAAGAGGTCGTCACGGCGCAGGCCTTCACCTGCAAATTCCACGCCACGCTCTCTGTGGATAAGCTCCCTCAGAGTTTCTTTAGATGCATATTTGGCTTTATCCACAGCGGGCATACCGGCACGTTTACGCACAGCATCGATAGCTTGGTACACCTCGTTTGATGGGCCTGCGAGTTCGTTCGACGCTTCGGCGAAGGTGAGTAACACTTCCGCATAGCGGAATACAATGGGCGATGCCCCTGTACTCCATATATCGGCATACTGCGTCATGGGGTGCGTATACTTTGCCCATGAGAGAGCTGTCTTGGAGGAGTTGTCTGCTGCCGTAGGGAAGTTAGGATTGGCTTTGCCGTTTATTTCCTTGTCCAGCGTATTCAATACCACCGTAGAACCATCATTGGTAATAAAATTACACCCCGGATATTCGATAGTCATAGCCATACGAGGGTCTCTACCTTTGAACGGATGTGTGGCATCAAATCCGGATTGTGGCTCATGTATGGTGAGGCCGTTGGCCATCTCATAAGTATCCACGAGGTTTTTGGTAGGTACAAGGCATGACCATCCACCAAAGCCATTGTTGTATAACGAGCCGATCTCACCATTGCCCCATCCTGTGTGCTTGCTAAGAGGTTTGGTGTTGGGGATATATTCCACAGCCAAGATTATCTCACGTGATTTTTTGCCTTTGAGAGTAAAAATATCACTGTATACCGGCTCCAGGTTGTAGACATTGAGATCCATGATTTTTCTGGCACGGTCTTTGGCCGTAGCCCAGTCACCGTAGTAAAGTGCTTGGCGCATACGCAAGGCCAGAGCTGCGCCTTTGCCCATACGTCCCAGTTCGGCCGGTGTAGCTTTGAGTTCAGGGACGATAGCATCCAGCTCCTTCTCAATGAATGCGCGCACATTAGCCTCCGTTTCACGTGGTACTTTAGCTTCTTCAGAGTTATTATATACTCCTATAATAGGTACCCCGCCATAGTTCCAGTTGAGTATAAAATAGTTGTAAGCGCGTATCAGGCGCACCTGAGCCGTGAGGTCCTTTTTAGCCCCCTCCTCTGCAAACTTTACGCCACCTATTTTCCCCATAAACTCATTACACCTACGGATCATAGTGAAATTATACATATCCACCCCGGGGTTACTGGGGCTGATGGTGCCATTGCCTATGGGATTGTATCCCTCCCAAGAGAATTGGTTGTATCCGAAATCCGAAGTACAATCCCAGTACAACAGCCTGGGGCCTTTTTCCCAGCCATCATAGCAACCGACTGCAAATTTTTGTGCTTCGTTTTCTGTCCATACCGTATTTCCCGGGAGAGCATCATGCGGGACGGTATCGAGCGAGCAAGAGGCTGTGATCAGAGCTACTGCTCCGAGTGCTATATAGTTTTTTAATCGTATCATAGTTATACAATATATCTTATTAGAATGTAACATTAACACCTACAGAGTGAGTGCGCAATAGAGGATAAGAAGAAAGACGTCCGCTGGTAGCTTCGGGGTCTACATTGATTCTCATCCTGTCGATAGTAAACAAGTTTTCAGCTGAGTAGTAAATGCGTAGGTTGCTGAGTCCCCAATTGGTGATAAGGCTTTTGGGAAGGTTGTAGCCGAACTGCAAGTTCTTGAGACGGATGAAATCAGTGCTATACAACCAGAAAGATGAGTTTACTTGTCGCGCACTGCTGGGTGAGTCTGTTCCGTAAAACAGTCTAGGCATCTTGGCATGATCCTTATTGGTTTCGCTCCATGCTTTTTTCCATATTGTGGCTGGGTGAGAAGAGTCGCCAAGGAAAGCACCTTCCACTTCGTAAGCATCATAAAGACGTGAAGCCTTGGCCTGACCACTAAACATAAGGGATAAGTCAAAGTTTTTCCATCCGGCATTCAGGTTTAGAGCGAAGGTATATACAGGCTCAGTACTGTTGCACATTACACGGTCGTCACCATTGAGCTTACCATCACCGTTGGCATCAACATAGCGCAAGTCTCCGGCTTTGAACTTACCACCGCCAAAAGGATTCCCAAACTTTGCCGTAAACTCGTCAGCCTCTTGCTGAGAATTGAAAAATCCGTCTGTTTTGTAAATATAATAGGATTTGAAGGAGTGGTTTACAGCATTGCGTATTGTACCATCGTCCATATAAGCTACGTCTCCAAGATCCAAGATGCGATTCTTATTGTATGCAAAGTTACCGGAGGCACCCCATGTCCAGTCTCCTTTGGTGTCGTTGTATGCGAGAGTCACTTCCAAACCACTGTTTCTCATGGCTCCGACGTTGTCTTTGTATGCTCCCAAAGCAAACTCACGAGGTACGCTTACGTCCATAATGATACCTGTAGTTTTGCGATTGTAATAGTCTATGGTTCCTGAGACTTTGTTTTTGAACAATGCAAAATCCAAACCGATACCCCAGTTGGTCGAGCGCTCCCACGACACGGTGGAGAGTCGGTAGTTGTCGTGTGCAAATCCGGGGCGTAGCTCTTCATTGAATGGATAAGTGGGTTTGAGACCGTACACATCAAGTGCAGGATAGAAATCTGTCAAAGCTTCCTGATTACCCAGAATACCCCATGATGCACGTATCTTCATATCACTAAGCCAGCCGGCTGTGTTTTCCATAAATGCTTCCTGTGATAGACGCCATGCAGCAGAGAATGAGGGGAAGTATCCCCAACGGTGACCTTTGGAAAAACGAGAGGAACCGTCGGCTCTCAAATTGGCTTCGAACAGATATTTTCCGGCAAAATCATAATTGATACGTCCAAACCAAGAGAGCATCTTGAGCTGGCGAGTAAATCCTTTGTTTGTTTGCGTAGAGACATCCCCGGCATCCAGGTCGGTAAGGTCGTTATTGGGAAAATTCTTACGATAGGTATGCTCTTCTTTGTAGTTATAATCTTCGGTGTGCCATCCCAATAATCCTTTGAGGTGGTGTTCGCCAAATGCTTTCTCATAGTTGAGCAGTGCGTCGAAGTTTTTACGGCTCCATATGTAGAATCGATCATCAAGGTAGCTGGGCTCGGTATCTTTGGTTGCATTGTAGCGGAAGTATTTTTGGAAATAATTGTAATTCTGCAAGTCTCCGATATACGATCCCGTAATACTGAATTTCAGTCCGTCGATAATGTCATAATCAATTTTGCCGATACCGGTAAAGTTATGATTGTCACGGTTTACTTTGAGTCCATTGTCAAGCCATGCTATAGGATTACCATCGGACACAGTGCCCCAAGTGCCGTCTGGGTATCTCGATACGATCCATGGAGCTACCAGGTTGAGCTGGCGTATGAGCTGATCTGAACTTCCTCCGAGATAAGCCGAGCTGGGATCAGAGTATTGATTCTTGATATAGGCAAGATTGAGGTGAGCGTTGAGTTTTGATGTAATCTGCAGATCCAGGTTGGTTCGTGCATTTACCTGCTCACGACTTGCATTCTTCATGATTCCTTCTTGGTTGAGGTATCCTACGGATGCCATATATCTCACCCCTTCTGTTCCTCCTGTGATATTCACGTTGTGGCGGTGCATGACACCTGTTTTATATGCCAGATCGTACCAGTTAGTATCGGGGTAGGCGGGATCATTCCCATTTTTGAACTTCTGAAGCTGCTCGGGAGTGAACTTCGGAGTTTTACCATCGGCTTCGAGTATACCGTTGAGCATGGATGCGTAATCGTATGAGCTCAACCTATCCACCAGGCAAGTGGCATTCTGAAAGCTTACATAACCGCTATACGAAACTCTGGGTTTGCCGCTCATCCCCCTCTTGGTAGTCACAAGGATAACACCGTTGGAAGCTTTGGAGCCGTAGATGGCAGCTGAAGCAGCATCTTTAAGGATAGATATGCTGGCAATATCGTTAGGGTCTAAAGCGTTGAGCGTGCCCGCTTCAACACCATCGATGAGGATATAAGGAGAAGCATTGTTGAGTGTACCTGTGCCTCGTACACGTATCTGTCCATTGTCCATACCGGGTGCCCCGTTAGTGCCGGATATGGTAAGTCCCGGAGCAAGTCCCTGTAATCCATTGGTAAGGTTTTGGATAGGCCTGTCTTGTAGCTTCTTGTTAGTTATGGAGGCCACGGACCCTGTAAGATTTTCTTTTTTCTGAGTGCTATAGCCCACTACCACCACTTCACTCAGGATTTTGGAGTCCTCTTTCATGATTACATCCATCGGTTTACCGGTGAACTTCATCGTTACAGGTTGATAACCTACGTAACTAAACTTGATCATGTCTCCTTGGATTGCTGTAATGGTAAATTTACCGTCTACATTAGTAAGACCGCCTTGTCCTGTGCTGGAAGCCACAACGCTTACTCCGATGAGAGGTTCGCCTTTATCATCTTTTACTATCCCGGTTACTTTCTCTTTTTGCGGATTCTGTATGTCATGGGATTGTACTGAGGTTACGTTAGAGGTGTTTAGTAAAGAAATGTTTGTCGTATTGCTACTGTTTGCGTATATATTTGTCGCGAATGTAGTACAAAGCAATATAGAGCAACCTACTCGGGCTACTCTTTCGAGAAACTTGCCCGAAATATCGCTGTTAGGTAGATTTTTTATTCTCATACCAAATTGTGTTTTGTTTTTTATTAGTTTGATATCTTATAAATATCCGGTTAATTTTTGTGCATGACTGATGTGATAATAAGTCTGCCCACAAGAATAAAGAACCATAATACTATGGCTTATGAAGTAAGATAATAGTCATAATTGTTTTTTAGGTTTACCACAAAATAACATTCGAAGCTATAAGTGATCTAAGGTTGACTAATCCTCAGTTCTGCACATTCTTTTATTTGCTTTTTGATGGCATATTCAGGTTTAATTTAGATGTAAATGTAGAATAATCCGTTGATTTTTGCAATTTAGAGCCTGATTATATGATTGCATTTAGGTAAATATCGGATTATATGTACGATTGTTTATAAACAATGCTATAATTAATTGGGATAAATAAAATATAACACCAAAATTTCCTTATAAAAGTAAAGATCAAGCACGCTTTATTACAATCATTTTAGATTAAATAGAAGCGCCTGTGCAATCAATGGGAATTATTGACGACACAAGCGCTTTGTAACAGACGTTTGGACTTTTACGGTCTTTTGTCTGTGATTGTAATATTAGTAAGGCTTTTTCATGAAAGTAAGAGCAAAATAGGTCTTTTGTTTGAGTTTATACACTTCTATCATAAGCCATAGGCTTTTCTGTTTATTGATGCTCAGAAAAGAATTTCCTGCGCTTTGGGGTTCAGAATAACCTTCTTTCTTAAGTAGATCAATAAATTCCTGACTGAAATTGCCCATACCACCTCCTCTGTCTGTAAAACAAAGGACATAAGGATACAAGACAACACTTTTACTCAAAGCTTTCTCGTCAAAGTAGTAACGACGGAATGGAACCGGTTGCATCGGGCTTGTGCTTACTGTGAAATCCTGATAGTCCATCCAGAGATCATCATCATATTTCAGTTCGCCCTCCGGCTGGCCTCCGTGTTCTTTCTCCCAGGCCTTGATGTCGTCGATTTTTTTACCCCATTCCATATTGGGCAATAGCAGTTTTGGGGGATATGACACCGTTATCTCTATCTCTCCTTCGGCATTTTTTGTGTTGAACTTGAGTTTTGTTTTTCCGGATTTAATGCCTGTAAACGTAAGTGATTTGTCATCGGTAAGCAGCAGTACGCTCTTATCTTCAACTTCTACATCTATAGTCTCTTTGCCATAATCTCCAAAGTTTTTGTCTAGCTCTATCAGTATCTCTCCCCCCACTAAAACCTGAAGATCCTTGTTGGTTACTTTGATCCGTTCTTTGACTTGAAGTGGAGCTTTGTAGACCTTACCTTGAATTTTATATACGATATCAGTGCTTCCCGGTTTTAGCGGCGTTACTTTGCCGCCATTGTCAATAGTCGCAATGGATGGATCGGTAATCTCCCAACTCACTGCTTTCATAGATGCTTGTGTGGGCTCCAACTTTACCTTGGCATTGAACCCTTCACCGATAAACGCTTTATAACTTTCAGGGACGAAGGTTACTTTTTCAATCGGCACAAATTCTTTGACCACTACTTTGGCTTCGGCTTTTTTGTCTTTGAGGCGTACTGTTATTACTGCTTCGCCTTTTGCCTCTGCTTTTATTTCACCATTAGCATTTACTGTAGCTACAGCCGGAGCAGAACTGCTCCATTCGGCTTGCTCTTTCTGATATTGTTCCGGTTCAATACTCAAAGTGAGTATGATTTTATCACCTGCTGTCATATTGACCTCTGTTTGTGAAAGTGCAAATTTGCTGATAGGCACTTCAGGCTCTTCATCGGTTTTGCATGACGTGAAGATAGAGAATAGTACCGGTAACAATAGTCCCGGTAAACTCAGAATGGTAAAGATTTTCTTCATGTGAATGTTGTTTTATGGGAAATAATCATGGCATCCATATTGATAATAAGATATCAATATGGTGTTTTCAAAGGTATAATAATATTTTGGTTGTGCAATAGTTGTCTTTTTTCTGGATGGATGGGGTTATTGATGTTAAAATGAAAGTTGATTAATCATCTTGGTCAAAGATCATGATAGTCAGTAGAGCTGGTATGCTTCCTAATAATATGAATAGAGTCTTTGTTGTGATTGATTTAATTTTCTTCTTCTTAAATTTGAGTTGTATGATAAGATAAATAACGGATAAAATACAACTCAGAAAAAGATAATTTCCACCTAATAACTTTAAGTGAGGATAAATTTGGTGAGATAGATGAGATGAGAAAGATAGTTCCATAGGCATCAGATAAGACTCTATCTTTTCTATTTTATCAGGTTGTAGTGTTGCTTTCATGCTATCTATCAAGCAATGACTCTTACTGTCCAGTGCATAATAAGTAACACCTGAAGGCGTAATCTTTTGGACACTCCAGTCGAAAAGATTACCTATGATGACCAGATAATCTTCTTCGGGGGCAAATGTTCCTATAGGCACTTTCTTTACTTCACAATTGGGAGCTTGTATCACGTACAGCCGGTTTTGCACATCTGTGATGAATGCATAAAACCGGCGATTGATATATTCTGTGACGAAGATATGACGGATAAAGAGTCCTTCAGGTAGGCTGATCTTTCTTATTTCAGGCATTTCGGACACTTGTCTGATTTGGAAAAGCTGATTTCTTTCATCCACTACAAAATAGCCCAGATCATATTCTTTTTCTGTCGTGAGATTTCCCGATATGTATCGGATGGGCATGTTAGCACCTTCTTTTCGTAGCTCGTGTGTAAATATCCTGCTTTTATTTTCTTTTACTTTGTTTGTCTTGATATCTATAAATTCGAGACCTGAATGCGTTACTCGGAATACATTGTTAGGCATCTTGAATTCTCCCCTCTGTGGTGCCGAATCCAATAGCGGATACAAAGCGACTTTCTTCTGGTTGATATCAATGGGGGAATGACGGAATATGAAAGCCTCTCGTTCCATCAGCGAGGGTGTTATAGGGATGCCGTGCAATGAATCGGGAAAACATCCATCTTCTTGTAATTGCCTGTAGTAAAGAGTGGGGAGGATGCTATCGAATTGCTTATCAGTGTATAGCTTCCCTTTTGAATCGGTATATTTGATGTCACCGTTTATTGAGGGCATAAACATGGCAAAGCTCTTGCTGATGCTGCTGTAGACGGTAAAGGGTTGGCTATCATCCTCCGCCCAAAGATAGAACGCAAGTTGAGGGGTCAACCAGGATAATAAGAGAAAACTCAGCGAAAACAGGATTATTTTATAGTAGCGTATCATGCGTTTACAATTGTATGGGTATGTTTGAATCAGTGGTCCTGTTCGCCATTCTTAAAATGTTGTACAGCTCCAAACGGTAGTAAAGTGAGTAAACCTAAGCATAGTAGCAAAGTAATGAGGAGGCTGTTGTATGCTTCGGGATTATTTGAGATGAATAAGATATAGATGCATGCGACTGAGAGCAATATGCCGGGCAGTCGCCTTACCCATCGCGGTTCCAGACAGATCCACGCAGTAAGGATGTAACCTATTAGTCCGGAAAGGTACCACTCCATTGTGGTGATCATAAGGCGCCATACGATCTCAGAAGCAAACACCCAACGCAATACAATGGCCATTAACAAAAAATTTACCAGGAATATAAGTGCCGTTACCGTGAGACCGGTGCCTAGCATATAGCCTATCATCTTTTGCTGATGAAAAGGAAGGTGCAGAGTGAGTTTGAGCCTTTTGTCCTGCATCTCAGGTATAAATTGGCTGAGACCTGCAAGTACTCCTATGATAAGAGGTATGTATCTGTACAGTTCTACAAAAATGACATCTCTGCTGATAGCCATTTCCCATAAAAATACAGATCCTCTGAGTCTGTAAACCGCATATAATTGGATAAACAGATAGCCTTCAAACGCAATAGATAATATCAGTGCCCAAAAGGCATATTTACGTATCTTGATCCACTCTTTAGTTATTATAGACCTAATCATCATAGTTATATTTTTAGTATTTCCCGGTAAGCCCTATGAAAGCCTCTTCCAAACTCAATTTTCTACATCTTAGGTCGGTGTGTTCTACGCCCGATACTTTGAGAATATTCTCCACCTCTTCATAGGTTAGGAAAGAGTATAATGAGGTACGTCCCTTACGGTTCTCGGCATGTAACAAGTGAGGATGCCGCAGTAATAAGTCATTGTTGCTACCGAACTCGTATTTGTGAAATGTATCAAGCAGATCACGTACGGAGCTTTGAAGGAGTATCCTACCATAATCAAGTATGATACAATCATCAATAAACTTCTCCATATCTTGTATAATATGAGATGTAACAAAGACCGTTTTGCTCTCCGCTTTGACATAGTCGTAGAGATAATCAATAAAAAGCTGCCGATAGCCGGGATCCAGGCCGAGAGAAAAATCATCCAATATGAATAGATCGGCGTTTTGTGCCAGGATAAGTCCCAAAGCAACCTGGGATCTTTGTCCACAAGACATCTTACATATCTTTTGTGTTGGTTTGATACTCATCTTACCCATCAGTTCATAGTAAATACTTGCATCCCATTCAGGATAAAACGGTGCATAAAAACGTTCTATCTGCCGGATGTTCATATAAGAATATTGAATATGCCCTTCAAGTAATAATGCTACTTTTCGGCGTGTTGTGACAGACAAGGAGCGAGCATCTTCTCCAAAGAGAAGACACTCACCTTGATATGGTTTGAGATAGCCGTTCAGCAGATTAATTGTGGTGGTTTTGCCGGTTCCGTTTTTACCCAATAACCCCAAAATACTTCCTTGAGGAACCTTAAACGACAAATTTTCGTATATCAGTCTGTCACCATAGCTGTATGCGAGATCTTTGCATTCAATCACGATATCTTGCATGAATAGGCTATTTTGTTATTATTTGATGTCATATACTACTCTGAAGCCTACATTATGTCCGCAATAATACCAAGCATTGTATGTGCGGTATTTTGAGCGACAATCCCATTTTTCACTTTGAAATGATCCTCCTCTTATGATATGTCCGCGTCCGCCTTCAGTCCATGCCGATCCATCATTGGGGGCCCCTTGGTAACCTACATCTTCGAGGTGATAGGTATCTTCGCACCATTCTCCCACATTACCGCTCATATCGTATAATCCCAGTTCATTGGGCTTCTTTTGTGCTACGGGATGTACTTTGTCTCCACTGTTTAGCTCATACCATGCTACCTCTTCAATGTCATTACTTCCGGCATATCTATATCCTTTTGATTGATTACCGCCCAGTGATGCATATTCCCATTCAGATTCACTAGGCAGACGCCCTCCTACCCATTTGGCATAAGCCACTGCTCCCGGAAAACGTATCCATCCTGCAGGATACTCGTTTTTACCCTCCTTTACAATATATTTCTTTCCGTCGAACTGGATACCACAATCGGGAGATCCGTTTTTGCCTGTATAAATCCATGAGATGATATCTTTGGGTAGTTTTATTCCTTTATCGTTATCAGGATTTTCGAGTATGGTATTGAGGAATTTGCAATATTGTTCATAAGTGACCTCTTTGGCATCTATCCGAAAATCTTTTAAAGTCACTTGATGCATAGGGCATTCATCCCGGTTTACATGCCACTCGGGAAATCCCGGCTCATCTTTGGGACTACCCATCATATAGCTTCCTCCTTTGATCATTATCGTGGGGCGATCTTTCAATGCCGGTGTAGTAAATGAAACTTCATCACTATAGGCATATTCTGTGATCGATTTTTGCATGTATGCTCTGATATAATAGGTCTTTTTCTCCTCCAGATTTTTCAATTTTGCCTTGTAGGTTGTATCATCTTTCTGTACCTCCACTCGTGTGTCCTGTATAGTGGGATTGTGTTGTGTAGAAAGTACAAACCCACATGTAGCATTCTCTGGAGTATTTTTGTTCGTAATTACAACTTGCAAAGTCACTTCTTCAAAATCTGTAGTCACCTTTAATTCCGAAAATGCGATATGCGGTTGTGGTTGTGGCTGAGGAGCCTCGTCTTGACAGCTTCCTAATGATAAAGCTGTGATGATGATGAAACTGTATTTTATAATCTTATTCATGGTATCTTTTATTTATAATCAGCAATTGGTTTGGTTTTCAATGAAGGTTTTTCGTGAGGAAGAAAGTCTTTGGTAGAGTTGTTGGTATCCACCAGAAATTTTCTGCCCTGGGGTTGCGGTTCTACCAATTTGCGTTTGATACCATATCCATATCTATTTTCGTCTAACAATATCTTGCTTACCCAAGTCCATCCCGCATCTAAAGAAGGGGTTATGGGCAACCATTGGAACTCTGTTTCTATGCTTACATTTACAGCATCTAATACCCATTCATTAGGTATTTTGTAGCAACTGTTTTCAAAGTGAGCACCATAAAAGTCATATTCATAATCATATTTATACTTTTCAAGATATTCTTGTTGGGAGATCGGAAGCTTGACCAAACCAAATGTCGTGGCTCCTTTATTGTCCAGTGACCATGCCAGAGCTGTGGCGCTATAATAGTTTATCATATCCGGGACTTGCGGATTATTGATCACTTCTGCCATGCCACTTACCTCCGCATCATACCATTCGAAATCGGCTTTGCTCAAGTCTACTGCAGATGCACATATTTTGGTATGATCAATAGCACCTTCGCATACTATGATTGATTTACCGGGCTTTACCGGATGATCGGTTCCTTTGCCGGGGATACAATAGATGGCTTTCAAAGCGATTGCTTTATCTATGATGTTTGGTTTATAATCCTGTTTGTCAATTGTCTGGAATTCTGTTTCAAAGAATGCTACTTGATCAGCATAGAGCGTTTCGTCCGAGTTATTGGTAATAATGATGTATTTATCCTCATTGTATGGTACACGGCTGGGATATATACTACCACCAATATATATTTCTTCTATCACAAAGCCCTGTGTTGATGGCCGGTACATAAATGTCATCGTTTCGGACAAGGTATTACCCGCTGTTATTTTAAAAGATATTTCACTCGTAAGAGTTGTTTCCGCAAGCTCGCCTTTCAGTTTCGTGAATTGCATATCGGCTTTTACTTTTGCCTTATAATTGCCGGGAGTCAGCTCCAATTTCAGAGTGTTGCCTTCGATCTTGTCTGTCGGTACCGATACTTCTTGACCTGTTTCAAGGTTAAGTATCTTGGCTTCTACTTTCTTGAATAAGGCATTTTTTACATCTACTGGACCTGCCAGTTTAAGTTCCAATGCCTGCGGAGTCATGTCTATAACGTCTTCTTTTTGGCATGAAGCTAATGCCAGGAAGACTAATAATAATGGGAGTAAAGATTTCTTCATTTTCTTTGATTTTGTTAGAAGTTTATTCCAAAAGATAATGAGCTTGAGCAACTTCTATTCTTGTCCGAATAGAAACGTCCCTGCACAAAGAGAGTAGTATAGAGGATCAGGTTCTTGCTCAGTTGTAGATGGAAAGATTCTGAGCAACTTATAGCCCATTGATTCGATGATATTCTGCCAAAAGTGGTGTGCAGATATCTATTTTCAAAAGGCTTTAGTAATCCGATTGGTACCGAGAGGGTGTGACGAAAACAGTGATCGTACATCACTCCAATCTCGCTACGGAGTATGTATTTGTTTTTATGCAAGGTTATCCCTGAACTCATATGAGTATTCAGATTTCCGAGCAAAAGTTTTCTGTGAGGGTACAGATATTCCATGCTGAGATGTCTTATTCCTATGCGGGGAGCTATGTCCCATGTTACGGATTTTCCTTTGGAGGCATAAGAGGCAAATACGGATGAGTGCATAGACTCCTCTGCATACATCGGCAAATGCCCTACAGGGAGGTATTCTCCTTTTGTGCTTTCACTGATGATGTTATTGCGACCTTGTTTATGACTGTACTCTCCCATTATTCCTGCGCTGAAGAAAGTGCTTGTACCATCCTTGACGTAAGCCAATCGTACCGGTAAACTATGCTTGTAATAGCTGTTGATAGGAGCTTGGTTGAGCCCGTACATAATTCTTTCCAGCACAGTGTGAGAGTAAGTGATGCTAAGATCGAATCCTTTTTTGTTGATGGGGAGCAGGTTTAGTGATGTTTGCACCGTGGACATTTCATAGCACAGATCAGACTTTGTGCCGTCAAATCTTTCGTAATGGCTCCCCAGTCCATCCATTTGCAACTCTGATATTCCGCCTGTTTCTTTGTAAAACGTCACATCGCCTCGTTGCTGATAAGCCCCGTATTTTATCGTGAGACCTATATTATATGAATCTGATAACAGGAAAGCGCCTCCTGCTTTTATGTTCAGGTCTGATACAATGTTGCGGGGACGCGGATCTTCTGTCCTATACTCCTGAGATGCTCTATAATTGACTTCCCCGCCAATACTCCATTTTACCCATTGTTTTGAATATCCGCCTTGAAAGGCATATTCCTCAGCTCTGAGGTCTCCGCCCAACGTATCAGCCAGGAAATATGGGTAAAGTATCTCTACATCTGCACTGCTGATCCAGGATAGATTCTTTTTGTGTTGGACATTATAGTGAGCTGCTCCCCATAAGTGTGTATTCTTTTTACGTTTGAGATATGATTGAGCTTCGAACAGCAATCCCTTGTGTCCCGTTCCTTGTTGATAAAAAACAGGATATTTGCTTGCTTTTATATCTCCTTTAATATAGAAAGAGGATAAGCCGGACGGATATTTGTATCCTTGTTGTGCAGGATTGCCGGTCGCCGCGGACAAGAAGCTCCTATAGCAGTCATACCTGTGCATCACAGATTGTATCAGAGTATAAGCTTGGTCTTGGGTAGCTTGCTTGCCTTGTGCTCTCAGGAGCATATTGGCACAGATTGTCGACAATAAAAGTAATATTAATCTTTTATTCATTCTTCACTCCTTTATTCATATCTTTAATTGTATGACCTCTATGCGGATGTCTTCCTTCTGTCTCAGGAAATGGATATTCTCCTTGTATCCTCTGAGTCTGCAGCTTTTTTCTACTCCATTCTCGTTATATACCATCACACCTTCTATGAGTATGATGTATATACCTTGTACGAGTCTCTGTGTTACTTGGTCAGTTGTGATGTTGTTATTGGTAAATTGCAGTTTGCTATTGATGTTAGTGCAAGTCATTTCGAGATGCAAGCGTTCCGGAAGTATTCCCTTCGGTAAGTCAAAGGCAATGGATGCTTCGCTCATGATCTCATCTTCAGTATATTCTTTACAAGAGCTCAGCCCCATGATGAGAAGAAGTATACTGTAGAGGCATAGTATATTGGTTATAGGTTTCATAGTTTATAATGTCTCTTAAATCTTAACATTCATCTCCATGCCGAAGTATGGACTCTTTCTTCGTCTTATAGTCATATCGAGCTGCTTGTAAGGTGGTGCATAATTAACTATCCTGTTTACGAAAAGGGCAATTTCCAGCTTTCGTTCAAAAAGATATTTAGTGGCTTTGAGGTTTATGTTGCTTTCCATGGGGATATGCGTTTTGGGTGATGATACATTATTTCTGCGCAGCCATTGCAAATAAAGGTCTTGTGCATCTGCTTCCGTATAGTTATGTTGGACGAACTTGCTATCAATATAGTAATTGGGATATCTTGATATCGGCAGAGATTCTGAGCTTCGCATCCACTCGCTTCCTAGTGATAGTGACACGCCGAGCCCGAGTTGTGGAATATGTGTATCTATTCTGAAATCGGTATTGAGCATTTCATATACATTACCTTCTAAATCATTGTATACTCCTACATATTTATATTCCTTGCCGTTCAGCACGATGTCGGGTCTATAGTACTGTGCCTGGCTATTGCGGTAAGTGGTCCTGAACCATCCTCCGGAAAAAGTAAAACGAGTGTAGATTTTGGGATATCTGGGAGTGTATGCCATGAATTCTATACCTCGCTTGAGTGTGCGGCTTCCGTTTGAAGTATTGGGTACAAAGGCTACATAAGACTCTTCAGAGAAAGGCAATACATTTATATCGGGGCGCTCAGTGAGATGTGCATGGTCGAGATCTTTCGTATGGAAGCGTTTGTAGGAAAGAAACGAGAGATCGGCAGTGGGTCTGAATCCGCTTTTCATATCTTCTACAAAATAGGTCATGGATAGGTTATAACCTTTCCAGCTTGCATCTACTCTTACTTCCTTTTTCAGATTTCGGGCTGGCTGTAATTTCTCGCTTTGACCCGGTATGATAAAAGTTTTGAGATAAAGCCTTCTGTAATCGGGATTGGTGTGAAAGTAGTTGAGCTCTATGAGGTCGTAATAGCTTTTTAGAGGATATAACTGTGCTATTGTGGGAGCCATGCTGTTCCAGCCTATGCCTGCGTACAATGATACTTGGAGGGGATTTCCTATAATGCTCCATGATGGGAAATCCCATTTAATATTCAATCGGGGATCACAATACACTTTTTTGTACATGGTGTATTGTTTATCAAGGTTTAAGATGGAAAGACTACGTAGCCCTGCCTGTATGGTAAGGATATTATTGCCTATGGGAACAGAGGTATTGGTTTCCGCAAATAAAGAGAGTTCATTCCCGGCAGGTATATCATGGAAGTTGATAGGTCTTATGCCCATACGAGGACTCAGAGGTTTTTCCATATCGAATAGTTCGCCCTTTCCTTTATTTACATCATATTGCCATTCTACTCCCCATATCAACTTATTTTCCACCTTATTGAAGTTAAGTCTTGACTCTCCCGTGAGCTTGGTATTTATATAAATAGGTTTACCGTCTACTGCATAATTTGAAGTATACGCTTCAGTGAGATATTTACCATCGTGTTCGCCCGGCTTCATTGTGTTGGAAAGAGGTGTTATCTCGCTGATCTCTACATATTTTACCACATCGATGCGATCGTGTTGGGTGCTGAAAGAAAAATCTAACGTAATATCCTGAAGCCATTTATTCTTGGGGTTTTGGTATTCTAATGTATGACCTACGGCAAACCTGTTGTATGACGAGCGGTAAGAGTCGATATAGCTATGCATCAGGTCTCGATCCACTTTTTCGTCGTCTATGGACAATGTATAGTCTACATTAGATTGCCATTGCAGGCTTGCATCTCCTATGTAGAAAGTTTTGGTTCCTCGTAGTGAGCCTGTGATTCTTTGGTAATTTTCGCGCACATTGCGGGGATCGGCTTTTGCCGATAAATAATCTATACCTCCCGACAGATTGAAATTTCTCCACAAGTTATTGGTTCCACTACCCAGATAAAACAACCGGCTGCTCATATCCGCTTTGAAGCGGGCTTCTATATCTTCCATGTCACGCTTACGTTTTATCTTGACGAGTCCACTGGTGAGATTGCCGTATTGCACAGAAGGTATACCCCGAATGATCTCTACACTTTTAATATTGTCAGTAGATATGGTGCGCATATCCACTCCTTTGTTGATAAACTTTCTTTTCTTAAACAGATAGTCCGTTGCACCTCGCACTACTTGCATGTTGGCATCTTCTCTTACGGGCATGTTGTCGATCAGAAAAGAAACACCCAACGATGAGGTCGCATAGTTTTCATCGCCTGTAGGAATCTCCCTGATGTGTATAGCATTGGGCACCGTAAGCAAAGGATCCCGAGATCTACCACCGGGAAGTAACTGTATAATATCTGAAAAACTTGAGGGTTGCAGGTGCCGCATGGCATCCTTGTTGATCACGGAAGCACTGCTCATCCCTTTGGATTCTGATGCAGTGATCATCACTTCATTGAGCATTGTATTGTCCGGAGTCATATACACTACCATACGTTTATTGCTCTGGGGGAGTATCTCTTGAACTATCTTTTTATACCCTACATAGGTTACCATCAATGTATGTTTCTTGCCACTTGTCAGTTCTATTGATAACTCTCCATCCTTGTTACAGCTATATCCTTTGCCTCCTTTGTCGTCATATATTCGCAAAGTTGCATAGGGCAGTGGATCTTTGGTGTTTTTGTCAAGGATTTTCAGGCTGTAAACTACCGTGCCGGGTTGCTTGCCCATAAGAGACGTGCAGAGTAAAAGCAATATTCCAAAAAGAGAGCACTTGGCGATTATATTCATTAGGTTAGTGGTTATAAAGTCTGTTTATCACAGGTTCTTAGCTCATAATAGAACCACAGTGTCATGGCCACAAATTTATTTTGAAAAGAAAGTTCTGGCAATCATTCTTATTAGGTAATATGATCTCGAAACATCACAATAAATGAGTATAATTTATTTCTACATGATAGGTTAATTGCAGAAAAAGATCTCATCTATGCAGTTGAATCAATTGGTTATCAGAGATGATACACAGTCTGTCAAAAAGAATACTCCTTCTCTCATTAAAGCATATCTATCACAGGTTCTTGCTGCAACTTATCACTTTAATTAATAGATAGTTTGGATAGATTGGCATGAATAGTTATTGCCATACCAACGATCCATTTGTGTGATATTTTTTTGAGTACTCTTTCTTTTTGTCAATTTAGGAGGTATCCGGTTGTCGACAAATAAAATCCAGCACGGTACCTTATTGACAGCATTACGATGTTTAATATGTCATTTATTTCTTTTTAAGCGAAATTATCTTTCTTTTTGATTTACACAAAAACTATCGTAATGAGTATTTCTGTATTGTAACATACTTGTTCTATTCTTTTAACTAAGATATCATCTCTTTATAACTACATTTCGAGACTCTCTTAACTAAGAAAATTCAGTCTCTTAGTTAAAATAAATTTGTCTTACAGTTAAGAAAGTGTCGTGGTTTAACTAAGGAAATAGGCTCTTTTAGAAAAAGTAAAAAAAACCGCAAACAGTACTATGTAAGCATCTGTTTGCGGATATTATGTGGATAAAATAAATTTTTCTACTCTATTTTGACAGTTTGATATTTTAGGGTTACGACTGTAAATTGACAATATGTAAGTTCTGCACTTTGCTTCAGTCTATGGTGGTAGCTCACACAAAAATATTTGTGTGCAATCCGTAATATCCTGTTATAAGCTGATCCATTCATATCTGAGTTTTTATCAAAGCATTTGTAGTTCCTATACCCACAAAGATACAACATCGCATCCCCCTTTGTCAAGAGGTATCACGCTTTTTTGTCTACAGTATATCCGAAAATACTGACCCCTATAGATTAAACGTCTGCTTTTTATGATGACAATATTATCTAGAGGTAGCATAGAATTCTAAATTTCTGGCATACATTGAATTGGATATCTCCATCGTTCATGACGGTATCCCGTAGAGGACAGGCTATACTTTGTATAATCCGACCGAAGTAGCCTACACAAAGACATTTTCTTCTGTTTTTAACTTCACCCTTTCACGAGCCTGATAGAGGCTCATTAGGTAATTGTGTACATTACTTCGGCTCTCATCTTATACATTTCAAAGGTTCAGATAAGGTAAATATCACTTTAAGCTCTATGCCAGAGCTAAGTCTATTCTTCTCCTTGATCAAGAATTTTCCGGCTTAGCTTTACTCAATAGCAATAAAGGATATAAGACAACTTATACTGTAATTAAGATTTAGCTCAAAAAGCTTTTTTCTGAGGTATTCTTTTTATGTATGAGATAATTTATGTCTTGGATATCTTTATTATGCTAGAATTTGTTTTCAAAGACAGAACCGTCTTTTACATAGGTTCCTTGGAAACTGATTGGAATTCCGAAATCATCAATTGTTACTGGCTTATTTATATACTCCATAATAGCTGAGAGTGGATTACCGTTTTTTGATTCGGGAAGTGACAAGCGACCTAAAACTGTTATTTTAATATTTGAATTTGACAGGATAGCTTTGCTTCTGTTACTAAGGTTAGCCTTACTTTCTAAAGCCTCTTGGATTGCACCTTTTAAGTCAGAACTCGGTATATCAGCTTCTACTAACATCGTTATTCTCTTTCCAAATATCAGAGATGATACATAGATCAGTTCATCTACTCGCTTTATTACTTCAGGGTCTTTGCCGTGTAATTTTCCATCATCTGGATAATCCATTGATATGTCGAAAAAGCTTTTCTTGATATCTACGACCACACAAGTCTTATTTAGCTTAGCATTTTGTGGAATCCCAAAAAACGTTTCCAAATTCGTTGTTTGGCCAAATAGCAATGAGAGATAATCATATGAACTTATATCTCTTGAGGAATAAGAAAATCCGGCGATTGATGTTATTTCCCCCTTTTCGATTACACTTTCACGTATAACCTTCATCATATTTTCATATGAAGGTATAATAGCGATCAGAGTTAAAATATCAAGCCACTACCCTCTTCTCCAAACGAACATGCTTCAGTGCTGACGTCTTCATGCAAAAACATTATCTCAGCCCCTCTTCCCTTTACCAAAAATGTAAAGTCCATTACCATATTCTAAACGTTCTTTGTGGAGAAACCATACCATTCCTTCAAACAAGGGTAAAAAAGTTATCCACAACGACAGCATCATTGTGGATAATTATATATTGGGCAGTCCTAAACTGTGGATAACTTGTTCATAACGTTGGGACAAGTAGTTCACAGTGTATGGCATGCTGTATGTAAACAAACTGCAACGTACTGTATATAGGCACAATGACTAATTAGCAGTCAGTTGCTTGTAAGCCTTACCAATACACTCTACAATATCACCTGCAATAAGGCTTTGCTGGGAGCATTGACCGGCATAGATATCTCCTGCCAATCCATGTAAGTAATTGCCCAAGACGGCTGCCGTGGCAGATGGATAGCCCTGAGCCAACAAGCCGGTGATAATACCGAGAAGCACATCGCCACTACCACCCGACGCCATACCGGGATTGCCCGTAGTATTGAACACTACATTACCGCTGGGCATACATGTAGCGCTGTAAGCACCTTTGAGCACAACGTATATATTGTGATTGGCAGCAAGAGCTCTTGCCTGACACAGGCGATCATAGTCATTGTCACAAAAAGTAGTGAGCCGCTCCAACTCACGAGCATGCGGCGTGAGTATACTTCCGGGAGGCAATATATCAAGGAGATTACGATCCTCGCCTATGATATTGAGGGCATCAGCATCCAACACGATAGGCTTCGTAACGGAGCAAAGCAGTTCCCTAAGCATGGTGCGTGACAAGCTACTCTTGCCGAGGCCAGGCCCCACGCCTACCGCACTATACTTCTGCGGGTCGGTAACCCCTGAGATACTACTCTCGTCCTTGTCAATCTGAACCATAGCTTCGGGTACGGAGATCTGCATAATCACCTCACCGCAAGCAGGCACATGTGCCGTGAGCATTCCCAGACCGCTTCGCAAAGCTGCCTTGGCAGACAAGCATGCCGCGCCCATCTTACCCCTACTGCCAGCTACAAGCAGAGCATGGCCGAAATTGTATTTATGACTAAATGTCTTACGGGGCTCTAATGCACGAGCCATATCCAAATCGGTAGCAAGGAAAAAGGATGCATTAATAGCCGCTTTACCTTCATCACTCAGCCCAATGGATACCTCCTGCCACTTCCCGACGAAAGGGGCGTTTTCGGACATGAGAAAAGCAAGCTTGGGGTACTCGAAGGTAAACGTGCGTGTGGCATGCACTATGGCTTTGGGATTATTGCCCAGATTTTCCTCAGAGAAAAGCCCGGAGGGTATATCTATACTTACGACCTCCATACCGCTCTCGTTGATAAACTGCACTAAACCGGCAAAACCGCCCTCGAGAGGTCTATTGAGTCCTGTACCGAAGAGTCCGTCTATGATGATACTGCCCGCACGCATTTCGGGCGGATTGAATTCATTGATCACTTCATCCAGGTGACAACCGTGTGTCTCCAGAAGTCTCATGCGATTTTCCTCGCACTCGGGCGTGAGTTTTCCCTGAGTATTGAAGAGGAAAGTATACACGGTGTAGCTGTCTTCCAGCAGCATCCTTGATACTGCCAGAGCATCGGCCCCATTATTGCCCATACCTGCGAAGACATACACGTCATTGCGACGTGGCATGTAGTGCCTGTTAAATTCGTAGACAAATGAACGTGCGGCACGTTCTACCAATTCGATCTCCGGAATAGGTTCGTTTTTGATGGTAAAACGATCCAATTCGGCAATTTGTCCGCCCGTAAATATCTTTTTCATTCCACTATGAATTTATATAGGTATGATGGTGATGAGATTAGTCCATAGTACCTCTGACAATACCTCTCTGCGATGATTTGATAAAGTCGAGAATGAGGTTACGCTCATAGCTATCAGGGCACTCACGCTCTATCTCTTCCAATGCTTCTGTATTATTGAGCCCGCTCTGGTAAAGCTTACGATAGATATCATTGATCATGAATATCTGCTCGTTACTAAAGCCTCTACGGCGTAATCCCACGATGTTGATACCACAGTATGCAATGGGATCACGACCAACCAAGGCATAGGGAGGTATATCCTTGGATGTTCTGGAACCGCCCTGTACCATGACATGCTGCCCTACTCGGACAAACTGGTGAATGAGCACTCCACCGCTTATGATAGCGTGATTGTCGATCTCGACCTCACCTGCCACCTGAGTAGCATTACCGATGATCACATGATCCCCCACAATACAGTCATGAGCGACATGGCTATAGGCCATGAGAAGGCAGTGGCGCCCCACTACCGTTTTGCCCCTGGAGGCTGTGCCACGGTTTATGGTAACGCACTCTCGCACGGTAGTATAATCACCTATAAAAGCCTCGCTGTACTCGCCTTGGAACTTAAGATCCTGGGGAATGCCCGCTATCACTGCTCCGGGGTGTATATTGCAGTGGTGTCCTATTCTAGCACCTGAGCGCACTATAGCATGAGGGTGAATCACTGTATCATCACCTATTTCCGTATTGTCTTCGATGACGGCAAATGCTTCCACTTTTACGTTATTACCTAATTTTGCATTAGGATGCACTTGCGCCATGGGGCTTATTAAATTCTCTGACATTAGAGTCAATCTTTTATTTGTTTTTGACTATCTGAGCCATAAACTCAGCTTCACACACTAACTTATCGCCAACGAAAGCCAACCCTCTCATATTCGCTACACCTCGACGCATCTCGGAAATCATCCTCAGTTTGAAAATCAAAGTATCGCCGGGAACTACTTTCTGACGGAACTTTACATTATCTATCTTGAGGAAATAAGTAGAGTACTTCTCAGGATCATCGACACTATTGAGCACCAATAGGCCTCCTACCTGAGCCATAGCCTCGACCTGTAGTACGCCGGGCATTACAGGCTCTTCAGGGAAATGGCCGGGGAAGAAAGGCTCATTGCCGGAAACATTCTTTACCCCCACAATATAATCAGTACCAAACTCGATAATCTTATCCACAAGAAGGAAGGGATAACGGTGCGGCAGTAACTCTTTGATACGATTGATATCCATCAAAGGCTCTATATTGGGATTGTATGAGGGAGCTTGTGACTCATTCAATTTGATATCCTTGCGAAGGACAGCCGCCATCTGATTGTTGATCTTATGTCCAGGGCAGAAAGCAATGATGCGCCCTTGTATATGGCGTCCGATAAGAGCCAGATCGCCTAATACGTCAAGGAGCTTGTGCCTTGCCGGTTCATTGACAAACTGCAAAGGCTTGTTGTTTATATATCCCAGATCTTGCACTTGCTTGCGTGCTACTCCCATGAGGTCGCTGAGATTGTCGAGCTCGGACTGCTCCAGAGGCTCGTCATAGATCACCAATGCATTGTCGAGGTCTCCGCCCTTGATAAGCCCGTGGGCAAGGAGTTGCTTGATCTCACGCACAAAAACAAATGTACGGGCTTTGGATATCTGCTCATCGAAGTCAGCCAAATCATCTAATACTGCATACTGATTGGACAGGACAGATGAATCAAATGAAATGTGGACATCTATTCCGAACTTTTCATCGGGTAGCAGTATGATCCGTGATCCGTTGGTGCCTATTACTTCCTGACGCTTTTTGACTATATAATATTCGCGCGGATATTTCTGCTCTTCGAGACCTACTTTCTTGATTGCCTCCACATACGCTGTGGCGCTACCGTCCAGGATAGGAAACTCGGGAGCATCGACATCAATAATGCAGTTGTCTACACCCATAGCATACAAAGCAGCCATAGCATGCTCAATGGTACTTACCGAAACACCATCCTTTGACAATACGGTACCTCTTTCCGTGCCGCACACATATTCGGCCAAAGCCGGTATCTCGACTACGGGGTCAAGATCGGTGCGTCTGATGACACATCCTGTACCGTCAGGCGCGGGGTTGAAAGTAATATGTATTGTCAATCCCGTATGCAGGCCTTTGCCTTCCAAGCTAAAACTTTCTTTGATGGTCTGTTGCTTTTGCATATCGTATTTACTTTACTTATTTGTTTCTATTTGTTTTTCTAAAGATCGTAATCTTTTCTCTATTTCAGGAAGTTTGGGCAGATATACATAAGCTCGCATAGCTTCCCGTGCATTCATTGCCGGCGATCCCAGCAGTACTGATCCGTCCTTCACATTACTCAAGATACCCGTTTGACCACCTAAACCGACTTTGTTGCCGATAGTAACGTGTCCCGAGATACCTACCTGACCTCCCACCTGGCACCACTGCCCGATGTGTGAAGATCCGGCCATGCCCGCCTGAGACGCCATCACCGTGTGTTCCCCTACGGTGCAGTTGTGTGCTATCTGAATAAGATTGTCCAGTTTAGCCCCTTTGTGCACCACGGTATTGCCCATCACGGCACGATCCACACAGGTATTAGCTCCTATCTCTACATCATCCTCAATGATTACTCCTCCGAGCTGAGGTATCTTGTGGTAACCATCGGCTTCAGGTGCAAAGCCAAAACCATCAGCACCGATAACGGCGCCGGCATGCACGATGCACTTCTTACCTATAGAGGATCCATGATAAACCGTTACATGAGGATTTATCACAGTACCCTCACCTACGGTCACACCTTCGCCAAGAAATACATGTGGATATATTTTGGCAGCCTTGCCCAATACTACTCCGGCTTCAATACAAGCATACGCTCCGATATAAATATCCTCGGGGAGCTGTACGGAAGGGTCAATACGCGCGGTATCATCCACCCCTTTGCGTTCTCTTGTCTGCATGGTCTGCACCCGTTGCAAAAGTTCGGCCAAAGCCGCATAAGCGTCCTTGACCCTGATGAGTGTAGTATCTATAGCTTTTTGAGGAGTAAAATTTTCATTGACCAATACGGCCGAGGCTTTGGTATCGTAGATATAATGCTCATATTTATTATTGGCAAGGAAAGTAATCTCACCTTCGGCAGCATCTTCGATTTTGCCAAAGTTACTCAGCTTTACGTCAGCATTGCCCTCAACAGTGCCTCCAAGTAACTGAGCTACCTGCCCTGCTGTAAATTCTATCTTCATGCTTCAATCAGATTATATTTGATCAGAGCGTCTTCCATCTGACGCTTCAACGCTGCAGCTTCTTCAGCCGCACGGGAAGCAAAGCGCTCCGTTTTATCCGCATAGATGATACTGCGTGATGCGTTTACGAGCAAGCCGCATGTATCGTTCAGTCCATACTTCACCACTTCTTCCAGACTTCCGTTTTGAGATCCCACTCCGGGTACCAGTAGAAACTTATCCGGAACTATCATCCTGATACGCTCGAGCATCGAAGCTTTGGTCGCTCCCACTACATACATCAGTTGGTCTGAATTGGTCCATGACTTGGATACCCTGAGCACTTTCTCAAAGTAGTACTCACCCTGATTATCTGGCACCAACTGAAAGTCTTGGGCCCCTTCATTGGAAGTAAGAGCAAGCAATATAGCCCACTTGCCGGGGTATTGGAGGAATGGCGTCACACTATCCGAGCCCATATAAGGCGACACCGTCACTGCATCTACCTTGAGATGCTCAAAGAAGCTACGGGCATACATATCACTGGTATTACCTATATCGCCACGTTTGGCATCGGCAATGATAAACTGATCAGGATAATTCTCTCGAATATACTCTACCGTTTTCTCAAATGCCTGTACCCCGAAAGCTCCCATACATTCATAAAAAGCCATATTGGGCTTGTACGCAACACAATACTGCGCCGTGGCATCTACGATCTTTTTGTTGAATGCAAAGATGGGGTCATCTTCGGTCTGTAAATGCGCCGGTATCTTGCGAATATCCGTATCAAGTCCTACACACAGGAAAGACTTCTTGCGACAAATATTCTCAAACAGCTCTTGCTTAGTCATAGTTATATATATTCAAGTGGTAAATATGTTTTCTATAAGTATTTATTTTCATTGTTTATAATTCGGCTTCTTTCATCCTCTCTACATTCTCAGCCACGATGAGCTGATCGATGATCTCTTGTATCTCACCGTTCATTACAGCCGACAAGTTGTATAAAGTGAGATTGATGCGGTGATCTGTCACACGTCCCTGCGGATAGTTGTAGGTGCGTATCTTGGCTGAGCGGTCACCCGTAGACACCATAGTCTTACGCTTGGCAGCGATAGCATCATTATGCTTGGCCAGCTCGATATCGAATATTTTGGTTCTCAACATCTGCATAGCCAACTCACGGTTGGCGAGTTGCGAGCGAGCTTGCTGGCACACCACCACGATACCCGTAGGCTTGTGCGTGAGTTGCACCTTGGTTTCCACCTTATTTACATTCTGTCCTCCTGCACCTCCCGAGCGAGATGTTTGCATCTCCACGTCGGCAGGGTTGATCTCTACGTCCACTTCATCAGCTTCGGGCAGTACAGCCACAGTAGCTGCTGAGGTATGTACACGACCTTGGGTTTCGGTAGCAGGTACACGTTGCACGCGGTGTACACCGGACTCATATTTGAGTATACCGTACACCCCCTCGCCGGTCACATTGAACACGACCTCTTTATAACCGCCGGCAGTACCTTCGGTAAAACTGGTCACTTCCGTTTGCCAGCCTCTATTTTCACAATAGCGTGTATACATCTTGAAGAGGTCACCGGCAAAGATAGCAGCTTCGTCACCACCGGTTCCACCCCGGATTTCCACTACGGCATTCTTCTCGTCCTGCGGGTCGGCAGGCACCAATAGCATTTTGATCTCTTCCTCCAAAGTAGGGAGTTGCTGCTCCGCTTCCTGCATCATCTCACGGGCCATAGCACGCAATTCCTGATCACTTTCGGACTCCAGTGTTTCACGTCCCTCGGCAATATTGGCGAGTAATAGACGATACTCCTTGCCTTTGTCGAGGATCTTTTCGAGATCACGGTATTCCTTCCCCAACTTTACAAACCGCTTTTGGTCTGCTATCACTCCGGGATCGGTAATGAGAGTAGATACTTCTTCAAAACGAGCTTCAAGGCCTTCTATACGCGATATTAAATCGTTTTCCGCAGCCATTCATCAATAATTAAGATCACCGTAAGGTGAACGGATTAACAAACTATTCTCCGATGCATCCTCTACTCGACCCACTATCTGTGCCGGGATGCCAAAACTTTCGGATACTTCAATAACTTTCGGGGCGTCTTCGGGCGACACATAGATCTCCATGCGATGTCCCATATTGAAGACTTTATACATCTCTTTCCAAGGCGTACCGCTTTCTTTTCTGATAAGTTCGAAAAGCGGAGGCACCGGGAAGAGATTATCTTTGATGACACGTTTGTTTTTCACAAAGTGCATGATTTTCGTTTGAGCACCACCCGAGCAATGCACCATACCATGGATACATGGACGCATCATATCAAGCAGCTTCTTGATTACGGGGGCATAAGTGCGTGTGGGAGATAACACGAGTTGTCCGGCATTGATATCCACACCCTCTACCTTGTCAGTAAGCTTGACAGAGCCACTGTAAACCAAGTCATCGGGCAAGGCGGCATCATAGCTCTCAGGGTATTTGTCCGCCAGATAATGACCAAACACATCGTGGCGGGCGGAGGTCAAGCCATTGCTACCCATACCTCCATTATATTGTTTCTCATAAGAAGCCTTTCCGTACGAAGCCAAGCCCACAATGACATCACCACCGCTAATGCGGGCGTTGTCTATGACATCGGCACGTTTCATGCGGCACGTTACTGTGCTATCCACAATTATCGTACGAACCAAGTCACCTACATCTGCGGTCTCCCCACCTGTAGAATATGCGTTTACCCCCATGCTTCTCAGCTCGGCGAGCAACTCTTCCGTGCCACCTATGATTGCTGCTATTACGTCACCGGGGATGAGTAGCTTATTGCGCCCTATGGTAGATGATACCAGGATGTTATCCACGGCGCCCACACACAGCAGGTCGTCAATATTCATGATAAGAGCATCCTGAGCTATTCCTTTCCACACGGATAAATCACCTGTCTCTTTCCAGTACAAATACGCCAGAGACGATTTGGTGCCCGCACCATCGGCATGCATGATATTGCAATACTCGGCATCACCGCCCAGGATGTCCGGGATTATCTTACAGAAAGCTTGAGGATACAGTCCTTTATCCACATTTTTAATAGCCATGTGAACGTCTTCTTTAGAAGCGGACACTCCTCGTTGAATGTATCTTTCGTCCATTATTATTGATAGGGTAGCTTAACGAAGGCGTAGCACATCCCCCTCTTCAGGGATATAATCGCCATCCTTATTATTTAGTTTGTAAAGATTTTCCATCCTGATGCCGTAACGCTGTGCTATACTGTGCATGGAGTCGCCCACCCTCACCACGTAGTCGAAGTAAGGAGCAGTCGCTTTAGATCGCTTAGGCTCGAGATACACAATATCCCCTTTCCTCAAGGTAAATTCAAGAGGCGTATCATTGTACCTGGCTATCTTCTTAGCCGGGATACCCATATCTTGGGCTATACGGTCATAACTATCCTGATCCACAGCTATCACATAGAGTAGTCCGTAACTCAGATAAGCTTCTCTTTTAGGACCTTTGAAAGTACTGGGAGTCTTTTCGGCCTGAGCTTCTCGATACTCTCCACGACCACCCTGCCAAGAGGCCTTGACCCCCTTGTCCAAAGCATACAACTCATAATCCTCCACTATTTTGATAAGCATATTGGCATAGCCCTTGTTAGTGGCATAGCCGCATTCCTGCAATCCTTTTGCCCAACCTTTATAGTCGTCGGCACGTAATCGAAAAAGCCTCTCATATCTTTTGACAAGTAGGAACTTAGAGTGGTCTTCGTAAGAATCTTTCCAATGCTTGTAACTTCTGAAGCATTCGTTTTCCATATCGTCAGTCTTGAATGCCCTGCCGCCATCCCATGATCTGTGGCACTTGATCCCGAAGTGATTGTTGTGCTCACGAGCCAGAGAACTCGTACCTGCACCCGTCTCCACCAGAGCTTGTGCCATAGTGATACTGGCCGGTATACCATAACGAGCCATCTGCCTTTGGGCTTCTTCGGTATGTTGAGTGATATAATTCATATAAACTTGCTTGCGCTGCACTTGAGCACTGAGCATGTTGGTCACCAAAAGAAAGAGCGTGACGATGAAAAAGCATTGAGAAAGATATATTTTTTTCATTGATTATACTCTGAGATGGTCTGAATCCAATTTATTATTAAACAAAAATACAAAAAAAGGAGGTATGGCACGAGATATATGTATTATTTCTTATCATACAACATCTTACATACCTTCTTAGGGCATGATATACAACGGTTTGATCCCACGTTCTCCCCCCTCAATAAAAGCAAACCCGGTGATGGCGACCTTGGTTCAGTTATATTGATTGGAGAGCAAGAGCCGGTATTACCAAGATATAAATAATGTGCTAATAATGATGCAAAAAAAGGACATTATAATCATATTAAATCCAAAAAGCATTCATAAAATCCATTTTTATAAAAACGGAATAACCATTGCTGTAAATATAACTATCCGGGAAAGTATATAACCTCATGCTCCTATAATCTAACGTACACAGATGGTGGTTTTATTTTATGACTATGCCATACGCCATAGGCTGTTCTCATCTGACAAACAAACAACATGCAGATAACGACATTATTACAGAATTAATTATTACAACATAAAAGTTAAAAAAGGTCAAAAAAAAGATATTGTCAGATTAATTTCTGCAGGCGACTCAATTGAGAAATAAAAACTTCACATCCTTCTATTTCAGGAAATCGATAAAAATCGGGTGTTACTTCTTACTCATTTTACATGAAAGCAGGGATATTAAAGAAGTCTCACTGAATGAAGCATTAGATTCCTAATACGAATATCAGGAAAAGAACCATCAAGCCCCTCTTATCATCAAGGTTTTCTCGCACCATAAACATCAGGAAAGGCTCTGAAACTATCATTTTGTCAGTTTTGTGAGGTGTGGTAGTGTGGGTGGATAGATTCGCTGTAATGGTTGGTAGTAGGACTTGACAAGGGGGGGGGCTTGTTGTATCTTTGTGGTGGCGCTGTTTTATTTACTTGATATACCTTTTTTGATGATGATGTACTATATTCCTTACTCCGTAATATTCTTCATGGTTTATTTACACCTCTGTTTACCTTATTCAACCTGCTCGGTATTATTCGGCCTTAGCCGGGACTACGGGTTACAGGTGGCATTGCTTCATCATCTTTGATGGAGTATTATTGGCTCACAGGCTGATTCTATAACATCCGTCCAATCGCATATCCGCATATGATTTATGCACGGGCCTTTTCATCCTACAAAAAAAGCCGACTCTGTAAGTAGAGTCGGCTTTTTTATGCTACAAAGTCTGTTGACTTATCCTAATAGGGCTGTTGACCTATCCTATAAGATCAATTGTTTTAACGTGAGTTCGGTCTAAGCGAGGTGTACTAAGTGGGTTGATGGATTGTGTATGATTTCTAGGTTTAATTCCGGCTTTTTGGGTAGCAGATTGTAGGCAATTATGCCGGCAATCAAATTAATGGCGAAATTATTGACGCTTCTATGTCGTGTATGCTCTATTTGACAAACGTTTTTGAGTAGGTCATTAACGGTTTCCACAAGGGCTCTTTTCCTGAGTAATATCCTATCATAAAGGCTCATCAGAGTGTTTTTCATGTTTTTCTTTATCTTCGTAATCATGTGTATGTCGTCAATGAAGAGCTTATCGAAAAGACTTTGTGAGATGTATCCTCTGTCGCCAACAAGTTTGCCGAAAAGTTTCTTCGTGAAGGTTCCGCCTTTAAGTGGAGCACGGTCATCCGTATTCCCCGGTGTGATTTGATATTGAATGATTTCCCCCCGGTCGTTAATCACAATATGTAGTTTGAAACCATAGAACCATCCCATACTGCATTTGCCCTTTTGGGCCCATCCTTTCATGGTCTTATGCCCGTGTGCCCGCTTGATATGGCAGGTGCGTAAAGGTGTGGAATCAATGAATGAGATACCGGTGCATTCGCCCAGACAACACATATTGAGAAATGAAATTAGTTTGAATGCCACCTTGCTTTGTAATTCCACAAAACGATTGTAAGAGACCAACGAAGGAAAATCCGAATGACATTGTTGCGTAATATATTGAAGATAAAAGGACTTAAAATCGCGATACCTCGAATGATGGAAAAGAATCAGAATAGTCATGATTTCAGCATCGGACATCCTAAACTTGCGATTTCTTCGCTTTTTGTTTCCTTCGCAAAGGGTTCTTTGCTGAATCAAGGTATCGAAAAGTTTGGAAAAATCATCGGTAAGACAGAAAATTTCAACTATATTTGTTTTCATAAAGTGGTGTTTTGTTTGTTTATATCTTATTGATTATCAACTACTAAGATACAAATAATTCACCACTTTTGCAATGAAA